>JAPLDI010000046.1 GCA_026391795.1 Bacteroidota bacterium
ATCGACATCATCTTCAATAACCTCATCTCCAATGCCATTAAATACAACAAAGAGGGAGGAACCGTTGATATATCCATCGGTGAAGAAGGTGAAATGGTCAGGATCAGGGTGGTTGACACGGGGATCGGGATGTCAGAAGCAGAGATGGCAAAACTTTTCCACGATTTTGTCAGAATCCGGAATGAAAAAACAAAAAATATATCGGGAAGCGGTCTGGGATTAACCATTGTGAAAAAACTTGCTGAAAACTACGGAGGAAAGATTGAAGTCACCAGCAGCCCCGACAAAGGCAGTACCTTTATTGTTTCACTTACAAATCCGAAAACATGATCTTAAAAAACCTCCCCCATAAGACCGTTGAACGGTTGAGCCAGTACAGAAGGGCGCTGTTGCTGATCCTGTCAAATGAAAAAACACATGTCTTTTCACACGAGATTGCGCAAATGCTTCATATCACACCGGTGCAGGTCAGGCGTGACCTTATGCTGATCGGCTATTCCGGCAACCTGCGTAAAGGATATGATATCCGGGAACTGATTGAAATGATCGGAAACATCATCGATACAGAAAAAGGGCAGAAAGTCGCCGTGATCGGGCTTGGGAACCTGGGGAAAGCATTTATCAGCTATTTCAAAGGAAAACGGACCAAGCTGACCATTGTGGCTGCATTCGACATTAATCCCGACAAGATCGACAGGATCTTTGACGGTGTTCCCTGCTACAACATCGACCGGATTTCGGAGATCATCAAGAAAGAAAATATAACCATCGGGATCATCAGTGTCCCTGCCGAACAGGCCCCGGCCATCGCCGAAACGCTGGTCCTGTCAGGGGTAAAAGGGATCCTGAACTATTCACCGAAACCATTGAATGTTTCTCCGTACGTCTATCTTGAGGAATATGACATGATCACTTCACTTGAGAAAGTAGCATTTTTTGCCAAAAAGAACGACGAACGATATAAATAGAGGGGAAGAATTGAAAATATTCAGGAATTTTGACGAGGCTGATTCCATACGCAATGCCATCGTCACAACAGGATCCTTTGACGGGGTCCATATCGGGCACAAGGTTATCCTTCAGCGTTTAAAAAAACTTGCCGATGAAACGGGCGGAGAAACAGTCCTGATTACGTTCCATCCTCATCCCCGGAAAGTATTGTATCCTGAGACGCTTGGCAAAGACCTGTACCTCATTAATTCGCAGCGTGAAAAGATTGAACTTTTGCGGAAAGCAGGCCTTGACAACCTGATCATTGCAGACTTCACCCTTGAATTTTCAAAAATCACATCCATTGATTTTGTCAGGAATATATTGCTGAACAAGATCCATGCGCGTAAAATCGTCATCGGGTTCAATCATCATTTCGGACATAACCGCGAAGGCGACTATGATGCCTTGAGGCAACTGGGGACCGATTATGGATTTGAGGTGGAAGAGATCCCGGAACAGGATATCCAGAATGAATCGGTAAGCTCGACAAAGATCAGGAAGGCATTGCTGGACGGGAATATTCAGAAAGCCAATGCATACCTGGATCACCATTATATCATCATAGGTCTGATAAAGGAGGTGAACCCGAAACTTCGTGAGATCGGGTTCCCGAGTTTCAGCATCCGGATCGAGGAAGAGAGCAAATTGCTTCCCCCGAACGGGGTTTATGCCGTCAGCGTTCTGGATGAAAGCCACAGCTACCGCGGAATGTGTTTCATCAAGAAGCGCGGAGAATCTTCGATTGACGCCGTTGTGGAGTTCTACCTGTTCGATACGCCGGAATCACTGAACGGATCAAGTGCTACCGTCTGTTTTCATAAATTCATCCGGGAAGAAAAACCTTTCAGCACCCTTGAAGAGATGCAGAAACAATTACAGATCGACCGGGCACAGGTGGATGAACTGATCTTCTGAAAAAAGATACCGAAAAAAAGCCATGGGGAAAGCGATAAAGAAAGACGAGATAAGGGTTACATTCTTAGGAACGGGTACTTCCATCGGGGTCCCTGTTATCACTTGTGATTGTCCTGTATGCCTGTCGGAAAATGAACACGATAAAAGGCTGAGAACCTCGGTGATGGTTCAGATCCGCAACCGTACCTTTGTTATTGATTGCGGGCCTGATTTCCGGATCCAGATGTTGCGTGAGAAGGTGATGAACCTTGATGCCGTTATATTCACACACGAACACAGGGATCATATTGCCGGGCTCGATGATGTAAGGGCTTTCAATTATGTACTGAATAAAAAGATCGATATATACGGCACCAAACAGGTGATGGAAGCCATCCGTATTGAGTTTCCCTATATTTTTTCAGAGTCCAGGTATTTCGGAGCCCCCCAGCTGACGATTCATTACATAGACAACCAGCCATTTATGATCAACGGTGTGGAGTTCACGCCCATTCAGGTGATGCACGAAAATCTGCCCGTTTTTGGTTTCCGGATCGGTGACTTTACTTACATCACAGATGCAAGTTCCATTACGGAAGAAGAGAAAGATAAGATAAGGGGATCGAAAGTGATCGTACTTAATGCCTTACGAAATTCAAGGCATGTTTCGCATTTTTCGGTTTCCGAAGCCGTCGATCTTTTGCAGGAACTCAACCCTGAAGCTGCATACCTGACGCATCTCAGCCATTTCGTCGGACTCCATGATGAAGTAAACAATCGCCTGCCTGAAAACATCCGTCTTGCCTATGATGGTCTTACTTTAATCGTTTGAACCATGCAGATCGACATCCTCACCCTGTTCCCCGAAATGTTCGAAGGCCCTTTCAGCCAATCGATCCTGAAACGGGCGAAAGAGAAAGGCATTGTGCAGATCTTTCTGCACAACATCCGGGATTATGCATCCGGGAAACATAAGAATGTCGATGATTATGCCTTCGGCGGAGGCGCCGGAATGGTGATGATGATCGAACCCGTTGCAAAATGTATTGAAAAGCTGAAGGAGAAGACTGTTTACGATGAGATTATTTACATGAGCCCCGACGGAGAACTGCTCAGCCAGAAAGTAGCAAACCGGATCTCGGTCATGAAGAACATCATCCTTCTCTGCGGACATTACAAGGGCGTTGATGAGCGCATCCGCGAGCATCTCATCACCCGCGAGATCTCCATCGGGGATTATGTCCTCTCAGGGGGAGAACTCGCGGCTGCCGTGCTTACGGATGCCGTTGTGAGGCTCATGCCCGGCGTGCTGAACGATGAAACTTCCGCCCTTTCCGATTCCTTCCAGGATGACCTGATCTCCCCTCCCGTGTATACGCGGCCGGCTGAATTCCGCGGATGGAAAGTTCCCGATGTCCTGCTTTCAGGAAACGAAAAGGAGATCGTGAAGTGGAAGCATGAACAGTCGCTGGAGCGCACACGCCAGCGCCGCCCCGGCCTGATGGATGATGCGGGATTCTGAAAAATCAATAATCAGTCCTTTGGCAATCCATAGGAAGGTTAATACCTTGCAAGTTCTCCATCAGGCGGTGTGTTAGGCATCCAATCACCCATTATTTTGCCGCAATTACAGGAAACTTTTCGAGCCATATGTTTGCGAATAAAGAAAATCACTATATTTGCACTCTTTTTAGTGAGAACCCCATATAATAATTGTTGAAGTTATGAATCGCGCAGAAACCATTAAGTTTGTAGAAGACTCATTTATTCCGAAGAAAGAAAACCCTGTTTTCAAGGCCGGTGATACCGTCACTGTTCAGTATAAGATCAAAGAAGGGAACAAAGAACGTATCCAGAACTTCCAGGGCGTCGTATTGCAGCGTTTAGGAAAAGGCGCAAGCGAAACATTTACCGTACGTAAAATCTCCGGAAACATTGGCGTCGAAAGAATCTTCCCGATCTCATCTCCCTTTATTGAAAAGATTGAAGTGAACAAGAGGGGTGTCGTCAGGAGAGCAAGAATATTTTACCTCCGCGGTTTACGCGGAAAGAAAGCCCGTATCCGGGAAGAAAGAGTTTAATAAAAAAACCCGCCGAGGCGGGTTTTTTTTTAGTTCATCACCAGGTTTACGAAACCTGTTTCCCTCGTCTTAAATACAGACAATGCTGCCGAATAATTCATCAGGTTTCTGATTACCTGTTCGCTGGGGGAAACACCGCATCTTTCCATTTTTCTTCTTAATTGATGTCTCCGGGTTCTCGCTCCGGAATTGGATTTGGAAGATAGCGACGGGAGAGAATAGAGAGTTAAGGTTTTCTTCATAGGCAAACATCAGGTTTAGGTTGTTAAGATACATCAATAACGGACAAAGAACTGCCATATTTTACCAGTTAAAAAAAATTTCTTGAAAATCTGAAAATCCCGGGACCGGGAGCAGGAAAAAGACCCGGTTGCCAGGGAAGGACAACCGGGACTATTAACTGAATTTATTGAATTCGAACAGGTTAAACCGAAAGAATGATATTTTTCTCTTCTACCAGTTTCCTTAAATTGATAAGTGCATAGCGCATCCGTCCAAGAGCTGTGTTGATGCTGACATTCGTCACCTCGGCAATGTCCTTGAAACTCATGTCGCCATAATGCCGCATAACCAGAACCTCGCGTTGTTCTTTCGGCAGGTAGTCGATAAGCTTCTTGACATCTTTATGGATCTGTTCTGTGATGATCCTTTCTTCGATGGATTCAACGGGAATCCGGACTTTCTCAAAAATATCGAAATCGTCCCTGTTCTCGACGGTAGGAATCCTTTTTGCTTTGCGGAAATGGTCGATGATAAGGTTATGGGCGATGCGCATGGCCCATTGGATGAATTTTCCTTCTTCCTTATAGGAACCGGAGCGGATGGTATTGATTACCTTGATAAAAGTATCCTGAAAAAGATCTTCTGCAAGTTCCTTTTCTTTTACGATCATAAGGATATACGCAAAGATGCGGTTCTTATGACGGCGGATCAACTTTTCTAGGCTGGACTGGTTTCCGGCTAGATATCTACCAATCAGTTCCTGGTCGGTGACTGTTTGGGCGTTCATGGGGCCTCCTTTTTTAATCAAAAAGGGTAGATATTTTCTCTATAGCCGTTCTCCTATGGTTTGTATGCGAAATTACGATATTTCGCAGGAATTTAACATTTATGAATCGCAAAAATAAACAAAAAAAAGATAAAAGCAAATTTTCTGTCTAATTTTGCAATCTTTCTTAGTATGACTAACTGAAATGATTCAAAACATAGATGCACTCGACCCGAAGGAATTTATCATCATCAAAGGCGCAAGGGTCAACAATCTCAAGAATATTCAACTTGCCATTCCCAGGAATAAATTTATAGTTATTTCGGGTTTGTCGGGATCCGGAAAATCCTCGCTGGCTTTTGACACGTTGTTTGCCGACGGCCAGCGCAGGTATGTCGAGAGCCTGTCTGCTTATGCCCGCCAGTTTCTTGGGCGGATGAGCAAACCGGATGTGGATTATATCAAAGGCATCTCTCCGGCCATTGCGATCGAACAGAAGGTCAATACATCGAATCCCCGCTCCACTGTTGGTACTTCCACCGAGGTTTACGAATATATGAAACTACTTTTTGCCCGCCTCGGCAAGACCTATTCTCCCGTTTCCGGAAAGCTTGTCAGGCGCGATACCATCACGGATGTTGTCGATTACATCCTGGCGCTGCCGGATGAGACAAAGATCAGCATCTTCTCTCCCATCCCGCTTTCCGATCATAATGGCGACCTGAACGCCAAATGCAAGATCCTGCTCCAGCAAGGCTTTACAAGGATCATGGTGAACAACGCGATCACCCGGATCGATGAACTCGATCCCGAAACAAAATGCACCGGCGAAGAAATCTTCCTCCTGGTTGACCGGTTTGCAGTAAACAACGCTGACAATGACCTTTCAGGAAGAATTGCTGATTCGGTTCAAACGGCGTATTATGAAAGTCAAGGGTATTGCATGATTGAGGCTTCCGATGAAAAAACAATCCGCAGATCTTTTTCAAACCGGTACGAATCGGATGGAATTGACTTTGAGGAACCTTCGGCCAACCTGTTCACCTTCAATAATCCCTATGGCGCCTGCAAGACCTGCGAAGGATTTGGCACTGTGATCGGGATTGATGAAGACCTGGTCATCCCAAACAAGAACTTGTCCATCTTTGAAGAAGCCATTGCCTGCTGGAGGGGAGAAAAAATGAGCGAGTGGAAGAATGAACTGGTGATGAATGCGTATAAATTCGATTTCCCCATCCATAAACCGGTTTATGAACTGACTCCTGCTCAACGGGAGCTTCTTTGGACCGGGAATAAATATTTCCATGGGCTGAAGGCATTCTTTGAATTTGTGGAAAGTCAGAACTATAAGGTGCAGTACCGCGTTATGATGTCGCGTTACCGCGGAAAAACAATTTGTCCTGACTGCAAAGGAACACGGCTGCGGAAAGATGCAGGGTATGTAAAGATCGGAGGAAAATCGATCAATGAGCTGGTACTGTTCCCGATAACCGAGCTTAAGGACTTCTTCTGCACACTGGATCTTACGGAATTTGAAAAGAATGTTTCGAGGCGGCTGTTAAAAGAGATCAACAAGCGGCTCGAGGTACTTACCGATGTCGGACTTGGGTATCTTACGCTAAACCGGCTTTCCTCCACCCTTTCGGGGGGAGAATCTCAGCGTATCAACCTTTCAACGGCGCTCGGCAGTAACCTTACCGGATCAATGTATATTCTGGATGAGCCGAGCATTGGACTTCACCCACGGGATACGCAGCGGCTTATTAAGGTCCTGACAGGGTTAAGGGATCTCGGAAATACCGTTATCGTTGTTGAACATGATGAAGAGATCATTCGATCGGCCGACCAGGTGATCGATATCGGTCCTCTTGCAGGGCATCATGGCGGCGAGATCATCTTCCAGGGCACCTTTCAGGAAATGATGAAAGACAAGGAAAGCCTTACCGGCAAATACCTTGACAACCGGTTGAACATTCCCGTTCCCGGGCGCAGGAGCAAATGGAAAGAATTCATTGAAATAAAAGGAGCCCGCGAGAATAACCTGAAAAATTTCAATGTCAGGATACCCCTGAATGTATTTACCGCAATTTCCGGTGTGAGCGGGTCGGGAAAGACTTCCCTGGTAAAGAAGATCCTTTATCCTTCACTGAAAAAGATGTTTGATGGATATGCAGAACGGACTGGAAAGTTCGACCAGCTTGCAGGTGATTACAACCGGATCGGATCCGTTGAACTGGTTGATCAGAATCCCATAGGAAGATCATCCCGGTCAAACCCGGCAACGTATATCAAGGCTTTCGATGAGATCCGGAACCTTTATGCAGACCAGCAGCTATCAAGGGTTCGGGGTTACAAGCCCGGATATTTTTCCTTCAACATCCAGGGTGGCCGATGCGAGGAATGCGAAGGAGAAGGGGTTGTGAAGATCGAGATGCAGTTCATGGCCGATCTTTACCTGACCTGTGAGAACTGCAAAGGAAAAAGGTACAAAGAAGAAGTTCTCGATGTAAAATACCATGACAGGACCATCGTCGATATCCTTGACATGACCATTGACGAGGCCATGGACTTTTTCAGTCATGACAATAAATCCTCAACGCAGGAAAAAAGGATCCTGGCGCGATTAAAACCATTGCAGGATGTGGGACTCGGATACCTTCGCATGGGTCAGTCCTCCAGTACGCTCAGTGGCGGTGAGGCACAGCGTATCAAACTGGCCTTCTTTCTGACCAAAGGAACGAGTGAGAAACCCACCCTGTTTATCTTTGATGAACCTACCACCGGGTTGCATTTCCATGATATCCACAAACTGCTTATCGCTTTTGAATCGTTGATCAGCAACGGACACACCGTCTTGGTCATTGAACACAATCTCGATGTGATCAAATCTGCTGACTGGGTAATTGACCTGGGTAAAGAGGGCGGAGAAGAAGGAGGAAATCTAGTATTTGAAGGAACACCTGAACAACTTGCAGCCTTCGCAGGATCATATACCGGCGGGTATCTGAAGGAGAAATTAGGAATTAGGAATTAGGAATTGAATTTTATTTTTTGCGTCCTTTGCGTCTTTGCGGTTAAGAAAAAGGAGAATCAATGAAAAGCATCAACCCAACCACGAACCATGTCATCCGGGAATACCCGGAACATTCTTCATCCGAAGTCAGGAAAATCATTGAAGATGTTCATTCCGAATGGCTGACCTGGAAAGAAACAACTTTTGAATACCGTTCCGGTTTGCTTAAAAGTGCTGCCCGTATCCTGCGCCAGCGGAAAGAGACCTACGCGCGGATGATGACGGAAGAGATGGGCAAGATCATCCGGGAATCGATGGCTGAGATCGAGAAATGTGCTGTTACCTGTGACTACTACGCGGAGAATGGGGCGGAAATTTTACAGGACCGGATAGTTGTTTCTGATGCATCCCGTAGCCTTGTCGTATTTCAGCCGCTGGGGGTCATTCTTGCGGTGATGCCATGGAACTTTCCGTTCTGGCAGGTGATACGGTTTGCAGCTCCTGCCATCATGGCAGGAAATGCAGCTGTCCTCAAGCATGCATCCAATGTCCCCGGCTGCGCCCTTGTCCTTGAAGAAATTTTCCGTGATGCCGGCTTTCCTCACGATCTCTTCCGAACGTTGATGATTCCTTCAAAGCAAGTGCACGAAGTTATTGCAAATCCCAGGATCGTTGCCGTGACGCTTACAGGTAGTGAAGCTGCAGGAAGCGAGGTTGCAGCATTCGCCGGGCAGCACATAAAGAAGAGCCTCCTTGAGCTGGGAGGGTCCGATCCGTTTATCATCCTCGAAGATGCAGATTTGGAAAAAGCTGTCAGAACAGCCATTCCAGCACGAATGATCAACCAGGGACAAAGTTGTATTGCTGCCAAACGATTCATTGTTGTTGAAAAACATGCTCACGAATTTGAAAACCGGATAAAAACCGCACTGGAATCGCTCAAACCCGGCGACCCGCTGGATCCTTTAACAGATGTTGGTCCGCTTGCACGTCCTGACCTTGTAGCAGATCTTGACCGGCAGGTCCATCAATCGGTGGAGGCAGGCGCCCGGCTGGTAACCGGCGGAGCACCTTTAGCCAGGCCGGGGTGCTACTATGCTCCTACCCTCCTGGCAGATGTCAGGAAGGGAATGGATGTTTACGGGCAGGAAACCTTCGGTCCCGTAATCGGAATCATCTCTGTGAAGGATGAAAAAGAAGCTGTTGCCGTTGCCAATGATTCGGAATTCGGGCTTGGCGGAAGTGTCTGGACACAGGATCTGGCACACGGCGAGGAAGTGGCCCGGAAAATTGAGTCAGGCGCAGTCTTTGTTAACGGCCTTGTTAAATCCGATCCTCGACTGCCCTTCGGGGGAGTGAAAAAATCCGGTTATGGACGGGAATTGTCAGACTTTGGTATCCGGGAGTTTGTGAATGTAAAGACGATCTGGGTTGGCATGTGATGTGGGATGTGGGATGTGGGATGTGGGATGAAATAAGTGAAGGAGTCACAGAGAATGAAACTTTAACACCATGGCTATGAATGACAAAAGAGGGATACTGCAGCAGCTGGCTACCATGGAAAGGGTGGTTATTGAACTCGGGTGCGGGTCGGCCAGGCAGGTAAAAGAGGCAATCGGGATCGATCAGATCGATTATGATTCGGTGGATATCGTCTGCAACCTGGAGGAGGGACTTCCGTTTTTACCCGACAACAGCGTTGACATCATCTATTCTTTCCACTTACTGGAACATCTCCCGGACCTGGGGTTTTTCATGTCTGAAATATTCAGGGTCCTGAAACCGGGAGGAAAAACCATAGGTACCGTGCCCCATTTTTCAAACCCTTATTATTACAGTGATTACACACACAAGACTCCGTTCGGGCTTTATACTTTCTGCTATTTTGCACCCCAAACCCCTTATCAGAGGAAAGTGTTGCTCTATCAAAAGGATATCAGGTTTAAAATAAACAGTCAGGAAATCATATTTTACTCACCATTTATCCTCATCAACATCTTCCGTAAGCTCTACGGAATCATTTTTAATGCAGGGATTTTTATGCAGGAGTTCTACGAAGGGAGCCTAAGCAAGATCTTACCTGCACATGAGATTTCATTTGAGCTTGAGAAGAAGTGAAAGATGCTTAAGGGCGAATGATGTTTTTTTCTTTTATGTTATCCGGGAACTTCTTACTTTTGCACCCTTAAAAACGGCGAGGTAGCTCAGTTGGTTAGAGCGTCGGATTCATAACCCGGAGGTCACGAGTTCAACTCTCGTCCTCGCTACAATAAAATCCTGTACCGGTTTCCGGATAGGATTTTTTTATATACCTCCATTCATTCCAATAGAATCACACTGGACCCAGAATCTTTACCTGAGGGAATCTGTTTTTGCAGGGTGCTGAATCACGGGATTCTCCCCGGGACACCTAAACTGTTGAAGAAGGATTAGACCTCTTATCCTGAAAAGCTGTTATTGAACAATTACAGCTGTGCCATAGCAGATCACCTCCGTAACCCCGCTTGTCACTTCTGTTGTATCATACCGGATCCCGATAACGGCATTCCCGCCAACCTGTTCGGCGTGCTGAATCATTACATGAAAAGCATCCATACGTGTTCGCTCGCAAAGTTCAGTATACAGGGTAATGTTTCCCCCGGCCAGAGTCTGAAAAGCTGCTCCGATATTACCAAATATTGACCGTGAGCGGACGAGGACCCCCCTCACCACCCCCCGGTTTTCGATCGTCTTATACCCCGGCAGTTCAAATGCCGTTGTTGTCATCTTTATATCCATACTATCCTGTTTTAAATATCAAAGTTAAGGGAATATTTTAAAAAATACTTTTATCTTCGGCGAATGATTGCGAAAAAAGCTGTGACGCTTTACGCGTCGCGTGCTTCGCATAATATTAATTCGCCTATGAACAACGAGCATACCTTCAGAAAAAGCCTGAATCTTTTTGATTCAACTGCCATTGTTGTCGGATCGATGATCGGTTCGGGGATTTTTATTGTAAGTGCAGACATCGCCCGGCAGGTCGGGTCCCCCGGTATATTGCTGGGGGTCTGGATCATCACTGGTTTTCTGACGATCTGCGCGGCACTCAGTTATGGCGAACTCGCCGGGATGTTTCCGAAAGCAGGAGGCCAGTACGTTTACCTGAAAGAATCCTACAACCCGCTTGTCGGGTTCCTCTATGGCTGGACGTTGTTCCTTGTGATCCAGACAGGAACCATCGCTGCCGTGGGTATGGCTTTCGCCAAATTCCTTGGGGTCCTTCTCCCCTGGGTCTCTGAATCCGTGATCTGGTACCAGTTCAGATTCGTTAAATTCGGCCCGGCCCAGATCGTAGCGATTCTTTCAATTGTAATACTGACGTGGATCAACACCCGCGGCATCAAGCAAGGTAAGAGGATCCAGAACGCATTTACAAGCGGGAAATTTCTCTTGTTGCTCCTGTTTATCCTGGTTGGACTAATCTTCGCTTCCAATTCCGAAGCCATCAGAGAGAACCTTAAGATTTTCTGGAACCCTGTTCAGGATCTCCGGACCGACCCTTCCACAGGCATCAACCCACCTCCCACGCCATTAACAGGATTTGCAATCATCGCGGCAATGGGTGTGGCAATGGTGGGCTCCCTGTTTTCTTCCGATGCATGGAATAATATAACCTTTACGGCCGGGGAAGTCATCAACCCGAAAAAAAACATTCCGATGAGCCTGTTTCTCGGGACATCGATCGTAACCATTCTCTACCTTGCCGCCAATGTTGTATACCTGACTGCCATTCCGCTCCGGGGGAACGAGGAAGCCTCCCGGGTCTTCAACCAGGGGATGCAATTTGCCATGTCTGACAGGCTCGGTACAGCAACCATCTCTGGGCTCTTTGGGTTTTATGCCCCTCTGATCATGGCCGGTTTCATCGTGATCTCCACCTTCGGATGCAACAACGGACTGATCCTTTCGGGAGCCAGGGTTTATTATGCAATGGCGGAAGACAAGCTGTTCTTCAAAAAGATTGGCCGCCTGAACGATAACGGCGTACCTGCCACCGGACTCATTGTTCAGTGCATCTGGGCATGCCTGCTCTGTTTGTCAGGAACGTATGGTCAACTGCTCGATTATGTTGTGTTTGCCGTCCTGATCTTTTATGTCCTTACCATTGCAGGTATTTTTATTCTCAGAAAGACCCGGCCGGAAATGGAAAGACCTTACAAAGCCTTTGGGTTCCCTGTCATACCAGCCATTTACATACTGATCGCAACCTTTATCATGGGAATCCTCCTTTTCTACAAGAGAGATTACACCTGGCCGGGACTGATCATTGTTCTGCTCGGTATTCCTGTTTATTTCTTCTGGTACAAACGTAAACCGTCAAATTAGCGTTACTATCCTTTTAACCTGCTCATGGTGCGTTTCTATCTTTTTCTTTTTCTTTCACTGCTGGTTGTAACCGGGCTGCATGCCCAATGCTACAAGGAGAATCATGTCTTTAAAGACGGAGAGTTCCTCTCATATGAGGTATCGTACAATTGGGGCCCGATCTGGGTGGATGCAGGCCTGGTGACCTTTTCCATCGACCAGGACAAATATGCAGGAAAACCTGCCTGGCACCTGAAAAGTTCAGGAAAGACTTACAAATCGTATGATTTCTTCTTTAAGGTGACCGATTATTATGATGCATGGGTGGATCCTGATTCCTTTCATCCCTATGAATTCAGAAGATCTGTCTCTGAAGGAGGCTATCGCCTCCTGAATACGCTCCGGTATGACCGTACCGGCCAGACAGTCTATTCAAGCACGAAAACCAATAACAACCCGGTCAGGTTTGATACCCTGAAGCCCGGGGCTTGTGTCCACAATCCTCTATCGGCTGTTTATTTTGCAAGGACCCTCGACATCTCCAGCCTGAAGCGCGACGCAAGGATTCCGGTAACCGTGCTCATCGACGACAGCACCTATTCCATCTACATCCGCTACCTGGGTAAAGAAGTTGTGAAAAACAGGGATGGCCAGCAATACCGGTGTGTCAAATTTTCAGCCAAAATGGTGGAAGGAACTATTTTCAGGGGTGATGAAGATGTGATGGTTTGGGTTACCGATGATGAAAACAGGATTCCTGTCTACATCGAAGCAAAGATCCTGGTAGGGTCTGTCAAAGCCTATTTAAAGGAGATGCGAGGACTCAGGAACCCCTGTTCATCCCTGGTAAAAAATCCTTAACACACATGGCTTGCCCTGGCAGGAATCCCAACATGGCTTGCCCTGGGCTTAAGCCCAGGGCAAGCCAATTGAAGTGTACAAATTCTTTTGATAAGATTTGTCGGCATCACGGATCAATGAGCAATATAGCAGGCAGGGGTAGTAGCAATAAATAATATATTTTATTGCTCCAACAGGGTCTTTGTTCCAGTCGTGATATTTTTAACTTCAAGAATCTGATCCGGATTGACTTTTAGTGTTCCGTCAACATTAAGTGATCCTCCGGCATTGAGCGTCACCCCGACTGAGTTGTCGATGGTCAGATTGTAAACTT
Source organism: Bacteroidota bacterium (assembly GCA_026391795.1). Taxonomy (GTDB): domain Bacteria; phylum Bacteroidota; class Bacteroidia; order Bacteroidales; family FEN-979; genus FEN-979. The sequence continues at coordinate 13,491 of JAPLDI010000046.1, forward strand.
CGTTGTTCAGAAATGCATTATCCATGATCGTCTGAGATGAGCTGCCTGCATAAATCACTTCCGTGATGTGTGTCGTGGCATCGAGACGACCAGAGATGGCAGACAATGAATTCAGGACCCGCAGCGTTCCGTAAAGCTCGACATTCGAAGTGTTGTTGACACTTAAGTTATAGACATTGTTGTTCAGAAAACCTCCTGCAGGGATCGTCTGGTGCAGGGTGCCGGCAAACTCCACAGTGGAACTCCCTGAAGATGCATCCATCTGGGCACCTCCCGTGAAAATCAATGCTCCCCTTATCGTCAGCTTGTGGCCATTGGTGACCAACCGGTAGGTCGACTGCCCGTTTGTTATATTGTTTACGGTTATGTCTCCGGGAAGGATGCAATGATTAGCGGGGGCATCATCGAAGATAAGGTTGCTGCCGGACAAGGGGACGATGGTTGAGGTCCAGTTGGAAGCAGTAGACCAGTCAGTGCTGGAGAAGCCTTTCCACTTGTTAAGACTCTCCCATGCCCCGACCACCGGCAGAGTCCTGGTAACGCCTGCATAATCCGTTGTGATGCCGGTTCCGCTGGCCCCTGCCATGTTGGAGGTAGTTTTATAATCCGTGGCAACAGCAGACCCCGGATTTACAATCAGGGGATCAGAGCTGGAACTGTTGGCATCCAGTCCCGTTACGATGGGGACGCTTGATTTATTGGCACCTCCGTAGTATCCGGGCATTCCTCCTGTTCCGCTGACAAAATAGTCGTTATTGTTTATTGTAAGACCTGTCGTATTGCCGTACCCAAAGTAGGCGGCATAATGGAGACTGGCTCCGCCGGTAGTTGATCTTGCATTCATAAAGATGTTGTTCCTGAAATTCCTTGTGTTGGGATTTGAATAGATGCTGTACAGGGCATAGGACATTTCCGTTGCTCCTGCTGCCGCACTGCCGCTTATATAAACCGTGTTATGGTAGAGGTTCAGTGTTTGATTGGAAAATCCCGGATCAAAAATACCAAAGAACCGGGTATCTGAATTCACTCCAAGGCTGATGATGTTATTGGAAAATGTGTTATTCCCCTGGTAGTTCTCAATGCCATAGATCCGCGCTCCCACGGTGGCCACATTGACGGTCAGATCATGAATAAAATTGTTTGAAACCACGTTGGACTGGGATGAACTCCCGGCAAAGAATATTCCCTCGACAACCCCGACAAAGGAAGGGCTCGATGTCGTATTCGACAGGTAAGCTATCGTGTTCCCGCTCACCGTGTTTTTATTTGTATTTATCCAGGTTATAATACCGCAGGCAGATGGCTGTCCTGCGGATATATTATCAACATTTGAAATCGCCAGGTTACGGATGGTGTTGTTGCTGATGGTATTTGTCCCGTTGCCTGCATAGATACCTATGATTTCACCAATAGTACCGATGGTTGAATTGGTGGTTCCGTTGGTAAGGTTGGCGATGGTATTCCCGCTCATGATGCTTGTATTCGGGTTACCATTGTAGATCCCGTAGACAAACTGGTTGGATCCAGAACTTGCCGAACTCGCGTTGATGCTGTTCGCAGTTGTTGTACTGCCAATGATGTTATTGCTGAAAGTGAAGGATGACCCGGTGTTGTTGTTGTATATGCCGTAGATATTCGCATCACTGGCAGCTGCATTGACACTGGTTATGGACCCAACCTGGTTGTTCTGGTAATTCACGGCACCCCCGTTTGAATTGTATATCCCGTATATGTTTGCACCTGCCGTACCGGCGGTGTATGTGATCGAACCCGTGCCTGTGGGTGCACCTATTGTATTTCCGACGGTTGTTCCGACATTGACGGCGCCGGCGAACACATACATCCCGTACCATTTTGCATTCAGGGAATTGCTCCATTCAAAATTCTGTATAGTATTGCCCTGGATGGAACCGCTCAGGACAGATACATAGATCCCTATAAAAGTGTTATCACCGGCATTCGTTTTGGTCCAGGCCGCACCTCCGCATTGGGGGGCTGAACCCCCGATGTAGTTCCCGGAAACATCAATGGTGTTGGATGCACCGTCCAGGTATATTACAGAGTATGGTACATTTGCAGCCGGAACGAACGAGGTCGTTTCGTAAAAGCTGTTTCCGGTTATGCTCCATGCCGGGGTGGTGCTATGGGCCAGGTAAATGCCTCTGGAAGCCGTTGACCGGTTGAAAAAGTCATAAATGTTGTTGTTGCTGATGGTGTTCCCATTGTTGTAAGGCACATCCGCATGGATTGCATTGAGGGGCCGGTTTGCATCGGCAGCATTGGTTATGTTGTTGTTGGTTATAAAGTTGCTGTTGTTTCCTGAGACGTTTCGCAAAGAGAGAAAAACAACGCCGGATGTCGGACTGGTTTCAGATCCTTTAAGAGTGCAATACTTCACCGTATTCGACGAAGCATCATTGATAAACCGGATGGTCGAGGTTCCTGCAGTTCCGGATGTGCTTGTATTTGTTATTACAAGATCTTTTGAATTTCCGGAGGCATTGACCCGCCCGTCGATGGTAACATTAACAGCCCCGTTGAGATCCAGCAGCGGCGAAGCAAAATTTCCGGAAACGAAAAGCCCGGTCACAGTTGGGAAGACGTTGACTGATGAATAGCTCGAAACACCGTTGTAACCGCTCTGGTAAAGCACGGCGGAGGACGGCTCGATGGTGCTGCCGGTAATCCTTACTTCAAGGATCCCGGTATGGGTTCCTGCGTTGATGGCCCCGAAGGCATTTTTTACATCAGGATATCCTGCCTGAAGAATTCCTCCTGTCCATACTTCTATATTCTGGGTCTGCCAGGCACCCATGGTCGGTGCACTCGTGCTTCTCACATTATTGCCGTAATCAGTCGTGTACCCTGTACCGGAAATACCGAACAAATTCCCCTTCACCCTGTAGTCGGATGCAACGGTCGAACCCCCGTTGAGAAATACCGGGTCGATGCTCAGGCTGCTGGCGTCCTTGCCTATGGCAGACCGCATGGCAGCCAGGGTGGGAAGATCAGAACCATTGTAGTACCCCAGCATGCCGCCGGTTCCGGTGGCCTGGTAATCGTTGTAGTCCAGTGTCAGGTTTGTGTTAACGCCATAACTAAAATAGGCGGCATAATGAAGGCTTGTGCCTGAACCGGTTGAGCGGTTATTGGAAAAAATGTTGTCCCTGTAATCACGGGTATTTGCAGATGATTTGCTGTAGAGCGCGTAGGACTTATTGGTACTTCCCCCGGGCAGACTTCCCCCGAGATAAATGGTATTAAAATAAACCTTTGTGACATAACTCTCAAATGCCTCGTCATCAATACCATACAAGGTCGTAAGCGAATTCCCTCCCAGGCTGATAATATTGTTCGAACAGGTGGCGGGGCCCCTGTCCAGTTTGATTCCATAAATGGAGGCTGCTGTTGAAGATCCGCCGGTTACAGAAAGATTATAAATGAAGTTCTTTGCGGTCTCGCAGACCCAATTTGGATTTAACGCATAATTGTACAATCCGATCACGCTTCCTGCGAAGGAACTGTAAGTATTCGACAGGTCATAGACCGTGTTGCCTGACATGACCTTCACATAAGTGAAACCATTCAATGAAATTCCGCAAACCGAAGCTGTATAATCCGAAGCGGTATTGGCATTGCCAATGGTCAGGCCTCTTACGGTGTTATTTGAGATCGTTATAGTCGTATTTCCCGTAGTTGCCGCTATCCCGCTGATCTGTCCCAATGTCGAAGTCGTACTGTTTGTGGTTCCGTTTTTCAGATTCGCTATGGTATTTCCCAGGATATATACCGAGTCGGTGCTGTTGTAGTTATTAATCCCATATACACTTTGAGCATTTCCTGTACTGGCGGAAGTAGCATTTATGCTGTTCGGGGTAACCGTACTTCCTATCAAGTTGTTAACAGCATAAAAAATCCCGGGAATAGAATAATGAAAGATGCCATTGAAATTCGTTGCATTTCCTGCCGAATTTGAGGTTGTAACGGATCCAATGGTGTTGCTCTGACAAAAAACCTTATTGGTAGAAACAGAGTAGATTCCATAAAAACTCCCTCCCGTGGATCCTTCCGTGAATGATATAGACCCTGTGCCACTGCTTGAGCCGATCGTATTTCCAGTTGTAGTTCCTACATTTACACTTCCGGCAGCCACATTAATCCCGGTCCATGCTGAGTTCAGGGAATTGCTCCAGGTAATATTCTGTATTGTGTTTCCTTGTAAGCTTCCGCTGTTGACGGATAGAAATATTCCATTGAAGGAGTTATCGAAAGCATTTGTCTTAATCCAGGCGGTACCGGCGCAAAGAGGCGCATTCCCCCCGATATAATTCCCCACAACAGAGAATGAGGTCCCGGATAAATTCGAAATACTTATGATGTTATAGGCCACGCTTGCAGCCGGCACAAAAGAAGCGGTTTCATAAAAATTGTTCGCAGATATCGTCCATGAGGAAGAATAATTCCCCAGGGAAATCCCGTTGGAAGCGGTTGAGCGGCTCAGGAAATTATAAACATTGTTATTGCTGAAGGTATTGCCGCCGTTACTGATGACGTTGGATGATCCCAGCGAATAAACAGCGTTAACGGGCCGGCTGGCATCCGCAGCATTAGTGATGTCATTGTGATCGACCGTATTTCCGGTATTTCCTGTCGTTGTGCCGGTGGAAAAAAAGAGGATGACCGATGCTGTGTTGGTTTCCGATCCCCTGATGGTACAGAATTTCACGGTATTGTTCGTGGCATCGTTGATAAAACGAACTGTTGAGGTACCCGAAGTTGCAGATGTGCTTGTATTTGTGATTACAAGATCTTTTGTGCTTCCGGAGGCATTGACGCGGCCGTCGATCGTAACATTGGCGGCCCCGTTTAAGTCAATAAGCGGTGACGCCAGGTTCCCCGAGACCGAAAGGCCGGTTGTTGTTGGACAGATGCTCAGGCTGGTCCAGGAAGTCCCGTTCCCGTTCAAAACAGCTGAGGCGATTTCAGTTGTATTTGAAGTAATGGTTATAGCAATTGTCATGCCTGTTTGAACCGAATTGGCATTAATTGCATCAAATGCCAGCTTCAGGGTTGAATACGTTCCGTTGGCACCGTTGGAACCCGAAACCGTTACCTGTGAAAATGCCTGAGAATTCAGGATAAATGACACAACAATCAACAAGGAAATCAGCAGTATGTTTTTCTTCATGATCATAATTTTTGATTGACAGCTATTATTAGATTACACTTGACCAAAATTTTCAATATTCCGCCCTCGGTATACATTGTACATACAATAAAAATCATCGCTGCTAGAACAAAACTTCCTCTTATCCTCAGGATAAACTGAGGGTAAAATAGAAGAAAAGCTTAAAATGCAGTAAACTTGACGAAGAAACTAGTTCATCAACAATGGTCGTTCCAAAAAGAGTTTCATGCACAGCTGTGCGGCAAAATTAAATAAAATGAAATTATTGTTCAAAAAGTATATCAATACAATTTCTTATGTATATTAAGGAAATAATCGTATCTAGAGTATTAAAGATTTTCCCGGCAATAATCATCCAAAACAATATCTCCGGGCGTTTCTGTCAGCCTGATGAAAAAAAACATTCTTCATTCTTAGTTATCTGCGGATAATGATCATAATTAAAATAATCTGTTGTACTTTTGAAACACAAACGATTCGTATTCCTGTCACTCTCCAATCCTGAAAAAAATGAAAAGAATCATCACACTGTTCGTTATCCTTTCAGTTGCAGGCTTTTACGGCTGCTGCCCGAAAGAGAAAAAAGAAGCCAAAAGCGACGCCCCGCTGATCGGCAAAAAAGAGATGAAACTCACAAGCCCCCTGATGACCCCGGAGGTTCTCTGGTCATTCGGACGCGTAAGTGAACCGGTAGTTTCCCCGGATAAATCAACCATCCTGTACGGTGTCACCTATTACGACATCCCCCTGAATAAAGGAAACCGTGAACTTTACACCATCGGCGTGGATGGAAAAAACCTGAAACAGATCACCCAGACGAAATTCAGTGAATATTCAGCAGTCTGGACACCCGACGGCAAGAAGATCGCATTTATGAGCGCAGAATCAGGATCCATGCAACTCTGGGAGATGAATGCCGACGGAACAGGACGCCAGCAGATCTCCAGCACCGACGGGGGAATCACCGGTTTCCTCATTTCGCCTGACGGCAGAAAACTTCTTTACACAAAAGAAGTCGCTGTTGACAAGACCATCAAAGATCTTTACCCCGACCTTCCGCTTTCTTCCGGGAGGATCATGACCGACCTGATGTACCGTCATTGGGACAGCTGGGTGGATTCCTACAGCCATATTTTTATTGCGGACTTTGACGGCAGCAAGCTTTCCAATGACCTTGATATCCTGAAGGACGAGCCTTATGAATCGCCGCTCAAACCTTTCGGAGGAATGGAACAGATCACCTGGAGCCCCGACAGCAAAGTTGTTGCTTATACGTGCCGGAAGAAAAAAGGCATGGAATACTCACTATCGACGAATTCCGACATCTACCTTTATGACCTCGGAACCCGGAAAACCTCGAACATCTCCGAGGGAATGATGGGATACGATATCGCACCGGCCTATTCTCCCGATGGTAAAAAGATCGCATGGCAGAGCATGGAACACGACGGGTATGAATCAGACAAGAACCGGCTTTTCATATATGACCTGGATACAAAAACAAAGACCGATTTTACCAGGGATTTTGATCAGAACGCCGAAAGCCTTGCCTGGACGGACGACAGTAAATCTATCTTTTTCATTTCGGATATTCAGGCCACCGATGAGATCTACCGCCTGGATGTAGCAGACGGGAAAATCGCACGGGTAACCGATGGAATTCATGATTATACGGGCGTTATCCCTGCCGGGAACCAGCTGATCGCAACCCGCATGTCGATGTCGATGCCTGTCGAGATCTACTCGGTGGATGCAAAAACAGGGAAAGATACCCAGGTCACCTTCACCAACAAGGATCTCCTTGATCAATTAAAAATGGGATCCATTGAGAAACGCTGGATCAGGACCACCGATAACAAAGAGGAGCTGACATGGATCATCTATCCTCCCGATTTTGACAAGACAAAGAAATATCCAACCCTTTTGTATTGTGAAGGCGGCCCTCAAAGCACGGTGAGCCAGTTCTGGTCCTTCCGATGGAACTTCCAGATGATGGCAGCCAATGGCTATATCATCGTAGCTCCCAACAGGCGGGGGTTACCAGGCTTCGGCCAGAAATGGAATGAACAGATCAGCGGTGATTACGGAGGGCAAAACATGAAAGACTATTTCAGCGCCATCGATGCAATGTCGAAAGAGCCTTACGTCAATAAGGGCAAGCTTGGATGTGTAGGAGCCAGCTATGGAGGGTTCTCGGTTTACTGGCTGGCTGGAAACCACAACAAGAGGTTTAAGGCGTTTATTGCCCATGATGGGATGTTTGACCTGGAGAGCCAGTACCTTGCAACCGAAGAGATGTGGTTTGCCAACTGGGATCTCGGCGGGCCCTTCTGGGATAAGAACAACAAAGTTGCGCAGCGCTCCTTCGCCAACTCCCCTTCACGTTTTGTGCAGAACTGGGATACACCGATCCTGGTTGTCCACAGCGAACTTGACTACCGCATTCCTGTGACCCAGGGCATGGAGGCTTTCAATGCAGCCATTTTACGCAAGGTTCCGGCTGAGTTCCTCTACTTCCCGGACGAGAACCACTGGGTGCTGAAACCCCAGAATGGCATTCTCTGGCAAAGGACTTTCTATTCCTGGCTCGATAAATGGCTTAAATAGCTGATGAGCTGGTGAGTTGATGAGCTGGTGAACGAATGAGTAAATTTCTGGGACGGGTGATAAGAAAATGAGTCGAAACGACCCTGACATACAACGTGCGGCAACAGCAATCCGGAAGTCGAACTTCACGACTGCATACACGGGTGCCGGAATCTCTGTCGAGAGCGGGATTCCTTCTTTTCGCGGAGAAGGCGGACTGTGGACGAAATACGATCCGAAACTGCTCGATATCGATCATTTTCTTCTTGAACCGTTGCGTTCCTGGAAAACAATCAAAGAGATTTTTTACGATCATTTCGGAAAAGCCAGACCCAACAGGGCTCATTTTATCCTCGCAGAAATGGAGAAAAAGGGTATACTGGGACGCACCATTACGCAAAACATCGATAATCTTCACCAGGAAGCGGGAAGTACCCATGTCTTCGACTTTCACGGGAACTCCAGGCGTTTGGTTTGTCTCTCCTGTGGTGCCATCTTCCCTGTCGGCGAGGTGAACCTCGACGTGCTTCCTCCAACTTGCAGGCTTTGCGGCGGATTGCTGAAACCCGACTATGTCTTCTTTGGAGAATCCATACCGCACATAGCGCTGTCGGCAGCGTATGAAGCGGCCAGCATCTCGGATGTTTTTCTGGTTATCGGAACAACCGGAGAAGTTATGCCCGCCAACCAGTTCCCTTTTCTTGCAAAGGAAAACGGAGTCACGATCATCGAGATCAATCCTGTTGAATCCCATTATACGCCGGCAATAACCGACATCTTTCTTAAGGGAAAAGCTACAGAGATGATGGAAAATCTTGCAGAAGCATTATTTGCCCCTGCCCTGGAGAATAATCAGGATGGTGTAAATCAGGATCTTGAAATCCATGGCGAGTGACATGTTCTCAATGTAGAGCAGGTCGAATTTCAGCCGTTCTATCATCTGATCCACATTCTCAGCATAGCCATATTTCACCTGGCCCCAGGAGGTGATTCCCGGTTTAACCTTATGAAGCAACCGGTAATGCGGTGCCCGTGCAACGATCTGTTCAATGTAGAACTTCCTTTCCGGACGCGGACCTACCAGGCTCATATCCCCTTTCAGCACAGTGTAAAACTGTGGGATCTCATCAACCCTGACTTTTCTCAGGAACTTGCCAAAGGGAGTGATCCTCGGATCGTCCTTTGATGACAACATAGGACCGTTCTTCTCTGCATCCTTGAACATCGTTCTGAATTTATGCATGATGAAGGGTTTGCTTTTCAATCCGATACGTTCCTGGGAAAAGAAGACAGGCCCTTTGGAGGTTAATTTCACTCCGATGGCAGTAAAAAGGAATACCGGAAAAAGGATGATCAGGCAGATGATTGAAATCCCGATATCCAGAATCCTTTTCAATGACATCTGCCAGTCGGGCATTAGATCCGGAAAGATCTGGATCAGGGGCGCCTGGAAGATGGATGTGGTTTTTACAGAGCCGACAAGAATGTCCTGAATCACAGGAATGATCTTGATCACAACATCGGTATCTTCCAGCTGTGTGATGATGTTCTCAATGGTATGGTTCTCGGAATTCTCAATAGCAATGATGACTTCCTCAATACTGTATTCTTTTACGAGCTGGTTGAGATCTTTCAGCTCTCCGATATGCGGAATGAATTCTGCAAGCTTGTACGACTTGTATCCTTCAACATTCACAAAGCCCACGAACCGGTTTCCGGATGATTTCTCCTGGTTCTCTATCTCTTTATAAATCGCAACCGCATTTCCGTTACTGCCGACAATAATGGTGTTGAATCCCAGGATTTTATTATGGATCTTGTAGGCTGTGTTTGAAGTAAGGATGACACGGAATAGAGCCGTAAAAAACAGGTGTACACCAAGCAGAACAAAGAAAAACTCTATATAGGTCCGGTTGCTGATAATGATATCATCCAGGATCAGCGTAAAGAACAGAATGGTCACTCCGATGAATGAGATCAGAACCGTCTGGCCAAATTCCCTCAGCCGTCCTTTGCGGTAGATCTTGCGGTAGGTCCCTATAAGCACATAAAGGATCAGCCAGAATAAGGGGATCACAAGGACCCCGAGATACAATTTGCTATCCCGGAATACATCAAAAACGTGGCTGAAGATCGTATGATCTACTGCATATTTGCGATAAAAGAAGAAGAATGTCCAGGCCAAAGCTGCCGACAATACATCTGCGATGATATATTTAATAACCTGGAGTCTTCTATTCATGGTATCCTGGTTTATCTGTAGTGACGATTCTTAGAATGATAATACTTTAATATTATCCATGAGTATCCTGTAGTGATCTCCGGTAGTATTCTTTGCATAAAAATAAACCCTGTACTGCGTCGCGCCACTATATGCATTCAGCATCGTGGTAAGGTCAATGTATATTTTCTTCCATATACCCTGTGTGGGCACCAGGGTCATGATCGGAACCTGGTTTATGATCCCGACCGTTGTGACATAAACCCCAATCGTGAGGTAGGTATTGATATTGAAGTTCATCTCCATAAACACGGGGGTTGTCGGGATTGGATAAGTGTAATGAGACACCCCCTGGTAGGTAGAGCCGATCGTATCAAGTTCTACAATCCCCGAATGAAGACCTTCCAGCGTCAACGGATCACCGCTCGGGGTCTGCCTGAGCTTTGCGGTGGATATGCTCGTGCTGTCAATGGTTACAGCTACATCGTCAAAATCCTCCTTCCATACAAACTTGGCAGAGGTGAAATAATTCGTGGAAAGAATTCCCAGGTTAAGCGTATCGGAAACAGCCAGGCTCTTCGATAGTGTGATGTCCTGGTAGAAGGGGTAAGTGATGCGTGTGGAAGCAATCCCGTCTTTCTTGATTCCGGGAAACACCATGATGGAATGAGTGCCTTCGCTGAGTACCGGAAATGTTGCCGGAAGCTGATATGTGCCGATGAGCGTGCCATCGATGTATACCCATGCATCCACGATGCTGTGACGGGCACTTCCCTGTGTTGAATAATCGGTGTTCAACCTGATGGAGTCAATCTTTATGTAGGAAGGGACGGATTGGGATCCGGAAAATTTTTCGCATGAATTCTGCACCAGAAGCAGGAGAAGGAAAAGGGAAAAGAATAGAATGTGTAAAAATTTCCTGAAATTCATAGACCCGATCTGGTTAATCCTGAAAATTTAACGGCTTATTGTTTTGAATATTGTTAAACTTTTTCGGAAAAGATTTGAACAAATCTTCCCGGGCTGTGAATAACTATGAAAGATTGTTTGCCGATTGATTTATCTTTTCAATCACCTTGTGCGCAACTTCAAGCGCACTGTACCCGTCGTTGATTGTAACCGAAGGCACCGTGTTCGTCGAAATGGCATAATAGAAGCTCTCCAGCTCTGCACGGATGGCATTGAGTGGTTTTATCTCAGGCTTGGTAAAGGAGATCTGCTTGCTGCCCTTTCCCGGCCCGAGATCGATCATAAAGGCAAGTGGTGAAGATCCTGATTTATCCGGATCCTTGATGCGGACTACCTCAACCTCTTTGGCGAGGAAGTCGACCGAAATATAGGCGTCCCGCTGAAAAAATCTCGACTTTCTCATATTCTTGATGGAAATGCGGCTGGCTGTGAGGTTGGCAACACAGCCATTGTCAAATTCGATCCGGGCATTGGCAATATCAGGAGAATCGCTGACAACAGCAACCCCGCTGGCACTGATCTTCCGTATGTTGCTGTTAACCACACTGAGAATGATATCAATGTCATGGATCATCAGGTCAAGGATGACAGGGACGTCGGTTCCCCTGGGGTTGAATTGTGCAAGCCGGTGTGTTTCGATAAACATGGGTTTATTAAAAAAGGGTTCGGCAGCAAGAAAAGCAGGATTGAATCTTTCCACATGCCCTACCTGAACTTTTACATTGGCTTCGCCGGCAATCTTGATCAGTTCCTTTGCCTCTTCAAGAGTTGTAACGATCGGCTTTTCAATAAAAACATGCCTGAATTTACGCAATGCCGCTGAAGCACATTCAAAGTGAGAGATTGTAGGCGTCACAATGTCGACAACATCCACCGCATCAATCAGTTCATCAACAGAAAGAAAACGCTTGATACCAAACTCCGATTCAACTTTTGAAGCATTTCCGTCATCCGGATCATTGAACCCGACCAGATCATAATCCTCAATTTCCTTGATACACTTGATGTGAATCTTTCCCAGGTGACCCGCACCTAAAACTCCAATTTTCAGCATGTAAATAGGTTATAAAGTTTTAAAGTTATAAAGTTTGTAAAGTTAATGAGACTATTATTTTGCGAACGCAGTGAAGCAAAATGATTAGTCGAATTAATCCCGACGCAGGAGGGATCTCAGCAACGTCTTAAAATTCAAAAAGTCCTTTGTGACTCTGTGACTTTGTGCCTTTGTGCCTTTCCCCCTCTTTTTTACAAAAGTAACTTTTTTGGCGCGATTGAAATGATTATTTTCGTGAAAAATTTGATTGGACAGGTTTGATTATGATCGACTCGTATAAACACCAGGGATTAAGGAAACAACTTGTGGAGACCATCCATGAAAAAGGGATCACTGACGGCAATGTACTGGCGGCAATAGGCAAAGTGCCCCGGCACTTTTTCTTTGATTCGTCATTCCTGAAATATGCCTATGAAGATAAAGCTTTCCCCATTGGTGCCGGCCAGACCATATCCCAGCCCTATACCGTTGCATTTCAATCAGAGCTGCTCCATCTTTCCAAAGGGCAGAAAGTTCTGGAAGTCGGAACGGGATCGGGATACCAGGCATGCATCCTTGCCGAGATCGGAGTTAAAGTCTTCAGCATTGAAAGACAAAAATCTCTTTACGACAAAGCTGTTCAATTCCTTCCCACACTGGGATACCGGGTAAAACTTTTTTATGGTGATGGCTATAAAGGACTACCGGCCTATGCCCCCTTTGACAAAATCATCGTAACTGCCGGGGCACCCTATATCCCCGATGCGCTCATTGACCAGTTGAAGCCAGGGGGTATCCTGGTCATCCCGGTCGGCAGCGATGATGTGCAGGAAATGACTACCATTACAAGGATTTCAGAAAAGGAATTCAGGAAGCGGGAACATGGGAAGTTCAGGTTTGTGCCACTGCTCGAAGACAAAGCCAGAGAAAAATAATTACGAATTACGAATTATGAAATCCGAATGAAGGCGGTCTTGGTCTTTCATTTCGTTTATTCACGCCAGGACCAATAAGGAGTTCGGATCAATGTCCCTTTTTTATTTCCTAAAATCAAATCACTACTTATAGGTATTATACTCAAAGTCAAGAAAATCACATTCTGCATCCCAGACTTTCCATCCTCCATCCTCTATCTTCCATCTTCCAATACCCAATACCCAATACCCAATACCCAATTATCAAAGCATAAAAAAAATACTATTTGGAAATATGATAATTTTATCCTTAGCTTTGATATTCCAAAAAACGAAAGAACCATGAAAAAGATTCTATTTATTTCAGTGATCGTGACTATTCTGGCTGCCTGTTCCTCCGAAAGAGTCAATTTTAGCCAGCTGCAGGACCGGAGTGGTATGTTTTACCTTGTAAACAGTGACAAACCCTTCTCGGGCGATGTAGTCTCCTATTCTGGCGGAAGGATTGAATTTGAAGGAAAAATCGACAAGGGACTGCGTGAAGCTACCTGGACTTACTATTATCCCAATGGTCAGAAAAAGATGGAAGGAAATTATAAGGAAGGCGTTAAAGACGGCACCTGGACCTACTGGAAAGATAACGGGACACAGGAAGGCATTGAATTGTATAAATATGGCAAACTGCTCAGCAATGAAGGAACAGTGCCCCAGGAACCAAAACCTGATACCGTTAAAGTGATCGTCCAGGCACCAGCGGCACCGGCTCCTGCAGAACCCAAGAAAGTTGTGGCAAAACCACAAGCGGTTGTCTGGGAACGCCTGCACGGCGGTCCGGTGAAATTCCTCGATGGTGTTCCCTACTCGGGACCTGTTGTAAAATACCAGAAAAGTGGCATAAAAGAGCTTGACGGGTATTTTACGCGCGGCAAGAAAAGCGGAAAATGGATCTATTACGACAGAAGAGGCGATATCAAAGACGTCAAGTATTATTAAGCAGACGTTTCCTCATGCGACGAAGGAATGCATAAGAGAATCCGATTGTCATGAGGATTGCCCCGGCCCATAAAACATTGATGTATGGGTTCAGGATTGCCTTGATGACAATGTAATCATTTTCTTCATTAATTCCTGAAGAAGAGATGTATGTATAATAATCCTTCCAGAGGAAATGACGGGTGTCAGGGTTATACACATCCCCCATTCGAGGATTACGGTTAATGGAAGGATTCAATGTAAAAACTTTTACATATTTTTCCTTTTTATCTTTTTCAATCTTCTTAAGGAAATCAACAGCATACGTGGTTGTATTCCCGGATGTAGACCTGTTGTTGTAAACCACGTAAAAACCGCTCATCCCCAGCGTATCCCCTTTGATAAGAAGAAGGTTCTCGGAATTGGATTTCACATTTCCAAGATCATATTTTGAGGTGTTGGAAGAAATGGTTTTCGAATTCGAGAAGGTCATGATGGTACCCAGTACGAATAAAAGAAAGCCTGTATGCGTGATGATAGCCGCAAGGTTTCGGGGCCTGGCTGATTGAAACATCAGGTTATATAAAGAGGAAAAGATCGAGAACAAGACAAAGAACATGGCAAGCGTAAGACTCATTTTGCTGACGATCCCGCTCACGATGAATGGAATAAGGATAAGGATACTGAGCACCAGGGGACCCGCCATCTTCTTCAGGAATACCCGTCCTGAATTCTCATTGTAGTGAAGAAATTGAGTAAATGCAATAAACCCGGCAATCAACAATACAAAAGGTGTTTGCCACTGGTTGTAGAAGCCCACGCGGTCGGCAGGTGGGGCAATATTTGTCTTGAACAAGGTATTAAAAACCGGGAGTGAGGTAGTAAAAATCACCTGAAAGGCAGCCAGAACCACGATCAGCGACCCCAAAAACATCCAGAATTCCCGGGATAAAAGGATTTCGTTTTTTTTCTCTGCGAATTTCCTGGCGTGAAAAACAATAAATCCAATGGCCATCGCAAGGAAGACAAGAAGGAACACCAGCAGCTGGGCGGTCATCCCGTTATCGCCGAAGGAATGGGCAGACGAATCTGCCAGCACCCCGCTGCGTGTCAGGAAACTTGCATAAAGAACAAGGACGTAGGAGATTGTGATTAAAGTAAATGCTGCCAGCAAAGCGTGCCGCTGCTTCCGCGCAATCATAAGAAAATGAAGTCCGGCCACAAGCGTCATCCAGGGAACCAGGGATGAGTTCTCAACAGGGTCCCATGACCAGAATCCGCCAAAAGTAAGGGATACATAAGCCCAGGCACCACCCAGGAGAATGCCTGCACCCAGGAGGGTCAGGGAAAGAAGTGTCCATGGAATGGCCGGTTTGATCCATGCGGTATATTCCTTCCGTACCAGCCCTGCGATGGCATAAGCAAATGGCACAAGTGCAAGTGCATACCCGAGGAACAAAATCGGGGGGTGAATGGTCATCCAGATATTCTCCAGCAGTGGATTCAATCCATTCCCGTCGGTTATCATTTTAAGGTAGTCAGGCTGCTGAAATATTGTTTCCTTAGCCGCGCTGTATGACTCCCGCAACAGGGAAAAAGGGCTGCCCCCAATCTTGAACGACAGGAAAGTGACACCGAGCATCATCGAGGTGACAAACACCTGGGATAACGAAACCACCGAAAGAACATGGTCTTCCCAATCACGGGAGATAAAGATCAGCACCAACCCGATCAGGGCCTGAAAAACAGCCCAGACGAGGAAACTGCCCTCCTGCCCTGCCCAGAAACAGGATATGATGTACTTTACCGGCAACAGGGATGAGGAATACTGCCACACATAAGCGTATTCAAAATAATGGCGGAAGATTGCGTAATAGAGGATAACGGCAACCAAGATCAAAGAAAAAACGTGAACGATAAAAAAACCGCGTGCAAAAAACCGTATCTGTTTTAAAGGTTCATGTTTTCTGCGCAGATTCATGATATACAGCACGGTAGCAACAATGGCTGCGGCGAAACTAACCCAAACAAACGCTTTCCCGATCATCCCGGGCATGAGGTGTTCTCCGATATATTGGATGTTCATATGTCGATTTCTGAATTTGGTGCAAAGGTACATTTTTCATCTTACCGGACGGAAATTCTGACTACTTTCGCCTCAAAAATAGTGGCTATGGCAAGAATCGGATTGATCGGCGGCTCCGGACTCGAGAAACTTAACCTGTTCAGAAACCCGGAAGAGATCAGGATAGCAACTCCTTATGGAGATACCAGCTCAACCTTTCTGAAAGGTGAAACAGGAAATAATACCGTTTTCATTCTCTCCCGTCATGGCAGGGGCCATACCATCACACCCACGCATGTCAATAACCGTGCGAACATCCATGCGATGAAAGAACTTGCCTGCGATCATGTTATTGCCACCAGTGCATGTGGGAGCCTGAGGGAGGAAATCGGACGAGGCCATATTGTGATCCCGGATCAGTTTATTGATTTCACGCGGTTCCGGAAGAACACATTCTATGATAGTTTCGAACCGGGCAGTCCCATTCATACAGGCATGGCCGATCCCTTTTCAAAATCATTACGGGAGATCCTGATTGCAGCAGCCATCGACCTGGGCCTGCCATTTCATCCTGCCGGAACGATCGTCACGATTGAAGGGCCCCGGTTCTCGACACGGGCAGAATCAATCATGTTCAGGAACCTGGGGGCCGACATCATCAACATGAGCATTGCACCGGAAGCAGCACTGGCGAATGAGGCCGGCCTCTCCTATGCGGCCATTGCACTTTCAACTGATTATGATTCATGGAAACACGATGAGGAACCTGTGACCTGGGAGGATGTCTTCCGGGTTTTCCAGGAGAACGTCAGACACGTGACAACAATCCTTGAACGAGTTACACAAGTGATTTAGCTGACGACCTGGTGAGTTGATGAGTTCAGGTTACGTATGGAAAGTATACTTTCGCTTTTCGCTACTTCGCCAGGTAATATGTGTCTTTGTAACCCTTTGACATCTTCACATCCTTCCAGTTCCACCACTTCAGTTTTTCGGGATCCTGTTCTCTGCGCCCCGTTTCCGCATAATATACTGCACAACGGAATACGTATAACAGGCATCGGTCCTGGACCATCCCGGCATGCCGGTTCGAAAGAATGTACAATTCCTCAGAGTCCCTGCCTTTCAGATCAGAGACTTCCCTTATGCCGATGTTCCAGAGATCTTTTGCGATGGATTTGCCGACACCCGGAATGATCTGCAGCTGCTTTAACTGATCGTCCATCCTTATTAAATGCGAAATAGCGAGAAAGCGAAATAGCGAAATAATTGTCAATTGTCAATTGTCAATTACCTTTCATCCTACCGGTTATACTTGAAGCTCTTCCCCAGATATTTTGCCGAAGATCCCAGTTGTTCTTCGATCCGCAACAGCTGGTTGTATTTGGCAATGCGTTCGGAACGGCAGGCAGACCCTGTTTTAATAAGGCCTGTATTCAGCGCAACCGAAAGGTCTGCAATGGTGGTGTCTTCTGTTTCACCCGAGCGGTGGCTGATGACGGCGGTATAGGCATTGCGGTATGCCATGTTAACAGCGCTGATCGTCTCGGTCAGCGTTCCGATCTGGTTCACCTTGATGAGGATGGAGTTGGCCACCCCCATGTCAATCCCGCGTTGTAATCTTTCAACATTCGTAACAAAAATATCGTCTCCTACGAGTTGTATCTGTTCACCCATATCATCTGTCATAAGTTTCCAGCCATCCCAGTCGTCCTCAGCCATTCCGTCTTCGATGGAGATGATCGGGTATTTCTTCACCCAGCCTTTCCAGTAATCGACCATTTCCTTCGGCGTCAGTTTCTCACCGCTTGATTTGTGCAGGTGGTAAACATTTTCCTTTGGCAGGTAATATTCTGATGCGGCCGGATCAAGCGCGATACAGATGTCCTTGCCTGGCTCATAGCCTGCAGCTTCGATCGCATGGAGAATCACCTTGATGGCTTCCTCATTCGACTTCAGGTTAGGTGCAAAGCCTCCCTCATCGCCTACATTCGTGGAATATTTGCTTTTTTTCAATACATTTTTCAGGTTGTGGAAGACTTCTGCTCCCATCCTGATGGCATCACTGAACGATCCGGCTCCGACCGGCATGATCATGAACTCCTGAAAGTCGATGGAATTATCTGCATGAGAACCGCCGTTCAGGATGTTCATCATGGGTATTGGCAGTGTATTGGCCGAAACACCCCCGATGTAACGGTACAATTGCTGGTTCGTCTCCTGTGCCGCGGCGTGGGCAACTGCAAGGGATACGCCGAGGATGGCATTGGCACCCAGTTTGCCCTTATTGGCAGTACCGTCGAGTTCGATCATTTTCTGGTCGATCTCCGCCTGGTCGGTAATGAACATCCCGTTCACTTCTTCCGCAATTACTTTGTTCACATTTTGCACTGCATTCAGAACACCTTTGCCAAGATAAAACTTCTTATCACCGTCACGCAGTTCAACCGCTTCATGGATTCCGGTTGATGCGCCCGAAGGAACTGCCGCCCGGCCCAGTATTCCGTTACTCGTTACTACATCCACTTCTACCGTGGGGTTTCCTCTTGAATCGAGGATCTGTCTTGCCTGTACAGAAAGTATTGTGCCCATATCGTTGGTTTATTATTGAATAAAAATAAAAAAGGACAAACTAACTTGCATTAATTTATCCTTGTTCTTTCACCTGTCTTTTACGTAAGGTTATTCTTTGGATTCCTCCGTTTCTTCAGCTACAGGAAGATCGGGTGCAACTTCAGCTTCCGGTTCTTTCTTTGCTGTTTTCCGGGGTTTCTTTGCTGCCTTCTCTTCAGCTGTTACTTCCGCCTGTTCTTTTCCGGTCGGTTTGGTTTCGTCAGCAGCCTTCTTGGTTGTTCGGCGGCGGCGTGTTGCCTTGGCCTTTACAGCTTCCTTCGTGGAAAGCATGGTTTCGTTGTAGTCTACCAACTCCACAATACACATATCGGCATTATCACCAAGGCGGTTTCCTGTTTTCAGTATCCGCGTGTATCCACCGGGCCGTTCTGCCACTTTCTGAGAAATTTCCCTGAACAGTTCTGAAACAGCTTCTTTACTTTGAAGATAACTGAATACGAGCCGTCTTGAATGAGTTGAATCTTCCTTTGAACGGGTTATCAGGGGTTCAATATAGGTCCGTAACGCTTTTGCTTTCGCAAGGGTAGTGGAAATCCGCTTATGTAGGATCAACGATGTAGCCATATTTGACAACATGGCTTTCCGATGTGAACTTGTTCTTCCTAAATGATTGATTTTCTTACCGTGTCTCATTTTAATTATTCCTTATCTAATTTATACTTCGAAGTATTCATGCCAAATTCCAATCCTTTGGATTTTACCAGTTCCTCCAGTTCGGTCAGTGACTTCTTACCAAAATTCCTGAATTTCAAAAGATCATTCTTGTTGAAGGCAACGAGGTCGCCAAGAGTCTCAACATCGGCTGCTTTCAGGCAGTTCAGTGCCCTTACTGAAAGATCCATATCAACCAGTTTGGTTTTTAGAAGCTGGCGGATGTGCAATGAGGTTTCATCAAATTCTTCTGCAACTGCTTTTTCTGCCGTATCCAGTGTGATCTTTTCGTCTGAAAAAAGCATGAAGTGCTGGATCAGAATTTTGGCAGCCTCTTTCAGCGCAGTTTTCGGATGAATGGAACCATCTGTATCCAGTTCAATGATCAGCTTTTCATAGTCCGTTTTCTGTTCAACACGGTAATTCTCAACATGAAATTTCACATTCCGGATGGGAGTATGGATGGAATCGATCGCTATCTTTCCGAGTGCAGAACCGAGCATCTTGTTCTCTTCTGCAGGAATGTATCCCCTTCCACGGTCGATGGATAATTCAATGTTCATCTTTACATTGGGTTCCATGTGGCAGATCACCACTTCAGGGTTCAGAACCTGGAACACCGAAAGGAACTTATTGATATCTCCGGCCTTAAAAACATTCTGCTGGCCAATGACGACATTTACCTTTTCAGAGATTTCGGATTCAATCTGTCGGTTGAACCGGATCTGTTTGAGGTTCAGGAGAATCTCAGTGACATCTTCGATAACTCCTTTTACGGTCGAAAATTCCTGGTCAACTCCTTCAATCTTAACTGAAGTGATCGCATATCCTTCAAGAGAGGAAAGCAATATCCTTCTGAGTGCATTACCAATAGTGATGCCGAATCCCGGTTCCAGGGGTCTGAATTCAAAAATCCCTCTGGTTTCGTCCGCTTCGACCATGATCACCTTATCAGGTTTCTGGAAAGGTAGTATTGCCATGATAGATCGTTTAAATTAGTATTTAATGTCTTCCTTATTATTGCTGTAAGTGCAGAAAAAAATCCTGAATCTTTTATTTTGAGTACAACTCGACGATGAGCTGTTCCCTGATATTTTCGGGGATTTCACTCCTTTCAGGGTAGTTCATAAATTTGCCGGCCATCAGGCTATCATCCCATTCCAGCCAAGGATAAGCATTCGAACGTGAAGAAATCGATTCGGAGATCACTTCAAGTGACTTGGAACGTTCGCGGACTCCGATGATCTCGCCGGGTTTAACCTCGTAGGAAGGAATATTGATGACTTTGCCATTGACCACAATGTGGCGATGGCCAATCAACTGGCGGGCTGCACTACGGGTCGGGGCAATCCCAAGGCGGTAAACCACATTATCCAGACGCGATTCGATCAGCTGAAGAAGAACTTCACCTGTGATCCCTTTTTTCCTGGATGCCTTTTCAAATGTATTCTTGAACTGGCGCTCGAGGATACCGTACGTATATTTTGCCTTCTGCTTTTCCATCAACTGGCTGCCATATTCCGACTGTTTGGCCCTTCTTTTGGTCTGGCCATGCATTCCGGGAGGATAGCTCTTTTTATCATAACTTTTATCGGGTCCGAAAATGGGATCTCTGAACTTTCTTGCTATTCTTGACTTAGGACCTATGTACCTTGCCATAATCTTTGTTTATCTATTTAAATAATTAATTTCGGAATTATACCCTTCTTCTTTTGGGAGGCCTGCAACCATTGTGCGGCAAGGGTGTGATATCCGTGATCTCCATCACCTCGATACCGGCGGTATGAATGGTACGGATCGCTGATTCCCTGCCGGCACCCGGCCCCTTGATGTAGACTTTCACTTTCCGGAGACCCTGGTCATATGCCACTTTTGCAGCATCCTGGGCAGCCATCTGGGCTGCATACGGAGTATTTTTCTTAGACCCCCTGAATCCCATTTTACCGGCGGAGGCCCATGAAATCACCTGACCTGCATTGTTGGTAAGAGTGATAATGATGTTGTTGAAAGAGGCATTTACAAAAGCCTTTCCAATTGCATCTACCTTAACAACCCTTTTTTTTGAACTTTTTTCAGTCTTTGCCATAATCCTTTTTTACGCTTTCTTGATTAACAATCAGCATCCACTTTAGCAGCAGACACTGCCGCAAATTAGCCTTTCGTTGCCTTCTTTTTGTTGGCAACAGTCTTTTTCCTTCCTTTACGGGTCCGTGCATTGTTCTTGGTACTTTGTCCCCGCGTCGGCAAACCGATACGGTGACGGATCCCGCGGTAGCAGCCGATATCCATCAAACGCTTGATGTTCATCTGTACTTCCGAACGGAGAGCACCTTCAACCTTGATGTTATCGTTGATGATGGTACGGATTGCATTCTGTTCATCATCATTCCAGTCCTGGACCTTTTTATTCCAGTCTACTCCTGCCTTTGACAGGATATCTTGGGCGGTGCTGCGGCCAATCCCATAAATGTAAGTCAATCCGATCTCGCCTCGTTTATTTTTAGGTAAATCAATACCTGCAATTCTGGCCATATCAATTCTCTATTTTGTGATTATAACTATTATCCTTGTCTTTGTTTAAACTTAGGGTTCTTTTTGTTGATAATGTAAAGTCTTCCCTTTCTGCGAACGATTTTGCAATCGGCCGAACGTTTCTTAATGGATGTTCTTACTTTCATTTTAGTATAGTTTACTATTGGTATCTGAATGTTATTCTTCCTTTTGTCAAATCGTATGGTGACATTTCAATTTTAACCCTGTCGCCCGGAAGGATCTTGATGTAGTGCATCCTCATCTTTCCGGAGATATGGGCCGTTATCACATGCCCGTTTTCCAGTTCCACACGGAACATGGCATTGCCGAGGGACTCGATTACAGTGCCATCCTGCTGAATTGATGTTTGTTTTGACATTGAAACCGTTTATCGTTTATACTATTTCCAGAACCTCTTCAATATACCGGAACGTTGAAAGGATATCCGGTTCTTCCTTCTTCACAACCGCCGTCAGCTCAAAATGTGCCGACGGATAGCCATCCACCGTTCGGATCGTCCAGCCATCTCTTCCCTGCATGATGCTTTTTGAACCCATATTGATCATGGGCTCTATGCAGATGACCAGTCCTTCCTGCAACTTTATGCCGGTTCCCCGTTTTCCGTAATTCGGAACATCCGGTTTTTCATGCAACTTCTTCCCGATTCCATGACCAACAAGTTCCCTTACAACCGAATAGCCGAAAGGTTCCACGTGTTCCTGAACCGCCGCGCCGATGTCACCAACCCTCTTTCCTGCAACGGCAAGATCGAGTGCAAGGAACAAAGATTCGCGCGTTCTTTTCAACAGGCTGAGCACTTCAGGTTTTACTTCTCCAACTGCAAACGTATAGGCAGAGTCTCCATAATACCCATTCTTGATGCTACCGCAATCAATCGAAATTATATCACCATTTTTAAGAACTCTATCTCCCGGGATCCCGTGTACAACCTCATCATTTAAGGATGTACACAAGGTAGCCGGAAATCCGTTATATCCTTTAAACCCTGGTACCGCCCCCTCTGACCTCAGATAATCCTCTGCGATCGTATCCAGCATCCGGGTAGTTACCCCGGGTTTAATATGTTTTGCCACCTCGGCAAGGGTTCTGCTCACAATCAGAGCATTTTCCCTCATGTATTCTATTTCTTCCTCCGTCTTTAGTTCCATTCAGTTTTTCTGAATTAAACCCATCTTATCCGGTCACGCTGAAAGATGAACGGCCCTTGATCCTGCCTGATTTGGTAAGACCGTCATAGTGCCTCATGAGCAGGTGACTTTCGATCTGTTGCAGTGTATCCAGCACAACACCAACTAAAATAAGCAGTGAGGTGCCACCATAAAACTGTGCGAACTGAGTATTCACGCCCACTAACCTGACAAATGCCGGCATAATGGCGACAAAGCCAAGGAATATGGATCCGGGAAGTGTGATTCTTGACATCACATTATCAATAAATTCAGCCGTTCTCTTGCCCGGTTTTACTCCCGGAATAAACCCGCCGTTCTTTTTCATATCCTCTGCCATCTGGTTAGGATTCACCGTAATGGCAGTATAAAAATAGGTAAAGATGATAATCAGCAGGAAAAATGTAAGATTGTAAGGCCAGCTGTTAAAATCGGTAAATACCCTTGCAAAGCCTGTAAGGGTCTCCGAATTGGCAAACCCTGCGAGGGTCAGCGGCAGGAACATGATGGCCTGGGCAAAAATGATGGGCATAACACCGGCTGCATTCACCTTTAAGGGAATGTACTGGCGGACACCGCCGTATTGTTTGTTTCCTACAATACGCTTGGCATATTGAACAGGTATCCTCCGGGTTCCCTGAACCAGCAGGATCGTAACCAGGATAACAAAAACAAGAAATGCAATTTCAACTACGAAGAGCACCATTCCACCGCCTTTTTGTTCCATCCTGGAGACAAGTTCCCCGAACAATGCAAAGGGCAACCTGGCCATGATACCGATCATGATGATGATGGAGATACCATTGCCGATGCCTTTATCCGTAATACGTTCACCGAGCCACATGATAAACATCGAGCCTGCAGTGAGCAGGATGATGGAAGAGAGGCCGAAGAAAGAGAAGACGGAATGGTGCAATTGCACAGAACTGAAAGGATATATGGCTTCAGAAGGAAGCTGGGAAACAAGATTTGCGATGTATGCAGGGGATTGGAAAATAAGAATAAACACAGTAAGGTAACGTGTGATCTGGTTGATCTTTTTCCTTCCGCTTTCACCTTCTTTCTGCAACTTCTGAAAATATGGGATGGCCATGCCAAGCAACTGCACAACAATCGAGGCAGAGATATAGGGCATGATACCCAGTGCGAAGATGGAGGCATTGGAAAAAGCTCCACCCGAAAACATGTTCAGCAGCCCGAGCAGCCCGCTCTTGGTCTGGTTCTGAAGGCTGGCCAGCATACTGGGGTCAACACCCGGTAAAACAACATAAGCTCCAAAACGATAGATCAGAATAATACCGAGGGTATACAGGATCCTTTTCCTGAGATCCTCAATTTTGTATATGTTTCGAAGAGTTTGAATCAATTTTTTCATTCAGAACAGATTAAAGAGTGTTCGCAATACCACCGGTTTCTTCTATCGCTTTTTTTGCCGCTGCAGAATATGCATGGACCGTTACCTCAAGCTTGGCTTTCAATTCGCCACGTCCCAGGATCTTGATCCTGTCGTTCTTGGAAACATACCCGCTCTTGACAAGAACCTCCTGGGTAATCACTTGGATATTTTGTTTCTCGGAAATTGACTGAAGTATATCGAGGTTGATCCCTTTGTATTCAACCCTGTTGAAATTCTTGAACCCGAATTTCGGGACCCTTCTTGCCAATGGCATCTGACCACCTTCAAACCCAAGTTTCTTGGAATATCCTGAACGTGACTGGGCGCCTTTATGTCCGCGTGTTGATGTACCTCCCCTGCCGGAACCCTGTCCCCGTCCTATTCTTTTTGGTTTTTTTGTTGAACCTTCTGCTGGTTTCAGATTACTTAAATCCATTTCTTTTGTGTTTTATCTGATTGATTACCCGATACTATTTGACTATTCTACTTCCTCCACGGTCACAAGGTGATTGACTTTTGCCACCATACCGAGAATCTGGGGTGTAGCTTCTTTCTCAACTGTATGATGCATTCTGCGGATACCGAGGGCCTGCAAGGTCCTTTTCTGCCTCAGGGGCCGGCCGATTCCGCTTCTGATTTGGGTTATTCTGATCTTTTTCATCTCTTGTATTAAAATTATTATTTATTCACTGCGTTAGCCGTTGAATACTTTGCTGAGTTCGATTCCCCTGAGCTGGGCGATCGTATGAGGATCACGCATCTTTACCAGGGCATTGATGGTAGCTTTTACCACACTGTGCGGGTTGGACGATCCTTTTGATTTTGCCAGCACATCTTTCACGCCGACACTTTCCAGTACGGCACGCATAGCACCACCGGCGATTACGCCTGTTCCAGGAGCAGCCGGCTTGAGGTAAACAAGCGCACCACTGTACTTGCCCAGCTGGTCGTGCGGGATGGTCCCTTTCAGGATCGGCACTTTGATCAGGTTCTTCTTGGCATCATCAATTCCTTTTGCGATGGCTGCCGTGACTTCCTTTGCCTTTCCGAGACCA
>JAPLDI010000050.1 GCA_026391795.1 Bacteroidota bacterium
GTTTTTCAAGCCGGCGAAAGTAGAAAGTAAACCAATACTAAATTTATAATAAACTGAAAATCAACTCAGAATAAACCCAATTTAGAGTTGGACTAAACGAGACTAACCTTATAGAAAATTAATTTTCAGATAGATGTAGCGGGGGAAAAAAATTCAATTACTTTTACGGTAGAAAAGCAAATTTATTTTCCTGGAACGGAAAATATTTTCTTTAAGAAAATACAGCTAATCGAAGGATTTTCAGTTACTTGGGAAAAGGTTATTCTTGAATGTAAAGAATAACAAAAGGTTACGGAATAAAAATAATACGTGCTCCGGAATACCCTCCTAAAAAATTGTAACTAACATGTAGCTTTTTACGATATAACCTGCTAAAAAGCTGATTTTAATTCCTCTACAAACACTTCAGGTAATTATTTGTAATTGATTAAATATCAACATACTATTAATTATAAGACAAATATAAATATGCAAAACTTTGATATTATGTGTTTTAACTTTTGGAAAAGCAAGTATCCTCCGGCTCATATCCTCAATAATGTAATCTCAATCTCAATCAATAATCAACTTTTTATACTCCGCTCACAGAAAAAATACTAATATTTATTTCTTCAGGGATTGTTTCTGTAAGAGGTTACTGCTTCACGAATTTTTCGACATATACTTTGAACTTGGTTGTCAGCCGTATAAAATAAACACCGCCTCTCAGATTGCTAATGTCTATTTGAGTTTTGGGTTTTATGAGACTGTACATCAGAACCACTTCCCCGTCCAGATTGATCATTGATAACTGGCCCGGAGTCTGACCTTCCGGGATTTCAATTGTTATTTTATCATTGGCAGGATTAGGATAAACCGATAAATTCGATTCTATTAGCTTATTTATACCGACTGTTACAGAATCATATTTCAATACTGATATTCTCGAATTATTAACGGTATTATTATAAGCCACAAATGGTTGACCGGATTGGCTGATTGCAAGACTCGTCCAGTAAATTTCATCTTGTGAAATACTTGGATTTCCTTCATAAACCCAATTAGCCCCATCAAATTTCATCACCGAAGCTGTTTTGAAAAGTGAATAGTCCATAAAAGCCACATAAGGTGTACCATTGGGATCGATGGCAAGACTTATCGGCCCGGCCGGGCCACCGGAAAAACCCTTATTACCTACTAATTCCCAGCTAGTTCCGTTAAAAGTCATTACGGTAGCTTTGCCCGTATTTGTTGAATCCCCAAATGAAACATAAGGCTGATGGTTCGACGGACTGAAGACAAGCCTTGTCCAATATGAACCATTAGGCGAGAAACATGGATTTCCTACATAAACCCAATCGGTGCCATTGAATTTCATTACAGTTGCTTTCATGGAGCCGGAAGAACAATTCGAAGAAAAAGCCACATACGGCAGACTGTCAGAAGGGCTGAATGCAAGACTCGTCCAGTCTGCCCCATTGTTGGAGAACCCCGGATTTCCTACATTTACCCAGTCTGTGCCGTTATATTTCATTACTCTTGCATTGTAGCCCCATCCCCCATCTTCAAATGCCACAAAGGGCATATTGTCAACCGGACTGAATGCAATACTTTGAGCCACAGTCTGACCCGCTGCCGAGAAAAACTGATTCCCGACATATACCCAGTTACTGCCATCAAATTTCATGACCGAAGTGCGCAAGCCACTATTAGCCCAGTCCATGTATGCCACATAGGGCTCGCCATTCAACGGATCTATAGCTAGACTAAGGCAATCAGCAGCATCCGGGGTGAATTTTGGCAACCCGACATTGACCCAGTTCAATCCGTCAAACTTCATTACCGTTGCCTGAGCAGTCGACCCATCCTCAAAAGCTACAAATGGTTCCCCGGATGGACTGAAAACAAGATTGGGGGCTCCAAAACAGGGCGAGAATTGGGTATTTCCGACATGTTTCCAGGCATAATCCATCGGAGAATATTTTTCCCAGGGCTGTTGGGCAAATCCAATAATGGGAAACATCAACATGCAAATGCAAATATGTTTTTTCATTTATATCGCATTGAATATTTTTGAAAATCCGCTTTTGGTATGTATGATTCCGAAAAATGTTTAATTACTTTTCCCAGTTATAACTTGATTGACAACTCAAGATGCCCGCCTAGTCCATCTTTGATAATTCGCTGCAAAGTCGAAAACCGGATATCTTTTAAATCCTTTTCAAGTTTTGAAATATAGGATTTATTTGTGCCGGCAAGCACGGCAACTTCTTCCTGGGTCATCCCCTTTTCTTGTCTGGCTTGTTGAATTAACACCCCAAGTTTGAAAGCTTCGTACCCGGATTCGAATTTCTCTCTCTTTTTCGTTCCAGTGACACCATACTCTTTGTCAACGAAATCGCTGAGACTAGTGAGATTTTTGCTTTTCTTCATAATATTCCTTTCTTATTTTTTCTGCCAATTCTAATTGTCCATGTGGTATCTTTTGCGATTTTTTCTGAAATCCATGCCCGATAATGATCAGGCTGTTCTTATCGAAGAAAGCAAAGATCCGGAAGATATCACTTCCTACCTGTACCCGGATTTCGTAGATCCCTTCACTCCCTTCCAGATGCTTGAAATAGATTTCCGGAATCCTGTCGACTTCCTCGATCACCTTTAATGTCCAGACAATCTTTTTCTTGACTTTAGGCTTTTGCCTTACATAGAAATCATAGAAGTAATTCTTAAAAAAATAGAGTTCACGCTTTTTTTCCACATTGCAAAGATATAAAAAGTAGTCCGATTGGACAACTGTATTTAAATTATTTTTATTAACGATTCACATTCATGGTTGCCAGACCCCATTATTTTCAGTATTTTTATCTGTAAATGTGTGGTTCAGTTAATTTTTATTGGCTAATTTAAAGATTTGTAATAGTTTGTGAATAGGTTATTCTCTGGTTATTCTTGAAATGAATGATAAACAAGAGGTTACTGCCCGGAAAGTCAATTGCCCTCGGTCCGCCCTACTAAAAATTTGTAACTTATATGCAGTTAAAGAGAATATAACCTGTTAACATTCTGAGAATAATTTTGGTAGGAAGGTAAGTAAGAATTATCTGTAACAACTTAATTATCTGCATACTATTAATTATAGGACATAAGCATTTTGTCAAAAATATGATTATCAATTAATTGTAGCCTAGAAATGCAAGACTATTCCGGACAATCTCCTCAAATCTCTGAGGATAAATGATCATTTTTTAATAAACTTCTCTACCACCCTTATCTTTTGATCATCAGTGATCATTACACAGTAAACACCAGGTACAAAATGACTGATATTGATAGTTGTTATCTTTTTACTCGTAATAGAACTTGTAAATATTTTTCTTCCATCAGAATTGAAGATTACTATTTCTCCCGTTATTGGTCTTTGACATTCAAGTGTCACCATGTCTGATGCAGGATTTGGAAACAATTTAATTGAATTGCTGGCCGGTTTATTTGTAATACCGACACAGCCATTTGCAGTAGTCAGAATTGTTCCATATTCTCCGCAGGTGACTCCGGCATTATCAGGAGTAATACATGCAGCATGCAGTGCACGGTTATTACTAATGGATTGATCAGTCCATGTCGCCCCTCCGTCAGTGGTCAGTTTTATGATTCCTGTAGCCGGATAGTACAGTAAACTGTCCAACATACCCACTGCATATCCCGTTAAAGCATCTCTAAAACAGATGGAATAGAATTCATCATTCCCGCCAAAGGAAAATTCACTCCATGTAGCACCGCCATCCAGTGTTTTAAATATTTCCGAACCGGCAACATATCCGATATTCTGATCTACAAAGTCGATTGAATAATAGAAATCAAAGGCGGAACTGGTTTTTATCGTAACCCAGGACGCTCCCCCATTGGTTGTCTTAATGATCGCTCCCCGTGCAACTGTAAATATTGTTGACGCATTGACTATACTTACACCGAGAAGGTTCTGAAGGGTCCCGGAAACCTGTGTGGTCCAGGAATTTCCTCCATTTGTGGTTATTAAAATTGTTCCTGAATCCCCTACAGCAAACCCCAGATTTTCATCATAAAAATCAATGGAATTGAGCCGCTGGTTTGTCCCCGAGATCTGTATAACCCATGAAATCCCTCCATTAGTGGTTTTTAGTATCCTTCCCGATTGTCCTGCAATATATCCTGTACCAGATGATGGAAAATCAACCGCAGTAAGGTTAATTGTATCTCCTGTATTTATTATAGTCCAGGAATTTCCACCATCCATAGTCCTGACGATATCTCCTGAATCTCCAACTGCAACTCCAATATTGGAAAGTGGAAAGCAAATACCATTAAGGTTATGAAGTGTTCCGCTAAGCATGTTTGTAAAAGTATTCCCCCCATTTGATGTTTTAAACATTCTGCTCTCATATTTTGTCCATTTCTTTTGTCCGACAAATATGAAATTATCAATATCCCTGCCCCATACAGAATAAAAATTCCCATCAGAGAGCACAGTTTTGATTGTCCAGGTAACCCCGCCATTGGTTGTTTTCAATACAATTCCACTGTCGCCGGAAGCGAATCCCGTAAGTGCATTTACAAAAAATACTGAATGCAGTCTTTCTGTTGTTCCTGAAACCAGCAACTGCCATGTAATACCACCATCCGTCGTTTTCAAAATTGTTCCGTGTTCTCCTACTACAAAACCGGTACTGTGATCAACAAATGAAATTCCTTTAGTATACAGAATTGTGGAGGATGACCAGCAGGTATCCCATGTTAATCCGCCATCCGTTGTTCGCTTAATGATGCCATATACACTTGTGTAAATCCCCTGGCCCGTGTAAATCCCGGTATCGGATGTCAGGAAGCATATTTTCTGAGGACACCCCGAGTCTGAAAGTTTATTCCATGTATTTCCACCGTCAGTTGTCTTATGTATTTCCTGCCATGAATTGCCCCACCACCCTGTGACCCATTTGCATGCATACCCTATGTCTGCCACAGGAAAACTAACGGAGTAAAAGTAATCATATCCTTCTTGTATATTTATCCATGTATTGCCTCCATCAGTGGTTTTTAAAATGGTTCCACCAGCACCAACGACATATCCTGTATTCGCATCGGGAAAGGAAACATCATAGAGATCATTTAATGTACCAGAATTAAGAATATTCCATGTATCTCCCCCATCCGTGGTTTTCATAATTATTCCACCAGTACCGACGATGTACCCGGTTGATGGATCAGTAAAATATATCCCCTCCATGACGTTTCCGCATGGTTTTGGATTTGACCATTCCCAGGTTTGGGCGGAAATGGAAAAGAATAAAAAATTTAGAAACAGAAAAATGTAAATTTTTTTCATATTATTCTTTTTGTCAAAAGTCAAACAAATCTATAATAAAATTTTCAAACCAAACTATTTATGTCCGATGACGAGATATTGGGAGAAATTACCTTTTTCCGGTGAAGGTTGAAACAGGTTAATATTAGACTAACTAACAGATAAGAAGAAAGATATGGTGACTGAGCCGCCAGGCGAAGTCCCATATCAGGTTTTATAATAAAGCAAATTTTAATGCCGGGTAACGTTGAGTTCAACTATTGAAGACTCCACCGGTAAATTCAGAAAAGACGAATCCTTCTTCCAGTGTTCTTCCAATGTTCTTCCAATATTGATCCAATGGTCTCCAATTAAAAGCTGAAAATATCGGACCTGATTGGATGACATTGGAAGAACATTGGATCAACATTGGATCAATAATGGAAGAAAGAGATAATGATTACCTCCAGATTGACTGGTGAAGGATGTCGCTGACACTGTTCGTGGAAATGAAGACGATTAATCTTGCCAGATGATAAATGCCAAGCGTGATCCCAAGGAAATAGGCGATCTTTTTACTATAAAAAATATTCCGGAAATATTCTTTCTTTGTGATCAGTTCGACCGATAAAACTACGATTACTGCAACACAGAATAAAAAAGTAAAGGGTCCGAACAGATGGTAATAGAAACTTTTAAGGATATCCCCTTCGTAAAGATAGATGAGTGATTTGGTAATTCCGCAACCGGGACAGGGAAAACCTGTGATCATTTTGAAGGGACAGAGGGACTGATCTGTTTCGATATGATCCCTGAAGTTCTGAAGCATTAAAAAATATGGAATTGCCAGCGTCACGAGAGCGCCGGCAATTCCATATATCTTACGTCTTATCCTTGTATTATTGGTATAGTTTGTTGATGTCACCCTGAACAATCATTGCAGCAACCATAGGAAAGAAAAATCCGAGAATCATGAGAAGAACAGATTGATCCTTTCCGGCATTTCCGGTAATCTCATACACCTTCGGCAATCCCTCTTTCCCTGCCAGGTAATAGAAGTACAGGTTAACTGGCATGCAGCACCCTGAGAAAATTGCAATGGGCTGCGAGATGATTTCTTTTTCAGCAACAGCGTTCAGTACTTCTGCCACTTTGATATTCCAGTAGATTAAATACAAACCGCAGGTTACAAAGCCGAGAAGTAATACTACAATTGGCTCATTTTTAAATTGTGGAATTGGTTGTGTCATCTGTTTTTGTTTTTGAGTTTCCCTACTCCTATGGATTTTCGGTATATCCCCGTTTTTTAAATGGTTTCTGGTCTCCATTATTAGTTGGCAATTTAGTAAATATTTTTAAGTGGAGAGAAGTGTTTGAAAAAAATAGTGAGAAATTTAATTAAAATCAAATATATACTTTTTATTTCATTTATTGGTTTTATTTAGAGAACAGTTCCCTATCAAACAAACTTTGGGTTATGGTCACAATCTCAGAAAATACAATGCTCTCGCAGGAAGATCTGATCAGTTTACAGACTGCAAAATCAATCCTTGAGAACCCGGGTCTGACGGCAAGGATCACCGATCTGATCGGAAGACCCATTGAGGAAGGATTTAAACTCCTGCCAAAAAATATTAATGACAAGATTGGTAGCATTACCCAGGCATCTTTGTTGAAAGGACTTGAATTTGCGGTACTCACAATGGGTGAAACCGAGAGAAAGAGTTCGAAGGACTGGCTGCATAAATTATTGATAACCGGATCGGGTGTGGCGGGTGGTATGGCAGGATTTGCAGCACTTTCCATCGAGTTACCCGTTTCAACATGCATCATCCTGAGGTCCATCGCAGATATTGCCCGAAGTGAAGGCCATGACATCCGGCAACTGGAAGTGAAATTATCCTGCCTTGAGGTTTTTGCCCTGGGTGGCGCTGATCGGAAGCACGAAACTGTCAGCAGTGGTTATTGGGCGGTTCGCAGCATGCTCGCAAAATCTGTTTCTGAGGCGGCTGCATTCATTGCCGAAAGAGGCCTGGCTGAAAAAGGGGCTCCTCCCCTGCTGCGGCTGATTGCAGCCATCGCTTCCCGCTTCAGTGTTGTGATCACGGAAGAAGTTGCAGCCAAAGCCATTCCCATCGTGGGTGCAATTACAGGAGGAACCATCAATGTTTTATTCATTAACCACTTTCAGGAGATGGCACGTGGCCATTTCATTGTGAAGAGGCTGGAGAAAAAATACGGGACCGGGCTGATTGAGAATGTGTACCAGGATACGACAATTTAACTGCTCCCGCAAAGAGTAATTATTGATTTCGCAGGCGAAGAGATAACCATGCTCCTTTAAGAATTCCTTTAAACCACTTCCAGTATTCCTTCCTTTGGAGTAACACCTGCCAAACCGCAATGCTTCCGAGTACCGTAAACTGCTTAATGAATCTGAAGATGCCTCCCTCACCATAAAACGCAGTGGTTAGCGCCTGCAAGATGCTTTTACGGATAAAATAGACGGTGACTGCCTTATTGGTCGGGACCATTCCTGCAAGAATTCCGCCGCAAATGGTCGTATATCTTTCATCTCTTTTTGCCTGGGCAATAAAAATTTTCAAAACCTTCATCCACAGTGGATTCAAATTCCTGTTGCGGATGACCTGAAGGACAAGATTGGATAAACTCATGTCAAACCCGATCTCCCTTCGCACTTTTTGATCAAAGATCTTTAAAGCACTACCGCTCAGGTCATTTGCTGCAAAACAGGAGATAATACTCTCCGCAGCCCACCTTCCGCTTTGCAATGCATATTGAATGCCTTCACCATTGATCGAGTTGATCAGCCCTGCAGCATCCCCGGTAAGAAGAAGCCTGTCTTTTACAATCGTCGCATCAGGATTATAGATGGATAATGGCCATCCTTCTACTTTCCCAACCATCGTTCCGGTTCCGATATTTGCTTTCAGGGAAGGATCATTTTCAAGGATATCGTTCAGCAACTCTTTCAGGTTCGTCTCCGTTTTTGGAAAATTCTCCAGGCTCATTCCAACACCCACATTGGCCGTAGTCGGCCCCATCGGGAAAAACCAGTAATAACCTGGAAAGCTTTTGCTGGTGAAGAACAATTCTGCCTGGTTCGGAACCAGATTTACATTCTCAAAATAGGCACGAACTGCAACGATTCTGTGTTGAGGATCAGGTCTTTTACCATTCATTATTCGTGCAACTGTACTGTTGCTGCCATCCGCGCCGACAAGAAGTTTTACTTTAAAATTTTGTTCCTTATCTTCCTGTTTACAATCAATTGCTACATGATTGTCATAAACGGTATAATGCTCCAGTTTACATCGTGTAATAACGTTAACTCCTTGCTTTCTGGCTGCTTCAAGTACCAGGTTGTCAAGCAGTACTCTCGGGAATACCCGGCCAAAATTCACCATCCCATCCAGGTTTGGGATGTCACCGGTTATCAGCTTTTGCCCGTCAATATATACTGCGGCGCAGGTTATTACATTGGCTTGCTGGAAATCGGTCAGATCTCCAATGCCGATATTCAATAACTCATTGATGCCTGTCGGGCTGACAAATCCACCACAAATTTTTTCTCTGGGAAAATCTTCTGAGTCTATCAGGATTACCTTGTTTCCTGCTTTGGCCAGGTAATAAGCGCAGATGGATCCGGAGGGTCCGGCCCCGGCGATTAATACATCTGCATCATACTGTATTTGGGAATTCGTCTCCAGCTGTTCCTGATTTACGGCTTTGTTTTAATGATATCGCTAACAGCTCTCTCGCTACTCTCTGACAAATAACTTACCATCTCTGACAACATGATTGAGTATTGGTTCTCAGGCAGCTGGCTTAGAATTTGCCGGGCATTGGAAATATAAAATTGAACTTTCCTGAACGACCTTTCAATACTCTGGGTACCTGTGAGAATAAGGGTTATTTCGTTTTTTTCTTTTTTTGAAAGATCTTTTCTGGAATTGAAGTAGCCCGCTAGTCTTTCAGACTCGCCATTTTGTGAAAACTGAAAAGCGTAAATGATCGGCAGTGTTTTGATTCCAAAGCGAATATCCTGAAAGTTTTTCTCACCTGAAATCTCCTTTGTAGGAGCAAAGTCCCTTATATCATCAATGATCTGATAAGCGATACCTATATTATGCCCAAGCTGTTTTAATATTTCAGTATATTTTGTATCCCTGCTTCCAATGGAAGAACCTACGAAACAGGATAATGAAAATAAACTTGCTGTCTTATTTTCAACGATCTCAAAGTACTTGTCAACCCCGTTTTTATAGCTGTGTGTATGCTCGTTAAAATTGTTCTGCTGTACTTCTCCAAGAACCAGTTTACTGATACTGTCAAGCATGGAGTATAGGATGACCGGGTCAAATATCCTCTCTGCATTATGAATCAGCTGATAGCAGTTTTTTAATGATTGGGCTACAAGGTAATCTCCCAGTAATATGGCGAACCTGTTACCTTTTAAGTTGTTGAGTGTGGCTTTGTTTCTTCTTACTGATGCATGATCAAGAACATCATCGTGTATGAGAGAACTCATTTGTATCAGTTCCAGAATCGCAGCAACCTTAGCGATGTCATCAATGAAAAGAGTGTCATCTTTTGACTTCGGGTTTGAGGCACGATAGGAATACCAGCCTGACAGGATCAGCAAGATAGGCCTCAGCATTTTTCCCTTGTTCTTAACAATATGGCCTATTGACTTTCTGGTCAGACTGTCTTTAGCTTCAGAAAAAGAGATAATGTATTTTTGAGTAAGATCAAGTTCTGTTTTGAGTGCAGAATGGAAGTGATCAATGGTGTTGGCCATAGTTTGTGAGCTTGAGGTGTTTATCCGTAAAAGTAACTTTTCACGGGCAGCACGTAGGTAATTTTTTATCGACCGGGCTTATTTAAAATCCCTTCCTGAAAACAAGTAAAGAGCTTTTTGGAACTGTTTCATGTTCCCTGCGAAC
Source organism: Bacteroidota bacterium (assembly GCA_026391795.1). GTDB lineage: Bacteria > Bacteroidota > Bacteroidia > Bacteroidales > FEN-979 > FEN-979. The sequence goes on from JAPLDI010000050.1 coordinate 10,264, forward strand.
AGCGGCAAACGAATCCCATGAAAAACCAAGACAGGTCAAAACAACAGCGCAAATTTATTGTTTTTTTTTGATATTTGATGAATTCCGACACCTTTGAAAAGATTCTAATTCCAAAGGGCACGCTGTATTTCGGGAAGGATGAAACGAGAGTGACTATTTCACCGGGAAAATGATATCCGTTTCAACCTTCATGGGATCTTTTTCAGTCATAGGATCGGTAACATAGATCTCCCAGGGGCCTCCTGTGATTATTTTTCCGCTCTCCTTGCAATATTGATCCAGTATCTGGTAGGTCATGGCTGTTTTATCATACGGTCCATAATAGAGGGCCATAACAACATTCTGAACAGGTAACTTTTCTGCCTGGATTCTGCCTTTGCCTTTTTCAGCCTTTTCCACCGGAATGCACAGATCCATGACTGAAAACATCGTCACGGAATCCCATTTAAGATAAATTGCAAACGGAGGCCCGGTGACCTGAAGCTTGTTGGTTTTTATATATTGCATGATCTCTCCGTATCCTTTACCGAGAACCTGGGCATAGGTCTTGGGTCCGGCGCTATCCTTGATAATCAATGCATTCTGCTCCGGCATCTGCTTTTCTATTATCACCGGCCAGCCTTTCCTTGCTTCAGCAATTTGCTTCAGTTTAGCCAGTCCTTTTTCAAAATAAGGTCCCATCATTTTCCCCATGAAAAGTCCAAAATAACGTGAAATTGGATTGTACCCAAGATCCCCATTATCGCTCCAGGAGACTTTGGTCGAATCCCCGGATGCCTCTATGATAAACTTGCCTTTTGAATTGTACTTACCATGCTGGAACATCAGGTCGTAGGCTACAAGTTCACCCGGATTAAGCTGCGTAAGCGTCATCTGTCCGTTTCCAATAGTTTTCCCGTCCCACTTTCTTACCGTTCCGATTTGTCCATCAGGACCAATCAGTTCAAAAACTGCTGTTGAGTCCATTGATTTTGTCCAGGGGGCCCAGAGATCCCATTTAGTAAGGTTACTGGTCAGGTTGTAAATAATTGTCTTATCGGCTTTGATGACCGTACTTCTTTCCACATGATATGTCTTTGGAAGAAGGAAGGAAATGAGGATCAGAATTACAACCAGGATCCCGATTACCAGAATGATCTTTTTAAACGTTTTCATACTGATGTTTTTGTTACAAATATAACAGAAACCTTCAGAATAAAAAGGAAATCAGAGTGGAAAAAACTGTTGAAATCCCCTGCCGGATCATTTTAGGCTTTTTAGGCTGCTCTTTCCGGGTTATTATTTCTTCTCTAATTGTTAACCGGTTGTAGGGATCGTATTTTTTAGCAAAATATTCGATACGCTTCTGCATTACCGAATAATAATCCAATTCTGCCATACTTAATATATTTAAGCAAAATTATGGTGTATAGTTTAATGATCGATGTTGAAATAACTTAATCCGGAAACAAAAATATAGTAATAATAATCTTATAACAAGAGAATTAAATGAAATATGCTGCTTAAATTAGTAATGAATTATTTCCTGAAAGAAAAACTTAATTAATTTAAGAAAATAATTAAGCTAAAATTTGTTTAAGCTTAAATTTAAGTATATCTTTGTTCGCAACTCCAGGATTAATTCATTCGCTGAGGTCCATGAGTTCAAACGGATACCCAATGGAATCTTTGGAGCAGTGTAAGTTTATATCCATGTTTCCATGAAAAGAGTTTTTTCTTTCGCCGAAAAGCAGGTTCTTTTCATCCTTCAACTGATCCCCTCTCTTCTTCCGGGAATTGAAAAGGTGATTGCTGTGCATTTTTCTCCGGATTCCGGAGAAGTGACATCAGATATCATCAGAAAGGAAAATGACGAATACATCCTGGAGGTTTTTAAAGTATCGGATTCACCATCCATCTTTAATCGTCTCAGGACTGAGAATGCCCCCTATTCCTGGTTAAGGAAAGAAGATCTGCCATTTGAAATCAAGCATAAAGAAAAAGTTCAATTGGAGATATTTAATGAACTAAATAACAGTATATTACTTATTCGTATTCTTAATTTATTCGATACCAAGAACGATCTTTTTTTTATCTATTTCAACCAGGATCTCAGCAATTTCGGAACCATAAGTCCGAACAAGATTCTTTCAACCGATAACAAGACCATCATCGGTCATATTCTTCGAAATTCCATTTTGGCTTTTCTGCAGATCAACCGGAATGATAAGGATCTTTTTGCCAGCTTGAATGAAAATACACGGGCGATTCTAAGGGAGAGGAGTTATTTACAGGGTGAACTTGAGAACACGGCCGAGAAATACAAGGAAGGAGTGATCCGGCTTAGTAACAGCTATCTTGTTGAACTTGAGAAAAGCAATGGCATCCATTACAGATTATCCGACCATGCACTTAAAAAAATCAAGGAGTTCAGCGGTGATATTGGCAACCTGAAGTCCATCATTCTTCAGGCCGCAGGCTTTGCTGAGGCGATGAATCTGGATGGAGCTGCTGATATCGTGTTGATTTCTGATTATCATATTATTACTGACGAGAGCAAAGTTGTCCGGCAAAAGGAACCTCTTGCTGAACCCATGGGTGATGTCCCGGTTAAATACAATAAAACATTTTTACTCCTTGATAAGCTGGAAAATGCTGCCCAGCTTGTCAAATCTAAGAATATGCTCCTGACAGGCGCCAACATCGGCCATGAATTCCCGACGCCGGTTTCTCCTCCAGCCATCACCGATGCATTAAAAAAGCATAAGCAAAAAATTTTATTCCTTTTCAGCGAATATCCTGAACGTTGGGCGATTATCCGAAGCGAGTTCAGGCCGGTACAAAACATCCTGAACACAAGACCTTTCAAAGAGCAGCTTTCTGCATAGTTTTCCGGCTCATTTCTTTCTTATTGCTGTTTTTGAAATCTTATTATCTTTGCGCCTCTCATTAAAAATATAGGAGTATGATAATCGCAATTACAGGTGCAAACGGACATGTTGGCGTAAACTTAAGCAAAGCACTGCTGGAGCTCGGGCATGAGGTTCGGGCACTGGTGCATCAGAACACCAAAGGACTTGAGAATCTCGATGTAAAGATCTATAAGGGCGACCTGCTTGACAAAGAATCACTTAAGCCCTTTCTGACTGGAGCAGAGATCGTTTTTCACCTGGCTGCGAAGATTTCGATAACGGGTGATTCTCGCGGCTCCGTGCGGGCGGTTAACACCGAAGGCACCCGGTTTATGGTTGAACTTGCAAAAGAGACAGGCGTAAAACGTTTCATTCATTTCAGTTCCATTCATGCGTTTCGCCAGGAACCTCATGACCAGGTTCTGGATGAAACAAGACAACTCGTCGGGGAAGAGGCCCTGGCCTATGACCGCTCAAAAGCGGATGGGGAGCGTATTGTGATGAATGCCGCGAAAGACGGACTGGACGCTTTCGTGCTAAGCCCAACCGCCATCATCGGTCCCATGGATTATGAGCCATCGCTTACAGGGAAAGCATTCCTGCAACTTTATTTTCACCAGATCCCTGCACTTGTTCCCGGGGGATACAATTGGGTGGATGTGCGGGATATCGTTGATGGGGCAATCAAATCAATTACAAAAGGGAAGAAAGGCGAGAAATATTTGCTGGCTGGTCATTGGCATGGTTTACCTGAAGTGGCAGCACTGATTGAAAAACATACCGGCAAAAAGATTGTCAGCACGGTGATGCCGTTTTGGCTCGCCTGGATAGGACTTCCGTTTATCACTCTCTACAGCAGGATAAGCAGGAGAACACCGTTATATACCCGCGAATCGCTGGAGATAATTATCAGAAGCAGTAAAAATATCAGCTCCGACAAGGCTGAACGGGAACTTGGATTTAATCCGAGAAGCCTGGATGAGACGGTAAAGGATGTGATGGACTGGTTCAAAACAAATGGATATCTTAACAAATAACTAAAGAAAGATGAGTTCGGCTAACTTCTATTTGCTTGTTTATGTGTGGATAGCAATCGCAATCCTTATATTTCCAATCGTACTTAAGATCATTGCTCCCTATGGAAGACATACCACAAAATCATGGGGGCCCCTGATAAACAATAAAGCCGGGTGGATCATGATGGAATCTCCGGCATTGTTCTTTTTTGCAGGCTTTTTCCTGTTCGGAACGAATCATCACAACCTGCTCCCCTGGATATTTTTTTCGTTCTGGATGATTCATTACCTGAACCGTACGCTGATCTTTCCATTCCGTTTGCATACAAAAGGAAAAATGATGCCGGTGACCATTGTGCTGATGGCTTTCTGTTTTAATCTGGTTAATGGCTACATCAATGGTTATTACCTTGGATCCCTTTCTGGCCAGTATGAATTATCATGGTTATATGATCCCCGTTTTATCATTGGGGTCCTCCTGTTCTGCTCAGGTATGGCAATAAACTGGCAAGCTGATAACATATTAATTCATCTCAGAAAGCCGGGGGAAACGGGTTACAAAATTCCAACCGGAGGCTTTTTCCGTTATATCTCATGTCCGAACCATTTCAGTGAGATCATCGAATGGACCGGTTTTGCATTGATGACCTGGAGTTTGCCAGGACTTGCCTTTGCCATCTGGACTCTGGTAAATCTGATGCCGAGGGCGTTGCATCATCATAAATGGTATAAGGCCACCTTTCCGGATTATCCTGCTGACCGGAAAGCATTGATTCCTTTCATTCTTTAGTTGAAAAGTATTGTTTGATTGCCCATGTTAAATGAGTATTTTTGCATGGAAGTCATTCCTTTTACAGAAGCTCAATAATTTCTAAATTATTTTAAAATGAAAAAGTTAGTAGTATTATTCCTTTCGCTTTTTATCATGGGTGCGATCTTTATAAGTTCGTGTAAAAAATCCAGCAGCACCCCTGGCGTGACCTACTCTCAGATTGGTTTTAAAACAGGTTCTGGTTATATTTCATCAAATCAGACTATTCAGGGCACTTCTACCCTTCTCTTCGGCATCAATGCTTCAGGCGGTGATTATATTCTGAAACGTTTTCTGGTTATGCGTACTTTTAAGACAAAACCCTCTGTTGTCAAAGATACCAGTTTTACTCTTTCAAGTTTTAGCTATGATCTCCATACCATTGCCCGACCCATCGCAGGCGACGAAAACTGGGACTTTAAAATTTTTAACAGCCGGGGTGATTCTCTGACTCTTTCCCTGGTCATCACTACTACAAGTCCACCACCCGCAGGTCCGATATTCAAATGGGCGACAAAAGTGATTGGAGCTCAAATCAGCACTTCGGGAAACTTCTTTTCTTCATCCGATGGAATTGTTCATTCGATGAAGGATGCCAAAATCAATGCTGCACGGATCGATTGGGCATATTTTTATGATGCCGGGGATCAGGCAACTTGGCCAACCATCACCAATGACAGCATGATTGTCATCCAGAATCAGTCGGGTGTTACCTTGCCAAAAATTACCAATCTTGGGGTAAACGAGTATTATGCGTTTACAACTGCCGGTGGTAAAAAAGGGATGATCAAGATCGATGCAGTTACACCGGATGTAACAGGCACCATCACAATTGACGTAAAGGTTCAGCAATAGTTCTCCATCCTTTAACTAAAAAAAACCTCCTGACAGGAGGTTTTTTTGTGACTAAGGGTACAGGTATTTAAAACTAAATGGGGATCTTATCTGTTCGATAAGATCCCCATCCGACATTCCGGCAACCTGGGTCACCAGATGCCTCAAGCTACCGTTATTGTGGCTGGTTTACTTGAACAGGGTCTCCCCCGTTCTTTCTTCCCGGTTTCCTTTGGTCTGAAACCTTGCGGCTTCTTTCTTCCGGTCCTCTCCTTCTGAAATTACTCCCGGTTTTCTGCCTATTCTTGCGGAATTTGCTTCCTCCGGGCCTGGTCAGCGAGTGCTGTCCCCCTTGCGGGTTCCTGCTTTCACTTCCCATTTTTTCAGAACGGGCCCTTTATCTCTTACTTGATAAATCAAATGTACGATCTCTTAAACGGGAAAAGCAATTATTCAGGCAGGGTATTATAAACAAATTATAAACTATAGTTATTAACAATTTGTTAATAAGTCAGCAGGATCCTTTCTGTAAAAATCACCGGCTCATTCGACTGAGACAGTCAATCTCCGCATGGTAAGTTCATCCGACATCCCTCTTAAATCTTCGTAGTTGCCTGATTTAACCGCACATCTGCCTTTAAAATGGGCAATCAGAGCGCACTGTTCCGCCTGCTCAAAATCATGGCCACAAACTTCCACAAGGGATTCTATGACAAACTCGAATGTATTTATTTCATCATTGTACAGGATCAGATCGTTGGACATAGAGACCAGATCCTCATTTTTGTCAGCAGGTTTCAATTTATGCTTGACCATAACCACAAGGAATTTTTGACAATAATACTGCTTTTTACCGTTCATAAATGGTAATTTTGTCAATATTTTACCCCTTCAAAATAAATGGTTTTTACTGATTTTATAAATCGTTTGTCGCACCAGCTTACCTTCCCCTTACCAGGGTTACCGGTTCAATTGCGGATGACTTCAACCCGAAGGATTCGGGAGATGTCAGCATTTTACCTGCCGGATAAGGCTATTAAAAGCAGCGTCCTTATTCTTCTTTATCCGGGAAGGGAAACATTCCAACCCAACTTTGCTGTTACGCTTCGTCCCACTTATAACGGAGTTCACAGCGGACAGATCAGTTTACCGGGAGGACGGTATGAAACTCCGGATGAAACCCTTATGCAGACTGCAATCCGTGAGACGTATGAAGAGATTGGAGTGGATCCTGCTCAGATAAACATTCTGGGGCGATTAACAGAACTCTATATTCCGCCGAGCAATTACCTGGTTCAGCCTTTTATCGGTTTTACAAGCGGAAGCCCGGCTTTTGTACCCCAGGTAAATGAAGTTGAAAAGATCTTTGAGATCCCTGTAAGTGAACTGCTGGATGACAACAACCTTGTTACTCAGGAAATCTCAGCAGGAGGTACTCAGTTTACAGTTCCTTGCTTTTTGATTGAAGGAACGACCATTTGGGGGGCTACGGCAATGATCTTATCTGAATTCCGGGAAATAGTGCAGCAGATCAGGTTATGAATCCTGTAGTATAATCTCATCGGTGATCTCACAGGAGTTTTTCAGCATGGCAGAAACGGCACAATAGTTATCTCTTGAAAGTCTTACGGCCCGGTTCACTTTTATCCTGATTTCATCATTATCTTTAAAACCGGGACCTGAAACAATATAAACCAGGTGGATTTTCTGATAATATTTCGGATAGTCTTCTGTTACTTCTCCCTTTGCACTGATCCTGAAAGCCGTGAATTTTACCTGTTTTTTCCCAAGGATTGAAACCACATCCATCCCGGTGCAGGCAGCCAGTGCTGACAGAACAACGGGTTTTGGGCGGGGACCATGGCGGGTTCCTCCGAATTTCTCCTCAGCATCAAAATGAATCTGGTAGCCATCAACATCGGAATCAAATGACATATTACCGATCCAATCGGTATGGATTGCTTCATTCATCTTAAAGGTGTAATTTTTTATTTTTTCTTTGATGCTGTCGTAAAACAGAAAGACCCAGGGATCCTGCCTGCCGGGAATGTCCCCAGGAGGGATGCAGTTGATTGATCATACTGGTATACCGTTCCGTTTTGAATATAATCTTTGGCATCGGACACAAAGATATTTCCATTCGTCGGGTTGATCCCAAGGCCATAGAAAAGATGCTGGTTGGAGGGAATCAATGGGGCGGTTGGGATGACTGTTGCAGACACAGGCATCTGGTAGACACCATTGTTAAGAAAATAGAGGGTATCCTTTTGATTGTTTATACAAAGCCTTGATGGAACTCCACCAGAAAAGGTGAAGGTTCTGTCAACAAGGCGCAATGAAGGGTCTATCCTTATAAGGGTCGGAGCCTCAACCTGATCAAAGCCGCCGGTGCAGAGAACCCATATTTTATCTTTTTTATCCATCACCATGCAGATGGGCTCTTTGCCTGTTTTGATGCTGTCAACAATCTGGTCTGACTTTGTATCAATGACCAGGATTCTCGCATTCCGCTGCGCAGTGGGCAGACCCATGTTCCCGATGGTAGTGACAAACATGTAGTTGTTGAACCGTATCATGGATTCGGTCCAGCTGTTGGTCGGGATGGATTTCTTTATATTCAGTGTTGTCAGGTCAATTACCGACACACTCAGATTCATGTTGGTCACGTAGGCTTTCGAAGAATCGAAGATGGCCATGAAACGGGGAGAACTGAACCCGGTCATGGTTCTTATTGATTTAAAGTCTTTAAGGGATACAACTTCAATGGTGTTTGAATTATTCACAATGATGAACCCCATGTTGTTAAAGGTCAGCATGCTTTCCGCAACGTCACCCAGGAGGCGGTCATTATGTGTTTTGAAGACATCCTGTTCAACGGTTGTGTCTTTCGTATTGATAAATGTAATAGAGGCATTTCCTGAATTGAAGTTCCCTTCATTCACAACGAAGATCCCGTTCTCATAGGATTTATTTACCGGCGGAGGAGTTACCGTTGTTGAATCTTCACGTATCGGCGTCTTACTACAAGACAATACAACGGGAATAAGAAGCAGGATGGAGATAAATTTCGAAGCAGCAGAGGTATATATGTTCTTTTTGTTTAAAATCACTTTGTAAATGTTTAATAAAGCAGGAATACCTTTATGCTATTATTTTCTGAAATTAAATTTCAGCATCAATGCATAATTGCGCCCAGGCATAGGCCTGTTCGCAATTGACTGGTAATCGAGATCAAACAAATTATTCAAATTCAGCTGTAAAGATAGTGTAATTTTTTTCAATTGAAAGTTTTTCCCCAAAATTATATTAGAAAGATAGTAACCGGGCATATAAGTGCTGTTATCCGGACTGGTATACCTTTCACTGATATAGGAAAAAACATAAGAACCATAAAAGCCGATAATGGAAACGCCGAGCGTTGAGTTAAACGTATTGACCGGCGTATAGATGAGTTGTTTTCCCATGGTACTGTCACCGGGAAAAAGTGGTTTTTCATTCGTCGATCTGCAATAGTTCCATGTATTGCTGGATGAGAACCTGAACCGCCAGATGTTCCACGCAAGATTTAGCCCTGCTTCTACTCCCCTGGCGTGGACTTCGCTGATATTCTGGGGTTCAAAAAGGCCTGAAGAATTTGGTTTCCAGAGTATCTGGTTGATGATCTTTGAGTAGTAGCCAGTGAGTGTAGTTTCAAGAAAAAAACCTTTGTCCTTCTTCCCGAAGTTGTAAACCGTGCCGGCTTCGATGGCATAATCTGTTTCAGGTTTCAATTCAGCATTGCCATACGGTTCAAAATAAAGATCATTTAATGAGGGATAGCGGTAATTACGACAAAGGTTCGTTGAAAAGGAAAGATTGATCTTTTTAAAAGGTTTGTATTCAATGGCCAGTGCAGGAATAAACGGCAGGAATTTGCTGTCGATCATATCCTGTCTAAGGACCAGCGACAGCTGAAGCCATCTTACCACACTGTAATTGAATTCGGCAAAGAGTCCAATTGTACTCCTTGTTTTCTCTCCATTGTATGAATCCGAAATAACCCAGTCAGCATTGTACTCAGCCCCCGGTCTGATCGTTAATTTTTTGATTCCTGACCAGACCAGCCTGAAACGGTTGGCCCAGGAGTAGGAATGGTGGTTCCAGGTATTATCTTCAAGTGTATATCGCATGAACTGATCAACCATGGACGAACGCAGAGTAAAATAATAGTTGGAGTCAGAGCGTCTCCATTCCGCCATGCTTCGGATGGTCTGGTCCTTTTGTTCTTCTTTATGAACATTTTCGGTATTGGTTGTGATGGGTGGAATCTGGTGATTATTAATACTATACCAGATACGGGCCGTAAGGATATCTTTTTTCGACAACCTGAAAAATGCTTCCTGGGTGATTCCCCCCAGAACATAAACTGCATTGGAAAGTTTCTCAGTGGATTTGGTCTGGTCGTTATTGTAGGGAAAATTATTCAGTGCATTGGAATAGTTGATCTTTGTTATCGATTGCACATTCTGGTTCCCAATTGCCAGGCAGGCATCGGTTGTATAGTTGTTAAAGCTTGCTAAGGTTTGAGCCAGCATCACATTGATGCTGTTGTTCCAATCCGGGTTACTGACAAGATTGATCACTCCCCCGAAGGCCCCGCTGGTTCTGGCGACGGTTGCAGCACCGTAAAGTATCTCAAGGCTTTCAAACTGTGAGACTGGTATCTGAGAAAGGTCTGTCTGGCCCAGCATGGGCGAATTAATACAGATCCCGTTCCATTCAACCTGGGTATGGTTGGCAGAGGTTCCACGGAATGAGGGTGTTGATAGGCTTCCGTTCCCGTACGATTTCACAAAGACCGTTGAATGCTGTGACAGGATTGTCGAAAGATCCGCACTCAGGTACTGAACAAGAATATTGGAATCAATCCGTATTTTCTTGAACCCATCATTGCGGAGCGTAAAATTTCCGGAAACTTCAACCTGGGGAAGATGCAATGTATCATTCAGGCTCTGTGAGAAAAGAAAGCAGCCCTGAAAACATAAAATCAAAAATAAAACAAATCGTGTATGTGTAGTGTTTCTTGTCAAATATGTAATTTACGTTCCTTGAACAAGCTAAATCCGGACAATCTTCTTTTCCACCGTTGTTCCGTTTTCAAGGGTAAAGGTACAAAAATAGATCCCGGAGGAAAGAAAAGTTAAATCAATCGTTGAATTGTTTGGTAAACCTTTCTTTTCCCAGACCATCTTTCCTGAAATATCATGAATAACAATGTCAAATATAGATCCGATGAACAGGTTGATGGTAATCCTGTCAATTACCGGGTTTGGATACAAATACAAGACCTGGTCACCCGTGGAGTATGAAAAATGAAGCACTCCCACCGCGTCGAGATCGAATCCGCCTGTATTGAAAGGCGTCGGCCAGGGATCATTTACAATATTTCCCTGTGAATCGTACCTGGCGATGGACGGTTTGATGGATCCGACTGCATCAATGATCTTGATATGCGTTATACGGGTAATATCCAGCCCGGGTGTCCCGTCAAGGAGAGCCAGGTCGAACGGGGTACCATAATCGACCCGGTATTTTCCGGCGAGATTATCGATCTTTGTTGCATCGAGTGTTCCAAAAGTTGTAATCTGCTTGGATGTTTGCGTCAGTGAGACAGCCGGAAACCTGAAATAATTAACCCCATCGGAGCTGACTTCCACGAAACCGAGTTCAAGGAAAGTATCGCTAAGCCCGTTTTCAAAAACGGCAAAGTCATACCCCGGTCCGTTCGTAACAGGATGATCAAAGGTAAGTATAGCATATCCCCCATCGCCGAGACTGACAGGCGCTTCATCAGCCTTACCAAGTGCAGATCCCTCGGTTCCGAAATTGGCTTTATTGTCGCCATCATAGGTTAAGGAAGTATCGAAAAGATTGATATATCCTCTCTGAACCACACAGCCCGTGGCCCAACCAACGATTATAACGCTGTCTTTAAAGATTGCAGTTGATCCCGCCTGACCAGCGGGAGGTGGAAACTGTGCATTACAGGAAATGGAGAAATAAAGAAACGCAGCCCCGATGCAAAGGGCACTTATAAGCTTGGTTCTCATTCGTTACGAAAAACAATCTGTAGGTACCTGAAGGTTACAACCATGGATCGGGCTATTTATGCCTTCTTCCGGTTATCTCTTGATAAACTTCCTGACCTTTGTTCCCTGGCTGTTCATGAAAGATATAAGGTAGACTCCCGATGGATAATCAGCAACACTGATCCGGATATTGTTTTCACCCTCCCTGACAGGCCTTGTTTCAATAGTCCTTCCTGTGAGATCAAGGATTTTAATTTCATTCAGATTCGTGGCATTGCCAACATTTATGAAGAGATAGTCATTCACCGGGTTCGGATAGACTGATACTGACTCCTGAACAGATCCGGAAGGTGCAACCCCGGTAGGAGTACGGAAATCAATGGCACATGCATCTGAATTTAGTCCTGTAGTATAACTTGTAAGGGAATCTCCTGCGAAAGAAAATACGAAGCCTTTGCTGTATGACGTACGGTTACCGATATTGGTGTAGAATTTATTATTAAGGTAATCAACCCCAACCGAATGGATCTCGACTGCCCCGGCTGAGCCGAAATAATTGATAATCGCGGTATCAGCGATGGCCTGTGTGTCAAGGTTGTAAGATCCGATACTGTTGTTTATTCCAAGGAAAAGAAGGTTCCCGGCGATACCATATCCCGGTCCTACTTTAACGTTCAATACGTTGGTGACAAAGGTGCCGGTTGCAGGGTCATACCGCGTAATACTTCCAACAGTTCCTCCTCCATAGGGCGTCTTGTTGACACAATAAATATATCCGCCATAAGGATAGACGCTCCTGCTTCCAACAGCTGTTGGCCCAAAGTTAACAATGCTTTCAAGTTTCCAGGTGGTTGCATCAATGATGGCCATTCGTCCATTAATACCCTGGTATCCACTATCCACAGCAACATATGCATGTTTGTTGTAAACACAAACACCCTGGCAATCACCGGCAATGCTGTCAACCAGGGCGATCATACTCAGATCATCGGCATTCAGCACCTCAACGCGAAAACGGCCAATCGGATATTCTTTTGTGATGATCAGCCGGTTGTTGTTGTAAAGACCCAGTTTATTGATTCCGGAGTCTTTGACGGCGGCTAACCTCTGGTACGTATCAATGTTGTATTTGACAATAGAATCCTCGGCTGTGACAAAGGCGAAATTATCGCTTACAAGCACATCCTGAGTACTTTGAGTATAGATCGTATTGAAAACCGTCACGGCCTGAGTGGAAAGGTTATAGGATTCAATGGTCACATAATCTGCATAGGGCGGTGTACTCTCAAATTTTCCTCCATTGGCAATGATCACCTGGCGGGCCGATGTTGTGCCCTGTGCCAGAACCGATAGGCTACCTGAAAGAAAAAACAGAACCAGTGATAGCAAAAAGAGAAAATACTTTTTCATATTGATAGATGTTTAAAGGGTCGACGATAGGTTAATAAACAAAATTAGTATACTAGATAATACTTTTACAAAAGTATAAAATATTTTGCTTGGTATCAATAATTGTGATAATTTTACTGACCTTTTATAACTGACTGAACCTATGAGTTTGACCCGGAACCGGTGGATATTATATTCATTCCTATTTCTGTTTTCAGTTATAATTTCTTCGTGTGCATCTCATTCAAGGGAATCTATCTGTAAAGGAAACAACACCTACCGGGGTTACAACCCAAAAAAGAACAAGAGCAGATACAACGTGAAGTATGATGCAAAAAGCAGGTCGGTCAGAAAAGATTATGTGATCAAGAATGGCATCGCGCATTAGAAGGATCACCTTCCAGGTGTTTTGTTTCTGCTGTCTTTCCTTTACTTCATGTCATGTTGCCCGTTATGTTTACTGGAATTATGCCGATGTAAGCGACTATAAAAAGTTTCCGGCAGATACAGTCCGGCCGGGCCTTTCACCGCACAGTTTATCCAGGGCACTTCTTCAGAATGAACTTCATACACCTGCAAAATTCAGCAGCAGTAAGGATTCCGGAAATCTGGAGAAATTCCTTTCGGCACAAAAAACGCTCGCCTTTCTCATTCTCAGGAAGGACACAATTATTTATGAATCTTACTTTAACGGATATGACAAGCTTTCGGTGATTCCATCTTTTTCTGTTGCTAAATCCTTCGTTTCCGCCATGATCGGAATTGCTGTATCCGAAGGATCCATTAAGGATATCCACCAGCCGGTGACAGATTATCTGCCTGAACTGAAAGATCCCGGCTTTAAAAAAGTGACGCTGGAAGACATTCTGACAATGCGGTCGGGAATAAAGTTCAATGAAGGATACAGCAACCCGTTTGGGGAAGCTGCTAAGTTCTATTACGGTTTGAATCTGCGTCGTTATACGCTTAAACTGAAGGTTGTGAAATCCCCTGGCAAAGAGTACGACTACCAGAGCGGAAACACGCAGATCCTCTCAATGGTCCTTGAGAAAGCAACCGGAATGAGGCTGGCAACCTATTTTGAGGAGAAGATCTGGAAACCCATGGGAGCCGGTCATCCTGCCACATGGAGCCTTGACAGCAAAAAGCACAGGGAAGCCAAGTCGTTTTGCTGCATCAATGCAGTGCCTGAAGATTTTGCCTTGTTCGGTCAGCTTTACCTTGATAAAGGTGTGTCAGGAGGTCATGAAGTTGTTCCTTCGTCCTGGGTTGATGAAACCCTGAAGATTCAGAATGACTCCAGGGATTCACAGGGTTATCCTTACACCTATTTTTGGAGGGTACTGAACAACGGCAGTTTTTTTGCCAAAGGAATTCTGGGGCAGTTCATATTTGTATGCCCCCAAAAACAGGTTGTGATCATTCGAATGGGAGAAAGTGCTGGAGATCTTGACTGGCCGGAATTTTTTGGTCAGCTGACCAGTCAGTTATGATCCATCGTCAACAAAGGCATCCTCTCCGGGATAGAAGTATGATTCTTTCGATTTTTTTTCCGAAAATGTGAAGAAAACCACCGTTCCCTCCGAGCAGAGTTCATTCTCTTTATTATAAATGCCGACCCAGATATCGGCCAGGTTCCTTCTCATCTGAAGTACCCTGGCGCGGATCGTGATCTCACCCCCATTCATATAGACAGGTTTATGGTACCGTACATTCATCGAGGATGTGAGTCCGGCCACCTTGATCTTTACATAGACCACCCAGCTGGCAATCTCATCCATGATGGTTGCCTGGATTCCTCCATGCAATACCCCATGATAACCCTCAAACCGGGGTTTCGGTTCCCATACAGAAAGGATATCATCTCCTTCCTCAAAAAAGGAAAGCTGAAGTCCTGAAAGATGATCAGGTGAACAACCAAAGCAGGAATAACCCTCCCTGCCCCTGAAAGGATTCCGGATCTTTCGCATGACAATTGAAAAGAGGCTCTTATCTACTTACGCCCGCCTTGAATTTGGTTTTCTTGACGGCTTTTCCGGTCTCATCATATTCAATCCACTCCCCTTCTTTCAAGCCATTCAGATACTGTCCTGAAATTTTGGGTTTTCCATTCCGGTAGAATTCCTGGTAAGGACCGGCGAAGATATTCTTTGAATAGGTAGCAATTGACTGAAGGGTGTCATTTTCGTAGTACGACTTCTGGATGCCTTCAAACAGGCCATTCTGGTAATTGTATTCGGCCATCACCTTGCCATTCCTGTTGAACCAGCGGGCAACTCCGCTCTTGGCATCATCTGTGAAGGTAGCCTCTTCCTGGATCTTGCCATTATCATAGTAGACCTTTGACGTGCCATTTTTCTTCCCTTTGGAATAGACTACTTCCGTGAGAGGATATTCATTGTAGTTGCTGTAGTTAATGACGAGGCCGTCAAGCTGGCCGTTTTTATAATTTTCCTCTCCAAGAAGGCGGTTCCTGCGGTCAAACCAAATCGAGATCCCGTCTTTTTTCCCGCCTGAATAATTATCGATCCTGACCAGGACATTGTTGGCCAGTTGGGTAACCCAGCAACCGGTTCTGGTATTGTTCCTGTAAAATCCTTTTACAATCTGATCGGCCATCTGTTCTTCCCAATATCCGATCTTATTTCCCTGGGCATCTGTCCGGTTAACAGTATCATTTTTCTGTGCCATTCCTTGCGAGAAAAGGAACCCTGGAGCAATGATCAAAAAAGAGACAAAAAGTGCAATGCGCTTCATAAATCTGAATTTAAGTTTTGGCAAAAATAAGAAATAATAACTTCAAACACCAAATCAATCTTCTATTTCGGCATAGAGGTCAAAGCTCTCTGCAGCCGTTATCCGTCCCATATAAAAACTGCCAATGTTCAGCTGTTTCCCTGTTTTCGGGATCAGTACTTCATTGTCAATCTCGGGGGAATCAAATTCTGTACGTCCAACGTAGAACTCCTCCTCTTCCCTGTCGATGATCACTTTCAGGAAAGAACCTATCCGGGCCGAATTCAGCCGGAGAGAGATCTCTTCCTGCATTTCCATAAGCGTGGAAGCCCTTTCCTGTTTTACTTTCCCGGGTACCGTGTTTTTCAGTTCATAGGCACCCGTTCCTTCCTCATGCGAGTATGTGAATACTCCCAATCTGTCAAACCTGCTCTGACTGATGAAATCCTGCAGTTCCTTAAAATCCTTTTCTGTTTCCCCCGGATACCCTGTAATCAGGGTTGTACGGATGACTCCGTGGGGCAGTTTAGCCCGGATCAATTTTACAAGTTCGAGGGTTTTTTGTTTATCAATGCCTCTTTTCATCGAAGTCAGGATCCTGGAGTTTATATGTTGCAAAGGGATATCGATGTATTTGCAGATGTTGTCGTGACGGCTGATCACATCCAGCACCTCCGGAGGGAATCCGTCCGGGTAGGTATAATGCAGTCGGATCCATTCCAGGCCCTTGATTTCAGCAAGGTTTTCAAGAAGTTCCGGCAATCTTCTTTTCTTATAGAGGTCGAGTCCGTAATAGGTCGTATCCTGAGAGATAACGTTTATTTCTTTGACTCCGTTCTTTACCAGGATCGTCGCCTCGCGTATGATTTCCTCCATGGGCCGGGAGATATGTTTTCCCCGGATGGCAGGGATGGAACAGAACGAACAGTGGCGGTCGCAACCTTCAGCGATCTTCAGGTAGGCATAATGAGAAGGTGTCCCCAGTATCCTTTCTCCCAGCAGCTCTTTTCTGAACCTGCCCCCTACTCTTTCTACGATCGTTTTCAATTCGTTTACACCATAGAAGCCATCCACTTCAGGGATTTCGATTGAAAGCTGCTCCCGGTAGCGTTCGGAAAGGCAGCCCATAACAAAGAGCGACTGAATATGCCCTTCGGCTTTGGCCCTGACAAAATTCAGGATGGTCTCAACAGATTCATTTTTTGCATCGAGGATAAACCCGCATGTGTTGATGATGGCAGTATCAATTTTATCTTTTTCGGAAGGATCGAGGATGGTCGTGAAGGAAGAAGCGTCGAGCTGTTTCATAAGGACCTCTGAGTCGACAAGGTTTTTGGCGCATCCCAGCGAAACAATTCCAATCCGGTGCGGGAGGGATTTCGTTTTCAAGGAAAGGAAGATTAGGTAAAGAGACTGTCGATAAACTCGATGCGGTTGAACAGCTGTAAATCCTCCATCCGTTCGCCGATCCCGATGTATTTTACAGGAATCTTGAACTGGTCGGATATGCCAATGACAACACCTCCTTTGGCTGTTCCATCGAGTTTGGTAAGGGCGATGGCGTTTACTTCGGTTGCGGCAGTAAACTGACGGGCCTGTTCAATGGCGTTCTGACCTGTAGAGGCATCCAGGATGAGAAGTACTTCATGCGGTGCATCCGGGATCAGTTTCTGCATCACATTCCGGATCTTGGAAAGTTCATTCATCAGGCTGACCTTGTTATGCAGTCGTCCTGCCGTATCAATGATCACAACATCTGTATCTTTTGCCAGTGCAGATTTAACCGTATCATACGCCACGGAGGCAGGGTCTGATCCCATGTTCTGAGCAATGATGGGAACATCTGCGCGCTGTGCCCATATCTTCAGCTGATCAATTGCAGCAGCACGAAAGGTGTCGGCCGCTCCCAGGAGAACTGTTTTCCCGGCCTTGCGGAAATTGTAGGCAAGTTTTCCAATGGTGGTGGTCTTTCCAACTCCGTTCACCCCAACAACCATGATCACGTAGGGATGAATGCCGGCAGGAATGCTGAATTCCTCATTGTCATCTGCGTTGTTCTCCTGCAGGAGCTGGACGATTTCATCTTTCAGCAATTTGTTCAGTTCGCCGGTTCCTATATATTTGTCTTTTGCAGCCCTGGACTGAAGCCGTTCAATGATCTTCAGTGTCGTTTCCACTCCCACATCGGAAGAAACCAGGGTTTCTTCCAGGCGGTCCAAAACATCGTCATCTACCCGCGACTTTCCTGCAACAGCTTTGGAAAGCTTTGAGAAGATGCTGGTTTTGGTCTTTTCCAGACCTTTATCCAGGGTTTCTTTTTTTTCTTTGGAAAACTTTGAAAAGATGCCCATGGGTTTAATTCTGTTCAGTTTAGAGGTTATAAAAAAAGCTTTCTTCACAGGGAAAAAAGCTTTTTCACAGTGACCGGTGAAAAAATTATTTTTCGGCGCTGGCCAAAAAATCTTTTACCGCATCATTGGGAACAATGTTTTCTTTGAAAACGTATGCACCGGTCTTGGATGACTTAGCCATACGGATTACTTTTGTAAAATCCTTACCGCCACCGGTCTGGAATGTTGCAACAACTTTCTTTGCCATGGTTTATCTTCTTTATTTGATTTCTTTATGAACCGTAACTTTTTTCAGGTAGGGGTTGTATTTTTTCAGTTCCAACCGCTCGGGGGTGTTTTTCTTGTTCTTCTTCGTGATGTATCGCGACATCCCGGGAACTCCGCTGGTCTTTTGTTCAGTGCATTCCATAATGACCTGAATCCTCTGATCTTTACTCTTCTTCGCCATTTTAAATCTGCTTTTTATTTTGGGACTGCAAAAGTATGCTTTTTAAGATTAAAAACCAAAATATTTTCATAATTTAGCCTTGCCTGTAAAATTTCCTGATTTTGTCCGACTGGTCATCTTTTATTAAAGGGTATAAAGCATACCTTCAACTTGAACGGTCTTTGTCTGTTAATTCGGTTGATGCATATGTTCATGATGTGCAGAAGTTTGCACAGTATCTTGACTTTATGAACCTGCGCCTTTCACCGGAAAAGATCGAGATCCATCATTTCCAGGATTTCCTGAAATGGATCCACGGGCTGGGGATGACAGCCAGGACCCAGGCAAGGGTAATTTCAGGCATTAAGGGATTCTACAAGTATTTGTTGTTGGAAAATATCGTCGCTGTGGATCCGACGGAGATGCTTGAATCCCCCAAGATCGGCCGGAAGTTGCCGAGTACGCTGAGTGTTGAGGAGATTGACAGCCTGATCGGCAATATCGACCTCAGCAAGCCCGAGGGTGAAAGGAACAAAGCCATCCTGGAAACGCTTTACGGCTGCGGGCTGCGTGTTTCAGAGCTGGTGAACATCCGGATCTCCAATGTTTTTTTCAAGGAAGGATTCGTAAAAGTTACCGGTAAAGGGGATAAAGAGCGGCTGGTCCCGCTGGGAAGCATCGCACAGAAACACATCCGGATCTATATGGACAACGTCAGGTCGCACATCCCGGTGAACAAAGGGTACGAGGATATTCTCTTTCTGAACCGAAGGGGATCCATACTGACACGTGTCATGATCTTCACCATCATTAAAAAACTTGCCCTGAAATCGGGATTAAAGAAAGTGATCAGCCCGCACACCTTCCGGCACTCCTTTGCAACCCACCTTGTGGAAGGCGGAGCCGACCTCAGGGCCGTGCAGGAGATGCTGGGTCACGAATCGATCACCACCACAGAAATCTACACCCACCTTGACAGGGAATATCTTCGCAGTACGATTATTCAGTACCACCCGAGAGGCTGAAGCCTCAATTACGAATTACGGATTACGAATTACGATTAAAAAACTCTCCAGCTCATGAGTTCATCAGCTCACCAGCTCATCAGCTCATCAGCTATTTAAATGGGGAGTCGGGCTCTTTTGCCATGTGGTTGTAAACCATTTTATCCATGAAGGATGGCAGGAACTTGTTGAGAAGGACGGTCAGCTTTCCTGTTGTTGTGAGAACAAGGCTTCTTTTCCTTTTAACGATGGCCTCTGCGATTTTTTTTGCAACGGTTTCGGCGGGCATCAGTTTGCTTTCATCCAGCGGCGTTTCTCCCTGCTGGCTTCCATCCTTTGCCAGAGCAACGTTCCGGATGTTCGATGACGTAAAGCCGGGAGCTGCAATCAGGACATGAAGACCTTTTTTCCTGTTCTCGATCCGGATCACTTCGAGCAGGCCCTGCATGGCGAACTTTGAAGATGAATATCCTGTCCTTCCCGGCAATCCTTTGTACCCGGCGATGGAAGAGATCCCGACGAGCGATCCTTTTGACTTCAGAAGATAAGGAAGTGCAAAACGGGAACAATAAACCGTGCCCCAGAAATTGGTGTCCATCAGTTTGCGCAATACATCGAGGTCGACCTCCTCAAACAGGGCCCTCATGGAAATGCCTGCATTGTTTATCATGACATCGATGGTTCCATAGTGTTCAGCTGCTTTACGGATCAATTCCCTGCAATCCTCTTCCGACGAAACATCCGCTCTGACCGGAAGGACACTGAACCCCGTCCGGAGAAGATCCTCAGATATCTCCATCAGTTTTTCATTGTTCCTGCCCGAAATAACCAGCCGTGCACCCCGCGAAGCACATTCATAGGCCAGGGCTTTCCCGATGCCGGAGGTGGCGCCGGTAATGATAACAACCTTGTCCTTCATGGTATAACTATTTTGATGCGAATATAGTTATTTATCAGCAAGGCGGATATCCCCGGAATTTGTAATTTCGCAAAAACGAGGCCATTGTTATGACAGAGCGGGAATTATTCTTCAGGTACCTGGGTCTTCCCTCCCACCGGCCTGTGGGACTTGAGATTGATCATGCCGAAGGGATTTATCTGTACGATGTTTCCGGGAAACGATACATTGACATGGTTTCCGGGATTAGCGTGAGCAATCTTGGTCATCGTAACCCTGCGGTAATCGCTGCCATTGAAAGCCAGCTGAAAAAATACCTGTACCTGAATGTCTACGGGGAATTTATACAATCGCCCCAGGTGAAACTTGCGCAGAAACTGGTGAGTGTATTGCCTGAAAAGCTCGATTCTGTTTACCTTGTGAATTCGGGAAGTGAAGCCATCGAAGGGGCAATGAAACTGGCCAGGCGTTTTACCGGCCGCACGGAGATCATTGCTTTTCATAATGCCTATCATGGCAGCACACAGGGGGCATTGAGCATCCTGGGCAATGAGACCCTGAAGAATGCCTATCGTCCACTGATTCCGGATATCCGTTTCCTCGAATTCAATAATTTTCAGGACCTGGAACGGATCTCTGAACGGACAGCCTGCGTTGTGGCCGAAACCATCCAGGCGGAAGCGGGTATTATTCTTCCGGAGAACGGTTTTCTTGAGGCCTTATCCATACGATGCAAAGAAACCGGAACCTTGCTCGTCATTGATGATGTGCAGATGGGGTTCGGACGCACAGGCAGGCTCTTCTCTTTTGAACATTTCGGTTTTGTTCCCGATATCCTGGTGTTGGCCAAAGCTATGGGAGGCGGAATGCCAATCGGTGCCTTTATCGCTTCCAGGGAAATCATGGACACCCTTGCATTTAATCCGGAACTCGGTCACATTACGACTTTTGGCGGTCATCCTGTATGCTGCGCTGCTGCACTTGCCAGCCTGGAAGTGCTTTGCAATGGAGATCTTGTCACCGGCGCAGGAAAGAAAGGAGTGATGCTGGAGAACAGGATATTGCCCCATTCCATAATAAAACAGATCCGGAGGAAAGGACTGATATTAGGGATTGAAATATCAGATCCCGGTAAACGGCAAAGTCTTACAGATGCGATGCTGAGGAATGGCATTGTCATTGACTGGTTCCTTTTTCATCCCGGAACCTTCCGCATTGCCCCTCCCCTTACCATATCCGAAGAAGAGTGCCGGGAAGCAACAGATCTCATTCTGAAGAGCCTGAATGAGTGCTGAAATAAAGAGATGACTGAGCATCTTATACACAGAACTCCCTAACCTTTCTACTTTACAAACTTTACAAACTTTACAAACTTTACAAACTTTACAAACTTTATAAACTTTATAAACTTTACAAACTTTACAAACTTTACAAACTTTACAAACTTTACAAACTTTATAAACTTTACAACTCCAATGCCTGTATACCAGCTTCCCGATGAAATCCTCTTCCCTGATCCTTCAGAATCGGAACCGGAAGGTTTGCTTGCCGTTGGAGGTGACCTGAAACCGGAGCGTTTACTGACTGCCTATGCATCCGGAATCTTCCCCTGGTATTCTGAAAATGAACCCATCCTCTGGTGGTCGCCCGATCCCCGGCTGGTACTTTTTCCCCAGAATTTCAAGTCATCTCACAGTTTAAATCAAAAGATAAAGAAGAACATCTTCACTGTCAGGTGGGATACGGATTTTGAACAGGTCATCCATGCCTGCGCGGAAACGGAACGGAGGAATGAAACGGGCACCTGGATCTCAAAGGAGATGAAAGATGCTTACATTGAACTGCACAGGCTGGGATTTGCACATTCTGTTGAAATTTACGTTGAAGGAAAACTTGCCGGCGGGCTCTATGGTGTCTCCCTTGGCAGGGCTTTCTTCGGGGAATCGATGTTTCATATGGTGACCGATGCTTCAAAGATCGCCCTGTATTTCCTGATACAAAAAATGAAGGAGTTTGAGTTTCTGTTCATTGATTCGCAGGTTGAAACAGAACACCTGGTCAGCCTTGGAGCCGAACTGATCCCAAGAAAAAAGTACCTGAAACTGCTGAACGAAGCAATTAAGTACCCGACGATCAAAGGGAAATGGTAAGCAATTCGTCACGCGTAACGCGTGACGGTTTTACAGTCCTAACTTCTTCCTTATATCTTTCGGAATCGCATTTTTGTTCACCATGATATCCATGGTTTTCAGTTGGACATACGGAACGGATGCATAAAAATATCCCTTGTACGGACTTCCGTCAGTTCCCCATGAGTTCTTTACGAGGAAATAGGGATTTCCATTCTGGTCGGTGGCGGTTCCGGTAATCAGCATGCCGTGGTCGTCGGTAGTCTGGTAGTTATCAAACTCAAGCTGGCGCAACTCCTGAGTGATTTTCTTTTCAGGCATTGGTTTATCAAACTTATAAAGGAGTTTGTCTTTATCGGCATCCGACATCTTTTGCCATTTAGCACTTTCCAGGCCGGCTATTTCAGTTGCATTTTTATCAGGAACCACGGCAACACCGTTCTTCCAGGAGAATCCTTTTTCACTGACATCAGCACCCCAGGCTACGGTATAACCATTCTCGACAGAATTGCTGATCACCTTCATCAGTTCATCCAGGGGCAGGTTGTAAAGTTCATCCATGATCCAGTTATCCGGCACTTCCAGGATGAACTTTGAATAGAATGGATGGTGAGTATAGGATGTCAGTTCGACATAATCATCCATGTTAAGACCCGTCATATCTGCAAAAGAACGGGGTGTATAATCTTTTCCCATGAAATTGAAGGTTTCAGGGACTTTCCCGAGATAGGCATCGAGGGTGGCATCAAAAGCCTGGTGCCAGACGGGGGTCAGTTTTTTATTTGAATTCTTTATCACCGCGTTAACCATGGCTTCCAGGACAGCATCCATCTCGCCATGAACCGGTTTGTCTTCCCCGATCACATTTCCTGAATATGCGGATGCGGGCACCATCCCATATTTTCTCCAGACATTGGTTACATCGTGTGCGGCTCCGCCTCCTCCGAAATTATGCTTGCCACCAAACCTTACATAAATTGTCGCTTTATCGGAATATGCTTTTCTGACACAGAACATATCGGCAAGATTGAACGTGTCTTTTTTGGTCCGGAGAAGTTCGGCTTCCAGGAACCCAATGGTTGAATAACTCCAGCAGGTTCCTGAACGGTTCTGGTTTTTAACCGGGGTCACCGGGATGCTTTTCACCAGGGTAAAAACATAGCCTGAGTCGGCTTTTTTAACAGGTTCCTGGGTCTGGGCGAAAGTGCCGGTAGCCAAGAGTGCCATGAGCATGAGGAGGGTCAGAAGGTTTTTCATAAACAGTACGGTTTTGGAAGGATTAATTTGAGAAGTTCAAAAGTACAGATATTAATATTAGCCGGCAACACTTTTTCTTTGAACGCTTTGGATTTGACGATGAACGGGGAAAAAGTGACGAAGTGACCCGACTGGAGGGTAGCCCGCGGTTTTGCGTCCGTGTTATTTTACTCTTGGCTTCCATATTGTTTTGGCAGTGGCACAAACCTTATTGTTCCCCTGAGTCTTGATGCTATGAACAAAGGAACCGGCATTGCTGTCTCTTTCTGTAAATGATATCAGTGTGTCACCAAATTGAGCTTCTGCAATAAACCGTCCGTCAATGGAGTGCAGATAAAAATTATCGATAATATCCTCCGGAATTGACTCTACTAACCATTGTAAATACCTGATATTGTTTACGTGCTGATTTGTATCGACATCATACCTGTTGACCTTAAATTCCTTAATATGATTTGAAGAGTCAATGGCTTCGATCTTTTTGGTAATATCATGATTGATACATTCTTCATCAGAATATGACCATCTCTCCTTAATGGCATCGGAAATCTGGACAGGTCTTCTCCTGTTAATATCAAAAAAGGCCCAGAGTCCTTTCGCTCTTCCGATAATAGTTCCCTGTTCATTGTAAATAATATTCTCCCTCATCCCTTTAATCGCCGAATAACCTGATAACCAGGTTCTGATTACAATCTTATCCTTATAACGAGGATAGCGATCCACTTCCATAAATCCCGAAAGCAATACCCATCCAATATTTTGTTTTCCAAGGTCATACAAGCTGTTATTGATGGAATAACAATGATCTGCAGCCGTTTCTTCAAGTAAAGTTAAGATCGTTGTCGAGGAAGCTTCCCCGAATTTGTTCATTTCGAAATATCGTAACTCAAATTGCTTTTCAAAATAATTTTTCAATGCCTATTTCTATTAAGGATTATTGTATCGTTCAATTGCGGTCAGGTTCTTAACCATGGCGCCCGGCCGGTATCCATTTTGCGGGTAATAGCAGACTTTATCTTTACTTTTTGTTTCTACGCGAATAGGCACAATTACTTTTCATAACCGACAAACCCCGCATAAATGCTGCCGTATGTTAGCGCGTGCTAAAATAGGAAGGAAATCAATTCTTACAAAATTTCCCACTGTGAATTGAACTTTCAGTTCTTACTTTTACGATGTAAATTCCGGCAGGATAATTTTCAACGTCTAAAATAATCCTCTCTTCCGTGGGTTGGGTCTCAAGGATCTTTTTTCCTGTCAGATTGTAAACTTCAATATTTTTATTACTACCATCAATACGGTTAAGATCAATCGTCAGGTTATCTGCAACAGGATTGGGATTAAGAAGAAATCCCGATTCCTGAGGTTCATTCAATCCCACATTGACGTCATCATATTTCATCACAGTGGCTTTATAGGTATTTAATATCTCCCCTGTGAAGGCAAAATGGGGTATGCCTGAAGGACTGAACTTTAGCTCGCTAAAAGCAGCACTATAGGAAGTGAATCCTGGTGATCCTACAACAACCCAACCGGTTCCGTCAAATTTCAGGACTGTCGCTTTATGGTTTTGAATATAATCGTCGAATGCCAGGTGCGGTTCCCCCGATGGACTGAAAGCAAGGCTTGTACCATTGACCTGTCCGGGTGAGCAACCGGGAACTCCAACACTCACCCAATTGGTTCCATCAAATTTCATGACGGTGGCTTCATAGGAAATGGCAGCATCAACATACGCCACATAAGGCTCCCCTGAGGGGCTAAAGGCAAGGCTTGTATAGAAAACCTCGGCGGTCGAGAAACCTGGTGATCCAACATTTACCCAGTTGGAGCCATCAAATTTCATGACGGTTGCCTTCCACGATGTTCCGGCATCCTGGTAAGCCACATAAGGCTGACCTGAGGGGTCAAAGGCAAAGCTGATATACCAGCCGGATCCGGCAGAAAAGGCAACTGCCCCGACATACACCCAACTGGTTCCGTCGAACCTCATGACAGCCGTGTTATTATAGCCACAGTGACCGCCAAAAGCAACGTACGGCTCACCGGTGGGGCTGAAAACGAGCTTTGTATAGTTGGCGTGAATGTCTGAGAACCCCCGTGATCCAACGTATACCCAATTGGTCCCATCAAATTTCATTACACTGGCCTTGATGGAGCAGGCGGAATCCTGGAATGCCACATAGGGTTCACCTGACGGACTAAAGGCCAGGCTGATAAAATCCGTAGGACCTTCTGAGAAGCCAGCGGACCCAATCGTCACCCAATCGGATCCGTCGAATCTCATGACGGTAACTTTGCTGCCATTTGCACGATCACGGAATCCCAGGCAAGGCTGGCCCGACAAGTTGAAGGCCAGGCTGGGTGAGTAAGCGTTACCTGGATTGAAAGATGCATTCCCGATATTTACCCACTTGGATTCAAGGGGGGCCGATTCAATCCGGTTTTGCTGGGCAAAAACAACAACCGGAATCAGGAATGACAAAATGTAAACAATCGTTTTCATCTCGTTTGGGGTTTTAAGATTCTTCTTAATGTGCGCTGATCACGCTGCGTATAGCACCAGTGGCGATAAACCCATCACTACAACGAAAACCCTTTTCACCATTGGTGTTGCACGCCTGTTGAGGGCAGGGCTTTATTCTTTAATTATTTTTCCTACATCAATCGTTTTATCATTTTGTAATCTTATTAAATAAACTCCTGATGGGATATTTCCAATATCTATTCGCGTTCTCTTATTAATGACCTTCTGTACGATCAGTTCAAGGCCCCTGACATTCGAAATTGATATGTATGGATTCCCTGTTACCGATGAACACTCGATTGTGATTTCATCGTGTGCCGGATTGGGATAAAATCTCATAAGTGGTGAAGCAGATAAACTTCCATGTATTCCGACTCCCCCGCCATTTGTGGTTTTCAGAATCAAGCCACTATCACCGACTACATAACCTGTATTTACGTCGGTAAAATAGATTGAATGTAAATATTTTGCAGTTCCTGAAAACTCACTTGTCCAATCCGCGCCGCCATTCATGGTAGTTAGAATTACACCATTATCTCCGACAGCATAACCTGTATTTAAGCCTGCAAAAAATACGGATCTTAACCCATTCACTATGCCGGTGACCTGATTAATCCAACCGGTTCCTCCGTTTGTAGTTTTTAGTATTATTCCACTATCACCCACAGCATAACCTGTACTCATATCAGTAAAATAAACGGAATATAAATTATGGATTGTACCTGATGACTGGGCTACCCATGTTAACCCTCCATCTGTTGTTTTTATAATGGTTCCACTGTCACCAACGGCATACCCGGTATTTACTGTCGGGAAATATACTGACTCCAGCCAGTTTTTTGTGTTTCCATTAGAAATGGGCAGGAAATAGTTTCCATTTGTTGTTTTTTCAACTACCCCGCCACCGCTTAGACCACTGGCCGCGACAAGATATCCCGTGTCAATGGCAGGGAAATAAATAGAAGTTATCCGATAAAACCAGGGATTAAGCAATGTTAGATCCCAGTTAATACCTCCGTTAATTGTTTTTAACAATATCCCATTATCACCGGCGGTCCACCCTGTTTTAGTATCCAGAAAATGAATGGAATGAAACCATTCTGAAGTGCCCGAAGTTAATATCGCCCAGTTTGTGCCACCATTTGTGGTTTTCAGGATTATTCCTCCTTCACCTGATATATACCCGGTATCCGTAGCAGGAAAATAAACAGAGGATAATACATTGGCCGTCCCTGAATTCAGGATTGTCCAGTTTTGTGCATTTACTTCAGTCAATGCAATCAAAGAAATTAATAACATGTAGAGCTTTTTCATTTTTTCCCCCTTATATTAGGTCGTGAGATTTTTTTATGCCTTGCCCCCAACGCTTGCACAAATTCCTGAGTTGAGGTTGTCCGGCAAAGCCAGATCCTGGAATTAACATTGCAATATAATGAAAATAGCTGTAATATTTACTGTAACCGGGAATTTTTGTTTTCAGGGGACACTCTGCAGAAGATCTACAGTCTTCCTACAGTCTTCCTACAGTCTTCCTATAAGGTCAAAATGTTTTTTGCATTTTGTTTCTGAAGCGAGACTGTAGGAAGCTTATAGGAAGACTGTAGGAAGACTGTAGGACTGAAATTACGAAGTCAGGCAAACTCATCAACTCATCATCTATCTCCCAAATGGCTGATCCTTCTCAAAATCAGGCCTGTAATGATCAGCACTGCTCAACTCCTGGATCCATCCGTTTTCCATACCCAGCCGCTCCATCTCATTCACAACCGTTGCATATTCCTCAGGAGAGACCTTGTTTTGCAACACGGGATGGCAGCTTACCATTAGCGTCGGGTAATATTGCGACATCAGCGAAACATGAATCTTCGGGGAAAGTTCTTCAGCAATAAAATTGATGACCTTCAGGCTGTTGCCGGC
Source organism: Bacteroidota bacterium (assembly GCA_026391795.1). Taxonomy (GTDB): domain Bacteria; phylum Bacteroidota; class Bacteroidia; order Bacteroidales; family FEN-979; genus FEN-979. The sequence continues at coordinate 38,519 of JAPLDI010000050.1, forward strand.
ATGACCCGGCAGGACAAGGTGCCGGATAATAATTCCTGACTCAGCGGTCCCCTCTTTCCCGGTATGAAGGACGGCGCCTTTTTGCCGGAACATCTCCTTAAGGGCCATTGACGCCATTTCAGGATAATCAGGCGCATCGGAATATTCTCCGGCCAGCGTGGATTCCATGTATTTCAGATCCGGCAGGTAGACATCGATCATCCCTTCCAGCAGACGCAGGGTTGATGGCTTGTCGTAGCCGTTTGAGTTGTATACCCATACCGGCTTATACCCCAGGGACTCGATGCAGCGGATGATGATCATCACCTGCGGGATGAAATGCGACGGCGAAACGAACCCTACCCGGGTGATGCCAGCATCCAGAAAGCCACTCACCTGACGGATCACTTCCTCCAATTCCATCGCATCGCTACTGACAGCCAGCCGGTTATCACTGATCTGGTAGTTCTGGCAGTAGATGCACTGCAGGTTGCAATGGGCAAAGAACAGGTTGCAAATCCCCTCCTCCCCGCTGATGGCAGGTTCCTCACCATGATGGATGCATATGGAGGAGATACAGAACGAAGCATTGCTCTTGCAATACCCCAAATCCTCAGAGAAACGGTCTGCAGTGCATTCGCGGGGACAGAGATCGCAGTCGTGCAATTTTTCCAGCGGATCAAGAAACGGGGTTAAATCCATCAATGAATGCAGTTTTTCCGTACTTTTGAAGTTTATTAACGTCACAAAAGTACGCAATTCATGAAGATGGAATCCTCAAAGTACACGCATATCATCTGGGACTGGAACGGAACTCTCCTGGACGACAGCTGGCTGTGCGTGGAAGTCATGAACTCAATGCTCTCCGCCAGGAACCTTCCTTTGCTGACACTGGAACGCTACCGCGAGATCTTTGATTTCCCGGTAAAGGCTTATTATGAAAAGCTGGGATTTAATTTTAAAAAGGAATCGTTTGAGGTTGTGGGAATGGATTTTATGAACGGGTACAACCTGAAGCAGAAGGAATGCTGGCTCCAGGAAGATGCCGTGAACAGCCTGAAGTGCATCGCCGACAGCGGATACCATCAGAGTGTTCTGTCGGCCAGGGAACAGAATGAATTGCGGCAGGAGATCATTGACCGCAAGGTGTCAGGTTATTTTGACTTTGTTGACGGCCTGGATGATCACTATGCACACGGAAAGACGGACGTGGGGATCAGGCTGCTGAAAGAGATGGGCGTGGAAAAGCGAAAGATCCTGTTTATCGGGGATACCTGCCATGATGCAGAAGTGGCTAAAGAACTGGAGATTGACTGCATCCTGGTCCCCAACGGGCATCATTCAAAGCAAAGACTGAGAAAAACCGGTTGTCCGATCGTTAAATCACTGGATAAATTAAGCGGATACTTATGCAATCGTGTCGGATAAAGATCCTTCTGTTTGTACTCTTCCTGATTACCTTCTGGGCAGCCGATGCCAGTGCCCAGGCAACAAAAGGCACCACCTTCCGCACGCATAATTACTACCTCTCTTCCGTAAAGAAAACAGTAAAATTACCGGATTCCATTGGTATGGTTGCTTTCCTGGGAGATGTCCCGGAAGCAGAGATGGATAAAGAGTCGCGTGCAGCCTTTGATTTTCTGAAAAGCCTGAAGGGGTATTACCCGGTTTATCTGACCTTCAGGGAGATCAAAAAGAACCCGAAACTTCTGGATTCATTCAAACTGGCCTGGTTCCACAGGCAGGATACGGCCCGGTTCTCATCAACCGAGTCAGATAAGAAAGTAATAAACGGAATTCTGGGTTTTCTGGATAAGGGCGGTGACCTGCTGCTAACGCTGAATGCTTTCCGGTATATCAATACCCTGGGTATCGAGCCCGTTCTTCCCACCGACAGCATAAAAACCTCCCGGGACGATGGTTACGGGCGCAAGCTGGGACTCCATTCATTTCTTGACCATCCTGTTTTTGATGGGATGTTCGGCGGTTCTTATGTCATGATGCCTTTTAAAGACACCGCGTTCAGGATAACAGGCTTCTTCGGGAGTTCTGTTCCCGGAAAAGGGAAAGTCACCGGTGTGGACTGGGATTATATTTTCCTGAGGGAGGAGTCAAAGCTGATGCTTGAATACAATGCCGGGAAAGGTAAGGTGATCGCAATTGGCGGATATACCTGCTATTCGGTTCCGAACATGAACCGGATCCACCTGGAACTGTTCACTGCCAATATCTTCAGGTATTTCCGGTCTGCCGCTTCGCACACTGAAATCCGCTGCTGGGATTACACTCCGGCCTCAGTTTACAGCCTGCCCGGGAAGGTGCAGGACACAGACCCTCTGTTTGCAGCTATCCCTGCCAGCGAAAAATGGGAGATTCCCGATGATCCCCTGGCCCTTTCCGATCGCTATTCTTCCGGAAACTTCTGGGACGTTGCAGGAGAACGGCTCCTTACCATGGGAAATGAAAACGGGGGTATTGAAGAGATCTGGGCACACCCCTTCATGGCTTTCCGGGATTATGAAGTGGGTTTGAGGTTTGAATATAAGGATAGCATCTACTGGTTGAAGGACGAACGGCCGGAAACTGAGGTTCTCCCCTGGTGTTTCAAACGAACCTATAAATTTCCGCGTGCCTATCTTCAGGAAATTATATCCAATGATCCTTATGAGCCCGACGGGGTTATCCATTATGAATATCAGGGTGTTTATCCTGCCGAACTGGTGGTGAAGGTAAAGAGCAACCTGAGGCTGATGTGGCCCTATTCTGAAAAAGTACTCGGTTCGATGGGTCATGCCTATGACCAGGATTATCATGGCTTCCTGATTCAGGATCAGTCGGGAACGTTTGTTTCCATGATCGGGGCGAACCGGAAACCCGATGTTTATTCCATCGGGCAATTTTCAGATTTTGAGTATAAAAAAGGCAGTAAGACGTTTGAAGGGATCCCGTCAGGGGAACTCAGGGTTACCGGGTTGCTGACCTATTCGCTGGCGATGGTCGACCGGATGGATGTTGTCTATGCCGCGACCAGCGAAGGTGTAAAGAAGACAAGTCTCTATTTCGAAGCTTCACTGCGGTCGCCACGGATGATCGTTGAGCGGGCAAAAAGCCACACTGACAGCCTGCTTGCGAACAACCTTATGATCACAAGTCCGGATGCGGAATTCAACAGGGGTTACCGCTGGGCGCTCCTTGCCACCGACCGGTTTTTTGTAAACACGCCCGGAATGGGAAAGTCGCTGGTGGCGGGTTATTCAACGACAAGCACCGGCTGGGATGGCGGCCACAAGGTGAACGGGAGGCCGGGGTACGGGTGGTATTTCGGCCGTGACGGGGAATGGAGCGGGTTCGCCCTTCTCGATTATGGCGCTTTTGAAAAGGTCAGGTCAGTTCTTGAATTCTATTGCAGGTACCAGGATATTTCCGGAAAGATCCTGCATGAAGCCACAACTTCCGGCGTGGTGCATTATGATGCAGCCGACGCCACCCCGCTTTTCATCGTCCTTGCCGGGCGATATTTCCGTCATGCCCAGGATACCGCTTTTCTCCGTTCCATCTGGCCTTCTGTCAGGAAAGCCGTTGATTTCTGCTTTTCCACCGATACCGATCATGATCACCTGATTGAGAACACCAACGTGGGCCACGGATGGGTGGAAGGCGGCGAACTTTATGGCTCACATGCAACGCTTTATATGCAGGGATGCTGGGCCGCAGCCCTGCTGGAGACGGCCAACATGGCCGCAGCAATGAAAAGCCCGGAAGCCGAAAGTTATACGCTCGAAGCCGGCATCGTGAAGAGCCTTATCAATACCCGTTTCTGGAAGCCTTCACTGAGATATTATTCCTACGGGATGGACAAAAACCTTACCTACCGGTCTGAACCAACTGTTCTCCCCGCGGTTCCCCTCTTATTTAAAATGGCGGATCCTGAGAAGGCAAAACCTGTTCTTGAACAGCTGGCTTCCAATGCTTTTTCCACCAACTGGGGGACACGGATCCTGCGCGAGGACAGTCCCTTCTTTAAGCCGACAGGCTATCACTACGGCAGTGTATGGCCCCTCTTTACCGGCTGGACTGCACTTGCCGAATATGCTTACGGCAACTATCCCCAGGGATTCTCCCACATCATGAACAACCTGAATATCTACAAGAACTGGGGAAAAGGATTTGTCGAGGAGGTCATGAACGGTGCCAGCTACCAGCCTTCGGGCGTTTGTCCGCACCAATGCTGGTCGGAGACGATGGTGCTTCAGCCGGCCATCGAGGGTCTGCTCGGTTTCAAAATCGATGGATCAGAAAACAAGGTCATCCTTACACCGCATTTTCCGGCCAGTTGGGATTCCGTCAATGTGAGGAACCTGAGGATCGGGAATTCGGTCTTCGATTTTTGCATGAAACGAATGAAAGGGAGCTGTTTTTTTACCTTCACGCCACAGGGGACCCTGCCAATCAAGGTGGAGTTCACCCCTGCCTTCCCCGCAGGAACAAGGTTCATTCATGTTCTGAAAGATGGAAAAGAGACACCGTTTGCCACTTTTAATGACCAGAAAAACACCTATGTGCTTACCACCCTTATCCTGAGTGAATCCAGTTCGCTCCGGATGGAGTATGATAAAGGCATTGAGGTGCTGCCTGCCGTAGCTGACCCCCACCCCGGCTCCCGTCCGGAGGGACTGAGAATTATCTCTACACAGTATTCCGGTTATACATATTACATCGGAGTAGAGGGAGAAAGTAATACTTCAGGTAATGTTGATTTATATATTCATAATCAGAATATTGAAAAAATTGAAAACGGAACAATTCAAGGCTGGGACGGGGAGATTTGCCACCTGGTCGTTGATTTTGGCAGCAGCCTGGCAAAGTACCAGAACAAGACCATTATTATCCATCTCAGGCAATCGTAACAGGATCTATGGATACAAGAAAAAGTGCGGGATTTTGGTTGGTCCTTTTTGCTTTCCTTCTCTTTTTTACGGATTTGAAGGGACAGTTTCTTTCAAACCTGGATGCAACAAAAGATGATGCCCTTTTTACCACCTATGCTGCCCCGCAGAACCGGTCGGAATATTTGAATGACCAGGGTTACCAGTTTCTGTGGAATGATGAAGAGAATGGGGCAGAATTCGTTTCAAAAGAGGGATTGAACTTCGGAATGGCATTTTCCAGGGATGATGAATTCAGGTTCCGGTTAAAGGAATTATACCGTGAGCCGGTTGTTACCCTCTCCTACAGCGATCTTGTCTCATATTATTATTACCCTTTCCAGGGTATCCGGGTCACCGTTTTGTTCGACGTATTCTCTTCGAAGGAAGCAATCGCAGATATCCGGGTAAGGAACGAAGGGAACTTCCCTGTTGAGTTACAGGTGTTTCCATATTTTTATTTTCCGTCGAGAGATACCGTTAATGACATTCTTCACCAGGCTCCTTTCGATTTTTATTCCTTCCCGGTGCATAAAAGCCGCGATGGCTGGATGAAAGAGCATTCCATCCCGGTTTCGGAAGAGCTGACAGGATTCACAGCAACCGATATCCGTTTCGACAGTGTCCTGACATTTGTAAAATACAAACATGTTGCTACAATGCAGCGAGTTACAGATCCCTTCCTGCACCTTAAGGATCAGCTCCGGATGAATAAAAGATCTTCACTGGCTGTAAAAGGATTCCTCTTTTCGAGGGAATTCAGGATCTGCCAGGGCGAACAGGTTCATTTCAGGATGGTTTTTGGGCTGGAGGATAAAGAGATCAGGATGCCCATACTATCGAAAAAAATTCAGCCCTTATTCGCAACGGATCTGAAAAAGCTGGTGCGTGAAGATGAAGAGGCTTATAAAAAGATCCCTTTGCTGAAGGGAGAAACCAATCAACACGCATTAAAAGAGAGGGACCTCACCTGTTTCTACTGGAGTTGTTTTTCCCTCCTGAGGCAGTGCATGATGCCGCCGGAAGGCAAGTGCACCCGGAACTATTATGTTTTCTCCCGTGAACCGAAATGGGGATGGGGATATGGCGGACAGGTTTTTCATGAAAGCCTTTCCATGCTCGCTTATGCGCTTATGGATCCGGAAGGTGCCATGAATTCACAACGCGTCTATTTTGAGCGTCAGCATCCCGACGGGTACATCAACTACCGTACGGGTCCATACCTTGACGAAACCATTGAAATCAATGGAAAACTTACAAGTTCAGCTCCTTTATTCAATTATGAGAACCTCGGGATTTTCAGGATCACCCATGATAAAAAGTTCCTGGGTGAGGCTTATCGTTCGGGTTCGAGGTTTTACCAGTTCTATGTTGCAAACCGCGATTCAAACAACAATGGCCTTTGCGAATGGGGTGGTGAAGCATCCCTTGAATCGTTGAGGGATGCGAGGGTTGCGGTATGGGACCAGGTCGGCTGGCCTTCCAATTTCGAGGGGCCGGATCTCAATTCCATGCTGGTCAGGGAGGCAAGATCACTTGCAGTGATGGCATCCGGCCTCGGTTTCAGGGAAGATGCTGCGAAATGGACCAAAGAGGCAGAGTCCCGTTCAAACCTGATAAACCGTACGATGTGGGATCCGGCGGACGGGTTCTATTATAATGTGAACAGGGAGGATCAATCCTTTACATTTAGAAGAAAAGATGACCTGAAGATCAGGGAGATCATCGGATTTTTACCCTTGTGGGCCGGTGTGAGCGATCGGAAGAAGACCAACCGGCTGCTCCACCACCTGACCGATCCGGATGAATTCTGGAGATCCTACGGCATTCCTTCGCTGTCGGCGAAGGAGAGTTATTATAATCCCATAGGATACTGGAACGGACCGGTTTGGGTTCAGTGGGACTACCTGCTGTTTCGTGGACTGCTGGACCAGGGATACAAAAAAGAGGCAGAAGAACTGGCCATGAAGGTCCTTGACAATATGATCTGGCATCTGAAGCAGGATCATGCTTTCTGGGAGTTTTACAGTCCGGATGACCGTGAGGCCGGATGGAACAAGACCTACATCTGGGCCGGGCTGGCAGCAAGGTTCCTGGTCGATCTGGGAGAATGAGGTGAACAGGTTGATCATTGTCTTCCCCCGGGCTTGTCTTCCCCCGGGCTTGTCTTCCCCCGGGCTTGTCTTCCCCCGGGCTTGTCTTCCCCCGGGCTTTAGCCCGGGGGTACAAAAGAAAAATATTCAAAGGGCTTTAGCCCAGAATCTTATCAGAAAAAAGTCGTAATAGTTCTAAAGATGATCATGAAACAATCCCGGATAATTTTCTTCCTGTTGATCCTGCCGGTAATTCTGCATGGCCAGACATTGGGTACCATGTCTGATTACCTCAGGATCCACGCCAAAGCAGAGGATCCGCTTTATACCACGTATGCTGCAACCATGGCACGTTCAAGGCTTTATGGCGACAAAGCCTATAAGATGGATTACTATTCCGATTGCAGGCCGGTCACCTATTCCAGTGATCATGCCGGGAACATGTTTGTGGTCTGGAAGATTGACGGGGTGGTGATCATGAATACCGGCGAATTTTTCAAAAAACCGGTCGTGCTCTACTCTTTCCCCGACATGATGATCATGGAGTATGAGCCCTTCCGGGGGATTCATGTGCGGGAGACCTTCCTGGTTTACAGTTCTACCCTTGCACTTGCGGATATGGAGGTAAAAAATACGGATGCCATCCCTCATGAAATTACGGTTTACCCGGTACTGGAACTGGGAAACGATTCGCTCGAGATCATGAGCTACAATGAAAAGGCCGACGGGTACGTCACAAACCGGTATGAAAGTCCCTACCGGCTGATCAGCAGCTTAAAAACAGAATATCCCTACCCCTTGCATACGCGTGATTTTTTCACTGCCAGCCAGAAGGTTGCTTCTTATGGAGGTTATTCGGGCGACATGTCTGATTTCTATAACCGGATCAAAACAGATTACTATTCAGATAACCGCAACGATTCCCTGAATGTAAAGAAGGAAGGCTTCGTTGACTTCATCGCCCTGCAGCTGAAGAAACGGCTGCGTCCCGGCGAGATAAACGATTTTCGATACCTGCGTGGAGTTCAGTCGCAGTCGGAAACACCCGATTCGCTTTTTTCTGAGGCAACGAGGATGAAGAGTTTGTTTCTAAAAACATTTTATGAGGATAACCTGATGCTGTTCGGCAGGATTCCCAGGATCTCCTTCAGGACGGAAACCGAGAAGCAGGTTTATATCGGCGCTTTCAACCTTGCGAGAGGATCCATGTACCCGGCTTCCGGCAAGACCAAATATAACTTTTACGCTTTTTCAAGAAATCCCTTGTGGGGATGGGGTCACGGGCACCAGGTGCTTCACGAATCCCTGAGTATGCTCAGCTATGCTTATCTCGATCCCCTGTCGGCTGAAGGGTCGCAGCGGGTGTATATGGAGCAGCAGGACAGCAGCGGGCTCATTGCCTACCGGCATGGTCCGCGCGGGAAACAGGATTATCCGCATAAAAACATGCCTACGACATCTTCCCCATTTTTCAGCTGGATCAACTGGGAGATTTACCAGGTATCCAAAGACAAACAGTTCCTCGGGGAGTCGTATGTTTCGGGCTCAAACTATGTTAACTGGCTGATCCGGAACCGCGACGCCAACCACGACGGCACATTTGAATGGGGGCCTTACGGGATCATTGAGAATGTTCGTGACTGGTACAATGCCGTATTCCAGGTATCGGCCGAACGTTACCTGGATGTGGACAAGGAGGATATATCCGATGAACTCGAATGCCTTGACCTCACCCTGATGGTTATCAAGGAGGAAAGAAGTCTTGCAAAAATGGCTGCTGCACTTGGGAAGACAGCTGAATCGGGTGCATGGCTGAAGAAAGCAGAAAACACGGTAAAACTTGTGAATGAGCGGATGTGGGATGATTCAACGGGATTCTATTATTCGGTAAACAAGAAAGATTATTCCTTTCAATTTATGACCCGCGACCTGAGGAGGCAGGAGATCATAGGATTCCTTGCCCTGTGGGCGGAGGCAGCCCCGAAAGAACGGGCAGAAAAGCTGGTGAAGGTGTTAACGGATACAACCCGGTTCTGGAGAAAGTACGGGATCCCTACCCTCTCAGCCCGCGATCCCTGGTACGGCCCTTATGTGGATTATTGCTGCAAATGGAACGGACCGGTATGGCTCCTTTGGGATTACCTGGTTTATGACGGGTTGAGAAATTACAACTATACTGAAATTGCATCCGGGCTTGCATCGAAGATGATGTTGTGTGTAACGACCCAGCTGTCGAAGAACCATAACTTCTGGGAATCGTACAGCCCCGACAATGAAGTGCTGAACTGCCCTTCGAATTACATATGGGATTCGATCATGGCGAAGCTCATCATTGAAGAAAATAACAGAAAACCGCTGAAATGATATAATTTTGCACCCTGAAGTAAGGAAGACAAGGAAAATTCTTTTTTAGTTTTGTTGAAATGAAAGTTCGTTTGTGGTTGTTAATGACAGGTCTTGCGATTCTGGCAATGATCCTGCCTTCCTGTATAAACTCATACAGGGCCGATATTGAAAAAATCCTTAGCCCGGGATCTTTGCCATACCTGAAGGACAGTAAGCTGATCCAGGTCTCCAGTCACGATACAACAGGTGGCAATAACGATATGATCACGCTCGCTGCAGGAAAAGAAGCTGCAATTTTAAATGTTGCAGGGCCGGGAATAATAACACGTATATGGTTCCGGATCGATTCGGATGATCCTTATTTTTTACGGAGGATATTGATTAAAATGTACTGGGACAAAGAGGAGGATCCATCGGTTGAAGTTCCCCTGGGTGATTTTTTCGGCAGCGGATTCGCCTACAAGCAATATGTGACTTCTTATCTTGGGATGCCTTCGGGAGGATATACCTGTTTTTTTCCGATGCCTTTTGAAGACTGGGCCAGGGTCGTTATTGTAAATGAAACAGGAATGGAATTGCGAGGGTTGTACTACCAGATCGATTACCAGAAGCTTGAAAGTCCGATCATTGCCGATATTGGTAATTTCCACGCCTACTGGCACCGTGATGTGAATACCGATTATGATTCCAATTTCACAATTTTGGATACAAAAGGCCGGGGCCATGTTGTCGGGGTAAATATGAGTATCCAGTCATATGATGGTACATTCAGTTTTCTGGATGGAAATGAAGAGGTATTTGTGGATGGGGAAAAAAAACCGTCGATCCATGGAACAGGAACTGAAGATTATTTTTCCAGCGGGTGGTATTTCAACAAGGGTGAATATGCCGGTCCGTACAACGGACTGGTGCTGAAGAATGATTCGCTGGGCAGGATATCCGCGTACCGTTTTCATATTCCGGATCCCATCCCCTTCAAAAAATCCATTAAATTCACGATTGAACATGGCTTCAATAATTCAGAGATAGCTGATTACAGCAGCACTGTATACTGGTATCAGGTGGAACCCCATGTCAAGTTCCCTCCTATTCTCAGGTCGGGGCTGAGGATACCGCTGCGCCTGATCCCCGAGCCGAACCTGATTGAGGCTGAAAAGCTGACATTTAATCTGGGGAAGATCCGTTCGAAAGTCATGGATATGAGTGATTATGGCGCAGAATGGGGCGGGAAAAAGCAACTTCTTATTGAATCCGGTCCCCGGGACGAGTTTTTGCTCAACCTGAACCGGCTTGATGAATCAGGATACACGATCCGGATCTATTTCACACGCGGCCCTGATTACGGGAATGTCGATGTTTTTCTTGAAGGAGAAAAGGTCGGACAGATCAAAGGGTATGCTCCGTTTATTCAACCCGGGGGCTACTTATCCATCAAGGATTTTAAAAATCTTTACAACAGCCTGAACCTGCAATTTGCAGTTGCAGGAAAGGACAGCCTGGCGCGCGGATATCACGTCGGGCTTGACGGGATCAAACTGGAACCGAAACGGGCTTATATCAGGGAATGGAATGTAATAGGTCCGTTTCCGGACCTGAGAAAGGAAAACGATACACGTTCGGGGATGGATTCGGTTTATCCTCCGGAAATCTCGATCAATAAGGATAAAGTTTACCTGGGGCTGCATGGTAAACCTGTTCGCTGGCAGGTAGTCAAAACCGATGCAAAGGGTTTCGTCTCCTTCGATAATATGATCGGTCCCGATCAGCCTGCTGTATTTTATGCCTTTACGTATGTTTTTTCGCCTGAAACACAGACTGCTACGCTGATGATCGGGTCCGACGATGCAATAAAAGTTTATTACAACTCAAACAAGGTATTGCTGCAGCGGGGCGGACGGTCTCCCGAACCTGACCATAGCAGGAGTTACATCAGGGTCAACAAGGGCTGGAATAAACTTCTGCTGAAAATTGAAAACAGGGCAGGGCGTGCCGGTTTTTATGCGCGGATCCTTGACCGGGACAATATTTTCAGGTACTACCTGAAGCAGGAAATACCTGCTGAGACAACCGTTGCTCCAGCCAAAGTCAAAGATTGAAAATGAAAGGGATGAGGGTTTTTACTGTTCTTCTGTTTTGTATGTCCTGGATGATTTCCATTGGCCAGGTGCCGGAGAAGGGCGGCAAACCGGTTCCTTCTTCCTACTGCCTCTCCCCCATCGAATACAAGCTCTATAACATGATAAATGACTACCGTCAGCGGTATGACCTTCCTCCTGTTCCTCTGTCAAAATCTCTCTGTTTCGTCGCTGCCACGCATGCAAAGGACCTTTTTATCCATCATCCTGACCAGGGCCCCTGCAAACAGTATTCCTGGTCTGACCAGGGCTTCTGGAAACCCTTTTGTTATCCCAGGGATGAGAATAAAAAGAACAGTGTCTGGGATAAACCAAAAGAGTTGACTACCTACAAGGGCAAAGGATATGAGATCACTTACTGGGAAAACAGTGAAGTGGTCATCGACAGCATCATGACATTGTGGAAGTCGATGGATTATTTCAACGCTTTCCTGATGAATACCGGAAAATGGCAGGGAAGAAAATGGAATGCCATCGGGATCGGCATTTATGAAAATTACGCGTGTGCCTGGTTCGGTGAGCTTTCGGATCCTGAAGGGGAACCCTTTATTTGCGGCCAGGAGCCGCGGAAGCCTGGTTCAACTCCTGTAGTGAAGGCCACTCCTCCTGAAAAGAAGGTGCCGGAGACCAAGAAAGTTCAGGAAGCAAAGGTTCCTGCCGATAAAAAAGCGAAAGAAGCTGCTGCAACTTCAACAGGATCTGAAGCGAGCACAGTCCCTGGTAATGAATATTATTACATCATTGTCAAGGGCATTGCCCCGGAGAAAGAATTGCAGCGTTTCCTGAAGGATCTCCAGTCAAAAGGATATTCCTCCGCTAAGCTGCTTGAGAAGAATGGCAAGCAGCGGGTATCCATCATGGGGTTCCCGGATAAATCAAAGGCCGACAGTGCCCTCAGGCAGGTAAAGAAGAGCTGGCCTGACGCCTGGATTCTGAAACAATAGGCTGTTATTTTGCATCCATCACACACCTGAACCCAACCGTACCGTTTCTGTCGAGCCCGGGGGAGATCAGCAACAGCATTTCAGGATGATTCACTGGCAGTGGACCGCTGGTAATATACCAGGGGCTGGAGGTGGGATGATAATAACTTCCTCCGCGGATAATGACATAAGAATAACTTCCAATGTCGTAGACATCATTTGTGAGTTGCCATATATTCCCGGTCAGGTCTTCAACCCCGAAAGGACTTGCCCCCTGGGGATGCGCTTCAACGGGGGTCGGATGGTTCAGGCTATAGTTGCATTTTGAAGGATCTAGGGTATTCCCCCAGGGGTACTTCCGCAGATCCTTACCCTGGGCGGCATATTGCCATTCCATTTCCGTCGGTAATCTTTTTCCCGCCCAGCGGGCGTATGCCTTTGCATCCTCCATGCTGATGTATACCACCGGACAATATTGCTGTCCATCCGGGATGGCGCCGCCGATCCAGTGCTTCAGATAGTTGGTCGTATCCTTGGGCTCATACCGGGTCCGTTTCAGGAAGATCAGCCATTCGCGGTTGGTAACAGGGTATTTGTCCATTAAGAATTTTTTCATCTGAACCACGAGTGTGTCGGTACGGTTGGGTAAAGGGATAAAAGGATCTGCAGAACCAGGATCTCTTTTCGTGACAAAGCGGAATGTTCCTCCAGGGATCTCTAAAACCTGCTCATAGCCATGGTCACGGAGCTTTGTTTTTATTACAGAGGATACCAGTACAGGGATATCATTCCTCCGGTGCAGAACCCTTTCATCAACCAGTTCTGTTCCTGAGAAAAGCTGGATGACGATCTTTTCTGTCGTAATATCAAAGTAGGAGCTGAATGGGATCGTATTGCCGCGGGCCGTAAAAAGGTAGCTCCGGGAATGGTAGGAAGGGTTCCCACCTGTTATCCGGATGCTGTCGCCTTCGGAAGCAGTAAAGACGACGGAGTCCTCTTTAAAACCGGCATGAAGAAGTACGGGGAAGATGGCCAGGCAACCCGCATTGCCTTCCCGCCGGGAGTTCAGCCAGGAACGGTCAAAAGGATCGACCGTGGCCGTGAGAAGTATTTTTCCTTTGCTGACGATTGTATCCGCTTCAAGATGGTTCCAGAGGTCGACAGCATGGTAAGCGTTATTGCCGGAGTTCCCGGCTATCGATTTCCGGGAGGATGAAAGGTCGAATAAGGGACCTTTGAACCCGCCGGGGCGCAGGCTGAAAATTGTAAAGAGCACCTTCCTGCCGGAGACCCAGCGGTTGACATAGATACTGTCGGCCAGAGTTTCGACAAGCGGCATCCAGTCAGCATTATGGAATACCGGATCATTTTCCCTGAGGATCCGGGTGGTTCGCCCGAGGTACTCAGACTCCTCCTTAATCCATGCCGGGCGGCCGGCCCGCATGGTATTTATCTCAACCCCGTACCCGTTGAAGAAGGAAAGGGCCAGTTCCCGGTGCAGCCGGTCATCGGCAAGCTGCAGCACACGGAAGATGGCAAAATCAGGTTTGATCAGTTTGTTCAGGTTCAGAACCGGAGGAAGAACCAGTGCGTCGTGCACCCTTCCGGCGACGATACCCGGCATGTCTTTCGGAACGGCCATGCCTTCACTGTACATGATGATCCCCGGTCTGACCTTGTCGGCAGTAGCCTGCAATTCTTTGCTGGATGAACCTTTTGTGTCGAGTACAACGCCATCGGCATCCGTGGCACGGAGCAGATCCCCCATACCCTTCATCTGGTCCTCTTTCCGCGAACTTTCATCCCAGGGATTGTAGGAGATGAAATATCTTTTTCCTTTTTTATGAAGGAAATCTGCCTGCTTGCGAAGTTCCGCAACTCCTCCCGGAAGATCCCGGTACATATCCCACTGGTTCCGCTGATCGAGACCCAGACGCGGCCAGGTCGGCCACAGGGCAAAGATATCATAGCCACCGGTAAGTGAATCGTATTCGGAAAAAGAACGATAGAAACTGTATCTTTTTTCCGTGCCATCGTAAAACTTCTTATCCCACGCAAACTGAAGCAACATGATATAGCTGCTCTTCATCCACCCAAGGTCTTTCCGCTCAAAGTACGTATTGTCAAAGGAAGGAAGGTCGTACAGGTAACGCTCACCGAACATCATCTTCAATCCGTCATGCCAGTCGCCGGTGTGAATGTCGAAGTAAAGATTATACTCCACCCAGCCTCCCGGTTTAAGCGTAACAGCCCAGCGGTCAACAGTTGTTTTCTCCTGATCCCGCTGATCGCGCCGGGCAAGAGATGAGATCGAATATTCCTCATTGATTCTGAAATCAGAATATCCCAGGTGCCAGGCATTATCCGGAAGGATCACCCCTACGGGGGCGTATCCTGGCCGGAACAGCAGGGAACGGCAGAGGGATTGTGGCCACTCCTTCGTGCCTCCGGCCGTAATGAAAACTTTATCCGGCCCCTCTCCAAGCGGCACGAGGTTCTCAATCCTGTGGTTTCCTTTTCCTGTATTCGTAAACCGGAGTACATACCTCAATCCTTTCTCAAATTTCCTGTCCTGTCTCAGGGATCCCCGGATGCTGTCGGCGAGGAAAAATGAGATCTCGCTTTTTCCAAAGGTCGCTTTCCCATAGGAATTATAAAAATTGCTGTCGATGAGAACCGAGAACAAGGGAACCCCGTACTGCAAGGCGATGGAATGCTTTTTTTCAAGCACCACCCCGTTTACGGTAAAGGAGTTGGGTTCATCGAACCGCAGCGACTGGATCTGGTTTTGGGCAGATAAAGAACCAATAAGAAGAAATAAGGATAAAAAAGGTGACACTATGTATTTCATTCCCGGTGGTTATTTTGAATTAAACTTCTTTAGCTGATCTGTATTCATCACTAAGTTTCAGATGGCAAAATTAAAATAATCTGTCTGGCATTTCAAATGAATGTTATGGGTTCAGTCCAAAAACGAACGGAGATTCATCAATGAAGAAACGGAAACAGGGAGTGAAAAAGAGCAAATCAAAAAGAGGCAAGTTCAGCCAGCTTCCCGACCGTTTTCCAGTTCCTTGTGGTGGCTGTAACTTTAAGCTTGTTCTCAAAGAAGGAGTTGGATAGTTTGGTGTTGCCATAACCTCCCGGACAGTACAGGTATACTTCCTTCCCGATGATTGCAAACCTGTCGGGCGGGTAGTCAAATTTAAGGATGGCTGATAATTCTGAAGGTTGAGGATCTTTTCCAAGGAAAGTAACATGCAGTCTTTCAGGGTCGATCCCTTTTTCTGCCAGAAAAGGATTTGAAGAGAGGATGGCATTGATTTCACCGGCATTCCTGATAATAACCGGTACCTGGAATTTGTATCTGCCTTCAATCGCCTTCTCAATCTTATTGCACAGATCTCCGGCAGAGAGATCCCCTGAAGTTTTGAAGATTACATTTCCGCTCTGGATATAAGTAGTGACTTCAGTGAACCCCAGACTGGCATACAATTCTTTCAGATCTGCCATCAGGACTTTTTTCTGTCCGCTGACGTTGATCCCCCTCAGGATTGAAATATAGGTTGTCATTGAGAAAGGTTTATCCGTAGAACAGGTCGCGCTGGGCGAAGGCATATTCATGCTCCAGCAGCCATTTCTTGCGTTTGAGGCCACCGGCGTACCCAACCAGTTTTCCATTCATCCCGATCACGCGGTGACAGGGAACGATGACGGATACGGGGTTCGTTGCGTTGGCCCCTCCCACTGCACGCAGCGCCTTTACGTCGCCGATCCTCCTGGCCAGTTCAAGGTAGGTAATGGTTTTACCATACGGGATTTTCAGAAGTTCATTCCATACTTTTATCTGGAATGGCGAACCTTCGAGGTCGAGCGGGATGGAGAATTCTTTTCGCCAGCCTTCAAAATATTCGTGCAGCTGAAGTTTACATTCTTTGAGACAAGCCGGGGTCCGTTTTACTTTTACCCTGAAGTTGACGAACTCGATGCTGCGGACCCCCTTTGATGAGCAGGTGATCTCCACGAACCCAATCGGTGTTTCGAGGAAGGCTCTTTGAATGTCGTTCATATCATTTTGTTTTTGTTTTTCTGCTTTTCCATGCCAGCGCAAGCATCAGGATCCCGAATACCAGCATTCCCGAACCCGACCAAAGGTTGATGTTGATGCCAAGGGAACGCTGGTAGAGAACGGCATCCGCATTCGTAAATAATCCGAAAATCGTCAATATCAATCCCAGGATGGAGAACATCAGGCCAATCGGAAATTTAATATCTATGCCCATATCATCATTTTTTACCAGAACAATACTGTAAGAACGCCTGCGATAGAGAGAACTGCGATAGCCAGCGTTGTGGAACGCCGGTACCAGGGAACATCTTCCTTCATGCTCCGGGGTGTCAGCGAATAAACAAGTCCCCTCAGTTCTTCATCTGATTTTTTCCGGGAAGTCAGGAGCGACAGCACGACGGCTACTCCTGCACTGGTTGCACAGCCGAAAATGGCAGTCCAGAAATTCTGGGCCATCTCCACGGGATAACTGTGAAGTTTGAAGATCCATCCGCCCTTTACCAGTGTATCCGCACCTTCGGGAAAGGTCAGTCCGTGGTGCAGCAGGGCAATCAGGAAACCTGCGAGCAGTCCGGTAAAGGCGGCATGTCCGGTGGTCCGTTTCCAGAACATTCCGAGGAAGATCACGGCGAACAGGGGGGCATTGATCATTGAGAAGATCGTCTGCAGAAAATCCATGATGTTCCCGAACATGCTTGCAAGGTATGCGGCTGCTATGCTGACGATAACCCCGAAGATGGTTGCCATGCGTCCCACAAACAGGTAATGTTTCTCATCCGCTTCTCTATTGCCCGTAACCGGCCGGATATAACTCTGGTAAATGTCGTAGGTCCACACTGTATTGAACGCGGAAACATTTCCTGCCATCCCCGACATGAAGGAAGCCAGGAGTGCGGTGATCCCAAGTCCAAGCGCACCGGCAGGCAGGTACTGCTTCAGCAGCATGATGATGGTATAATCATAAATCGGCTGTCCGGCAGCACTCTGAGGAAGGACAAATCCCTTGCCCGGCATATTCAGCAGAACCAGTGCAGCAATCCCCGGAACGATGATCAGGAAGGGGATGAACATTTTCGGAAATGCACCGATCAGCGGCGTATTGCGGGCAGCTGTGGTGGAATGGGCCGACATGGCGCGTTGCACGATCAGGAAGTTTGTGCACCAGTACCCGAAGGAGAGAACAAAACCGAGCCCGGCAAAGATGCCGTACCACTCTACTCCCATCGGGTTGGATTTTGCCGAACCGGTGTATTTCCAGGTTGTGGTCCAGGTATCGGCTGCAAATCCTTTGGCTTCAACGATGGGTTTCAGGTGCTCCTGCATTCCCGACCAGCCGCCGAGGTCTTTCAGGCAGAGGATTACGATCGGCAGCAGCCCGATGACGATAATGAAAAACTGCAGCACTTCATTGTAGATTGCGGAGGAAAGCCCCCCGAGGTAAGTATAGGCGAGCACAATGGCGGCAGAAAGGATCAGGCTGAAGTGAAAATTCCATCCCAGGACAGTCTCCATCAGGATGGCAAGGGCATACATCGATATCCCGGAAGCAAGGATTGTCATCACGGCAAAAAGGATGGCATTCAGTCCGCGTGTCTTTTCGTCAAATCGCAGTTTCAGGTATTCCGGAACCGACCTGGCCTTTGATCCGTAATAGAACGGCATCATGAATAGCGCCAGGAAGACCATGGCGGGGATAGCACCTATCCAGTAAAAATGGGTGGTTAGCATGCCATATTTGACACCCGAACCTGTCATGCCCATCACTTCAAGTGCGCCGAGATTGGTGGAGATGAATGCCAGTCCGGCAACCCAGGCCGGCATCGAACGGCCGGCTTCAAGAAACGACTTTGCGTCTTTCATGAACCGCTTCAGGGTCCAGCCAATGCCCAGGACAAATACAAAATAGATCACCATCACCAGGTAATCGATCCAGTCAAGAGAAAAGTTTGTGCCCACGCCCGCGCTGTTTTAATTCCTGAAAATTGAAAATGCAGATCCTGAAAAGATCCAGATCATCTACAAATTTAATGATGTTTTCATGGAAAAGACAAAATGGGGATTATTTATCCACCTCACCCTTTCCCTCTCTTCAAGGAGAGGGAAATTGTTTCAAACTCCCCTTCTCCTTCCAGGAGAAGGGGACGGGGGATGAGGTGAAAATGTTGTGTCAGGCATTGGGTATCAGGTTTTGGGTATTGGGATCAGATGCTGGTCGGGGCGGGTTCTGAACCCGCCCCGACCAGCCTGAAATAATACAATCCTGCCGGCCATTTTGAAACATCCATTTCCAACGTATTCTGTTCCCTAATAATTTCCTTTTCAAACACTTTCTTGCCGGAAAGGAAAGCCATCTCAACCCGTTTTTACAAACTTTCCTGTAACAACATCTCTTCCTGCATGTAAAGTATAAATGTAAATGCCTGGCGGGAGGTCCAGCACATTCACGTTCAGGGTATGGTCACCTGCCGGCACTGCCGTCTGAAATGTTTCATAGATCCTGGTTCCCTGAAGGTTGTAAATATCCAGCTGAACATCAGAACTTCCCGGGAAGTCATAGGCAATCGTCAGCTGAATCCGTGCAGGATTTGGATAAGGAAGGGAAATGATCTTCCCGGACAAATTATTTTGTATTCCCGTGGTACCGGTCACGTATTCATAGGCACCGATATCGAATCCTCCTCCCTGGGGCCGGAAATGATTCAGGTAGTCAAAGTCTACATTTTCGTTATTAACATATCCTGCATCGATCAGGGGGGATCCGGATTTCAATTCATAGCTGCCATTCACAAAACCAGCGTTGACGGTATCGGTGCTGAAATAATTGTTGCTGATGGTGACTTCAGATGAAGGATCCGAAACTTCCACGTACGATGCACTTCCTTCAAAAGCATAGTCGCCGGGGTTGATAATGGCATTGGACACGGCGAGGTTATTTGTGCTGTTAAGACTGGCGAACCTGATCCCATCGCATTTAGGGTTGATGATATCGTTAAAGAGGATATGAAAACCTGATCCGTCAGATATATAGATCCCGAATTTCTTTTTTGACAGGTCGTTCGGGAAATAGGTACGGCCGGCATCGATGATCAGGTTGTTAAAGATTCCATTTCCGCCCAGCCCGTGATCTTCAATGCCATCACCCTTCCCTTCGCTGATGCTGTTATTATAGCAATCGCATACTGATCCCCCTCCAAGCAAGATGCCCGACATCTGGCCGGAAACCTCGGCCTGGCTGTCGTACATGATGATGTTTCCGTAAACCTGGCAGTCGACGGAAGCAGAGCCAACCTGGATCCCGTCCCAACCGGTTGATTTAACGATGTTGTTGTAAACCCTGACACCTGACAGGATACTCGGGAATAAAACAGTGTCCTTTCCGTTACAGTTAAATGTTTCACCCCCGTAGAACGAACTCCCGATATAGAGTCCTTCATCCCCGGTATTCTCGATATAGTTGTCGTGGATGAGCGTGTTATACTGTGTAAAATTTGTGCGTGTTGCACTGAACGAACAATCGGGATCTGTTTTGGCATAAAGCCCGGCGATCGGATCATCGGTAATCCTGATATGATCCATCTCGAAATCCGTGCTCAGTTCACCAAAGCTGACCCCAGCCCCATTACTGACATGCTGTATATTGATTCCATAAAAATTAGCCGGATCGCCTGTCCCGGTCAACCGGACAAATCTGCAGTTTGAAACCGCAATCCCATAATTATAACTCGTGTTTACGGTAACCTCACCTCCGTAATTCATGAAGATGATTGGTTTATCCGAACTTCCGTTGAAGTCGCGGATGCGCAGGTATTCGCGGACTCCGGATTGTATCCAGACCGTATCACCCGGCTGAACCTGGTTGAAAGGCTGAAAATCACCTTCTGCAATATTCGTGGCAAGCCCGATCAGGAATGCAGGGGGTAGCCCTTTTGCGGTAAAGGTGAAGAATAGAGTTGTCGTAATCAATATCGTATATTCAAAAATTTTGCGTTTCATAATGATCGGTTTTTAAGGTTGAAAATCCGGAACCTGATTATCCACATGGGTTCCTGCATGAAACTAAATAGGTGCGCTTTTATTGTTTTTAAATAGCACCAGTAAAGTTAATTGTCACGACGGAAAACCATTATCGTTCATCAAAGGTGAAACCGGTTCAACATTCCTGTGTTATACATCTGTAGGAAAAAGTTACAAATTTCACATGTTTGGATGTATGCAGGATGGAGACAAGAAGCTGGATGCTGGATGCTGGATGTGTGTGAATAGGGTCGGGGCGGGTTCTGAACCCGCCCCTTTCAGCGTAACCAATACGCTGAAATTCGGAACGATAGAATAAAAGGAAATTACAACAGTATGACCCCGTCGGGGTCCAGATATTTATAGAATAAAAGGAAATTACAACATTATGACCCCGTAGGGGTCAGATATTTATAGAATAAAAGGAAATTACAACAGTATGACCCCGTAGGGGTCAGATATTTATAGAATAAAAGGAAATTACAACAGTATGACCCCGTAGGGGTCAGATATCTATAGAATAAAAGGAAATTAGGATACTGGATGCTGGATGCTGGATGTGTGTGAATTGGGTTTTGGGATTTGGGTGTGGGGTTACCTGGTTTTTGGTTTCGAAAGGTAATACACAACCAATCCTGCTGCGGTGATGGCAATACCGGCAAGGGATTCGTGGGGTTTGTAGATAAAACCGTAAACCAGGATCCAGGTATTGACCACAAGGAAAAAGCCGGGCAGGTAAGGATAACCGAAGGCCCGGAAAAAGGTTTCGTTCTTCTTCTGCCGAAACCGCGTAATAAAGACACCGAGCACAGAGAGGAAGGTAAAAAGGTTCAGGGTAAATCCGACAAAAATAATCACCTGCTCAAAAGTGGAAGTAAGGATAAACAGGATGGAGATGAAACTCTGAAAGAAGATTGCAATGTAGGGAACATCATGCCGCTTGTGCGAAAGCCATCTCAGCGGACGGTAATCCTCCCCTATCGCATTATAGACCCTCGGCCCCACAATGATCATTGAGCTGACGGAAGAGATCAGCAGGAACGAAATGATCAGCCCGATGATTGTTCCTGCCGCATGGCCGAGGATCTTCTGCGTAAAGATGTACCCGATCTCGATCTTTCCGGCCAGGTCGGGGATCGGAACGGCAAAGAGGAAAATAAAATTGATCATCATATAGAGAACTACAACGATGGCGGTACCTGTGATCAGGCTTCGGGGTGTGTTCTTCAGGGGATCTTTGATCTCACTGAGGATGTAGGCGGCAGCATTCCATCCCGAATAGGAATAGGAAACAAAATACATGGAGATGGCAAATGCCGGGCTGATGATGTCTTTCCATGCTTTTTTGTCGGGAAGGAAACCGATGTTTGAACTTTTTCCATAGGTAAGTCCAAGAATGAACAGGAGAATGATAAAGGAGATCTTGACGATCGTCATGATGTTCTGGAAGACGGCGCCTGCATGTTTGCTGGTACCGTGAAGAAGTGAGAGGAAGAGAACCAGAAGGATGGAAAGCATCACCGGCAGGTTCATCTGTCCCATGAACTCCGGGAAATAGGGTTTCAGGTCGAGGGCGCTGGAAAAATATTTCCCGAAGGCGATGGCAGCTGCAGCAACCGGGGCGGCAAAGCCTACCGTAATGGATATCCAGCCGGCCAGGAAGCCGAGTCCGGGATGATAGATCTTTGAAAGAAAATTGTATTCACCGCCGGAACGGGGATAGAGGACGCTGAGCTCTGAATAGGCAAAAGCACCGCAGAGTGCAACAACTCCACCAAGCAGCCAGAGCATCAGCAACGCGAAGCCCGAAGTAATACCCATCACCTGGAAGCCCAGGCTGGTGAATACCCCTGTGCCGATCATGTTGGCTACCACAACCGACGTTGCTGTTATCAGGCTGAAATTACTCTTCGACGGCACGTTCAGTTTTTCTTTTTAGCGAACAGCAGGTTGGTTTCATTGAACTTTACATTGTACCCAATCCGGAACGGGACCGCATGCTTTGTTTCCTGTTTTTTGTAGGCAGCCTCAAGGTCGGGCTGGAATTTGAACTTGAACAGATCGATGGTCTGGGTATAATCCCCAAAAAGTTTTACGCTCCACGTGGCATGCTTGAAATACCGGTAGGGAATTCCTGAATCATCCTGGAGTATGGCAGAAGAGTGATCAAGAAGATAATTCCTCATCAGATGGAAATCAGAAAGGAACATCAGGTAAGAGGCAGCTTTCAGGAAACAGACCTGGCTGCTGAAAGAACCGGCAAACAGAAGAAATTCAGGATGTTTTCTTAGGTTCTGATCAGAAAGATCATACGAGAGATAATAGAGAACCTGCTGTTTTTTACGAGTGGTATCAACAAAGGAGACCCTGACCCCGATTGTGGATGTGTCCTGCCGGCAGGGAACAATTCCGCCGTTCCTGTCGAGGTTGAAATAGGTGATCCCGGTGAGATGGTGCCCTGATTTGCGAATGTAAAAGACAATAAGCGGCAGGGTGCCGTCGAGCGATTGCTGGTTGAGATCCTTTTCCATGCTTTTAGTACGGAAGAAGCCCAGGTGGTTAGAATAGTAAAGTGCCGATCGTATCTTTTCAAGATAGGTAAGGAAATCATTTTTTTGCATCGTATCGCAGCGATGAAGCTTGCCAACCGGCTCCAGTCCGACCAGGATATAATTCCCGGCATCCGGGAAGAATGCATTGGCATAGAGAAAATCGGCACCGGCGAAGGGATAAAACAGAGTCGGGGTGGCGGAAGTCACACTATCAATATTTTTTGCTCTCCAGCGGGCAATGGGTCCTGTCTTGTTTTTTTCGACCAGTTTCCAGTCGCTGCTGATCTGTTCCTGGTAACGGATCCAGCTCTTTTCTTTCGTCAGCTCCCTGCAAAGATTTACCGGTGGAATGCCTGAAATTACTGAAGCCAGGTCATCCATAAGCGTATCAGTCACAGTACCTGGCAATTTTGGCTTCACAGCCACAGAATCATCAGACATAGTATCTCCGGTGTTCTGTGATGCCTGGTTCTGCGTACAGGAAATGAGAAGAATGGTTGCTGCCATGAGTAACCTGCGGGCAGGAATCCGGAATTTAATTATGCAATCAAACATAGCCTGGATGAAATGATCGGCAAAAGTAAAACAAATCCGGGTGCAACACTGTTCTGCGTTAAAAATTCCTAAATGTTCCCCTGAAAGTGCGTTCGTTTGGATTAAAATGCGTTTTTTTGCACATTAATTAAATGCTGATGTACAAAAAGAGTATCCTGATCCTTTTCTTTTTCCTCCTGACTGTTGCGGGCATATCGCGTGGCCATCTGAATATTGACTCCATTTTTTTCAATCCATCCTACTACCAGTTACGCCTCGATTCCCTCTATCTCGGACAATACCGCCAGGCGCTGAAAGGTCATGAACAGGAAAATAGCCAGATGCTTGCCACCGCCCTGCCGGGTCTCCGTTCACTGACAGAAAACCAGATCACGCAACAGGTCAGTGAGATGAATTCAGTGATCCGGGTGGGATACACTCCGAAAGTAAGGGAGTTCATCGATGTCTTCCTGTTTAAGAAACCGGAAGCATCCTGCCTGCTGCTAACGCTGGCCAATCATTATGTTCCGCTGTTCCAGTCGATCTTTGATAAATATAACATCCCTCATGAACTTGCCTACCTTCCTTCGGTGATCTCCGCTTTCAACCCCGGTGCTTCGTCCATGTATGGTTCATCCGGGATCTGGAACATTATGTACATCAGCGGAAAACTTTACAAACTGGAGATCAATTCCATGGTGGATGAACGCAGGAATTATGAGAAGTCGACCGATGCAGCTGCAAGGCAGTTCAGGGATTTCTTTGCGATCTACCAGGACTGGACACTCGCCCTCACAGCTTACATCGTGGGTCCTGCTGTCGTGAATAAGGCAATCCGGAGGGCCAATGGCAAAACCGATTTCTGGAGCCTTTACCCCTTCCTGCCTTCGGAGACCCGTGATTATCTTCCTGCATACATGGCGATGACCTATTTTGTAAACTATCATAACCAGTTCAACCTGAAACCCCTTCAGGCCGATCTTCCCTTTGCAACCGATACGGTTTGCATCCGGAAAGAGCTTCACTTGCGGCAGGTCTCAAAGGTTCTGGATATCCCGATGCCCGTGCTGAGAGACCTGAATACGCAATACAAACACGACATCCTTCCGGCCGGTCCGAAGATCTGTATCCTTAACCTGCCCGTTAGTTATGGTGACAAATTCCGCCTTCTCAAAGACTCGATCTTCCGGTATAAAGATTCTGTGATCCTTGCTTCCCGTCAAAGCACGATCACTTTTCCGATGGCAACCTTTACCCATGATGAGTCGAGGTCAGGATCCGGAAAGAACCAGGTGTACCATACCGTCAGATCAGGCGAAACCCTGGGTTCAATTTCGGCAAAGTACCATGTCACGGTTGCCGATATCAAATCGTGGAACCACATGAAATCGACAACCCTGAGGGTCGGACAGCAGCTTCTGCTCTATACCTCTGCAAAGGCAGGCAGTCATCCTTCTTCCATGAATAAATAAAAAGAAATTTACTGACCACTGCCAGTTTTGCCATCCTTAACCGTTTCTGACGCGTAATGAAACCGATCCGAATCTTTCTCCTCCTGCTGATCGTTTTTCTTTTTTTTGGAATGGTTTCAATTCTCACCCCCGACCGTGACCTGTCAATTGCAAAAGGCTTTTCTGTCAGGTTCCCTTCGCTGAAAAGAGTGCTCAAACCGGCGGATATTGAATATGCCAATATTGCCTCCGTCCTGCAACAGAAGCGATCGGATACGGATTCCCTGGTCAGGATGGCAAAAACCGATACCCTGAAGAGACCGGATTCATCAACTGTCAAACTGGTTTCCCAGCCCCTTGATTACCCCGCCGACGATAAAAGCGTTCTATATCCCTTTTTCCGGGAGCTTGATAAGTCACTTGTCAGCAACGAATGCATCCATATTCTTCATTACGGAGATTCACAGCTTGAAGGCGACAGGATCACTGACTACCTCAGGTCCAGGTTTCAGGCAGAATTTGGCGGATCCGGCCCGGGGATCTTACCACTTGGCGAAGAGGCGTACCGTCTTGCTATCCTCTCATCAGTCTCAGGAAACTGGGAGAAGCACAACCTGATGGGCACACGGTACAAGAACCAGGGATCGCATCCCTACGGTCCTTTAGGAAGCTATTTTCGATTTGCCTCCGCCCCGGAGGATTCGACAGCCGCGATTCAAAAACCGCTGGAGGCATGGATCACGTTCAGGGGGAAAGGGATCTCGGGTGCAAAAACCGATCTGTACCAGCGATGCAGAATCTTTTACGAAAACTATCAACAGCCGGTAAAGGTCAGTTTTTATAATGGAGATGTCAGACTCAAGACCGATACGCTGCTCCCTTCCCGTTCACTGAAAGAATGTGATCTGGCTTTTCCCGATCCCCCGACAAGCCTGACCATCCGTTTCACCGGGACCGGCAGTCCTGATTTTTACGGGATCTGCCTCGACAGCCCGTCGGGGATCTCCGTTGATAACATTCCCATCCGGGGAAGTTCAGGACTGGAGTTC
This sequence comes from Bacteroidota bacterium, assembly GCA_026391795.1. Classification (GTDB taxonomy): domain Bacteria; phylum Bacteroidota; class Bacteroidia; order Bacteroidales; family FEN-979; genus FEN-979. The sequence continues at coordinate 64,589 of JAPLDI010000050.1, forward strand.
ACCCGTATGAATCCCTCGCTGCTTACGGAGATGTACAGGATCCTGAATGTAAAACTCCTGATCCTCCAGTTCGGAGTGAATGTCGTCCCCGGCGATCTCGATGATTATACCTATTATGAAAATGGCCTCTATTCCCAGATCTGCCAGCTGAAGAAACTCAATCCGGGCCTCTGTATCATTGTGATCGGCGTTTCGGATGCATCGCGGAAAAATGGTGATCTATACGAAACCTATCCCTGTGTGGAGAAGATCCTGAATGCACAAAAGAGAGCTGCGCTTAAATCGGGTTGCGTATTTTGGAACCTCTACGAAGCGATGGGAGGAAAGAATTCGATGCCGAGCTGGGTTTTTGCAAAGGAACCCCTTGCATCTACTGATTTTCTTCATTTCAACTACACGGGTGCCAGGATCGTCGGGAAGATGTTTTATTCTGCATTTATCAATGATTACAATGAATATATCCTGACAAAAACGCAATGACGTCCAAACTTCTCAGGATCCTGTTGTCCCTTGCTTTTATTCTGGTAACGGTTACCTCGTTTGCCCAGTGGACAGTTACTTTGCCTTCGGGGATCAGGGTAGATGAAAACCTCAATAACCGGTTTCTTTTTTGCGGGAATTCGGCAAAAACCTATGAAACGCTGTTCCGGTCGATGGACGACCTAGTTCTCAGGGGCGAAGGAATCGTCAGCATCATTCAGATCGGTGATTCGCACATCCAGGCAGGGTTTCTTCCGGAACAGATGCGGAAAAACTTCGCTTCTTTCATCTCTGCCGGATGTGGCGCACGCGGACTTATCTTTCCATACCGGATCGCAAAGACCAACAACCCTTCCGATTATTTTGTAAAATTTTCAGGGAAATGGGAAAACTGCCGCAATGTGGAGACCAATAAGAGCTGCATACTCGGCCTTACCGGGATCCTGAGCAAAACGCGTGATTCACTTGCTGAGATGACATTCCATTTCCGGGAGAATGCCACATTCAGGGACTTTGACTTTATCCGGATCTTTCATGAAACATTGGATACAAGTTTCAGGTTGGATTTTCCCGGGCTTGAAGGCAGGTACAGGGTACTTTATCCGTTGCAAACCGGGTATACAGATGTCAGGTTTGATTCTGTCATCAGTGATTCCCTGAGGATCAGGATAATCAAAAAAGACACTTCTGCCGCCTGTTTTACGCTCTATGGGATCGATTTCGAAGATCGGGAGGCAGGCGTCGTTTATTCTGCTGCCGGTATCAACGGGGCCGAAGTCACCTCCTATCTGCGGTGTGATCTGTTGAAAGATCAGCTCAGTAAAATGAATCCCGGCTGGGTCATCCTTTCACTGGGTACCAACGATGCCTATCCCCTGAACTTTAAAAAAGAGGAATTCATTGACAATTATGTTTCGCTGGTGAAGCTCATCCGGGATGCTCATCCGGGCGTACCGGTTCTTTTAACGGTTCCCGGCGACAGCTACCGCAAGCGCAGGTATGACAACCTCAACCTGGTGGCAGCCCGTGAAGCAATTTTCGAAGTGGCGACGAAAACCGACTGTGCCGTCTGGGATTTTTACACGCTTATGGGTGGCCCCAAGTCTATCATGCAATGGTACAAGGCGGGACTCGTTGCCCGTGACAAGCTGCATTTCGACAAACAGGGATACCTGATCCAGGCTGACCTTCTCTTCGGAGCCTTCGTGAACGCATATTCTTCCTTTATCGATCAGTTGAACGCAACAGAGTAGAACGGATGGAGTTCCTGGAAAACCTTTTCGGATATGACCGCAATTCGCTCCTGCTTTTTACCGGGGTCAACTTCTGGATCTTCTTCGGGGCGGTACTGCTGGGATTCTCCTTTCTCTATTCAAGGATCCGGTTGCGGAATGCATTTCTCTTCCTGACCAGCCTGTTCTTCTATTATAAATGTGGCGGAGGTTTCGTAATCCTTCTTTTCCTTGCGGTTGTCGCAAATTTTCACCTCGGCAAATGGATGGGACGGATTCCGGGGAAGCAGCCGCGAAAGAACCTCCTTCTTCTGAGCATCTTTTTTAACCTTGGCATGCTGGTCTGGTTCAAGTACACTGCCTTTTTTATCCTGCTATTCAACCAGTTGACCGGCAGCCATCTAGCCGCCTTTAATTTCATTTCCTGGGGATTGGACATCTCTCAGGGAGCTGGTTTTAATTTCACAGAGATTGTTGTTCCGCTCGGGATCTCGTTTTTTACTTTTCAGCTGATCAGCTATTCCATTGAAGTTTACCGGAGAAAGATTGAACCCCTGACGGTTTTCAGCGATTTCGGATTTTACATCACCTTTTTCCCGCAACTGGTTTCGGGCCCCATTGTGAAGCCGCAGCATTTTATTCCCCAGATCCGGCTGCCCTATCAATTGACCCGGGAAGAATATGGTTTAGCACTTTTCCTTATACTTTCGGGACTGGTGAAGAAGATCGTTTTTGCAGATTACCTTTCTGTGAACTTCGTAGCGAGGGTATTCGATAATCCGAATCTTTTCACGGGATTTGAAAGTCTTCTTGCCGTATATGGATATACACTCCAGATCTACTTTGATTTTTCCGGATATACCGACCTGGCCATCGGCATTGCCCTGCTGCTCGGATTCCGGCTGCCTCCCAACTTTGATTCACCCTACAAGGCCAGGAACATCAGTGATTTCTGGAAACGCTGGCACATGAGCCTGACAACCTGGTTCAGGGATTATCTGTTTCTGCCCCTTGCCTATTACCTTTCGGGGAAGATGGCCAAACCAAGGTATTTCAGAATAAAGACAGAACTGCTGATTTACATGGCCGGTATCATGTTCACTTTCCTTCTCTGCGGGTTATGGCATGGAGCGGCGTTGAATTTTATCATCTGGGGAGGATTGCACGGCATGGCACTTGCCATTCATAAACTCTTCTATCCCAAGATGAGGGATAAAAAAAAGATGCACCCGTTCCGTCTCTTTGCCTCACGGTTCTTCACATTCAATTTCATTGCCTTCACCTGGATCATCTTCAGGATGGCAAGTGCAGATGAATTCTTTATCCTGGTAAAGAAGATAGTGTTCCAGTTCCATTTTGGACTTGCCGGAGAGATCATTGCCTCTTACTGGAAAGAGGTTGCACTTCTCCTTGCCGGTTACCTGCTGATCTGGTCTCCGGTAAAAATAAAAGAAACGATCCGGCGTTACTTTGTCGGGTTGCCTGATTACGGGAAAGCGTTCATCCTTATCGGTGTGATCTTTCTCATTTACCAGTTCAAGGTTTCAGGGATCCAGCAGTTTATTTATTTCCAGTTCTGATATGAAAATAGCACCCTTCCTGATCTTCTTCTCGATCGTTCTGGTCATCTACGGATTGATCAACACCTATCTTTTTACCCGGTTTATGCAAAGCATCCCTTCCGGATGGCAGGGACGTACATGGGTGATTATCATCTTCTGGATCCTCGTAGGATCCTTTGTGGTTGCACGGTTCCTCGAAAGGGCTTATCCCTGTGATTTTACCGAAGTAATGACCTGGATAGGGTCATTCTGGCTCGGGGCCATGGTCTATTTTGTCCTTGCCATCCTTCTCATCGATTTTGCCAGGCTGATCAATCATTTCATCCCCTTCTTTCCGCAGATCTTCTATGCGGATTATCAAAAGACCAAACTCATAGCTCTCTTTATCATCACGGGAATTGTGATCGTGACGGTTACGGCAGGTTTTATCAATGCGAGGAATCCGCAGGTCACCAGGCTGGATCTGAACATTGACAAAAAGATCAAAGGAGATAAAACCCTGAAGATTGCGATGGCTTCCGATATCCATCTGGGGACCCTGGTGGGCAGGCGTGGCGCCTCACGGCTGGTCAGGATGATCAACGACCTTCATCCCGATATCATTCTTCTTGCCGGTGATCTGGTGGATGAAGATTTAAAACCGGTGATCCGGAGAAACCTGGGAGAGACCCTGAAGAACTTTCATGCCCCTCTTGGCGTTTATGCCATTACAGGTAACCATGAGTACATCGGAGGTGCGGCTGAAGCAGTTGCCTATCTTTCTGCACACAACATCAAATTTCTTTCCGATACGATGGTCCTGATTGAAAACCGGTTTTACCTTGCCGGAAGGGATGACCGCGACAAGCCACGGTTTACCGGCAAATCGAGGAAGGCACTGGGGGAGATCCTGAACGGTGCTGATCCCTCCCTCCCGATCCTCCTTATGGATCATCAGCCGTTTGAGTTCTCAAAACCGGAAGAGCTTGGGGTTGACCTCCATTTATCCGGGCATACCCACCACGGACAGATCTGGCCTTTTAATTACATCACCAATGCCATGTATGAAGTAAGTCGGGGATACAAGAAAAAAGGGAATAGCCACTTTTATGTCTCATCAGGCTTTGGCACCTGGGGACCACCCATCCGCCTCGGCAACCGGCCGGAGGTTGTGTCAATTACCCTTCACTTTAAGGAATAACTTCCAATACCCAACACCCAATACCTAATACCCAAAAACTATTCCCTTGTAAACGGGTTCTCGTTCTTCCACATCTTCCAGATTAAAAAGACAGGAAAAAGGAGCCAGGGAGCATTGGCAAGGAGCACCAGAGGAAGGTTCCTCGCAGGTGTCGGACCGCAGATCTCTTCGTTCAGAATGATGAAGACATTAGTAAAGAGGATGGACATGATGATGAAGGTCGGGATGCGGATCCACTCTTTTCCCTTGATGAAGGCATAGGTGGCGGCCAGGTAGAAGGGTCCGAAGAGAATCACATCCAGCCAGATCGTTGCATTCCACCAAACCGGGCGTGCATTTTGCAGCGGGTCGAAATTGTTTCCCCACCAGTGGACCATATCAACAAAAAACGGCAGCGGCCAGATCGGGTAGATGAAATTTGCCGGGTCTTTGATGACCAGCTGCTCCAGGTCTACAATGTAGGTGATGAATAATAGGTTGACCAGGAAAAATGCGATGTAGATGTAGTCGGTCTTGCGTTCATTAAGGGGAATGATTTTTCTCATTTTTATCTGTTTGTTGTTTGGTTTATTCGTTTTACGCTGTTCGTTATTCGCTTTTCACTTTTCGTTTCAAAATATCTCAGCCTTCTGTCCTCTGACCTCCGACCTCCGACCACTGATCTCTATCCTCCATCCTCAATCTTCCATCCTCATCTTCCTTCTCGCGGTTTCCGCCATCTGTCTTGCAATTGAGAGCCTGAATGACGGCAGATTGGAAATGAAGGAACCGATCTTCACCCCTGCCCCGGAATGTGCAAGAAGCCTTGGTTTGAGGGCAAGCCTGACGATATCTTTTGCAACACTTTCCGCTGTCCCGGGTTTCGCAAAGATCTTTGTCAGGAAATTCTGTTTCTCCGACATTAAGAAATCCTGGTTCACCTCCCCGATCCTGGATTCCGGCGGTGAATCGGTTTTGATATAACCCGGGAAGTATTCGCTGATGTGGATTCCGTTCCCGGCCCATTCGGCCTGGATGGTCCTTGTCCAGGCTGAAAGAGCTGCCTTGGAGCAGACGTAAGGTGAATAAAACGGGATCCCCATCATGAAGCCGGGAGAACCAATGTTGATGATATGCCCATTACCTTGAATACGGAACTGTTTCAGGGCAGCCTGGGCTGCAAGCACCGGGGCTATGAGGTTCGTCCTGAAAGCTTTCAGGAGGTCGTCGGGCTGTACCTCCTCAGCGGGAGCGACAATGATGCAGGCGGCATTGTTGATCAGGATATCGAGCCGGCCATACCTTTTCACCGTTTCGTCAATCATCCCTGAAGCGGCCGCAGCGCCGGCCAGATCGGCTTCGATCACATGTGCCTCCTTTATCCGGGAAGCAACTGCCTCCAGTTTTTCCTTTCTTCGTGAGACCAATACCACCTTGGCACCTTCACGTCCGAATGCCTGGGCAATGGCCTCTCCTATTCCCCCTGAAGCACCTGTAACAAGTACAACTTTATCTTTTAATTTCAATTTTCGTCCTTTGCGTCTTCGCGTCTTTGCGGTAAAAAAAAAATATTCCGGTGTCCACTTAAGCTTCTGTTCTACCGTAAAAAGTCCCAAAAGTAGAAACTTTCCACTATATGCAATGATTTATTTTCTCCGCCGTTTGGTTGTTCATTCAATTTCCTTTACGTTTGCGTTGATAATCAGGATAACTATGAAAAAGAGATTTCAGTTGCTCCTGTTACTTTCCGTTATCATGCCGGTTCTGCAGGGTTGCGGGAGCAGGGAAGCAAAAAATAATACAGCTATGAATGATCCGGAGAAAATGCCTGTGAGCAAAGAGAACTGGGGAAAAGTTGACAACAAGGATGTTTTCCTTTATACCCTGAAAAATAAAAACGGGATCGTTGTAAAGATCACAAACTATGGCGGGATCATCACCTCCATTTTTGTCCCCGATGCAAAAGGAAAATTTGGGGATATCGTCCTCGGGTACGACAGCCTGAAAGGATATCTTGCAGCCACACCCTATTTCGGGGCCATCGTGGGAAGGTATGCCAACCGGATTGCAAAGGGAACCTTTAAACTGGAGAACAAGGTCTATAAGCTGGCGATCAATAACGGGAATAACACACTTCATGGCGGATTGAAGGGATTCGACAAGGTCGTCTGGGATGCCAGGCCGTTCAGCGATTCATCGGGAGGAGGACTGGTATTGACCTACCGGAGCCCGGATGGAGAGGAGGGCTATCCCGGTAACCTTGATGTTAAAGTTACCTACCTGCTGAATTCATCCGATGAATTGAAAACCACCATTGAAGCTGCATCGGATAAGCCCACGCCGGTGAACCTCTGCAACCATACCTATTTCAATCTTCAGGAAGCCAATACCAGCATTCTTGGTCACCGGCTGAGGATCAATGCTGACCGGTATACGGTTGTGAACGATGAGCTCATCCCTACCGGCGAGCTCCGTACGGTCAACGGAAGCCCAATGGATTTCAGGGAATTTTATGATATCGGGTTGCGCATCGGACAGGTAAAAGGAGGATATGACCACAATTATATGCTGATCCGGAAAGAGGGTGAGCTGACCCTGGCAGCGGTGATCGAAGATCCCCTGTCGGGAAGGGATGTCACAATTTTTACAACCCAGCCGGGTGTTCAGTTCTACTCAGGCAATTTCCTCGACGGAACAATCACGGGCAAAGGTGGAAAAGTCTATAAACAGCATTTCGGAATGTGCCTGGAGACACAGCATTTTCCCGATTCACCCAACCAGCCTTCGTTTCCGAATACGATTCTGCGGCCGGGAGAAAAGTTCAAGGAAGTGACGGTATACAAGTTCGGGATTGTCAAGAACGGAAAAGAATAACATTTCAACTTACGATCTAAGATCTTAGATTTCAGATTGAATTTGCGGTTTTTGATTTCCGATTTGAAAACATGCTTCCAGGAACCTTTTTTTAACCACAAAGGCGCGCAAAGGATTTCACAAAGGAACACAAAGGAAAATTATTTCAACTCGCGTCACGCGTCACGCGTAACGTGTCACGTTTTCAGTACTTCTCCGGAACAAACGTCTGCTCCGACATCGGAGGCCTTACATACGACTTGTCTCTTTTCAGCGGTGGCAGGACGATCTTTTCCCTTGGGACTTCTTTGTAGGGGATCATGCTCAGCAGGTGGCTGATACAATTCAGCCGGGCCCGGCGTTTATCGTCGGCTTCCACCACAAACCAGGGCGACTGCTTGGTATCCGTATAGGCAAACATCTCATCTTTTGCTTTCGAATATTCCACCCATTTTGTCCGTGCCGTCATATCCATCGGGCTGATCTTCCAGCGCCGTGTCGGGTCTTCGATCCGTTGTTTGAATCTTCTTTCCTGTTCCATATCACTCACTGAAAACCAGTATTTGATGAGGATGATTCCCGACCGGATGATCATGTTTTCAAAATTCGGACAGGAACGCAGGAAATCCCAGTATTCGTCGTCGGTACAGAAGTCCATGACACGTTCAACGCCCGCGCGGTTATACCAGCTGCGGTCGAAGAGAACCATTTCACCGGCAGCCGGAAGATGATCGGCATAACGCTGAAAGTACCACTGCGTTTTTTCCCTTTCCGTTGGAATGCCAAGTGCGATGACACGGCAGATCCTGGGATTCAGGCTCTCTGTTATCCTTTTGATTGTACCTCCCTTCCCCGCAGCATCACGTCCTTCAAAAAGAACAACAACCCTCAGTCCTTTGTGTTTGATCCATTCCTGGAGCTTAACCAGTTCGATCTGAAGGTTGACCAGTTCTTCCTCATACACCTTCAGGTTCATCTTTTCCTTGACCTCCTGGGGGATGTCTTCCTTGATCACTTCTTCTGATTCCTTCTTCTTCTCCTTGTGTTTTTTGTCTTTGTTTGCCATAGTGATTCATTTGAATAATGAGTACTAATATATGCAGAATCGCGTGACGCGTCACGATTCAACCTTCCTGACTCCATCCCCGATCTCTGCAATATAGAAATCGGCTGTTAGCCCGGTCGTTGCCTTGTAACCCGTTCCGACCTTCTCCATAAAAGCCGGGATACTGCTCTCTTTTACCAGGCTGACGGTACATCCGCCGAAACCGGCGCCTGTCATCCGGGATCCGAGCACTCCCCGAACCTTCCTTGCCTCTTCAACCAGTGTATCCAGCTCAAATCCCGTTACCTCGTAATTGTCGCGAAGCGAATCGTGCGATACGTTCATCAGGGTTCCGAATTGAGAAAGGTCGTTTTTCATCAGGCTTGAAACAGAAGCAAGTACGCGTTGATTTTCTGAGATCACGTGTCGTGCCCTTCTCCGGATGACCTCATCAGGAATGCAATCCTGCGCCTTGAAAAATTGCGGAAATCCAAGGTCTCCGAGTTTGGTGATGGAAAACTTGTCGGAAAGAAAAGCAACGGCCAGCTGGCATTCGGCAACCCGCTCATTGTACTTTGAGTCGGCCAGACTGCGGGGTTTGTTTGTATTGGTGATGACAAGTTTGTGTCCCGATAACGGCACAGGAACCTGTTTGAATTCAAGGTTGCTGCAATTCAGGAATACCGCATGGTTTGCTTTACCCATCCCGACCGCAAACTGATCCATGATCCCGCACTGCACGCCGGCGAATTCATGCTCGGCCTTCTGTGCCATTTTCACCAGCGCCTGGATCTCCAGGCCGCCATTAAGCAGGTGATTCAAGGCAAATGCAGTAACCATTTCGATCGATGCCGAAGAAGAGAGCCCGGCATTGGCAGGGATATCCCCGTAAAATAACAGGTCCATTCCCGTAATCCCGATACCCTTTTTATTGAATTGATCGAATACACCGATCGGGTAGTTGAACCAGCGGACCGGTTGTTTTGAAAAGGGATTTTCCACCGGCAAGACAGTTTTCTCCGGTTCGTTCACCGAGGCAAGACGGATCAGGTTCCCATAGTTCTTCCTGACAAGAAGGTAGGTTCCGTATTGGATTGCACAGGGAAAGACGAATCCGCCATTGTAGTCGGTATGTTCCCCGATCAGGTTGACGCGCCCGGGAGCAAAAAAGAGTACCGGCTGGTCGCCGTCAGCCCCGTATATATCATTAAAAGTAGTTCTGAGTTTTTCTGAATCCTGCTTGTTCATGAAGTGCCGGCGTGAAAGTTGATTCGAATATACAATAAAATTTGCTATTTCCGGGATCTCCATTCACTTTTCATGATTCACTGTTCACCATTCCCGAATCAACTGTCTAAAAAGTGGTATTTTTGCCCTGCTTAACCATCATTCCATTATTTTATGAGAAAAACCCCTATTACATGCATTGTCATCCTCCTACTTTTTTCCAGCCATGCTCTTTTTCCGCAGGAGATTATGAAAAAGGTCGACCTTGGCGGGAAATGGAAATTCCGCAAAGCGGGCACCAGCCAATGGATGGACGCGAAGGTTCCGGGCTGCGTACATACCGACCTGATGAAAAACGGGGTCATCCCGGATCCATTTCTGCGCGACAATGAAAAGAACCTTCAATGGATCAGTGACATCGGATGGGAATATGAAAAGACATTCACGGTATCCGATACACTTTTCCGGTTCCGCAATCTTGAGCTGGTTTGCAAAGGTCTCGATACCTATGCCAATGTATACCTTAACGATTCACTGATCATCGTCGCCGACAATATGTTCCGCGACTGGTACGCGGATATCCGGCTTAAGCTGGTGATCGGCGTGAATAAGCTGAGGATACAGTTTCCTGCTGTAACCAGTGAAAACAAGGCCCGGTACAGCCGTTTGAAGCACAAGCTCCCGGGTGATGAAAAGGTGGTTTGCCGGAAAGCGGCTTACCAGTTTGGATGGGATTGGGGTCCCGTGCTGATCACAAGCGGTATCTGGCGCCCGATCTACATCCGCTGCTGGGATTATCTCAATGTGCTGGGGGTTCAGTACATTCAACGGGACCTGACGGATTCGGTTGCGGATATGACAGCTGTATTCACGTTTAAGGCAAGAGTCTCGGATTCAGCGTTGATAAAACTTTCGGTAAATGGCAAACTGCTTGCAACAAAAAAGGTTCCCGCTCAATCGGGTGTAAATTATGCCCGGGTCGATTTCAGGATCGCTAACCCGAAACGCTGGTGGCCCAATGGCTTGGGCGAGCCTTACCTCTACCCCATCCGGCATCAGATTTATTTCGCAGGAAAATTTGCAGCGGAAGGAACGGAGAAACTGGGATTACGAACCGTTGAACTTCATGAGGACGCCGATAAGGCAGGAACGAGCTTTCATTTTGTCGTGAATGGCATCCCGGTGTTCATGAAAGGCGCGAATTATATCCCCCAGGACAATTTCCCTTCCCGGGTTACCGACTCTTCCTACAGGGCTTTAATTGCCTCCGTGAAAGCCTCGAAGATGAACATGCTCCGGGTTTGGGGTGGCGGCATTTATGAGAATGACATCTTCTATGATCTTTGTGATGAGAACGGAATCCTGGTGTGGCAGGATTTTATGTTTGCCTGTGCCCTTTACCCTGACAATAAAGACTTTATCCGGAATATACAGGCAGAGGCTGCACAGAATGTGGTCAGGCTGAGAAATCACCCCTGCATTGCACTCTGGTGCGGCAATAATGAGATTGATGAAGGATGGAAGAACTGGGGATGGCAGAAACAATATGGCTATTCATCCCGGGATTCCGCCGAGGTATGGAATAACTACCGCGGTATTTTTGGCGGAACGCTGCTGAGTGTCATTGCAAAATTCGATTCCCTGCGCCCGTATATTCACTCCTCTCCACGTTTCGGATGGGGCCGGCCTGAAAGTACAAAACAGGGAGATATGCATTATTGGGGAGTATGGTGGGGAAAAGAGCCATTTTCAGCCTATAAGGAGAAAACCGGAAGGTTCATGAGTGAGTACGGCTTCCAGGGATTTCCTTCGCTGGAAACGATACAGAAGTTCACCCTTCCCTCCGACCGCCAGCTTGGGTCGCCGGTTATGAAAGCTCACCAGAAACATCCTGTAGGATATGAAACCATCGATGAATACCTCCTCAGGGATTACAGACGGCCGGGTGATTTCGAATCGTATGTTTACGTCAGCCAGTTGCTCCAGGCAGAAGGAATCAAAACCGCCATCGAGGCACACCGCAGGGCTATGCCGTATTGCATGGGAACCCTTTACTGGCAGCTGAACGACTGCTGGCCGGTGGTATCCTGGTCTTCCCGCGATTATTATGGGAACGAAAAAGCGCTTCATTATTTTTTAAAGAATGAATATAACACCCTGCTGGTCTCCCCGGTCATCAATAAAGGAAGATTAAGTGTCTTCGTTATTTCTGACAGTCTGACCGACTGCCATCCGGAACTTCATCTTTCGCTCAGGAACTTTGCAGGTAAAACCTTTTTTGATACCACCCTGACCATCTATGTCGCTCCTAATTCCTCCTCACCTTTTGTTGAATTCGATACGGTTGAAATGTTGAAGGGAAAGGACCCGAAACAGCTCATATTTGGTGTTCAGCTATCCTTCGGAAAGAAAATAATCTCACAGAATAACCTCTATTTTGAAAAAGTCAGGGATCTTATCCTGGAAAAGCCGGTGATCACGAAGACCCTTATCAAATCTCAGGAAGGATACCAGATCACCATCTCCTCCGACAGGCTGGCAAAGAATGTATACCTTACCTGCGGACTGAAAGGGTCCTTTTCAGCGAACTTCTTTGATCTGATGCCGGGAGAGAACCGGACGGTCACCTTTTCGACCCGTGACAACAAAACACCCATTGACAATAAACTAAAGATTATAACCCTTGCCGACACCTATTGATCAGCGATGAGAAAACAATTCATTCCGCTTCTCTTTTTCTTTTGTGCGAATACCCTTTCAGGACAGATGGCAACAAAAGTGATGACCTTCAACATCCGGTACGACAATCCCGTTGACGGTGAGTATGGCTGGAAAAGAAGGCTGCCCCTTGTAAAAGAAGTAATGCAGCAGGAACAGCCTGATATCATTGGTCTCCAGGAAGTGCTGAATAATCAGGCAGAGGATCTGCAGAAGGTATTGCCGGGATATAAATGGTCGGGTGTGGGCAGGGATGACGGAAAGGAAAAAGGGGAATATGCTCCGATCTTCTTCCGGTCAAGCCGTTTTGAAATGAAGGAAGGATCCACTTTCTGGTTGTCCGAAATCCCTGAGGTCCCGGGCTCGCGGTCATGGAATGCCGCCTGTACCCGGATCGTCACATGGGTGAAACTGAACGATAAAAAAAGCAAACATGTCTTCTTCGTTTTCAACACTCATTTTGATCATGCGAGTCAGTCTGCCAGGGAACAAAGCGCTAAGCTGCTCCTCCTGAAGATCACTGAAATTGCCGGGACTTCCGCTGTAATCCTTACCGGCGACTTCAATGACACCCTGAACAGCATTCCGGTCAGAACCCTGACATCGGGTCCCGCCGCACTTGAGAATACCCTGAACCTCTCGTCATCTTCACCTGAAGGCCCCGATTATTCATTTGCCGGTTTCCCTTTTCACCCTGAGAAAGGAGATGTCATTGATTTCATTTTTCTCAGGAATAAAGGAGGAATTACAGTTACCCGTCACAGCATAATCACCTTTCACAAGGAGGATAAATATCCATCCGATCATCTTCCTGTTTGCGTGGAATTAGAATTCCCAACTCCCTGATGCGATATGAAACTATATTGGATCCTCTTTCTTTCATCTGCCGTGCTTGTCAACCCGGATGCCTTTAGCCAGCAAACTAAGAGCCTTTCTGATTTTGTAAATCCCCTGATCGGAACAGGAGGCCATGGTCATACCTATCCGGGTGCAACACTACCCTTTGGAATGGTCCAGCTCAGCCCCGATACCCGGCTCGACGGCTGGGACGGTTGCTCTGCCTATTATGGAACCGATACCGTCCTCTATGGTTTCAGTCATACGCATCTCAGCGGCACAGGCTGTTCAGATTATGGTGATATTTTGCTTATGCCGGTGACGGGACATGTCAGCCTTACAAATTATGGTTATCGTTCAGGATTTCATCCGGCTCCGGAAAGTGAAAAAGCTTCGGCCGGATATTACAGGGTTTTCCTCGATAAGTACGGCATCAAGGCAGAGCTGACCGCTACAAAGAGGGCCGGATTTCACCGGTACACTTTTCCGGCCGAGGCTGAAGCAGGGATTGTTATCGACCTGAAGCACCGGGATAAGGTCCTTGAATCTTCGCTGAAGGTCATTTCCGATACCGAAGTGGAAGGAATGCGGATCTCCCAGGCCTGGGCGCAGCGGCAGATCCTATATTTTGTTGCCCGGTTCTCAAAACCCTTTACTTCAGTAAGGATCAACAATGCAGGTCAGGTTATTCCGGTCGGCGAAAAGATAACCGGCGACAGCATCATCTCCTGTTTCATCTTTTCAACCCGGCAGAATGAAAAAGTCCTGGTAAAAGTAGGAATCTCAGCAGTAAGCTGCGAAGGCGCCAGGAAAAACCTGGATGCGGAAATTCCGGGATGGGATTTTGATAAAACTGCACAGGACGCCTCCCTGGCATGGAACAGGGAACTTGGCAGGATCCGGGTTGAAGGTGGAAGCAAAGATCAGAAGATCATTTTTTACACGGCATTATACCATGCTTTCCTCACTCCCAACCTTTACATGGATGTTGACGGGAGTTACCGCGGCCGCGACCTGAACGTTCACAAGGCGGATGGTTTTAACTACTACACCGTGTTTTCATTGTGGGATACTTATCGCGCAGCGCATCCGCTCTATACGCTGATCCAGTCAAAGCGTGACAATGATTTTATCCGGACCTTTCTGAAACAATATGATGAAGCCGGATTGCTGCCGGTGTGGGAACTTTCCGGTAACGAAACCGGTTGCATGATTGGTTACCATGCAGTTCCTGTGATCGTTGATGCATATATAAAAGGGATCCGCGATTTCGATGCGGGGAAAGCGCTGAAAGCCATGAAACACAGTGCAGAACAGGAACGGCTGGGATTGAAATACTACCGTTCGGGTGGTTTTATCCCCGGCGACAAGGAGAGTGAATCGGTCTCAAAAACCCTGGAGTATTCGTATGATGACTGGTGCATTTCCGTGATGTGCAGCATGGCCGGCAAGGATCAGGATGATTACAATACCTATGCTTTCCGTTCCCAGTATTATCAAAATCTTTTCGATCCGACAACTGGATTCATGCGTGCAAAGATGAACAATACCTGGCACTCCCCTTTCGACCCGGCCGAGGTCAATTTCAATTATACCGAAGCCAATGCATGGCAATACAGCTTTTATGTTCCGCAGGATCTTGACGGACTCATGTCACTTTACGGAGGCAAGGATAAATTTGCAGAAAAGCTGGATGCAATGTTCTCCGCTTCATCCCGGACCACAGGCCGCGACCAGTCGGACATTTCAGGCATGATCGGGCAATATGCGCATGGGAATGAGCCCAGCCATCATATGGCATACCTGTATGATTATGCAGCACAACCCTGGAAAACCCAGGAGATTGTCCACCGGATCTGCAGGGAACTATACAGCAACAATAGGGATGGGTTATGCGGGAATGAGGACTGCGGACAGATGTCGGCCTGGTATGTGCTGAGCGCTGTGGGATTTTACCCGGTGACACCGGGTTCTCCGGTGTATGCCATCGGAACACCGGTCTTCCCGGAAACCTCCATTCAGCTTGAGAACGGAAAAACGTTCACGATCAGGGCTGAAAATCTAAACAGCACAAACTTCTATATCCAGTCTGCAAAGCTGAACGGAAAGAACTATCCGAATTGTTACATCAGTCATTCTGATATCCTGGAAGGAGGTGAATTAACCTTCGTCATGGGATCTGCCCCAAACAGGACCTGGGGTGTTACCCCAGGCAATTATCCTGTATCCTCCATCGGATTTGCAAGGATATCGCCCGTCCCTTCTGTACTTTCGGGGAAAAAGAATTTTACAGATACAACCACCATTTCACTTACCGTTCCATTCCGGGATGAAAAGATACAGTATACCCTCGATGGAAGTGAACCAACAAGAATGTCCCTTGTTTACAGGAAGCCATTCCTCATTGACAGTTCCGTCACGCTGAAAGCGATCGGAATCCGTGAAGGATCAGCTGAGAGTTTCATGATCACGGCCGATTTCAGGAAGATCCCGAAGAACCGGAAGATCACTTTGCAGACCGCTTATTCCCCTCAATATACCGCAGGAGGTGATATGGCGCTCATCGATTTCGAAAGGGGATCGGAAGATTTCCGGACCGGTTCGTGGCAGGGATACGAAGGTGTTGACATTGTTGCCCTCATCGACCTGGGTGAGACTCAGAACGTCCATTCCCTTTCAGCCGGATTTCTCCAGGATCAGAAATCGTGGATCTTCTTTCCGGTAGGGGTTTCCTTTTTTCTTTCGGATAATGGAACAACATGGCAGAATGCCGGAACTGTTAAAAATGATGTTCCGGATAATGATGAAGGAACTGTCGTAAAAGAATTTTCACTTATCGTTGCTGGAACGAAGGCACGGTATGTAAAGATGATCGCAAAGAACCGCGGGATTTGTCCTCCCTGGCATCCCGGTTCAGGCAGCAAAGCATGGATCTTTGCGGATGAGGTCACCATTGAATAAGACCTGCGTAACCTTTTACATAAAAAAGCTGCACCGTTCTCGATGCAGCTTTTTTTGTGAGAAATGTTGCTTTGTCACTTCATCAATTTATCACCGGATCACTATTTATTGATCACAATCCTCTTCATAACCACGTTAAGGCTGTTTTCAAATACAACTGTATAGACACCGTTCGGAGCTGGTCTGAGATCGATCATCTTGTTCAGCCTTCCGTTTACTTCCACATTGTTCTCTTCATAGATCTTCACACCCAGGTTGTTGTATACGCTGATGTTGATAGATTCGTTCGAAGATGTGCGGATGGAAGCAGTGAAACGTCCGTCGTTGGGAACCGGGTAGACATTGATCGTTGCAGGTTCGTGAGTTCCAATGCCAGTCGTGAGGATATGTACACGGTTTGATTCACCAGAGGAACAACCGCTGAGTGTAACCACCGACCAGTACCATCCATCCTGTGTTGCGTCGTAAGTCTGACCTGTGGCTCCGGTTATGGGGGCTCCTGCTCCGGTCTGCGTGGAAGAATAATACCACTGGTTTCCGGAAGATGCACTGCTTTGTAGTGTTGTCCCGGTATTGGTAACCACAGGGGCAGCAGGGATCGCATTGACCGTGACATTGAAGTCGGGGGATGCAACTCCGCTTCCGCAGGAGTTGGTCCCGGCAACGGTAATCACCCCGGAAACTGCACCAACTGAAAAGTTCACACTGATGGAATTGGTGTTTGATCCGCTGGCGATCGTTGCACCTGACGGCACTGTCCAGTCGTAACCTGTAGCATTGGCAATCGAAGCAACAGTATAAACGACACCCGTTGAACCTTCGCATACCTCGGCAGAACCTGAAATCGTACCTGCGGGATCGGGCTGTGAAAGTACAGTAACAGCATAGTTGGGTGAAGTTCCGCCGTTACCACATTGATTGTTTCCATATACCGTGATGTTTCCTGAGGTTGCATTTGCTGCATAGTCAACAGTAATGGAGTTGGTCCCCGCACCGGATGCGATCGTGGCATTGGGAGGCAACGTCCAAATGTAGGTTGACGTGTTGGGAATCGTTGCCACGCTGTATGCCACGTTACTGGTTCCTGCACATACATTGGCAGTGCCTGTGATGGTACCGGCCTGGCCGGGAACATCATTGACGGTAACATTGAGCACTGTAGGCTGGGCGGCATTACAGCCAACACCGTTACTGTACGTGACACTTACGGTCTGGGCACCTGCACCGATCCATGAAACCTGGATCTGGTTGGTACCTGAACCAAAATTGATCAACCCACCTGAAGAAACTGTCCAAACATAGCTTGTCATACCAGCTTCAGTAGTATATAGATAATAGCCTGAGTTGACACACATGTTTGTTTGTCCGGTGATGGTAGGAACGGGAAGCGCATTGACAGTAACATTGAATACCGTCGGAGCGGCAGCGACGCAGCCATTGGCGTTTGTATAGGTCACGCTGACGGTCTGTGCACCAGGCGTGTTCCAGGTTACGGTGATGGCACTGGTCCCTGCCCCGGAAGTGATAGAACCACCGGCCGATACAGTCCATACATATGCGCTCATACCGGTCTGGGTAGTATAGACATTACCGGCAGATCCGACGCAGACGGGAGTGGGTCCGGCGATGGTAGGCACAGGTAACGGGTTGACAGTTACGTTGAAGACGGTAGGAGCAAGTGCAGGACAACCGAATCCATTGGTATAGTTAACACTGACGGTCCTAGCCCCTGCAGTTAACCAGGTCACGGTGACAGTGTTGCTGGTACCTGTTCCACCAGCAGTGATGGATCCGCCGGCAGAAACGACCCATGTGTAAGCGCTCATTCCGGCCTCAGTAGTATATACATTGCCTGCTGAACCTGCGCATACCAGAGCAGGACCTGTTAAGGTTGGTCCTGGTCTTGGGTTGGTGGTAGCCAGGTGGAAGGCGGTTGAAGGCCCGTTACAACCGGTAGCAGTGGCTGTGATCATCGAAACGCCGACCCACCCTGCAGTATAGGTAACAACCCCGGTAGCTCCGTTGATGGTAACACCGGCTGCAAGACTTGCAGCATCCAGGGTGTATGTAATCCCGGTGTTGTTCGTTGCACTTGCGCTATAGGTAACCGTTCCGGCACCCTGGCAGCGTGTTGATGTGGCACCTAGTGCGAAGACAGGAGTTCCCACGGTAGGTGTGACAATAACCGTACGGATCACCATGGATGATGGGCCGTTGCAGCCGTTGGCAGTAACCTGGATGTTGACAGTTCCTGCGAACCCGTTGGCCCAGGTCATGATACCCGTTGCGGCACCGATCACCCCTGCAGCCCCGTTACTCAGGCTCCAGTTAAAGCCAGTATTGTTGGTAGCGGTGGTTGAATAAGTGGTGGTCGTTGTACCATTGATAAGCTGACAAGTGGGCTCAACACCTGCTGAGACAGAGATCGGGGTCGGTGTCCCCACGGTTGGTGTGACAACAACTGTTCGGGTCACCATTGCTGAAGGTCCGTTGCAGCCGTTGGCTGTTACCCGGATATCAACAGTTCCTGAGAATCCGTTTGCCCATGTCATCACACCGGTTGTGGCACTGATGACACCTGCAGCACCGTTGCTAAGGCTCCAGTTGAAGCCGGTACTGTTGGTCGCAGTGGTTGCATAGGTTGTGGTGGTGGTACCGTTGGTGAGCTGACAAACAGGCTCAACACCTGCAGAGACGGTTATCGGGGTCGGTGTTCCGACAGTTGGTGTAACCGTGACGTTGAACACCGTGGGGGCGGCAGCAGTACAGCCGTTACCATTGGTGTAGTTCACGCTTACAGTCTGAGCTCCGGCAATATTCCATGTCACGGTGATGGCACTGGTTCCCGACCCTGCGGTGATGGTGCCTCCGGTTACGTTCCATAGATATCCCGACATACCTGCCTGTGTGGTATAGACATTCCCGGTTGAGAGCACGCATACCGGTGTAGGTCCTGTAATGGTGGGCACCGGAAGCGCATTGACTGTGACATTATATACCGAAGGTGCGGCTGCGGTGCATCCATTCCCGTTAGTATAATTCACACTTACGGTCTGGGCGCCAACAGTATTCCAGGTGATGGTAACGGTATTGCTTGTTCCGGTACCTCCCGAGGTGACTGAACCACCGGCAGAGACAGCCCATATGTAACCGGTCATACCGGCCTGTGTGGTATAGACATTCCCGGCAGAAGTAACGCAGACCGGATTAGGTCCTGCAATCGTAGGAACGGGCAGGGGGTTGACGGTTACGTTATATACAGTGGGAGCAAGAGCGGTACACCCGTTTGTGTTGGTATAATTAACGCTTACAGTCTGTGCCCCTGCGGTATTCCAGGTAATCGTTACTGTATTGCTTGCCGTAGTTCCGCCCGCGGTGATGGAACCACCTGCGGATACAGTCCAGAGGTAGTTTGTCATGCCGGCCTGGGTGGTGTAAACATTGCCTGTAGAGGTTACACAGACAGGTGTCGGACCAGCGATGGTTGGCACGGGCAGTGCATTAACAGTAACGTTCTTCACAACCGGAGCAAGTGCAGTACATCCGTTGCCATTGGTATAGTTCACAGATACTGTCTGGGCCCCTGCGGTATTCCATGTCACGGTGATGGCATTGGTTCCGGAACCAGCAGTGATGGAGCCGCCTGCAGAAACTGTCCATAAATATCCTGACATACCGGCCTCAGTGGTATAGACATTCCCTGCAGAGGCAGCACATACCGGTGTCGGTCCGGTGATTGTTGGAACCGGCAGTGCATTGACAGTGACATTAAATACAGTTGGCAAGGTTGCCGTGCAGCCATTTCCATTGGTATAATTCACACTTACAGTCTGTGCACCTGCGGTGTTCCAGGTTACGGTGATGGCACTGGTTCCTGCACCCGCGGTGATTGAACCACCGGCAGAAACAGTCCACAGGTAACCTGACATACCAGCCTGCGTTGTATAAATATTCCCTGAGGATGCTGCACAGACCGGTGTAGGTCCTGCAATGGTTGGAACCGGCAGCGGATTGACTGTGACGTTATAAACCGTCGGTAAGGTTGCCGTGCAGCCGTTTCCATTGGTATAATTCACACTGACAGTCTGCGCACCTGCTGTGTTCCAGGTAACGGTGATGGCACTGGTTCCTGCACCTGAGGTGATGGAACCACCGGCAGAAACAGTCCATAAGTAACCTGACATACCTGCCTGGGTTGAATACACATTCCCGGTTGATGTTGCACATACCGGAGTGGGTCCTGCAATAGTAGGAAGCGGCAGCGGATTGACAGTGACGTTATATACTGTGGGTAAAGTTGCCGTGCAGCCATTTCCATTGGTATAATTAACGCTTACAGTCTGTGCCCCTGCGGTATTCCAGGTTACGGTCACCGTATTGCTGGTAGATGTTCCTCCGGAAGTGATCGTCCCTCCTGCAGATATTGCCCAGATGTAATTTGTCATGCCTGCCTGGGTCGTATAAACATTCCCGGTTGATGTTGCACACACCGGTGTAGGTCCTGCAAGGGTTGGAACCGGCAGCGGATTGACGGTAACATTATATACCGTTGGCAAGGCCGCAGTACATCCATTTCCATTGGAATAATTTACAGAGACAGTCTGTGCACCTGCGGTATTCCAGGTAATCGTTATAGTATTGCTTGTCGTAGTTCCGCCAGCTGTGATCGATCCGCCTGCAGAAATTGCCCAGATATAATTTGTCATGCCTGCCTGGGTTGTATACACATTCCCGGTGGAGGTTGCACAAACCGGTGTGGGTCCTGCAATCGTTGGAACCGGCAGCAGATTCACTGTGACATTATATACCGTCGGTAAGGTTGCCGTGCAGCCATTTCCATTGGTATAATTCACGCTGACACTCTGAGCTCCTGCTGTGTTCCAGGTTACCGTCACTGTATTGCTGGTGGATGTTCCACCGGCAGTGATGGTTCCTCCTGCAGATATTGCCCAAGTATAATTTGTCATACCCGCCTGGGTGGTATACACGTTTCCGGTAGAATTGACACATGCTGCAGCCGGACCAGAGATGGTGGGTACCGGAAGTGCATTGACTGTAACCGGGTAAACGGTTGGGGTTGCGGCAGTACAAATGCCGTTTGTATAGTTGACGCTTACAGTTTGAGCACCCGGTGTGTTCCAGGTTACGGTCACGGAATTGCTGGTGGAAGTTCCTCCGGCAGTGATCGTCCCTCCTGCAGATATTGCCCAGATGTAATTTGTCATGCCTGCCTGGGTTGTATAAACATTCCCGGTGGATGTTGCACAAACGGGTGTAGGTCCGGCAATTGTCGGAGCTGGTGTGGGAGTAACTGTAACATTATAAACGGTAGGTAAAAGAGCGGTACATCCGTTGCCATTGGTATAGTTTACGGATACACTCTGGGCTCCTGAACCGCTCCAGGTTACCGTGATGCTGTTTGTTCCCAGTCCGGCTGTGATAGACCCACCTCCGGAAATGGTCCAGAGATATCCCGTCATTCCTGCCTCGGTGCTGTATATATTGCCTGTGGAAACAGAACAGATGTTGTTCGGACCTGTGATGGTCGGTACAGGCAGCGGATCCACGGTTTCGTTGAAAACAGTCGGTGCTGTTGCTGTACATCCGTTGCCATCGGTATAGTTTACAGTTATCGTTTGAGCTCCTGCTGTATTCCAGGTAATCGTTGCCGTATTGCTTGTAGCAGTTCCGCCTGCAGTAATCGTTCCTCCTGCAGAAACGGCCCAAACGTAGCTGGTCATGCCTGCTTGTGTGGTGTAGACATTCCCGGTAGAGTTGACGCATGCGGCAGCAGGACCTGTGATGGTCGGGACGGGCAGCACATTGACCGTTACGGGATAAACTGTCGGTGATGCTGCTGTACAGATGCCGTTTGTATAATTGACGCTGACGGTTTGGGCACCAGCCGTGTTCCAGGTTACGGTCGCTGTATTGCTGCCCGTGGTTCCGCCTGCGGTGATTGTCCCGCCAGCTGATACCGTCCAGATATAATTTGTCATACCTGCCTGGGTGGTATATACATTCCCGGTAGAGGTTGCACAAACAGGTGTTGGTCCGGAAATTGTCGGAGCCGGCGTGGGAGTAACTGTTACGTTATAAACTGTGGGTGAAAGAGCGGTACAGCCGTTGCCATTGGTATAGTTTACAGATAGCGTTTGGGCTCCCGAAACGCTCCAGGTTACCGTAACACTGTTTGTTCCCAGTCCGGCGGTAATGGACCCACCCCCGGAAATGGTCCAGAGATATCCTGTCATTCCGGCCTCGGTGCTGTAAACATTGCCTGTGGAAACAGAACAGATGTTGTTCGGACCTGCAATTGTGGGTACAGGAAGCGGATCCACAGTTTCATTGAAAACAGTGGGTATTGCTGCCGTACAGCCATTGCCATTAGTATAGTTCACGGTAATCGTCTGAGCGCCCACCGTGTTCCATGTTATCGTTACAGTATTGCTTGTCGTAGTTCCGCCTGCTGTGATTGATCCTCCTGCAGAGACGATCCAGAGATAGTTTGACATGCCTGCCTCTGTGGTATATACATGACCGGAGGTATTGACGCAAGCTGCGGGAGGACCTGTGATGGTGGGTACCGGCAACGGGTTGACGGTTACGTTATAAACCGTGGGGGAAGCAGCGGTACAGCTGTTTCCGTTGGTATAGTTCACGGATACAGTCTGTGCACCTGCGGTATTCCAGGTAATTGTTGCTGTATTGCTTGTCGCTGTTCCGCCTGCCGTAATCGTGCCTCCTGCAGAAACTGCCCAGGTGTAGCTGGTCATCCCTGCCTGGGTTGTGTAAACATTCCCTGTTGAA
>JAPLDI010000024.1 GCA_026391795.1 Bacteroidota bacterium
GAAATGAATTTAATATCGATGCAATAAATTTTAACTTTGCTTATGACATTTTAAGGTATGAGAAATGTTGCAAATTGGGCAGTTAACTTTGAGGGGTCAATTTAGAGCGAAACAGAGGGGTCAATTAGGACGGAATATCCAGTAAGTCTAACAGTTAAACAATTTAAAAAATTTGCTAGGTATTTGGCAAATGGACAGACATCAACTTATGAAGCTTATGAAGCAGCAAAAATAGCAAAGGAGGCAAATGACCATGCTAATGAATCAATTTATCATCTCCGAATTCCTGATGAATTACCAGATACAATAAAAACCCAACTTCAAAAATCCGTAAGTGATATTTCGACTGCATATTATATGAGAATGAAAGCATATGAAGCAGCCATGGAATTTCTTGACAATAATAAACCTTCATATTTAGACAATTTCAATGAAAATTGGCAGGGTGCTGATATTTTCATAAAAAGTGGAGTAATGCACTATATGGCTGTGAAGGTCAGTTTAGGGATATTGAACCAGAAAAAGAAAAAACAGAGATAATGGAATTTACAGCAAATCTTTTGCGATAGTATAATATATGTCTTTGAGAAACTAACGGAATATTAAATTCATAAAACACACAAAATGAAATTGACCCTAAACCAAAAAGTTCTTGATAGCCATTTACAGTTATTTGAAGCTTCATGTGTACCAATGTCTATTGAATTATTAATGAAATTAAATGGCAATGTTAAGGAGGATTACTATGATCTTCAGAAAGGAAAAAGCTCTGAAAAATTTAAAATTGAAGATGGATATGGGGGTGAATATAACGGGAAAACTATCGAGGAGGTTACTTTTACCCATCGATATACACAGGGCAGAGGTTCTTCCTTTCCATTGGACGATTTATTCAAGGACATCAAAGATGAATTAGATCATGGTAGATTTGTTTTATTAGCTTTTGAAAATGGTTATCGATATGATCAACAGGGAAGAGTAATTGGAATAAATTATCATGGTTGTGTAGTATATGGTTATTCTGAAGATGGAGAATTCTTAGCTGTGACTAAAAATCATAATCCAACTGATCCCACTAAGCCAACTCCTCCTCACTATATTAACAATATAAAAGAAAGGGTCATAAAGATGGGGGGTACAGATATTCTTTGTTACAAGTAAGGATAAGCACATCAACAGGATCACAACCACGATTTACTGGAAACACACTCGTAGAAGCATATTTTAAAGCCATACGTGAACGGCAGTTGGCAGAGAATGTCTTCTTGTCAAAATGGTGATCCGGAGTTGCTGGTGGAGCTTAAAATAGCAACGGAACAAATCAGGTTAATGTGGCAATAGATATCAAACACCACAAAAAAAACCTGCCAGAAATGACAGGTTTTAGCTTCTTGGTTCAAAAACGGTACAAAGAGATTATAATTTATTGAAAATCAGTACCTATAAGTCGGGGCGAGAAGACTCGAACTTCCGACCCCTTGCACCCCATGCAAGTACGCTAGCCAACTGCGCCACGCCCCGAATTCCTGTTAAAGGGATGCAAAGGTAAAAAAGTTTTTAGAAAAACGGAAAATCTTTTCTCATCAATCTCTCAGCATTCAGGTTTAAAGGGTCACTCAAAATCCGCCAGGAACTCATCAAAACTTTTATATACCTTTTCAAAAAAGGAAGAGGTAAATACTTCATAGACCGGGCTGTTCGGCCAATCCGGGTTGATCCCGATCCACCTCTGTTCATCTTCATACCCTTTATCGCTGACCTCTCCTGCCAACGGGATCAGGTTTGCAGAATAGGATTGGCCGGGAATGCCTTTGGCATAGCGATTGTTAAAATTCACCAGGCAATCAAAGATCACCTCCCCGGGAGCGACATAACGCTCCATCGCCTCTTCTTCATCAATTTCTTCAGCAGAGGCTTACGAGCCGATCTCCCCGTAACGGTTTATTAGTTTACCTTCCTCCTTGACAAAGACGATCTCCCAGTATTGGTTCTTCTCTTTGTGTTCAAGATATGATTTCATGAACTTACCCCTGTTTAATAATCGGCCAATAGATAAATAATGAGGATTGAGAAATTTTTCATTGTTTGCAGCTAAAAAAGCCGGAATTTATCCCTGGAGAAAACTGACTGAAAATGAGACCGTAAATACCAACACGTACATACGGTCTCACGCTTGCGTATGTATGGTCTCATTTTTACCCTCCCCTGACTCCCGGAATGTGGCAATGAAATCCATAAAAGGTTGTATCCTGGTCTGGCTTGACACATTACCGTATATTTTATTTTTGTTGAGTTCATAATGGCAGAACGCAAGACGAATTTTAAATAAAAAAGAAGCCGCCCAGTTTGAGCGGCTTCAAATCTCAATGGTTAATCTTATCCGTGAAAAAAGGATCCACCGTTTTCGGATGAATCCTCCTTCGCAACATCTCAGTTCGTCACCATCACAAGGTATTTGGATGCACTCCAGAAAGCCTTTTCATCGGTCACCTGCAGTGATTTTACAATTTTCCCATCCGTAACAAGCTTATAGGAAGAGGGCGGGTGGTTTGTGATCAGTTTCACCTTCTTTGACTGCAGCGGGATCTCCTTTGTATTCCTGATATCCACTCGTGTGAAAAGCGATTTGTTGAAATCAGGAACGAGCTTGCTTCCCTTGATGATATTGTCTTTTTTCAGCTCCTTCGGTGTCCCCAGGATGTAATAGCCTGTATTTAAAACTGTAGTCTGGTCATCAATGACCTTCGTCTGGCTGCTGATTTGCTGGCCCTGGGTCTGAACCTCATTGCTGAGCGTATCTATCCTGTGATTTGCAGCCAGGATCACCTGGTCCATTCCCGACAATTTCTCCTTTAGTACAGCAAGCGTGGAATCTTTTTCTGCAACTTCCCGCTGCAAATGATCCACCAACTTCCGAAACTCCTCAAGTTTCATTCCTGATGCCTTTAATTTTCCATATAAAGCATCCAGTCGCTGTTTGTCTTTCAACATCAGGCTATAGATGGAAACGATGTCATTCCTGATCTGGTTTCTCATCGAATGCTTCATCTCTCCCGTAGCATTGGTACTCTGGCTTATAATATTCTCCTTCGTTTTAATCGAATCAAGCACCCCCTGTATTTCATTGACGGATTGCAGGAAATCATTAATGGTCATATCTTTTTGTGTTGTCTGATTGATCAGGCTGTCATTACTGGCCTTTAATTGCGCAGCTCTTTCTTTGGCCTCCCGGCCGCAGGCAAAGAGAAACGGAATCAGTAAGATTACGATGTACTTTTTCATAAGTTTAGTTTTTGAAATTGAGCACATATGTACTTATCTAAATAACCCGGTATTGGGTTATTTAGTCTTTACTTTTGGGAGAAGAAGACAAATGCTCCTAATATCAGGATCTTAGACCTGTTATTTATACCGAATCCCAAACTCTCCCGTATCCTGATCGTATACTGGTGATGAAATTATTGAGAAAGGTTTTAGTATGATATATTCTGAGGGCTAATCTTTTATGCACCTGACTGAAAAAGCATTTGCCCGGCTGGCGGGATAAGCGGAAACACTGTGATCGGTATCGTTCAGGCCATGTGCCCAGGCTTTACCGGAACCGTGAGGAGTTGAGGACCAGAACATCGTTGAAAATCCCTGGAAACCCCACCCGGAATTGATAAAGCGCGCACCTGAAAGCAATGCATTAAACCCCGAGTACCCGGAGTATAGCAATGGACTGGCAGCAAATGCATTGCTGATATAAAAGGAAAAAAGTGTATTCCAGTCATTTTCTGTTGGGATATGCCACCCGGGAGGGCAAAGACCTTGGCTGCCCTGGGTATCATCAAACTCCATGAGCTCATCCCACTGGTACAATCCTCCATGGGTAGTACAATTCATGGGGTTATCACCATAGCAGTACATCTCCCTGCTGCAGTTGTCACGTTGCATCAATGAGGAAGTTACCATACCCCCGTGATCAAGGTTGGCGGCCATCCAGCATTGTGTTCCCAGGTGAATGGTTGCGTAGGTCTTCGTGTCCCTTATATCGGTGAAAGGATTATCGCAGGTAAATGCCGCCTGTGCCTGCACTGTGATGTTCAGGGAAGCCTGACTGGTGCACAGGTACTGGTTGGTGGCTGAGTAGGTGAGCAGGTGGTTCCCGACTCCCGCAGCAGAAGGTGTAAAGATGCCGGTGATTGGATTTACTCCTGCCCCCGAATAGATCCCTCCGGGAGGAAGTCCGCCTTTCAGCTTGAATGGCTTGGCATTGGTAGTGGTAAGAATGTCGTTGCAGGGAGTGAAGGAGACAGAAGGCAAAGGGTTTACTGTTGCAATGACATTCCCGCTGATTCCCAGGCAGCCATTAGCAGCGGGAGATACATGGTAGGTCGCATTTCCCACCTGGGTGCCTGTATTGTTGAGCGTTTGCGCAATGGTAATTCCTGCATCTGCAAAGAAACCGGATATGTTTCCTGAACTACCGTTTGCAGTCCAGCTGAAGGTGGTTCCTGCTGCGTGCGAAAGCAGGCTGATGCCCGTGATCGTCCCGCTGCAGAGAGTCTGTGCTGCCGGGTTGAAATAGACATCGGGTACAGGAAAAACATTTACGGTATAATCGGAAATTGGCCCGGTGCAGCCAGTATTCACCGGAGTGATATGATAGATCACCGTTGCCGTTGTGAACGCCCCGTTGACCAGCACCTGGTTGATGATGCCACCGGCTCCGGCTCCGTATCCTGAGAGCAAGGGTGAACCGGATGTTGCTGTCCAACTGAACGTGCTCAGAGGGATGGAAGAGGAAAGTACGATGCCGGGACCTGTTGAAGAACAGATATTGCATAGAGGAGGATTGTTTGTTACCAGCGGAACAGGTTTTACCGTTACCGTATAATCAGCAGGCAGACCAATGCATCCTGCCTTGTCGGGTGTGATCGTGTAGGTGACCGATCCGGCTACAGGGTTTGGGTTTAGCAGAAGTTGCCGGATCGAATTTCCTGATCCGCTTGCAAATCCGGTAACATTTCCGGAAGACAGCGCGGCAGTCCAGCTGAAGGTGGTTCCGGGCTGGCTGGCAATCAGGTTAACGATCAACGAATCCCCCGAACAGGTTGTCTGGCTCAGAGGTGAAGTGATAAGAGTGGGAGGCTGACTCAGTGACAGGTTCATCGTGTCGGTCACAAACAGGCAGGGAGGAATTCCGGATGCGGTAAGTACTAGTTTGACAGAACCTGTTAAGACATCTGCAGCCCCGGGAGTATAGACCGGGTTGATGATCGCAGGATCTGAAAAGCTACCGTCCCCGGTTGTTGACCATAGAAGGATCATGTAGTTTGATGCTGAGGCACCGGTTACCGGGTAGGATGAAAGCTGGCATATGGAGGCATCTGTTCCCGCATTGGCAATGGCTCCCATTGCATACGAAATCCTGACAATATCGGTATCCGGTTCACAATATCCAAGAGCAATAAATGAAAGATTGACAAACCCTGATGTTAAATCAGCAGGTCCAGGAGTATAGACAGGATGAAGGATGTTTGCATTGTTGAAACTTCCGTCTCCCAAAGTGATCCAGTGAACGGCAAGGTTATTCAGTGCTGCTGAATGGATAAGCTGTACGGATGCTCCTGAACAGACCGAAGTGTCGGGACCTGCATTGGCGGTGCTTACCGGGTAAACGATGATCCTCATCGTATCACGGCTGGTGCAGTTGCCGGGTCGTGTTGTGACGAGCTGGTAGTTCAGCGTGTCCGGCTGTGAGAGAACCCCGGTAAAGGCAAAGACCGGGTCAGAGACGGTGCTGGAGTTTAAATAGATCGACGGTATCCAGAAATAGGTGTAGCCTGTGATACCGGGAGTGCCGATCGGAATGCCGGTGGATGCACAGGCAGTCGTATCTTTCCCTGCGTTCACAAGGTGGATGACCGATACCGGTAATGCGGCATCACTGCAGGTACAAATGTTCTCATTCAACCTCAGGCCGGCCAGAAGGTGGCAAACCTTTCCCGCCGGGGCAGGAAAAACTGCCGTAGAACTGATGCTGTCGCCGGGCAGCAGTCCGGTAACATTCACATTCTGTGTGAACAAAGAATCTGCTCCCGAATCATCCGGAAGACCGTTGTTGTTGGCATCATGAACGAACACCACGCTGAGGTTTGTGGTACGCAAGGTCTCACTGCCGGTATTTTTTACCTTGTAATGAACTGTGACTGTTTCGCCAGTTGTTCCATCGGGAACACTGGCGGCCCTGTATACCGCACTGAAACCCACTTTGTCCTTGATGACAGGGCGTTGTGAAAAAACCGATGCGGTGATAGACTGGATCACACAGCTGTCACCGGGGATCAGCGAACAATAAACTTTTCCCACTAACAACGTGGTGGTCTCCATACTTAACGTATCGCAGGTCAGGCTTCCCGGATCTACATCGTGAAGCTGAAATGTAAAAACGATGGAGTCGTTCACGGTCAGGTTAGGCTGAATAGCAAAGCGGATGTAACGGACCCCTCCGGTAATGGTGTTGGATGCAATTCCGGAGGGACCATTATGGATATTTACAAGCGAACCATTCACATAATCATATGCATCATCGATCGTGATTCCCAGCTTCTCGATGTTGGAAATATTGTCAGGCCCGAGGTTGATCACCTTAACCTTGACATCGGAGTTGCCATCGCAGGTATAAAATTTTTCATCAGCCACCGTACTGATCACATAGAGGTTGACGTTGGAAGGCAAGCCATTGATCAGGATGGCCTCTGTATAGGAGGTTCGTATCTTGATATCGCTGCAGGCATTCGATGCTGAGGCTGCAATTTTCAGTGATGTCCCGGAGATGAAGTTGCAATCAGTCTGCAGCCTGAACCGGAGTTTGTACCCGTTTTTAGGAATGCTGTCAACGCCTTTAAGCACAATAGTTCCGTTAGGATCTGCCGAAATGTCGTACACCCATTTGTCGCTGCCGGCAGGAGTGTTCACAGGATCGACGAGGGTTTTCCAGCTTCCGGTAGTATAAGGATATTTAAATTCAGACATCCCGTTCACAATTGCGCAGCCCGGCGGAAGTGTGATCGTGTATTTCAGGTTTTTCGCAATGGAAGGCTGTGAATTTGTCACTTCAGATTCGTAGATAAGGGTGTCGCAAAGGTTTACCGGGTTCACTGGGGAAATCACAGCAAGGTTGAGATTGACTTCCTTTGGATCAAGGTAAAGCCAGGCATCATTTTCAGTACATTGAAATCCTGAAGGTGCATACCCGAGTTCAGGATTCATCGGATAGCCTGCACAATTATATCCATTTCTCACTTTCAAGCTGTCATAGCTGCAACTGGTATAGATTGCCCTGACCTGGTAAATATGGCAGGAGTTAGCGGCAAAAGAACCCAGCTGTGACCATGTCTTCCCCGAACCATACGGAATGACTCCAACCGGAGTAACTGTCGGAAAATTCGTGATATCTTTTACATCGGTGATCTGGATACCCGAACTTGCGCTTTCAAAGGCAAGCCAGTTGTTGTCGGCAGAGAAGGAACGTGTATTGCATAACCTGACTGTCCATAACACCGTATCGGTCCTTCCTTCGGCGGTGATGATCAGGGGTGTAAGGTCGACCAGTGGAGCCGTATAGGAGATCGCTTTGGTGGCTGTACTGGTTTGGCGGATTCCAATGCCATCTGCATAATACTGGTACCTTCCCCGGGCATCCATTGTGTAATTGTAATTCCCGGTAGCCTTACAGGATGGAATGGCGTTGAAGATGATCCTGTCATAGTCACCGCTGCAATCATAAAAATCGGAATAATGCCAGGAGTTTGTCCGGATGAATGTAAGTCTCGTTCCTGAAAGATCAATATTGATAAGGGGATCCCCGATGACCTCGGTGGAAGTGGATCCATTGTCAAGGTAGTAGGAATGCCGTGCTGTACCGGTCTGGTAGAAGAATCCTTCCGGCAGCGTGAAGATGATCGTATCCAGTTTCAGGTAGGGCCTGATTTCATTCGGAAAGGCCACATCCCCTCCGCATGCATCGAGGGAGGCATAGATCAGTCCTTCGTACAAAAACGAAGTGCACCCTGAAAGCACGATCTGCTGGTAATACGTTGTGGCATAGAAAACAGTTTTACTTCCCAGCACATTAAAGGAATTTCCCATGTCGTTGCAATACTTCTGCTGCCCTCCGTCCTTCCAGTAAAAATTGCTGCGCAGGGTGGAAACGGTCTTCCAGTCATACTGGGTAATGTTTTTCACTCTTCCATAAACTACATACCGGATGGAATCTCCTGCTGTGAAGGCATATCCGCTCAAACAATTGCCCGGGAGGGTCAGATCGCCGAAATAGGTGGTCATTGAGGCTGTCGTACCGGCAACGATTTGTGGATTAAGATTTGCACACGCATGCCAGGTTGCAGTTTCGTTGTCGAGGAAAAAGAGGGTATCGGTGAGGTATTCAAAGAAGAGCTGATTCCCCCATCCGCCTGTGAGAGCGGCATGAGATAACCTGAAATAAAGACTGTCAACCGGCCCATTGATCTTTCCGGTCGCTTCCACAAGTATCGTATCCCTTGCAAGGGCATTATCCAGCCTTAGACCTGATGCCGATGGCAGAACATGAGTCGTCAGAAAATTATCTGTCCAGCCCATGGTGGACCTTCTGATCTTAAACGTGGAGATGGAAGGGTCTGTGCAACCGGTCACCGGACATTGCATCCCGAAAACAGGGGAGTTGCTGCACCAGTATGTGAAATACCGGTCCTTGTAACTGATTTTGTCGCACCAGAATTTCAGTTCGGCATGGACAAACCCGGTTAAACCGTGGCTCAGGCTGCAATCCAGCATCAGCGGAACCCTGAAGAGGCCCCCGGTTAGGATTTTGCTTCTGTTAAGATAATAGAAAACCGTATCGCCATGAATATCGGGCGCTCCCATGCTGACCCCTTTGAAGGTTGCGGTACCGGCTGCAATGGTCACACCGGGGGGAAGGATCAGTTTGTAAAAGACAGAATCATTCGGACAGCCTTCCGGTGCTACAGAGGTTGAAGTTGTGACAAGGTGCTCCATCCATACCGGAACAAGGTTATACAGGTCTGGGGGTATGGTATGCTGGACGCTGCGGGTGTCATAGGTCTGGAACATAAGCAGGTTCCCGTTCGGGATCCAGTTTACGCCGAATTGTGTATGGCACTGTTCTTTGTAATCGTATCCGAAACGGAACGCCTGCCAGGCTGAATTTGTCCATCCTGAGCCGCAGGTGTTTCGAACCGGAATGGATGTTGAAGCGGCAGCCCAGTCATAGTAGGTATGTGCCCGAATGGTGATAGTCTTGCCCACCGGCAGGTCATCAAAGAACCCGTCAAAGTCGGCGTCATCCAATCCGGCACCGGCACCGTCGGGATCAGATAGAAATTGGAGTTTTGTATAATATGAATACTGGCCGTTCAGGGCTCCGGCTGCATAATTATAGCTTGCTTTAATGGCATTGCCATTCACCGAGAACGAGTCGATCTTATTCATCCAGTTGGAATTCGGATAGTATGTAGATCCCCCGGATGAAAAGCCACCCAGGAGGGTAAGATCAAAAGCAGTGCCCGCCCCTGTACCGTTGTTGGTCACGGTAAACTCCACCCACCCGCGGTTATCAATAAATCCCCACCCGAGTTTGTTGTTGGTAAAAGTCATCCCGATGGAGGTCGTTCCGGAAGCCGGGGATACAGATGGGAAGGATGTGTAGAAATTGCATATCTGCCCGAAGCATCCCCACCCGGCTTTCAGGGTTGATTGGCCATTTGTGCATCCCAGGAGTCTGACCGTCTCAGGTATCATGATCGACTCGCCTCCATCGAAAAATCCGTTTCCGCCCGGAAAATCCGAACCGGTGAGGATGATTGTGTCAGAAAGAAAAGGCCCGGGCCCCGGATCCAGGTGAAGCGTGCCCAACCCTGTTGAAACGATCTGGATATCGGTGGTATGTTCATCGATCAGGTAAAGCGTATCGAGCGAAGAATTGATCCCCTGCTGCTGGATGGTAATGTTCCGCGTCACCGTGCTGTTGACGGGAATTACGGCGGAGGCGTTTGTGATATTCGTGATGACAGGTTCAGGGTAATAGTAATTCTGCAACGGTGTTTCAAAGCCGGTATAATTCGTGCTGTTGTAGGTGACGATGTAGTTGAAATTCTGGGTGTTTGAATAGCCGCAAACCAGCCCGCCATCATAGGTTACCGTGTGTGCAGTATTGTTTGCGATAGCCGGAAGTGAGAAAACAGGCTGATTGAGGTTGGCAATGCTGATCTCAGTGGCACCTGTCACTGAACCTGCCGTGTACCTGACTCCCGGTGGTAAAGAGAGCAGGAGTGTGGCTCCTGACATCGTGCTTCCGGTTGTATTGGCTATCTGAAGGGAAAAGGTACCGTCATCCGAACAGATAACAAGGGAAGGAGGTTTCCCCGTTGCATTGACCATAACCTGTGCCTCTGTTTCCATGAAAAGGAACAGCAGGGCAAGGATCCATCCATACCTCAGAAAAAACCATCGATTGAAAATAAAAGTAAAAATCGTTCCCCTTTTCAATTTATTTAGTTCTACAAAAGAACACAAGGTAATTTAACAATAAAGATAGAAAAAAATCCTTAAGGTTGACATTCATGATCCCAAAAATCGGAATCCCAAAAGTCTTACCTTTGAAGCGTTAAAATACCGGATGAGAATGAGTGAAAAAACAGAAAAACTAAGGTGTCTTATTATCGGGTCGGGTCCGGCAGGTTATACGGCTGCAATTTATACCGCACGTGCCGATCTGAAGCCTGTCATCTACCAGGGCTTACAGCCAGGCGGACAATTGACCATAACAACGGAGGTGGATAATTTTCCAGGATATCCGGAGGGTGTGCAGGGACCGGAGATGATGGAAGACCTCAGAAAGCAGGCTGAACGGTTTGGGACAGAGGTCCGCTTCGGGCTTGTGACTAAGGTTGACTTCTCTTTACGGCCGTTCCGTGTGGAAGCGGATGACGGAAAGACGATCCTGGCTGAGACTGTCATCATTGCCACCGGGGCAACGGCAAAATGGCTGGGGCTGGAATCGGAAAATGCTTTCAGGGGGATGGGTGTGTCGGCCTGTGCAACATGCGACGGGTTCTTTTATCGCGGACAGGATGTTGCCATCGTGGGCGGCGGTGATACGGCCGCAGAAGAGGCAACTTACCTCGCCAAGCTTTGTAAAAAAGTATACATGATCCATCGCCGTGATGCCTTGCGTGCCTCCAAGGCAATGCAGCACAAAGTCCTGAATACCCCTAACATTGAAATGGTCTGGAACAGCATACCCGAGGAAGTTCTCGGCGACAATACCGGAGTCACCGGTGTCAGGGTGAGCGATATTCATTCCGGTGAGAAAAGGGATCTTTCAATAACCGGATTCTTTGTTGCAATCGGTCATACTCCGAATTCCGAAGTATTCAGGGACCAGCTGAAGCTGGATGGGATGGGATACATCGAAACAATCCCCGGGTCAACCCGGACAAGCGTTGAAGGCGTATTTGCCTGCGGTGATGTTCAGGATCATTATTTCCGGCAGGCAGTGACCGCTGCAGGCACCGGATGCATGGCGGCAATCGAAGCAGAAAGATTCTTAACCAGCTGAAAAACTGGTGAATTAGCGAATTAGTGAACTGGTGAGTTGATGAATTGAAGGATTTCACAATTCTTTTCTAATAGTGAACAGATGATTGTTTTTTTCAAGGGATCAGAGCGGATTTACGCAGTACAATCTACAGCCTCCATAATGGAAGATGATATCCGCAAGCTTTCATGGCTTTTTGGGAATGCGGATCCTTCCTCTGAATCTGGTGTCCGGGGAAAGTTCGTAGGGCCCCGGAAGGAGATGATCACCCCGTGGAGCACGAATGCCGTGGAGATTTGCCAGAACATGGGGATCACCGGAATTCTTCGGATCGAAGAATTCTCCAAGTACGAAATCCGGTTTGCGAATTACGATCCGATGCTCGAGCAGATCTATGACGGGCTGGACCAGGACCTCTTCTTCACAGACCGGAAGCCTGAACCGGTACTTCTCATTGACGATATTGCATCCTATAATCAATCACAAGGTCTTGCCCTGAGTGGTGAGGAGATTGATTACCTCGAAAAACTGCAGTCAAAACTGGGTCGTAAACTGACCGACAGCGAAGTGTTCGGGTTTTCGCAGGTGAACTCTGAGCATTGCCGGCACAAGATCTTCAACGGCATATTTGTGATCGATGGAAAAGAGATGCCCGATACCCTTTTTGCGCTGATCCGGAAAACATCGAAGGAACATCCCCGTCTCCTGGTTTCTGCCTACAAAGACAATGTAGCTTTTATTGACGGACCACAAATTGAACAGTTTGCACCTGCAACACAGGATAAACCCGATTTCTTCTCCATCGCCGACATTCATTCGGTGATCTCCCTGAAAGCGGAAACGCATAATTTCCCAACTACCGTGGAACCGTTCAACGGTGCAGCAACAGGTTCAGGAGGAGAGATCCGCGACCGGATGGCCGGAGGGAAAGGAAGCATCCCGCTTGCAGGAACTGCCGTGTATATGACTTCTTACCCGAGAATTGAAGGGGGGAGAAGCTGGGAGAGTGCTGTCGTGGCGAGAAAATGGCTTTACCAGAATCCGGAAGAGATCCTGATCAAAGCATCCAATGGCGCCAGTGATTTTGGCAATAAATTCGGCCAGCCGCTGATATGCGGCTCTGTCCTGACATTTGAACACGAATCGGGTGAACAGATCTTCGGCTTTGATAAAGTGATCATGCTGGCCGGAGGGATTGGCTTCGCAAGGAATGAAGACTGCCTGAAAGAAGAGCCTGAAGCGGGTCAGAAGGTGATTATTCTTGGAGGTGATAATTACCGCATCGGTATGGGCGGCGGTGCCGTTTCATCCGTTGCAACGGGGGAATACAAGAATGCCATTGAACTCAATGCGGTGCAGCGCTCCAATCCCGAGATGCAAAAAAGGGTTTTCAACGCGATCCGCGCCATGACAGAAGCGGGTCATAATCCCATCGTTTCCATTCATGACCATGGAGCCGGGGGGCATCTGAATTCCATTTCCGAGCTTATTGAAAGCACAGGGGGAATCATCCACATCGATGCCCTGCCTGTCGGTGATCCTACCTTATCGGATAAAGAGATTATCAGCAATGAATCGCAGGAGCGGATGGGGTTGCTTCTTGGCGTAAAGGATGTTCCCCTCATGAAGAGGATTGCCGAACGTGAAAGAGCTCCCTTCTATAACGCTGGAGAAACAACAGGTGATCACCAGCTTGTTTTTACCGATGATAAAAAGAAGGCTCGCCCGATTGATCTGAAAATGGAAGATTTCTTCGGAAAACCTCCGCGGACTGTATTACATGATGCATTACGCGTAACGCGTCATGCGAATCTGGTATATGATAAAACCAAAGTGTCGGAATATCTTACCGAAGTATTACAACTCGAAGCAGTCGCTTGTAAAGACTGGCTCACCAACAAAGTCGACCGGGCCGTTTCCGGGAAAATTGCGAAACAACAGACATGCGGACCTGTGCAGCTTCCTTTGAATAACCTTGGAGTGACGGCATTGGATTACCAGGGAGTAAAGGGAATCGGAACCTCTCTCGGCCATGCTCCTGCGGTTGCCCTGATCGATGCAAAAGCCGGATCACGGATAGCGATTGCAAAAGCACTGACAAACCTGGTATGGGCACCCCTGACACACGGTTTGGCAGGTGTCTCGCTGAGCGCAAACTGGATGTGGCCTTGCAGGAATCCCGGGGAAGATGCCCGTCTCTATTCAGCTGTTCAGGCTGTCAGTGATTTTGCCATCCAGCTTGGAATCAATATTCCGACCGGAAAAGATTCGTTGTCGATGACTCAGAAATATCCCGATGGCAAGGTGGTTTACTCGCCCGGCACCGTCATTATCTCTGCCGTCGGAGAGGTCAGCGATGTAAAGAAAGTCATCAGCCCAATCCTGGTCAATGATCCTGGAAGCAGCCTGATTTACGTGAATTTCTCGGGTGATACTTTTAAACTCGGAGGAAGCAGCTTTGCCCAGGTGATAAATCAGATGGGCAATGCTGTCCCCGACATTCCCGATGCTAAGGATTTCAGAAAAGCATTTGATCTCCTTCAGGAGATGATCAGCAAGGGGATGATCCATGCAGGACACGATGTTTCTGCCGGAGGATTGATCACGACGCTTCTTGAAATGACATTTTCCGATACCCTGCTTGGAATGGAACTGAACCTCACCTCACTGGGTGCGGAAGACCCCGTTCAGCTGCTTTTTAACGAGAACCCGGGCGTCGTGATACAGGTTAAGAACCTTGAGAAATGCAGCCTGATGCTGAAATCCGCCGGGTTGAAATGGCACTACATCGGAAGGATCATTACGGAAAGAAAGGTCGTCATTCGCCACGGTTCCGGGATTTTTAATTTTGATGTGGATGCCCTGCGGGATACCTGGTTCAGGACCTCCTGGCTGCTTGACCGCAGGCAATCGGGTGAGAAGCTCGCCCTTGAGAGATACACCAATTACAAAGATCAGCCCCTGAAATTCATTTTTCCGGAATCCTTTACCGGAAAGCCGGCACACTATGGCATCGACCCGAAACGCCGCCTTCCCTCCGGAATCAGGGCAGCCGTGATCCGTGAAAAAGGAATTAACCGCGACCGTGATGCAGCCTGGGCATTATACCTGGCGGGTTTCGATGTGAAAGATGTCCACATGACCGATTTGATTTCCGGAAGGGAGACACTCGACGATATCAATTTCATTGTATTCGCCGGCGGATTTTCCAATTCCGATGTGCTGGGCTCAGCCAAAGGATGGGCAGGGGCTTTTCTCTACAATGAAACAGCAAAAGAGACCCTTGAAAGGTTTTATAAAAGAGACGATACCCTCAGTCTTGGCATCTGCAACGGCTGCCAGCTGATGGTTGAACTGGGTGTCCTGTTCCCTCATTCTGAAGGACGACCCTATATGTCGTGGAATGATTCGCATAAATATGAATGTACGTTTGTGACACTGAGGGTTCAGGAGAATAATTCCATACTGCTGCGATCACTTGCCGGAAAGCAATTGGGCGTATGGAGTGCGCATGGTGAAGGTAAATTCAACTTTCCTCACGAAGAAAGCCGGTACCACATTCCTGCCAAATTTTTATATAGCTCCTACCCTGGAAATCCCAATGGCTCGCAGTACGATGCAGCCTGTGTTGCCTCTGAAGACGGCCGGCACCTAGCCATCATGCCCCACCTTGAAGATTCCGTCATGCCCTGGCAATGGCCCTATTATCCCGGCGAACGGAGCAGGGATGAGGTTACCCCCTGGGTGGAGGCTTTTGCGAATGCAAGGGAGTGGGTGATCAGTAAGATGAAGAATGAAGAATGAAAAATGAAGAATGAAAAATTGATTAAGGTTATCGGGTGAGGAGTTCGATGTGTTGAGTGTTTTGCGAATTTGGCGTCTTTGCGTCTTTGCGGTGAAAAAATAAAAGGAAATAAAGTATGAAAAAAACAGTTCTCGTAACCGGTGCCACAAGCGGCTTTGGAAAAGCAATCGCCACTCGCTTTGCAAAAGAAGGCAACGATATGATCATCACGGGCAGGAGGGAAGCTTTGCTGATGGAACTCAGCGCTGAACTGCGGAAAAAATTCAAGGTTGAAGTTCTCTCGCTCTGCTTTGATGTACGCGATCTTGAAGAGGTTGAATTTGCCATCTCCTCCCTCCCGGAGGAATGGAAAGACATTGATGTTTTGGTCAACAATGCCGGACTTGCCGTAGGGCTGAACCCGATCCACGAGGGAGTCATTGACGACTGGGAACGGATGATCGACACGAATGTCAAAGGGTTGCTGTACATGACCCGTTTTGTTGCTCCCATCATGGTTTCCAGGGAAAAAGGACACATTATCAACATCGGATCGGTTGCAGGTAAGGAGGTTTACCCGATGGGCAATGTCTACTGCGGATCCAAGTTTGCCGTTGATGCCATCACAAAAGGTACACGCATTGACCTGGTTACTCACAATATAAAAGTTACCCACGTTGCACCGGGAGCAGCAGACACCGAGTTCTCGCTGGTCCGGTTCAAAGGAGATAAAGTCCGTGCCGATGGTGTTTATAAAGGATTTAAACCTTTGCAGGCAGAGGATGTTGCAGAAGTGGTTTATTATGTAACTACCCTTCCTGCCCATGTGAGCATACATGACATTGTTGTGATGCCGACCGCACAAGCCAGCGCTGTCAACTTTTTCAAGGTTTAATTTTGAATCCAGAAAAAAGCTGTGCCGGGATTTTGAAATAAATTCTGCAAACTCAGTAATCAAGCTTTCTCCATCATCCGTCTTCCATTTTACGCTTCTATGACATTTCTGCATTCCTGTTATTCTGTATTTTACATTCCCGCATTCATAATTTTTTAATATACTTGCAAACTAAATTAAAAAAGATGGAAGTAACCCGAATCTTTGACCTGTTACCTTATCATGAAGCCACCTTTAAACCCAAAGAGGATGTAATTGCTTCTAAAGAAAACGGTGACTGGGCAAGATACAGTATTAGACAGTACCGGGAAATTGTTGACAACATCAGCTATGGATTTCTTGCAATGGGCGTTCAGCCGGGCGATAAGATTGCACAGATCAGTTCAAACCGTGCCGAATGGAATTTTGTAGATATGGCAATTCTCCAGGTCGGGGCTGTTCATGTGCCGATCTATCCTACCATCAGCGAATCGGATTACAAATACATCCTCAGTCATGCGGAAGTGACCTATGTGTTTATCTCCGGGCAGGAGCTGCTGAGAAAAATTGATCACATTCTTCCGGAGATGGTTAAGATCAAAGGAGTATATACATACAAAGACCATCACGAACATAAGCACCTGAATGAACTCATTGAACTTGGCAGACAAAACCAGGATCCCGACCAGCTCAATGCGCGGAAGTCGGCTGTTCATCCTGAAGATGTTGCCACCATCATTTACACCTCCGGAACAACAGGCAACCAGAAAGGAGTAATGCTCACGCACCAGAATATCATCTCGAATTTCAAGGCCTGCAGGCATATTCCTCCTTTCGGGGAAGAGGCCAAGGCGGTGAGTTACCTGCCCCTCTGCCATGTGTATGAAAGGATGCTGAATTACCTCTACCATTACCTTGGGTTTTCTATCTATTATGCCGAAAACCTGGGAACCATCACCGATAATATGAAGGAGGTAAAGCCCGATATTTTATCGACAGTTCCCCGTTTACTGGAAAAAATTTATGACAAGCTCTTCGCTACGGGTCATAAACTAACCGGTGTAAAACGGTGGATCTTTTTCTGGGCTCTTCACCTTGCCCTGCGGTATGAGCTGAATGGCGCGAATGGATGGTTTTACGAAATAAAAAGAAAATTTTACGATAAACTGGTTTATTCCAAATGGCGGGATGCACTGGGAGGAAAGCACCTTCTGGTGGTTTCGGGGGGTGCAGCGCTTCAACCCCGGCTTGCCAGGATGTTCACCTGTGCCGGAATCAACGTGCTGGAAGGGTATGGTCTGACGGAGACATCTCCTGTGATCTCGGTCAATGACCTTGCCAGTGGCGGAACGATGTTCGGAACTGTTGGGAGGGTCGTTGAGGGAGTCACGGTAAAAATTGCCGACGACGGGGAGATCCTTTGCAAGGGTCCGAACGTTATGAAGGGATATTTCAAGGAACCGGAGATGACAAGTAAAGCCATTGACAAAAATGGCTGGTTCCATACAGGAGACCTTGGTCATCTTGAGCCATCGGGCCACCTGAAGATCACAGGACGGAAAAAAGAACTGTTTAAGACTTCTTTTGGCAAATACATCAGTCCCCAGCCGATTGAAGATAAATTCAAGGAATCCCTTTTCATTGACCAGCTTATTGTTGTGGGAGAGCACCAGAAGTTTGCCGGTGCCCTGATCGTTCCTGATTTCGTCTTTCTGAAATCCTATTGCGGGGTTAAGGATATTCCCTTTACCACCAATGCAGAGATAATTATGCTGCCAAGGATACGGAAACGATTTAAAGTTGAGGTGGATAAATACAACGCCACGCTGGGGGAAACGGAGAAGATAAAAACATGGGACCTGGTTGACGCCGAGTGGACTGCTGAATCGGGCGAACTTACACCCACATTGAAACTCCGCAGGAAATACATCAGTAAAAAATATGAACCCTTGATATCCAAACTGTTTCAGTAGGAAATTTTTGGAAAAATTTTAACACGCAGGATTTTAATAAGTATGGTCACCCGGATATTTGATTTGCTCGACGCTTACAAGGATGAATTTTCTTCCCTGGCGAATGCTTTTAACTACAGGAAGGAGGGAGCCTGGATCAGTTTTTCTGCCCGTGATTATATCAGCTACAGCAACGAAATCAGCCTGGGTCTCCTCGCCATGGGTGTTACACCGGGGGTAAGAGTTGCAACCATCATGCTGAACTGTCCGGAATGGAATTTCTTTGACATGGGGCTTCTCCAGGTAGGTGCCGTTCAGATCCCCATCTACCCGACCATCAGTGTTGAAAATTATAAATTTATACTGAATGATGCCGGGGTCGAATTCCTGATTGTTTCGAACCTGGAGATTTACCAGCGCGTGGCAACAATTGCAAATGAAGTTCCGACGCTGAAG
Source organism: Bacteroidota bacterium (assembly GCA_026391795.1). GTDB lineage: Bacteria > Bacteroidota > Bacteroidia > Bacteroidales > FEN-979 > FEN-979. The sequence continues at coordinate 18,669 of JAPLDI010000024.1, forward strand.
GAGATCTTTACCCTGGAGCCTGTTCCCGGTGTGAAAAACTGGCAGGAAATCCTTTCTGCAGGAAGACAGTATCCCCATCCTGAGAACCTTGAGAAAATAAAAGAAGAAATATTCCCCGGTTCCCTGGCAACCATCATTTATACTTCGGGCACGACGGGAAAACCCAAAGGGGTGATGCTTTCCCACAATAATTTTGTCACTAACTATAAGGCACTGGGTGAAATTCCTCCCCTGGAAATGAATGATCGAATCGTCAGTTTCCTTCCATTGTGCCATGTTTATGAGCGTACAGCCGGCTATACTTACCAGTCGTTTGGCACAGCCATCTATTATATTCAGAACCTGGAAGAGATCGCAGCCTGCATCGAGGAGGTTAAACCCCATGCCTTTGCAGCCGTGCCCCGCGTTCTTGAGAAAGTTTACAACAAGATGGTGATGCAGGGCAGGTCGCTTCCACTGCCGGTGAAGGTGTTGTTTTTCTGGGCGCTTAGGCAGGGACACAAGTTTGAGTTGAATCATGCACGAGGATGGGTTTATGATGTAAAACTTTGGATCGCAAACCGGCTTGTTTTCAGCAAATGGAGAAAGGCAATGGGTGGCCATGTGAAGTTCATTGTGTGCGGGAGCGCATCGTTGCATCCACGACTTACCAGGATCTACTGGGCTGCCAGAATGCCGGTACTGGAGGCTTACGGACTTACCGAAACTTCACCCGGGATTACCTGTTTCCGTTTTAATGCGGGCGGAATTAAATTCGGGACCGTCGGTCCGCTCCTGAAAGATGTTCAGGTGAAAATTGCCGACGATGGGGAGATCCTTGTAAAAAGTCCGGGGGTCATGATGGGATATTACAACCGGCCGGAACGTACCGCTGAGGTGATGGATGAAGAGGGCTGGTTTCATACAGGGGATATCGGTATGTTCGAGGAAGGGAAATACCTGAAGATCACCGACAGGAAAAAAGAGATGTTCAAGACTTCAGGCGGGAAATACATTGCCCCGCAGGTCATTGAACAAAAGTTGAAGGAGTCCCCTTTTATAGAGCACATCATGGTGATCGGTGAGAACAGATCCTATCCGGCTGCCCTGATCATTCCCAATTTCGAATACCTGAAGGGCTGGTGTGAAGTGAAAGAGATCCATTATGTTTCAAGGGAAGAAACTGTAAACCATCCTGCTATAATCAATCGTATTCAGAGGGAAATCGATCGTTATAACGAGATTCTCGATCAGACCGAGAAAATTAAAAAGTTCAGGCTTCTTCATTACGAATGGAATGTAACAGAAGGTGAATTGTCACCTACGCTTAAACTCAGGAGGAACTTTATCATCGACAAGTACCACCAGGTTATCGAGGAGATGTACCACTCGCCGGAATTTAATTATAAGGTTGAGAAGAAGAAGTAACCTGAATCCAGGAGGTAACCGATTAGTGAAGTATCCTGAAGATGAGTTCTTTCATCAACTCCCCGTCGGGGAATGAAGTACCGTTGTTATCAACCCCTTTCGATTTCAGATCGTACTCCCTCAAAAGGGAAATGATCGATATGACCTTGCCCCTGCTAAAGCTGCCTGCTGCCTGCTGGTAATCCATGACAAAGAACGGGTTGATGGACAATGCCGCGGCTGCATTATTTCGCGATTTATCCGGAATGTCCTGGTAAATAAGAATCTTGGAAAAAAAGCTGAACAGTAAGGGGATCACCTTTACGAGCGGGTTTTCTCTCGGATTGGCTGCGAAATAGTTGATGATCTGGTTGGCTTTCAGCACATCTTTTCTGCCCAGTGCCTTCTGAAGCTCAAAAACATTGTAATCTTTGCTGATCCCGATGTTCTTCTCCACATACTCTTCTGTGATCTCCTGTTTTTCCGGTATATTGATGACCAGCTTGGAAATCTCATTCACGATTTTTGAGATGTCGTTCCCGAGAAATTCAGCAAGGAGGAAGCAGGCTTTCGCAGAGATGGAGTAATTCTGTTTTTTTACATATTCAGCGATCCAGTCAGGTACTTTGTTATCATAGATCCTGGCGGATTCAAAAAGGATCCCTTTCTTTTCAATGCTCTTAAAGATGGATTTCCTGCGGTCGATCTTTTCATATTTGTAGCAAAAGACGAGCAGGGTCGACTCCATCGGGTTGAGGATGTAAGGTTCCAGCTCTTCGATCTTGTTCAGGTCCTGTGCCTCCTTTACCAGGATTACCTGGTAGGTCGACATCATCGGGAACCTCCGGGCATAACTTGTCAGCGTAGGAACATCGGTATCTTTTCCATAGATAATGGTCTGGTTGAACTCTTTTTCAATTTCGCTCAATACATTTTCCTCAATATAATCAGAGATCACATCAATGAAATAGGATTCTTCACCATAAAGGAAATAAACAGGTGAATAGATCTTGTTCTTAAGATCAAGGAGGATGTTCTCGAAACTGACTGAATTCTTTGCAGCAGCCATTTGAAAAACGATTAATCGAACTTCAGGTGCTTGACCGTCAGTTTCTGGCTGATCAGGTGGTTTAAGGAGTCAATGCCGATCGTCAGATGCTCTTCCGTGTATTTTTCCGAGACCTTCTTATCACTGGCCTGCGTCTTGATCCCCGATGCTACCATGGGTTGATCGGAAACGAGAAGGAGAGCGCCGGTAGGGATGGTATTGGCAAAACCGACGCTGAAGATCGTTGCTGTTTCCATATCGATGGCCATCGCCCGGGTCTTCCGCAGATAAGCTTTAAAAGCCTCATCGTACTCCCACACCCTCCGGTTGGTCGTATAAACAGTTCCTGTCCAGTAGTTGTACTTGTGTTCCACAATGGTTGTCGACACCACCTTCTGCAGGTTAAACGCGGGCAGTGCCGGTACCCTTTCCGGGAAATAATCATCAGAAGTACCTTCTCCGCGTATCGCAGCAATGGGAAGGATAAAGTCACCCAGCTTGTTTTTCTTTTTCAACCCGCCGCATCTGCCCAAAAACAGGCATGCCTTGGGCTTGACTGCCCCCAGGAGGTCCATGATGGTGGCAGCATTCGGACTGCCCATCCCGAAATTGATCAGTGTGATTTTTCCGGAAGTAGCGCTGGGCATGGCTTTATCGGCCCCTTGAATGGCCGTTTTCTGCCTTTGGGCAAACAGTTCAAGGTAAAGATGAAAATTGGTCAGGATGATGTAATCTCCAAAGTCCTTCAGCGCTGTGCCGGTATATCGGGGTAACCAGTCGTCAACAATTTCTTTCTTTGTCTTCATGAATGGGTTTAGGTTTCTCTCTTCAATGCAATGCAGGTTACTTAAGGCAAAGGTAACCATTTTGTCAAAATTTTATGTATGTTTGTAAATCAGCAATCAGAATGCAGACATTAAATTTACCTGAACCGGTACTCCGGATCCGAAACAAAGGATTTAAAAAGGAGGTTTTCGACAGCGTCAGAAGAAGGTTTGTTGCCCTGACACCGGAAGAATGGGTACGGCAGCATTTCATTCACTACCTGGTTGAGTTGAGGAATGTTCCGCTATCTCTGATTGCAGTGGAGGCCCCGGTCAGGTACAACAGCCTGAAAAAACGCGGCGATATCGTAGTGTATGGAAAGGATGGGTCTCCCTGCCTGATTGTTGAATGCAAGGCCCCTAAGGTTGCTGTAACACAGGCTGTGTTCGACCAGGCTGCCATGTATAACGTATCACTGAAGGTCCCTTACCTGGCAGTTACCAACGGAATGGAACATTTTGCCTGTTATATTGATCATGGAACAGGGAAGATTCTGTTTTTGAAAGAGATCCCCATGTTTGAAGATCTTGTCAAGAGAGAAAATTCGTAACACGTAACGCGTTACGCGTTACGTGCAGATAAAAAGCATTAATCTTAAATTAACAGATATTGGAACTGATCAACACTATACCAAAAGACCTGGTCACCTTTTTACTCGTCACGGTTTTTTCTTTGCTGATTGGCCTTTCCCAGAAACTCCTTCACAGCCATAAGCAATCTGATCATACCTTCGGCACCGACCGTACCTTTACCTTCATCGGGATCCTCGGATATATCCTGTTCCGGATCCTGCCTGGCAACCCGGCATTGTTTATCGGCGGGGGACTGATCCTGGGTCTGTTCCTGGGAATTAATTATGCCTTTAATATCCAGCGGCATGAAGATCATGGCATGACCACCATCGTCATTGCCCTGATCACCTATTGCATCGGACCGCTCCTGCTTACCCAGCCCCAGTGGCTGGTCCTCCTCATCCTGGTCACAGTGCTGATCCTGACGGAACTGAAGGAGTCGTTCGACCAGATCTCGCATAAGTTTGACAAGGGAGAATTCCTCACGCTGGGGAAATTCCTAATCATCGCCGGAGTGATACTTCCCATTGTTCCGAATGAACCCATTTTCCGCGACATCGGGCTGACCGCATATAAGATATGGCTGGCTGTGGTGGTGGTCTCCTCCATTTCCTATTTCAGTTATTTACTGAAAAAGTTTGTTTTCAAGGAAGGAAGCATTGTCCTTGCAGGTATCCTTGGCGGATTGTACAGCAGCACTGCAACAACCATTATCCTTGCACGGAAGATCCGGAAAGATCCTGCATCGACGAGACAATATGTTGCCGCCATCATTTTTGCCACGGCCATGATGTACCTCCGGATCCTGGTGCTGGTGCTGATTTTCAATGCGGATCTTTTCCGGCAGGTTCTCCTTTATTTCATTATCCTTTTTGTGGTTTCCTCCATTGCAGGCCTGGTTATCCTGTTTTATCACAACAAGGATTATGATACTGTAAACCAGGAGCTGACCGTTGATAAAAATCCTCTTGAGTTCAAGGTGGCAATTCTGTTTGCATTCTTATTTGTAGCCTTCACCTTTCTGACCTGGTTCGTTGTAGACCGTTTCGGCAGGTCGGGATTAAATGTTCTTTCATTTCTTGTGGGACTGACCGATATCGACCCGTTTTTGATTAACCTCCTTCAGGGGAAATACAAGCTGGGCATGGATGCGGTTGCAGTTGCAATGCTGCAGGCCATTGTCAGCAACAATATTCTGAAGCTAATCTATGCATCTTTTTTTTCCACGAGAAGAGCAAGGGTCTATCTGATCAGCTGTTTTGTGGTCATCATTCTCCTGAATCTCTTTTTTGTCTTCATAGTATAAACAGAAAACATGACGGAAGAAATCCATGCTATCCTGAACAAGATTGATGAATCTTTTGATGAAAAGGATTTGCAAAAGTACGACCTGGTATTTGAGATGGAGGATAAGATATTCGGTTACAGTATCCGGGATGTCGAAAAAAACAAATTCATCGCACTCGGTTATTTCCGGAATCACCTGGCGGAAGTAGTGTCTGCCTTTCCATGGCTTGGAGGAAAGTTTCATTCATCCACAGGAATCATCGGAAATTCAAGGTTTACTTTGATTCCGGAAGCGCTCTACCAGGAAAATGAGACGGAACATTATTTCGGTTTTCTTCATGAGCGCGAAGCCGGCGAAGCTGTATTTTCCGACCGGATCGAACACCTTGGAATGTATACAGTTTACAGTGTACCCGCTCACTGCAGGAGGGAACTCGAAAAGGTTTTTCCGAATGTGGCCCTCTGTCATATCTCGGGAGTTCTGATCCGTATGATCTGGATGATGGTGAAGAATAAAACCGGGCGGAAAGTTTTTCTCAACCTCCGTGAAGGACAGTTTGACCTGCTTGTTTTTGATGGGAACCAGCTGAAATACTGCAATGCTTTTCACTTTAATACGCCTGAAGACATTGCCTATTATGTGATCTTCGTTTTTGAACAGCTGAATCTGAATCCTGAGGAAATCAACCTTGCCCTTCTCGGGAACGTGGAAAAATTCTCACCCGTTTTCGATCTTTTGTTCCGTTACGTCAGGAATATCGAATTTCTTGGCAGGAATGAGAGATTTAATTACAGCTATATGTTCAATGATATTCCGGGTCATTATTATTATACCCTTTTAAATCCGTCTTCATGAGGATCATAACCGGAAAATTCAGGGGGAAGCAGCTTCATCCACCGGTAAACCTGCCGGTGCGTCCCACTACTGATTTTGCAAAGGAAAGCCTTTTTAACATTCACAGGAAGTATCTCCTTCGAATTTTTTTCAAGAGGAGGGGAAATAGTAACAGCCATTGATATCGATACACGCTGTATAGCCTTCATCAACAAAATGGCATCGGCGATGAATGGGGAAAACCTGGAAGCTGTCAGGGAAGATGTTTTTCAGTTTCTGAAGCATCCGTTCGGCGAGTATGACATTGTTTATGCAGATCCTCCTTATGACATGGATGGCATTGACTTGCTGCCCGATCTTGTTCTCAACGGCACTATCCTGAAAGCTGACGGTTATTTCATCCTTGAACATTCAAAGGGACACGATTTTTCTCACCATCCTGAATTCAACCAGCACCGGAAATACGGAAATGTGAATTTCAGTTTTTTTAAGAAAGTCTGATTCGTTCCAAAAAAGAAAGCCGTCCCGAACCCGGGACGGCTTTCTTTTTGTTTTCCACTGATTATTATTTCGCTTTGTCCCACCAAACGCGCTGCCAGATATCGGCAACAACAGGGGTGTTGGAATTGTAGGTAACCTCATCCACGGGATACGGATACCTTCTCGGGATCTCAACTTTAACCCCGTCCGGATTCGCTGTCAAAGCAATGACGTTGTTGGTTCTTCTCCAGTCGTTGTAAGCTTCCAGCTGACAATACATGGCGATCCATTTCTGGCGCATGATCTCGGTAAAGATGACATCCACGGCAGCGTCAGGAATAGCCTGGATTGCAGCATCGTAGAACGTCATATAAGTTGCATCGTACACTCCCCATTTATCCATGGAGGCTGTCACGGCAGCAACGAGATCATTTTTAACTTCCGACATTGGATAGGTGCCCGTCCCGATCTTCAGTTTTGCCTCGGCTTTAATGAACAAAAGCTCGGTATAGGTGATGAACTGAACCGGCGAAGCTTCATAGGCTACGGCAACACCCGGCCATGCGATTTCACTTCCGTCACCGGTATATCCGAAGCCTGCCCCGATGAAATCAGGTCCGCTTGGATCGGCATATGCAGGCAGGCGAGGATCCTGTCTTCCGATCAGGGTGTCGATCAGGGTGGAATGCATCTGGACATCGCCTCTTTCATATTCGAAATTAAAGAACGGGTTCGAATAGGGCATTCCTGAGAAGACAAACTGAAGGTCGTCGGCATTTGATGCGATTGCACCGCTGTCGATCATGGCCAGGGCATTCTTGTATGCGTTGGCGGGATCAATTTTTGAAAGGTGCAGTGCATAGCGGGCTTTCAATGCCCAGGCTGCCTCGGTCCATAATGCTGCATCGCCACCATAGATGAAATCGCGTTGAGCCGTCGAAGTAGTCAGCCTTAAATTGGAAATTGCATCCGTCAGCATATCCTGGATCGTTGTGTAGATCTTTTCCTGACTGTCAAATCCGGGCTGGAGATTAGTACTGCCCTGGAAGGCCTGTGAATAGGGAATATCGCCCCACACGTCTGTCGTCACACCCAGTGCATTGGCAAGCAGAACCTCTGCAATGCCTTTGTAAACATGTCCGACGGTCTGGTCAGCCGGTGCACCTGCGATTTTTGCATCTGCCTTTTCGATGATTTTCTTGAGGTCGGCCATCGTGGTTGAATAATTCGAAGCCCACAGGTTGTTATCATCACTGTTGTACCAGAGATAGTTCTGTTCAGCTCTTGACTGACGGGCCATACCTGCTATATATTGCATCCAGATGGCTGTAACCCTTGCGAGGTCGTTTCCGCCAACGGTGTTGTAGGCCATATTGACTTCCGCATAGGAAAGGATGGTGCTGATATCAGCTTCAGGGGGTGCATCGGGCGAAATGTTAACATTCGGATCGATCCACTTCTTGCAGGAGCCAAGTGCCAGGACAACCAGCAACAAGATCCCAATAAATTTGAAGTTTATGTTTTTCATGACTTTCTTTTTTAATTTTTTAACAACTTTCTTATTATAATGACAAGGTCAGGCCAAGTGTATAACTCTTTGTTCCCGGCATGTTGAAATAATCAATCCCCTGTGCATTGGAGTTACCCAGCAAACTGGTTTCGGGATCGACACCTCTGTAATGCGTAAACAATAAGAGATTGGTACCTGTGAAATAAACCTCCAGTCCTTTGATGAAAGTTTTCTTCAGCAAATTGGTAAGAGTATAAGAAAGTGTGACACTGCGCAGACGTACCCATCCGGCATCCTCGATGTTATCGGAGATCGGCCCGCTGAATCCGTTACCGACATTGTTGACAACCCAATCCTCGTTTCTGACGACGGCTTTGGTGTTCCATTGTCCGGTGGATTCAACAACGCCCTGGTAAACATACGAATCGTTCCTGTTCAGGGTTTCTGCTGCGGTTCCGAAATACTGGATGGCTCCGCGGGTTCCGTTCCACATTTTTCCTCCGTGTTTGATGTCCCAGAGGAATGAGAAACTCAGATCTTTCCAGCGCAGGGTGCTTCCTCCGCCCATGGTCCAGTCGGGGTCAACATTTCCCAGGGGAACCATGTCGGAACTGGCAATCGGGTATCCGTTATCATCGATCATCACGTTCCCGTTTCCATCCCGTTTCCAGTCGGTTCCGTAGATCGTACGATAGGGTTGTCCAACTTCAGCACGGATCTGGGCATTTTCAAAACCTCCCAGGAAAAGGCTGTTGATTCCGGGAGCAAGGGCAAGAACCTTGTTGCGGATGCGGGAGTAGTTAACCGTAATGTCCCATTGCCAGTTTTTCGTTTTGATCGGCATGATATCAAGGGTCAACTCATTACCCGATGTCTTCATGGAAGCGGCGTTGGTGTACATGGTTGAATAACCTGAAGAGGCTGCAACCGGTACATTCAGGAGCAGATCCTGGCCCTTGTTGTAGAAATAGGTATAGGAGATGGATACGATGTTCTTCCAGAACTTAAGATCAGCACCAACTTCAAACGATTTGGTTTTTTCAGGCTTCAGGTTGGCATTTCCAAGTCCCGGGCCATAGGTGAAACCAAGTGTATTGTTGAACGGGAACGGGTCGCCGCTCGTCCAGCCATCATTCACAGTATATTGGTTGTAGAGCGTCTTGGTATAATAGGGGGATGCATCTTTTGCAACGATTGCATAAGATACCCTGACCTTTCCGTAAGGAAGAACCTTGTTTTCCTTGAGTCCGGGAAGCTGTGTGAAGATCCAGCCTGCACCGAACGAAGGATAGAAGAAGGAATTGTTTGCGGCCGGCAAGGTTGTTGACCAGTCGTTACGTCCTGTGATGCTGAGGTACAGCATGCTCTTCCAGGATAACTGCAGATCGCCGTAGAAACCTGCTCTCCTGATCTCGGTGGTCTGTTCCACTGTGCCCTGGGCTTCGGTATTGTTCAGGTTGAAATAATCCTTAATAACAAGACCGTTTGCAGTTCCTGAAAGGTAATTATAATAGAGTTGTGTCACATTGTTCCCAAGGACAAAATGGAGGTTGAAATCTTTCGCAAAGTCCTTGTCGATCGTCATAAGAAGGTCGGAGTTGAAATCCTTGTTGGTTTCGCTGGTCTCCTGGAGAAAACCTGAAGGGTGTGTTGCCGATCCGATGGCGAACTGGTCATTGGCTTTACGTCCCCACCAGTCAACACCGATACGGTAAGAGAAACTCAGCCATTTGGTTGCAAAATAATCAATTCCCACATTACCGATAAGGCGGTTGACTTTATCGATGTAATGGTTCATGTTTGCAGTCCAGTAAGGATTGTCGTAACCGGCGCCATGACGGTAGCTTCTCTGTTTCCCATCGGCATACAAAGAGCTGCCGGTAATGATGTATCCGGCTGAGTTATCAAAGGTGGGAGGGGTTCTCAACAAGCCAAGCATTACGCCTGAAGTGTTTGATCCCTGCTGCAGGCGGTTTCCGTTGGTGATGATGTAGTTCGCGTTTCCGGATACCTTCCATTTATCGGATAATTTGGTATCGCCTGAAATTTTAAAGGTATTCCTGCGGAACCAGTTGTTGGGAACAACGCCTTTGGTCTGGTTGTCAGAGAAACTGAAATAGAAGGTGGAAATATCACTTCCCCCGCTCAGGGCGATGGAATTGTTCGTTGTTACACCGGTCTGGAAGAAATCGTAAGGATTATAGGTGTGGATATCTGCGCCACTTGGGCTTGATGCAGGATCATACGTCTTTGCGTTTTTACTCACGATCTGTCCGTCCACATCGTACAACGGCCAGAAATTCGATTTGCCGCTGGGGAGTGTCCTGAGCACCGGGTCATAAGTACAGGTATCCAGTTTGGGACCCCAGGTGATCCTGTTGCCCGATGACCACTGTCCGCCTGAACCCTGTCCGTATTCTTTCTGTAACTGAGGCAGCTGGCTGACCCTGTCAAGTGTGACGGATGTACTGAAGGTCAGATTGATTTTTTTGCCGGTACCGGCTTTTCCTTTTTTCGTTGTGATGATGATGGCACCGGATGCAGCCCTTAAACCATAAAGTGCAGTAGCAGCACCACCCTTCAATACGTTGACTGATTCAACATCATCAGGGTTGATGTCAATGGCACGGTTTGACATGGCAACACCGTCAACCGTGTTTAAACCGCCGCTGTTGCTGATGGGGACGCCATCAAGGACAAAGAGCGGCTGGTTGTTCCCGGTAATTGACTGGGCGCCACGTATCTGAATATACGAGGAGGCTCCTGCAACACCGGCAGAATTGATGATTTGAACGTCTGAAACTTTTCCCTGCATGGAATTGATGACATCGGTACGGGCAGACTTGGTGATCTCGTCGGATCCGACATTCTGTACAGAATAGCTCAGTGCCTTGGTTTCACGCGGAACGCCGATGGCAGTGACTACGATTTCATCCATGTTAAGGACATCGGGATCCATTACAATGTCGAGAATCGACTGGGTGCCGATGTTCACCTCCTTCATTTTCATCCCTACATAGGAGAAAACAAGGAGGTCATACTTGGTTGGCACGGAAAAAACAAATTTTCCGTCCTGGTTGGTATTGACACCAATGGTGGTGCCTTTCACCACGACAGTCACACCAGGAATTGGCTGCTTATCCTCCGAAGAGGTTACCGTACCGGTGATGACCCTGGTCTGGGCTAATAATCCCTCCACTCCTACAAAAAAAAGCAGGGCAAGGAAAATCGTAAATTTTCTCATACAGTTTGATTTTGGTTAGTAAATGTGTGAATACTCCGTGATAAAATTAAATTTCATGGTTCAGATGGCAATTTATCATCCTGATGTGACCGACTTGTTTTAGTGATAACACTACTGCAATGCAATTTTACATAATACTTTAATCGAAACCAACAAGAATTTAACAATTAATTAATATTTTATTAACAAAGTTTTAACCTTCGCCGGGGGGGCTTTTATAAAAAAAAATCTCACCCTCGCACCGTTTCGGAACGGCAAGGATGAGATTTAATTCAGTGGTGCTTTAACAATGCAACAGGCAGCCAGGAAAAAAATTAAAAATAAAACGACAGATTGATGGCGCCTCCTGTATTGGTGTTGTCGATGCTGAAGGAACTGTGCCCTGCTGATTCAATATCATATGTTTCGATGGTATGGTTTGTCGAGCCATCCGGGTTGGTATTGCTCCTGACGTATTCATTGGTAGTGGTTGATTTACCTGTCAATGATAACATCACGCCCCACGAAAATTCTCCGCCAATGGATATCTTAGGCGCGAAGAAATACTCGACACCGATAAAAATGTTTGCCCCCACGCCAAATGTAAAACCATCCCTGATCTTGGTTGTTCTGCTCGTGCTCCAGCCGGAGGAAAGTGAGCTGAATTCAGTTGAAATGGCACCCCTGTGAAAACTTCTGTAATTCGTATCAGGCGTAAGACCTGAATAACTTACATAATAGTAACCAGTATCCATGTCGTTGCCATATTTATAAACCCGGGCGCTGTTTGCCATTTTGATGTTGAACATTGCCCCGTAAACTCCCTGTATACGTCCCTTTCCTCTTCTCTGTTCAATACCGGCACCCAATACAACGTTAACATCGGAGCTTACCTTTTTATCTTCCACTGTGCTGAGTGGAAATGACACATCCGGGCTTTTGTAATTGTTGTTGGATAAAGGAATTGCCCTGAGCGGCCACTGCTCTACGACCATGTTCTTTTCAACGGTTGTCGCAAAACCCATGCGGATTTTCCCGCGGAGTGCTGTTTTTGCAGTCAGGAAATACTTCCCCTGGACGGTCCATAACTGGTCGGGGAATTGCCATACAGGTGCGTCAGTGGTTCCTGTACCATGGAAAAAATTACCGGCATAAACGAAAAAGGGCACTGCGTCAATTGATAGTCCGAATTCACCGGCTTCCGGCAGGATCGGGATCCCTTTTTTTGAGGTCAGATCCTGGGCCTGGATCACATGCATTGTAAAAAAAACAATTAACAGCAAAACGTAAAATTTTTTCATAGGATGAAGGTTTTTGGTGTAGTTTTATGTTTTTATAGTATGCCGTTCCCACATTGGGAATGACCGCGTAAATTTATAGTTAATCTGACCAAAACAAAAATATTTTGTACAATTGTTTGGTTTTAATTAAAAAAAATATTGACAAACAGACGATATGAAAAAATGGATCTTGCTTGTGGCGCCCCTGTCGGTTTTAATGGTTTTGGGAATATTGACGGGATTTGTGGCTCAGCCCGGAACGGATAATGGCAGGTATTTGGTCTTGAGGGTGTATGAAAACTTTTCTGTCACATCTTCAAAGATCATCGTAAACTACCCCGACAGCACCTTTGAAGTAATTCCCCTTGAACCCTTTAAATACAACGATGAATACCTTGTAAGGAACGGCAGGACACTTGCCCGGACGCTAAACATGCTCAGCGACAAAGGATACCGTATAGTCACCTCCATAGCCGATGGAAAACCTACATCGAACCGGAGCATGATGATCACCACCATCATTATGTCATCACACCCGTGAACTGATTTATAATGACCTCTCTGTGGTTCTCTCCGGATCTCCGTGAACCTCCGTGTAATTATTTGTTACACAGAGACACCGAGCTCACACGGAGAAGCACAGAGCGGTTGACACCAGATTAATTCATCATAAGGGATATTGCTGTCCTTAATTAATGCTTAATCGAAAAAACGGGAAAAGGTAATCATACTTTCAGCATTTTATTTTGGCTGGGAAAGATTTGTATAAAGAGTAGCCTCCATGGGGAGGATCGGGGAGGGGGTCCTCATCCTGGGCGAGGGTTGGCGAGGAGCTGCATTCTTCGCCATTATTACCTGATAATCCAATAAATGTACCTGAAATTATGCAACGTTGATCTGTCGTTGTATAAGCTATTGCATATGCTTTGTATAAGCTGTTGTATAAGCTTTGTATAAGCTATAATAAATCCTGCCTTGTCCTGTACTAAAAAACTATACGGACACCTCACGAAGATTGAAACCAGAAATATTTTTTAAGGGTGGGCGCATGCATAAAGCTGAGCAACTTAAACTTTACCTGTACAAAGATAAGGGAATTATTTCGTTTTTTCTCTCTGTGGTTCTTCACAGATCTCTGTGACCCTCCGTGTAATTATTTGTTGCACAGAGAGACACAGATCACACCCGGAGAAGCACAGAGCGGTTGACACCAGATTAATTCATCATAAGGGATATTGCTGTCCTTAATTATTGCTTAATCGGAAAAACGGGAAAAGGTAATCATACTTTCAGCATTTTATTTTGGCTGGGAAATTTGAACAGACAATAACTCAGTGCAACCGTTTGAAGAAGACGCCAAAAAGCAGGATGAAAATAATATACACTGCGGTGGATGTCACTGAAATGTCGGGCCGGAAAGTCTGCATGGATGCCACTATGATACAGGCACCAGCGAGCAGGTAATACCCTGTTTTCCTAAGGTTCCACATCACAATGGAACCCGCCAGCCCAAGGGCATGCAGCAGGAACCCTGCTGCAAAGACCATCCGGATTTCGGTATTTGAATATAAACCCGTTGGCAGGTATTTGTCAATCACTCCCGTAATGGCCCCGGAATAAAAAATTCCCGGGAGGAACAGCAGGGCCAGCAGGCCAAAATATACAAAAGAAAAGAGGCACAAAGCGGTAAGCAATACCGGGCGGGGTTTCACCGGTTTGGTATTGCCGGGTTCGCTTTGTTTGGTCTCTTCGGTCTCTTCGGTCATGGTCAGGACATGAATTTAAGGTTCATGCTGTAAAGGAGTATAAACAACCCGGAGAACAGCATTTCAGGAAAACCGGGGCTCGATAGGTGCATAAAATACATGGGCGCAATGACCAGCAGGATCTGGAAAATGGTATAGACATGGAACCCGGTTTTTTTTAACTGCATCATCAGGATCGCCCCGACGATCGATCCTGCATAAAAGAGTGCGGTAACCAGGAAAAACAGTGGCCTGGCTTCAAGAAGCTGGTCGATGCCCGGGATGTTGAATTTTTTGCCGAATTCCTGTACAATTTCAACAAAAACATCATAAAATCCGGCGATGACAAGGCCTGAGAACAGGTTCATCCCGCTGCCGATAAACGTCAGGATGCATAAAACCGTGAGCAGGGTAGGCCGCTGGGGTTTGGTTTCGGGCAAAGCCCCGGGGGTAAGTTCTTCCATCCGTTATGCGTCAAAATGTGATTTGTCTCCACTGTAAACGGCGTTTCCGAATCCAAGAACGGGGACAAAAATAAACCGCAGGAATATCAGCCCGATGGTAAACCCGGTTCCCTTCCCGAAACTTTTTGCCAGCCCGTCCATGATCATGATGTAGATCACGACATTTACCACGGGAATTAGCATTAAAAGTATGTACCACCATGGCTTTCCGGCAATTTTAATGCCGATCAGGTAGTTGTAAACCGGGATGATCGCGGCCCAGCCGGGTTCCCCGGCTTTCTGGAACATGAACCAGGCTCCAACGATTTCGATGACGCTTACCATAATGCCAAAAATGATGAGGGGCACGATCAGGGCCACGAAAACCGGCCAGAAAGGAATGGTATCTGAAAATTCCATAATGCTGTTTTTTAAGGTTTATAAATTGAGCCTGCTCCGAAAAATAGTTATATGACACAAAGTCACTAAGTCACAGAGTCACAAGGTCACAGAGTCACATGGTCACAGAGTCATAAAGGTTCAACAGGCTTATGCTGCAGATATTTATCACTTTGTGTTTCCAGGTGTCCTTGTGGCTTAGTGGCATTTCTTTGTTTTATTATTTTTCGGAGCGGACTCTAAATTAGACGTTTAGCATCAGTTGTTATTCAAGACTTCCGACTACTTTTTCCACTTCAGTAAGGATCTCGCATGATTTAACAAGTTCCTTCATGGCATTGTGATCGGGGTACAGCGGGCGGTCGACTTCAAGGAATGCGACATGTTTCCTGATCACCTCCTTGGCTTTCGAAACACCTTTCCCGAAGGCATATTCCCTGAAATCAAGGGCCTGGGCTGCAGCCATGAGTTCGATTCCCAGGATTCCATAGGCATTGTCGAGGATCTGGAAATTCTTCAGGGCAGTATTCATTCCCATGGAGACAAAGTCCTCCTGGTCGGCGGCGGCAGGGATCGACTGGATCGAGGCCGGGGCTGAAAGAATGCGCTGTTCAACGATCTGCATGTCGGCGGTGTACTGGCTGAGCATGAGCCCGCTGAACATGCCTGCTCCCTTGGTAAGGAATGCCGGAAGCCCGACACTCAGTGCGGGGTTGTTCAGCCTGTTCATGCGGCGTTCGCTCATCACGCTGACCATGGTGACCACGTAGCCGGCCATATCCATCGGCACCGATACGGGTGAGCCCTGGAAGTTGGCAACGGAAAGCTGCAGGTTTTCGTCGGGGAAAAAGATAGGGTTGTCGCCCACGCCATTCAACTCGATTTCTACCTGTGAACGGGCATAGGCAAGTGCATCATGCGCGGCCCCGATAACCTGGGGTGTTGAACGCATCGAATAGGCATCCTGTACCTTGCATTTCACTTTTCCTTCAACGAGATCGCCCCCTGTCACACATTTCAGAATGGCGGCAGCACTGCGAACAGCCCCTTTGAACCCGCGGATTTCGTGAAGTTTAGGGCTGTATGGGCGCATGTTGGCCTTCATTGCTTCGAGCGACATGGATGCGGCAATTTCAGCCTGTTTCAGCCAGTTGTTGGCGTCAAAAAGGTAGAGCGCACTCATGGCAGTAAGCACATTTGAACCGTTGATGGTGGCCAGCCCGTCACGGGCCTGCAAACCGGGTACCGGTATTCCTGCTGCATCCAGGGCCTCTTTGCCCGACATCAGTTTTCCGCCGTAATATGCCTGGCCTTCGCCCATCATGAGCAGGGCGATCTGCGACATGGGGGCAAGGTCGCCGCATGCGCCAACCGAGCCTTTCTGG
>JAPLDI010000023.1 GCA_026391795.1 Bacteroidota bacterium
TTAATTTTTAATTCGGGAATGGATCAAAAATTGGATGGATGATAATATTGGTTGGGGCGTGTTTGTTTTAATGAAGGTTGGGGCGGGTTCCAAACCCAAAAATTGGATGGATGATAATATTGGTTGGGGCGGGTTCTAAACCCGCCCCTGCCGTATTTTGTTCGGAATTGCAATGAATTGAGGGGGTCAAAAAAACGTACTGATATTTACCATAACTGAAAAATGTTATACCTTTATTGTTCTATGATTATGTAACCTGTGTTTATGTAAGAATCACCCAAATTTCAGACGTTATGAAAAAACTAACTGCTGTTATTTGTTTTTTTTTAGCTTCGGTGAGTGGCTTTTCGCAATGGCAATGGCAGAACCCGGTACCACAAGGTATTTCAATACGATCCATCTGTTTTCCCGGCACCGATACAGGGTATGCGGTCGGTGGCCTGGGGACTATCCTTAAAATCACCGATGGGGGCACAACCTGGACTGCGTTGTCCAGCGGAACGACAAACTCTTTATCCTCTGTTTTCTTTACCAGCCCCACAACCGGATATGCAGTAAGTGGCAGTTATCCCTCCGATTATGGGATAATTTTAAAAACAACCGATGGCGGCAAAACCTGGAATGCTACGACAATCGGAACATTGGTTTACTTAAACTCGGTATTCTTTGCCAATGAAGATACGGGATATGCAGTCGGAGACGGAGGTGCCATTTTTAAAACAACCGACTCGGGCACAACATGGAATAACATTCAAAGTGGAACAACATGTAATTTTCTTTCCGTTTACTTTACAGGTGCCAATACGGGGTATGTAGTTGGCGGCGCTTACAGTTCCAATGGAACCATTTTAAAAACGACCGATGGCGGCACGACCTGGAATACCTGGTCAAGCGGATCGGCAAGCTGGTTAGTATCCGTTTTCTTTTCCAATGACAGTACAGGTTATGTTGTTGGAGGCAATGGGTCCATACTCGAAACAAAAAATGCCGGTGCAACTTGGATCAATGTGTCAGGCGGAACAACAAACGGCTTAAGTTCAGTCTGTTTTCCAGATGCCGGAACCGGCTTTGCAGTGGGTGCAGGAGGAACCATCCTGGTAACAAAAGATGCCGGTGCAACATGGAACTCTTTCCCAAGCGGAACAACTGAAAATCTGACCTCGGTCAGCTTTTCGGGAACCAATACAGGGTATATAGCAGGTAATTACGGGACATATTTAAAAACATCCGATGGAGGCACAACCTGGACTCTTCTGTCAAAAATAACAACCACAAAAACTTTATACTCAGTATTCTTTACAGATACCCTGACAGGATACGCGGTCGGTGAAGAAGGAATCATGTTAAAAACAACAAATGGGGGAACGGATTGGACTGTTTTGTCAAATGGCCAATTCACTGACATGGCTTCAGTTTACTTTACCGATGCCAATACGGGATATACTGTAGGTTGGCGTGGAACGATATTAAAAACGATCGATGGGGGCACAAATTGGATTACTTTATCAAGTAATACCTCAAATTATTTAAACTCTATTTATTTTACCGATGCCAGTACAGGTTATGTCGCGGGCGACAGTGGGACCATCTTAAAAACAATAAATGGCGGCGAAAACTGGACTGCCTTGTCGACCGGAACCTCAAACTGGTTGAATGCAGTTTTTTTTCCCGATGCCGATACGGGTTACGCAGTGGGTGAATATGAGATCATTATTAAAACAACGAATGGGGGTGCAACCTGGAACACTTTATCAAGCGGAACATTACCTTGGCTGGGATCTGTCTTCTTTACAGGTGCAAATACAGGATATGCGGTGGGTAAATTTGGGACGATCCTGAAAACGACTGACGGGGGCACTACGTGGGATAGTCTGTCAAGCGGAACAACATCTTCTCTTTATTCGGTCTGCTTTACTGATGCCAGTATAGGATATGTGGCAGGTTACAACGGAACCATTTTAAAAACCACCAATGGCGGTGCAAAGTGGAATGTTTTGTCAAGCGGAACAAAATCATGGTTAATGTCAATGTGTTTTCCCGGCACCAATACGGGTTACGTGGTTGGTGATGGCGGAGCCATCCTGAAAACCAGTAACGGGGGTGGTTATCCATATGGAATTAATGAAAACAAACCTGTTTTAAATACGCTGAAACTTTATCCCAATCCAACCTCCGGTAATCTTACCATTGAAGCTTCCGAAAAAGGCACCCTCTCTGTATATAATCTCAATGGCATGCTTCTTCTGCGACAGGAACTTACAGAACCCTCCACCACAATTGATGTCAGCACCCTTCCGGGCGGGGTCTATCTGGTGAAACGGATCGGCGTGAAGGGCGTGCAGGTAGGGAAATTCATCAAACAATAATTGGGGTGTTCAATCCTATTAAAAATGATGACATATGAAAAAACTCATCTGCATTGTACTATTCTTGTCCCCACTCTTTCTATATGCCCAGGAACCCTGGCACAAATCTTCGCCCCTGGATTACGCATGGAAATATGTCGGGAATGCAGGGTTCTCAGGAAATTGGGCAAACTTTATAAATATTGCTTTCAATCCAGCTGATGGCCAGCCTTATGTTGCCTTTCAGGACAAGGCAAATTCCAAAAAGGCAACGGTAATGAAATTTGATGGAACCAACTGGGTATATGTTGGAAATGCAGGTTTCTCATCAGGAGTAGTTGAATATACCAGTCTCGCCTTCAGCGCATCTGGCGAACCCTATGTGGCTTATAAGGATAACGGAATTACAGGAAAAGCAACGGTAATGAAATTTGATGGAACCAATTGGGTGGATGTTGGAACAGAGGGCTTTTCAGCAGCAGGAGCCCTTGGAACGAGCCTTGCTTTCAGTCCATCCGGCGAACCCTATGTGGGATATTGTGACGAATATTTTGGAGACCTGGCTACGGTAATGAAATTTGATGGAACCAACTGGGTCAATGTCGGAAGCGCTGGATTCACATCGCACCAGGTTGGTTTTACCTCCCTCGCAATCAGCCCTGCTGGTCAGCCATATCTGGCTTTTTCAAGTGGATATGCATATTATCCGGCTTCGGTAATGAAATTTAACAGCCCCAACTGGGTTTATGTGGGAAATGAGGGTTTCTCGTCGCATATTGCTAGTGGGACAAGCCTCGCATTTGGTCCATCCGGCGAACCCTATGTGGCTTTTAGTGATCGGGGTATTGATTATTCCTATAAAGCTACCGTAATGAAATTTGATGGAACCAATTGGGTGTATGTAGGAAATGAAGGTTTCTCGGCAGGAGCTGTTGGTTTTACCAGTCTTGCCTTCAGCGCATCTGGTGAACCCTGTGTGGCATATCAGGATAATGGGAATTCCTATAAAGCAACAGTTATGAAATTCAATGGTACCAGCTGGGTGAATATTGGAATTGCAGGTTTCTCCAAAGGCAGAGCTGATTTTACAAGCCTTGCCTTTAGCCCGTCTGGTGAACCTTATGTAGCCTATATGGATTATGGAAATGATACCGCTGCCACCGTTCTAAAATATGATTCCGTTTATGTTGGGATTAACAAGCAGCAAGAAATGAAATTTGTGCTTTATCCTGACCCTGCAACAGATAAGATAACAGTAGAATCACCAAAAGAAGTAAAAGGAATCAATCTGGAAATTGTAAATATTGCGGGTCAGCAACTCATCACACACCAGATTACCGAGTCCAAAACACAGATTGACATCAGCGCATTACCAAGCGGGGTTTATTTTGTGCGCCTGACGGGAGATAAGGCTGTTGCGATGGGGAAATTCGTGAAGTATTGAGTGGAGTGTGGAACAGAGAAAGGAAAACAGTCAAAAAATTATTAATCCGGATTAAATTCCCAATAGTATGGACTGGTCATGTAACCCAAACCAAAATATCCTCTATTCCCTGTGCCATAATAAACGCCACCCGATGAAAAATCCGGCATATCTGCTTTTTCTGCCCATTTATCCGTAACCGGGTCGTACTCCAAATTATTGGTTCTCTTTATAGGTTTCAAATCAAAAGGTAATATGTTATCCAATTATTTTTTTTAATTTTTAATTCGGGAATGGATCAAAAATTGGATGGATGATAATATTGGTTGGGGCGGGTTCCAAACCCGCCCCTTTGTTTTTTGTCCAAACCCGCCCCTTTGTTTTTTGTCCAAACCCGCCCCTTTGTTTTTTGTCCAAACCCGCCCCATTGTTTTTTGTCCAAACCCGCCCCCTTTTTCTTTGTCTCTTCTAAACGATGCAGGCCAGTGATTCTGGGCTAAAGCCGGCCTAATGCTTAATAAATTTCCCTGTCTGCATCCCCTTCTCCCCAATCAATTGTACCTCATACACCCCGCCTGGCAAGGTGCTGACGTTAATTTGAGTCACGGCCTCAGTGATTTGGCGGGTCAGGATTTTCTGACCATTGATGTTCAATATTGATAATTCGCTATGGGATTGATTTACCGTGGTTTCAATGCTTATATTGTCTGATGATGGGTTGGGATAGATTTTCAAAGAGTTTTCAGTTGAAAGTTGAATGTTGACCCCGAGAGAATTACCACCATTTGTGGTTTTTAATATTGTCCCCATATCACCTACAGCATATCCCGTATTTGCATCTGTAAAATAGACTGAACTTAAATGGGATGGAGTCCCTGAATTCTGAATTGTCCAATCTGTACCTCCATTTGAGGTTTTCATAATAGTACCATAAAATCCTACAGCATACCCCGTGTTTGCATTCGCAAAATAAACTGAATTTAAACCATAACCTGACCTTGAGATTTGTGTTGTCATGTCTCCGTTCACCTTCATCTTGAACACCTCGCTATAAGGAGGCCGCTCCGGAAGACTCCCTCCAACGGCATAGCATGCATTTGTATCTGTGCAATAAACTGAGGTTAAGGGGCCAGTGCCCATGGAAGCATCACCCCAGGTTGTGCCACCATCCTCAGTCAGCAATAACAAAGTTAACACGATTGCCCCGTTGGGTATCAAAATCGTTCTGCCACCCACCGCATAACCTCTTTTGGCATCAGTAAAGTAAACGGACGCTAAATTACCTTCTACCCCGAATGGAGTCACATTTGTCCAGGTTGTCCCTCCATCAATGGTTTTAAGAATCGTTGCTGAATGACCTACAGCGAAACCTGTAGTGGCATTGGGGAAGTACAATGACGTTAAAATTTCAGTTGTTCCGCTCGATATAGCACTCCAGGTCAGACCGGCATTACTGGTTTTTATGATCGTTCCCAAATCCCCAACCGCAAAACCCGTATTATCATCCGTAAAGTGAACGGCATTTAAATTATTCGACGTTCCGCTCGATAAAGCAGTCCAGGTCAGACCAGCATTACTCGTTTTTAAAATCGTTCCCAACTCCCCTGCAGCATAACCTGTGTTAACGTCAGGAAAGTAAACAGAACTTAAATGGCTTGTTGTTCTGCTTGATAATGCAGTCCATTGTGCGATTGCACAGTTTACTCCGAACAGTGCAACCATCATGAGATAATATTTTTTCATATACTTGAATTCTTAAATTAATGACGATTTTACTCACGAACCTATTTTTGAAGTGATTTAAAACGGATTAAATTCCCAATAGTATGGACTGGTCATGTAACCCAAACCAAAATATCCTTTATTTCCCGTGGCATAATATACACCACCCGATGAAAAAGCCGGCATATCCGCTTTTGCTGCCCATTTATCAGTAACAGGATCGTACTCCCAAAATGAAGTGTCAACACCTGTTCCATCTTCCTTGCTCCCCCCGCCTAAATAGCCGTAGTTGTGTATGGAAAATGAAATGGCAGAAATAGTTTTTCCCCTTTCAAAATCAGATCTTCTGATCCATTGTTTTGTTGAAGCGACATATTCCCAGAAATCGGAATTCGCATGACCGGCAAAAGATTCAGCGTCACAACCTGTCCCCACAAAAATCCTGTCATTTATGGTAAAAGCAGCGGCATTTGACCTGCCATTACCAGGATAATCCGGTACTTGTGTCCAATTATCAGATACAGGATCATACTCCCAAAAGTCATCCAGGAGCGACGAATTGCCGTAACCCAGACCCACGTAGCCTTTTCCTGATGTTGAAAAATTTACACCTGATGAACGGGCTTGTCCCGGGAAATCACTCTTTCTGGTCCAGGTATCTGTTGAATAATCATACGCCCAAAAATCATTCCGGTTGCTTCCCAAACCCACATAGCCCTTTCCATTAATACTAAGCCCGATTGGGTTATCGTGGGAACCTCCCGGGAAATTGCTTTTTTTGATCCATTGATTATCGGTATTGTATTCCCAAACCTCATTGGTATTATTCCCGCCGTAGGTGACTCCGAGGCAAACAAATCCAATCCCGTTAACAGTGAACGAGGCAGCTTTAAATCGTGCCGCACCCGGGAAAGGAGTACGATCAATCCATTCACCGATTGCAAAAGAACTGGAACCTCTTCCTTTCAGCTCAAATGTCAAAGGTTGAATATCCGTATCATTTGCAATGGAATGATTTATTTCCATTGCACCTAAATATTGTTTTTGTTCAGTCGGGCTGAATGAATAACCAACATTTACTGATTGGCCGGGTTGTATGGATCCGGTAAAGTTTGAAGAAAAATTATTCGGTGTTTTTATGGAATGTATAAAAACCGGTTGGGTCCCTTTATTTTTAAGGGTTAAAGTTTTGGACTTTTCGGTATTTACAAGGAGCACACCAAAATCAGTATCGGTTGAAATTAATTCAAGTAACGAAGCCCGATAGGCCCAGGAAGGTATTTTAACCTTGTCAAGGAAGAGTTCATCCAGGTAATATTACCTGTGTCTGGTATCTTCCATGGGATGTGATTTAACATATGCAGGAAGGTGTCATTACGATGCTCATGAATTCCCAGAAATCCATGTGCCAATTCATGAAAAAAGACCATTTCCTTGCTTGTATCAGCCTGGTTATGCCAGAAAGCATAATCAACCTGTATCCTGACAGGATTTTCCTCATAATGACAGAGAGCAACATAAACCTGGCCGGTAAAATCAGCATATTCAATTTTCAACCCTTGTCCTTCGATATCAATGTGTTTTCCACGCAACCTTGCTTCATTCTCAAATTCCTGAACATATACACTAAAGTCATCCGGGATGACTAAATGAACGGTTTCCTTTTTACAACCTGATAAAAAAGCAAAAAACAGGAGGGGGATTAAAAGGTACTTTCTCACAGGGGGCCGGTTTTTCGTTTTCTTATTTTTACAGGATACAAAGTATCTTTGTTTGCACAGATTCACCGGCCTGTAAACGGTAGTAGTAGATTCCGGTTCTCAATCCGTGCGGTTCAAACTTTACCACATAGGATCCTGCTGATTTTTCTCCGTTCACCAATGTAGCCACTTCGGTTCCAAGAGCATCGTACACTTTTAAAATTACGTTTGATGACTCCTGGATCCGGAAACCGATTGCAGTTGATGAAGAGAAGGGATTTGGATAATTCTGATCAAGCGTAACATTACTGTTTGACGGTTTAACATCACCGATGCCAAGCGGGAATTCGCTTTTCCATTTAAAGATTGTATCGCCGCACCCTGCGCTCCATCCGGTTTTATTACTGACAAATGAATTCCAACCATGTGCCAGGTTATCAACCGGTATCCAGGTAACTCCGTCATCAGGGGTATAAATTGACCCCGACCTTGTAGGCTCAGGGTATCCTATGTTTTTCTGGCATGCAATCATATAAGTTCCGATGGTTCCTGGAATGTAAATGATACCCCCGGCTGATGGCGGAGTCGGCGGTGCAGGGAGCCTTGTCCAGGTTACTCCTCCGTCGGTTGATTTTGAAATCTTATTGATATCATCTCCATAATAGGAACTGGCCATGCCATTCAGTGTATCCTTGAACGCAAGTTCCAGAAAGAAAGCCGGTTGGGGGAAAATATTTCGTGAAACTGACCAGGTTAGTCCTCTGTCTGTGGTTCGGTATACTGAACAGGATGCTGAGTTAAACCAGAAACAATTGCCTGCGCCCGTTCCGTGGCCACCAAAGTCTCCTGAGGCCATGGCGGGTATGTGGGCGGATGGGACACGGGTCCAGTTTGTCCCACCATCAGACGTTGTGTAAATCTCCCAGTATCCATTCCTGGGCTGGCCGGTACAAAGACCGTTATTGGCATCGAAAAAATAAATTTGCATGGGATGTCCACCGGCACCGGGAAAGGCTGACGTCTGTTTTGTCCAGGTTAATCCGCCGTCGGTTGTTTTGAAAATGCCTCCGCTGGTTATGCTGGTAGGATCAAAAACTGCGATCCAGGCCGTCGTGGCATTTAACCCGGCTACAGATGCGGCCTGTAACCCGGCTAGCCCCTGAATATCCATCGGTTTCCAGTTTACACCCCCATCGGTGGTTAATATACATTTCATGTTGGCGATTAGATTGTAGCTGTCCCCCTGTGCGCCCCAGCAGACATTCGAATCAACTGCCGAAAGGAGAAGTGTAGGATTCTGGGAATCAGGTAAACCTGAATGCTGAACAGTCCACTGGGAGAACAGTGGTGAAGAGAGACACACCACCGAAAAGATCATACTTAACAGTTTAAAACATTTCATAAAACCTCCATCGTTTTCTTTATCCTAAAAACCCTTGAAAAGATCCGGCGACAAATATAATATGGAATTGGTCTAAATACAAATAAACTCGCAATTATTTCAATAGACTTTGGCATAAACCAGGTTATGAGGAAATCCGGAGTTCCTGATAACCTGGGTTTCTGGGGTTCATCCCCATGAGTGACCAGCCAGCTTCTCAAAACATCAATGGGGTAAGGTGGCCAGAATACTTATGGGAAGACAGGCCAAAGTGAGAGTTTTTTCAAATAAGCTGCTTCCCTATAGTTTGTCAGTGATAAAAAGAGGCAACCCTTTTCGATTAATTCATTCAAAATGAGATATTTTTTGTATATTTAGTAAAATATTTGCTTTTACCAGGCATACCGGGTTTTCGACTCTAACAATGCTGACGGTATGCTGCTGTTAAATGAGAAGTGTGGCCGGGTTTGCAAGCAAACAGTATGGTCAATGATAAAAAATGTTACCGGCATAGAATCATTCAGAGGTTAATAAAATATTCTGATGAATAACCAGGCCAAATCCAACGAAGAACTCCTGTCAGAATTAACTGAATTGCAACAGGAGTTGAAATCGTTAAAGGAGACATGCAATAATGAGTATACCCAACTTCTCCTGAAATCCATTATTGAAAGCCCAAAGGATATCATCATACTTTCCATTGATAAGGATTACCAGTACCTTATTTTCAACTCATACCATCGCGATGTAATGCTTCAAGCCTATGGTAAAGAAATTAAGGTTGGAATGAACCTGCTTGAATGCATTACCAATGATGACGACAGGGTAAAATCAAAGTTAAATTACGACCGTGCATTGAATGGCGAAAGCCATCTCACAATTGAGGAATATGGCGACCTGGAACGATCCTGCTATGAAACGAGGTATAACCCTGTTGTAAATGATAAAAATGAAATCATAGGGGCAACCGCTTTTTCTGCCAATATCACTCTGCGAATACAGGCAGAAGAAGCAGTGCTTGCAAAGCAAATACTGTTCAGAAGAACATTTAATACCAGTCCGCTTTCTTCCGTGCTTACAAAACTTCCCGAAAGAACGGTTGTTGATGTAAACCCGGCATTCGAGAAACTGTTTGGATACACAAACGCCGAAATTATTGGTAACCCCATCAATGAACTTGACATGTGGGCCGACCCTGCAGAACGGGAGCGTGTTGCGCAGATACTGTTTGAAACAGGCAAGGTACACGATCATGAGTTTGTGTTCAAAACAAAAACAGGCGAAACAGGGCATGGGATATTTTATGCGGAGATTATTGAAGAGCTTGATGAAAAATATATGCTTACAAAAGTGCTGGACATCACACAGCTCAAAAAGGCAGAAGTAGCCATACGCATTCATACAGGACGTTTGCAAAACCTCCACGAAATTGATCAGGCCATCCTTCTGGCAATTGAATCGCCCGAAGCGGTTGTTCAAACGGCTCTTCAGCAAATGCGCAACCTGCTTCAGTGCCAGCGTACCAGTGTGGGTATATTTGACCTTGAAAATAAGAAGGTACAGGTATTTGCAGCTGATGTGGATGGTAAGACCATCATAAAAACGGGTACAGTGCTTACGGAAGAGGTATATGGATTGATTGATATCCTTCGTCAGAGCAAAATGGAAGTTGTGGAGAATATGTCTGTACTTAAATCGCCTTCCGCTATTAATAAGATTCTTGAGGAAGAAGGAATAGAGTCATTCATCAATGTGGCCCTGGTTTCTGAAATGGAGATGTATGGCGTGCTGAACGTTGGCTGGGAAAATCCCAGAACCTTCACTCAGGAAGAAATTGAAATTGTGAATGAGGTGGCAAGCCAGATTACCATTGCGATCGAAAAAGCCCGGCTGCTGAAAGAAACAAGGCATTATGCCGATGAATTGGAAACCCGAGTTAGTGAACGCACATCCCAGCTCGAAGAAACCAACAAAGAACTGGAAGCCTTCAGCTACTCGGTTTCACACGACTTGCGCGCACCCTTACGCCACATCAACGGATATGTGGACCTGCTGAATGACAGATTTCATGATTCACTCTCCGAAAAAGGGAAGCATTACCTTGATACAATTGCAGATTCCACAAGGCAAATGGGCACACTGATCGACGACCTGCTGCAATTTTCCAGGACCGGCAAGCAGGAAATGCATCTGAGCAATCTCGATATGAATTTATTGTTTCGGGAGGTGCTGGATAAAATTAAACAGGATATTAAAGGACGCAAGATTAAATGGATAATTGCCCCGCTTCCCCAAGTCAGAGGCGATTACAACCTGCTGCAGCTGGTTTGGGTTAACCTGTTAAACAATGCTGTGAAGTTTACCCGCAATAGAGAAAACACTACAATCGAAATCGGGTTCAGGGAAAAAAGCAATGAATATGAATTTTATATAAGGGACAACGGAGCCGGTTTTGATATGCGATATGCCCATAAGCTGTTTGGCGTATTTCAGCGCTTACATTCAGCCGGGGAATTTGAAGGCACAGGCATCGGGCTTGCCAACGTTCACAGAATCATTCTTAAACATGGCGGGCGCACTTGGGCCGAAGCTGAATTAGAGAAAGGAGCAACCTTCTATTTCACATTACCCAGGCAGGAGGATGCCGGTATGCAATAGCATACAGGAACATTCATAAATCTGATTAACCAGTAATCTAAAAAAATGAGTCATGGTACAATTAAAAACAATTCTTTTGGCGGAGGACAATCCCAAAGATGCAGAACTTATAATTGAAGCCCTGGCCGAAAACAACCTTGCCAATCTGGTTGTAACTGTAAAAGACGGTGTGGAGGCATTGGAGTATCTGCGCTACGAGGGTAAATTTAAAACGCGGAAACAGGAAAATCCCGCTGTAACTTTATTGGATATAAAAATGCCCCGCATGGATGGTATTGAAGTGCTGGAGGCAATCCGGGCCGATGAAAAGCTGAAGATGCTTCCCGTTGTCATGCTCACTTCTTCGCGCGAAGAACCGGATCTGAAAAGGAGTTATGCACTTGGGGTGAATGCCTATGTTGTGAAACCCGTAAATTTTAAAGATTTTGTTGAGGCAGTGAAACATATAGGTGTATTCTGGGCATTGATTAATGAGTTGCCGCATGAAAAAGGAGGTTAACATGGATGAAAAAGATATCAGGGGAACCGTTCTCAATGTTCTGTCGCTGGAGGACTCTGTCAGGGACTTTGAGATCATCAGTGAACAACTGATCAATGCCGGGTTTGATCTGAACATCTCCCGGGTTGAAACGCAAAAGGAATTTACCGCATCACTCTCCGGCAATAAATACGATATTATTTTAGCGGACTTCAAATTACCCGGTTTCGATGCATTCGGCGCTCTGCGTATAGCCCTGGAAAAATGCCCCGGAGTTCCCTTTATCTGCGTTTCAGGGTCAATTGGCGAAGAACTGGCTGTTGAGCTGCTTAAGTCCGGTGCCGATGACTATATTTTAAAAGACAGGCTGGAACGTCTGCCTTTTGCAATAAAACGTGCAATCGATGATTCCAAAGAAAAGCATGCACGCAGCCGCGCAGAGAAAGCCCTAAAAGTGAATATTTCAAGGCTCGAACTTGCCATGCAGTCGGCAAATATGGCCTGGTGGGAAATGGATATCACGACCGGAAATGTTGCTTTCCATAAACGTAAAACCGAAATGCTCGGCTATTCCGCTGATAAGTTTACCCATTATAAGGATTTCATGGCTTTGGTCCATCCCGAAGATTGCGAGAAGGCAATGGATGCCATGAAAAGGCATATTGAGGGATCCGTTGATAAATATGAGGTTGAATATCGTATCCTGACCAGCACAGGAGAATATAAATGGTTCTTTGATATCGGGACCATTGTTGAAAGAGGTTCCAAGGGTGAGCCGCTATTTGTAACAGGGCTTGTTGTCGATATCACCATCTACAAACAGGCAGAGGCAGCAATACTAAAAAGGATAGTTGACCTTGAAGAATTCCATAAGTTAGTAGTCGGGCGCGAACTTAAAATGATTGAACTCAAAAAAGAGATCAATGAACTGGCGAAACAATTGGGTGAAGATAAGGAACGGTATAAGACTTCCGGGTAGAAATGGAATTCCCTTCTTCCTGAATATCCATGTTTGACCATGCCCCAGGTTTGGTGTATACAAATTTCAGGACGACACGTTCATCGGAATGTTTCGGCCCTGATCATACCCAGTTGCACTTCATTATCCACATAATCAAGAAAATCAACTACTTTTGCAAAACTATTTTGTAAAACCAGATCAGGTTTAAAATGACTTTGCCTGAAAAGCAAAGATTGTCCGGGTAATCCAATTTTCAATCAAATGAACCATAAAGCAGGATTCGTTTCCATCATCGGCAGTCCGAATGTCGGCAAATCTACCCTGATGAATGTCCTGGTGGGCGAGAAGCTTTCCATTATCACGCACAAGGCGCAGACCACCCGTCATCGGATCATGGGCATCTTCAGCGGCGACGACTTCCAGGTAGTTTATTCCGACACGCCCGGGATCCTGAAACCGCATTACCTGCTTCACAAAGCCATGCTTTCGGCGATCTATTCCTCCATCAGCGATGCCGATGTCATCCTCCTCGTTACGGAAATAGGAGAGAAGTTTGCCCATGAAGAGGTTCTTCAGCAACTCAGGGATAACCAGAAACCGGTCATTGTCGTCATCAACAAGATCGACCTTGCCGACCAGGCGAAGGTTGAGGCTGCCATCGAAGAGTGGAAAGTAAAGCTGGAACATGCCGATATCATTGCCATCTCGGCGCTTCACTGTTTTCATACCGCCCTTGTTTTCGATACCATCCTGAAGCATCTTCCCGAATCACCTGAATATTTTCCGAAAGAAGAACTTACCGACCGTTCGCAGCGCTTCTTCATCTCGGAGATCATCCGTGAAAAGATCCTTCTTAACTTTTCACAGGAGATACCCTATAGCGTTGAAGTTGTGGTGAACTCTTTCCTGGAGGAAGAAAAGCTGACCCGCATTTCGGTCTATCTCTTTGTTGCCAGGGAATCGCAGAAAGCCATCATTCTCGGCCACCAGGGAAAAGCCATCAAGAAACTGGGAACCGAAGCCCGGAAAGACATCGAGGCATTCCTTGAAAAGCACATCTTCCTCGAATTGAATGTGAAGGTCAGGAAAGACTGGCGCGATGATGTGAAGGAATTGAAGAGGTTTGGCTACAGCCTGGATGATAATAAGTAACAGAAACTGAATTTATGAGCAATATCGTTGCCATCGTTGGCCGTCCGAATGTAGGGAAATCGACCTTTTTCAACCGTCTTACCGGAGGGCGCGACGCGATCGTGGATCCCACCAGCGGGGTAACACGCGACCGGCATTACGGGAAATCGGACTGGAACGGGGTTGAATTTACCGTGATCGACACCGGCGGATATGTCGATAACTCTGAGGATATGTTCGAAGGGGAGATCAAGAAGCAGGTCACGCTGGCCATCGGGGAAGCGGATGTGATCCTCTTCATGGTCGATATCAAGGAAGGAGTAACCGGGATGGACGAAGACCTTTGCGTGTTTCTCAGACGGGCGAAAAAACCGGTTTTTATTGTCGCCAACAAAGCCGACAATTATAAATCGCTTGACGACATTCATGATTTTTACAAGCTTGGATTTGAGAAGCTCTACGGCATCTCCGCCATGAGCGGAAGCGGTACCGGCGAACTGCTCGATGAAGTGGTAAAGGAGTTGCCCGACAAGTACAATCAGATAAGGACGCTGTGGAAACGGAAGAGACCGCCCTTCCCAGGATCGCCATCGTGGGCCGCCCGAATGCCGGGAAATCATCGCTGGTAAACCTTCTCCTTGGAACCGACCGGACGATTGTGACTCCGACCCCCGGAACCACCCGCGATTCAATCCATTCACACTACAAATACTTCGATCTCGAATTCCAGCTGATCGATACCGCCGGAATACGGAAAAAAGCGAAAGTCTCCGAGGACATCGAATTCTATTCCGTCATGAGGGCCATCCGGTCGATTGAATCCAGTGACGTCTGTATCCTGATGCTGGATGCGGAGAGAGGGTTTGAAGCACAGGATCTGAACATCTTTTCGCTGATCGAAAAAAATCACAAGGGGGTTGTTATCCTTGTAAACAAATGGGACCTGGTTGAAAAACAAACCAACACCCACAAGCAGTTTGAAGATGACATCCGCCAGAAGCTGGCTCCTTTTACGGATGTTCCGATCATCTTCACATCCGTCCTGACAAAACAAAGGGTATACAAGGCAGTGGAGTCGGCTGTGGAGGTATTCCGAAACCGTTCGCGGAAGATCACCACCTCACAGCTGAATGATTTCTTTCTTCCCCTGATCAGCTCCATGCCTCCGCCTGCCTACAAGGGAAAATTCGTCAGGATCAAATTCGTCACGCAGTTACCGGGACGATATCCCGCTTTTGCCTTTTTCTGCAACCTCCCGCAGTATGTAAGGGAGCCCTATAAGCGTTTCCTCGAAAACAAGTTACGGGAACAGTACAATTTTAACGGTGTTCCTGTCGAAATCTTTTTCCGGCAGAAATAAAATATGGAAGAGGGCGTTCGAATAGATAAATGGCTTTGGAGCGTCAGGGTTTTTAAGACCCGGAACCAGGCAACACTTGCCTGCCGTTCAGGAAAGGTCAGGATGGATGAACATCCGGTAAAGCCTTCCCGGGAGATAAAAACAGGGGATAAGGTTACCGTCAGCCTGGAGACGTTGAAGCGGACGATGAAGGTGCTGGCCCCTGTTGAACACCGTGTTGGGGCGAAACTTGTGGAACAATTCATGGAAGACCTGACACCCCCGGAAGAATACCAGAAGCTGAAATTGCGCAAAAATGCCGGATTCGGTTACCGCCTCCGCGGCCTGGGACGGCCTACGAAAAGAGAACGCAGGGAAATTGATGTTTTGAAAAAGTACCTTGGAGCTTAATCCGTTTACTGCCCCGAATCGCTAAATGAGAACACAAAAACCCAAGTATCCGGATTTGAATGACCTGGCCTTTACAGGCAGGAACAAAGACTATGGCTCCTATGCTCTCCGGAAAAAATACCCCCGGTTCCTCCTGGTCTCCTTACTTCTTTCCATCGTAATTATCCTTCTGACTACCCTGGTGCCTCTGGGCATCTATTTTTTTTACGGGCAGGAGATGACCTTCAATACGGAGGAACTCGTTACGGTTGAATATACATTTATTCCCTCCCCCGAAGATGACCTGAGTGCCCTTGCAAAGGCCGTCGCCAAACCACCGGAACCCAAGGTCGACGAGGTACCTCAGATTGTGGATACTGTGGTTCCGGAAAAGAAAATCGAGCCAGTGGAAGAAAAGAAGGTGGAGGATGAATATGTCAAAACCGACAGTACAGGTGCTTCTAACGGACAGTTGTCGGACGGGACGGGTTCTTCCGATGCCACAGGGATCTATACAACACTTGATGTCTATCCGAAGTTTCCCGGAGGGCCGCAGGCACTGCTGTTCTTCCTGCGGTCAAATATCAGGTATCCGGCCGTGTCATTGAAAAGCGGGATCCAGGGAGAGGTGATGGTATTGTTTATCGTGGAGGCCGATGGTGCGATCACCAATGTTTCGGTCTCCAAAGGGATCAGCAAGGAATGCGATGAGGAGGCCATGCGCGTGTTTAAAAGGATGCCCAAATGGGATCCCGGACGGAGAAACGGGAAATCGGTAAGGGTTCTGGTACGGATGCCGGTCCTCTTCAAGAATCCCGGGACGAAATAAAAAAAAGGGCTGTAGGCCCTTTTTTTATTTATGTCAGGAATGAACCTGCTTACTTCTTCTCAGGAGCTTTGGTGTCTTTACTCTCACCTTTTTTAGCGCAGCAACCTGATTTTTCTTTCTGAGTGCAGGTTTTGGAACAATCTTTACCGTCCTTTTTGGTCGTGGTTTCTGTCTTTGCAGGAGCAGCTTTTCCCTTTTCCTGGGTTTGCGGAGTCTGTGCAAATGTCAGTCCGGCAATTAATACGAATGCGGAAACTAAAACAGCAACTTTTTTCATTTTGATCTATGTTTTAAGTTAAGTTAATTATTTAAACATTACAAAAGTACGTTTTTTTCTTGAATGATGAAGCTTCAAACGGTTAAAATTAAGTTAATATTGCATTTCCTGCATTCGTAATTCATAATTCGTAATTGATTGTATTATTCCCTGTTCTTTGTATCGATGATGATCGTAACAGGGCCATCGTTGAGGAGCGAAACTTTCATCATCGCACCGAATACCCCGGCTGATACTTTTTTCCCGAATTCCTGTTCCAGCCTCGAAAGGAACCGTTCATACACCGGAACTGCAATCTCAGGTTTCGCAGAGCGGATGTAGGAGGGCCGGTTTCCTTTCCGGGTACTGGCATGAAGCGTAAACTGGCTCACAACAAGAATTTCCCCGTTAACCTCTGCAACCGACCGGTTCATGATGCCCTGTTCATCGTCGAAGATCCTGAGGTGGACAATCTTCCCGGATAACCAATCGATGTCCTCATCTCCATCTCCTTCCTCGATACCAACAAGGATCAAAAGCCCCGGACCGATCCTTCCAATGATCTCCCCGTCGACCGTTACCGAAGCAGAGGTGACTCGTTGTATGACTGTTTTCATTTTTTTGAGATGTGAGATGTGAGATGTGAGATGTGAGTATATACTAAATAATAACCTGATCCTAATACCTAATACCTAAAACCTAAAACCCAGCATCCAGCATCGAGCATCCAGCATCCAGCATCCAGCAACCAGCATCCAGCATCCAGCATCCAGCATCCAGCATCCAGCATCGAGCATCGAGCATCCAGCATCGAGCATCCAGCATCCAGCATCCAGCATCCAGCATCCAGCATCCAGCATCCAGCATCCAGCATCCAGTATCCAGCCAAAGGTAAGAAATTTCGCCCGGATGGGTGATCGTGCGGCGGGATTGTCGTAGTTTTACAAAAAAATTCGATGACGAAACTGAGCGTCAACATCAATAAAATTGCGACCCTGAGAAATGCCCGCGGAGGGAATCTCCCGGATGTTGTAAAAGTTGCCCTTGACTGTGAACGCTTCGGAGCCGAAGGGATTACGGTTCATCCCCGGCCGGATGAACGCCATATCCGTTACCGGGATGTGCTTGAACTGAACCCGGTACTCACCACAGAATTCAATATTGAAGGTTATCCCTCCCGGAGTTTTATCGACCTTGTGCTTTCAGCTGAACCTGACCAGGTTACACTGGTCCCTGATCCGCCGGGTGTGCTTACCTCCAATGCAGGATGGGATACAGTGAAAAATAAGGAGTTCCTGAAGAAGGTTATCGGGGAATTCAAAAGCCATCGTATCCGCACGTCGGTTTTTATTGATCCCGACGAAAAGATGATCCGGAATGCAGCGGATACGGGGACCGACCGCGTTGAACTCTATACGGAATCCTACGCGAAGAATTTTCCCGAAGATCGTGAAAGGGCGATCGGTGTCTTTATCGCTGCCGCTGTAGTTGCAGGTAAAGCCGGATTGGGTTTGAATGCCGGTCACGATCTGAACCTTGACAACCTGCATTAT
Source organism: Bacteroidota bacterium (assembly GCA_026391795.1). GTDB lineage: Bacteria > Bacteroidota > Bacteroidia > Bacteroidales > FEN-979 > FEN-979. Next base: position 18,167 of record JAPLDI010000023.1, read on the forward strand.
TTTTATAAGAATATTCCCGGCCTGCTGGAGGTTTCCATCGGGCATGCCCTGATCTGCGATGCACTTTATTTCGGACTGGAAAATACAATCCAGCTCTATCTGCGTCAGCTGAAAGGATAAGAAAACAGGCAACCTTTAAATTCCCGAACAATGAAACTATTTTCTTCACTACTGATCACACCCTTTTTACTGACAGGATTGATTGCAACCGGGCAGAACGGCAGTTCCGACCTGGAAAAGAGGGTTGAAGCAGTTCACCGGAAGATCCTCACGATTGATTCGCATACCGATACACCGCTTCACCTGACCGAACCCGGTTTTGATCTTTCCAAGCGCCACGACACACAAAAAGATCATTCCCGGCTCGATTTCCCGCGCATGAAAGAGGGTGGGCTGGATGCCGCATTCTTCGCGGTTTTCGTTTCACAGGGAAAGCGCACGCCTGAAGGTAACTTCCGGGCACAGGCGAGGGCTGATGCCCTGTTCGATTCGATCTATGCCGTTCTTGCGAGGTTTCCCGGTGAAGCCGGACTTGCCGTTACCCCCACCGATGCATGGAAATTAAAGAAAGAGGGAAAGCGTGCCATCTTTATCGGGATTGAGAACGGGTATCCCATCGGTAATGACCTTTCGCTGATCAAGGCTTACTATGCCAAAGGGGCTAGGTACATTACCCTCTGCCATACACGGAACAACGACATCTGTGATTCCTCCACCGATTCAACAGAGTTTAACGGTCTCAGCGAATTCGGCAGGAACGTTGTGCAATTCATGAATAAAACCGGGGTGATGGTGGATGTGTCGCACATCTCTGATAAATCTTTTTATGACGTCATTGCTTTATCGAAAGCACCCGTCATTGCCTCTCATTCCTGTGCAAGGGCACTTTGCGACAATCCGCGGAACATGAACGATGACATGCTCCGTGCCCTGGCGAAGAACGGGGGCGTGATCCAGATGTGCATCCTGAGCGGCTACGTGAAAAAAGAACCGCCAAACCCGGTAAGGGATTCCGCGTTTGCCAGCCTACGGAAAAAGTATAAGAATTATGAAAATCTCTCCCGGGCCGCGATGGACAGCGCACGGCAGGAATGGGATGCACTGGATGATAAATACTCGCAACCAAAGGCTACAGTCTCCGATGTTGTGGATCATATCGACCATATCGTAAAGGTGGCGGGAATTGATCATGTAGGCATCGGAACCGATTTTGACGGCGGTGGCGGAGTCATCGGCTGTGCGGATGTAAGCCAGATGAAGAACATCACGCGGGAACTGCTGAAGCGGGGCTATTCAACGCACGATATCGGCAAGATCTGGGGAGGGAACCTCATGCGCGTCATGACGAAAGTGAGAAAGGTTTCAAAACGGCTCAGTCCTTCGTGTAATTGCTAATACCCAAAATCTTTTCATCCGGTGAAAAACTCGTTTACGGAAGCTCTTGAAAACCGCGACCTGCGGTTGCTGCGGAAAGTCCCCAAAAGCGATCTCCACAATCACGCCCTGATGGGTGGAAGGCTGCGCAGCATGGAAAAATTTACAGGAAAAAAACTGGAAAAGTTTGGACACGGCTCCAAAGGTGTGCATGGAATCAATGAATGGCTGGGAGAGGTTTATCGTCCGCTCTTTGACGTGCCCGGGGCTTTTAAAGCGGCCGTTGATGCCGCGTTCTTGCAGGCCCGGTCAGATGGTGTCACCCGGCTTGAAATGAGCATGGATGCCTTTATGGGCAGGTTGTTCAACATCCGTCCGGAGGAGATCGTTTCCACCTTTACCGCTTCGCACCATGACATTGCACCGGAGATCGACTTCCGCCCCGAACTGGGTTTTTCAAAGTCGCTCCCGGTACGAACCCTTCTCTCCTGCTTTGAACCCTATGCGGGGATGGGTTATTTCCGGTCCATCGATCTTTACGATATAGAGGATGCCCAGCCGCTTGAGAATTTCCGCGAGATCTACAGGTTTGCCAGAAAAGCGGGCATGAAATGCAAAGCGCATGCCGGTGAATTCGGGAGTGCCGGCTCTGTGAGGCAAGCCGTTGAGATACTTGAACTGGATGAGGTCCAGCATGGAATCGGTGCTGCAGAAAGCCCGGAAGTCATGAAATGGCTTTCGGAAAACGGGATTTCACTGAATGTTTGTCCGGCAAGCAACATCTCCCTGAAGAGGGTCAGATCCTACAAGACGCATCCCCTCCGGATCCTTTTTGATCACGGTGTAAAAGTAACGGTGAATACGGATGATGTGATGCTTTTCAACGCCGGGAATTCCGAACAATACCTCCGGCTTTTCAGATCGGGACTTTTCACTGCGGAAGAACTTGACCGGATCAGGATGAACGGCCTGGAAAGGACACAGGGAAACTAAAGCCTTTTTACATAAATTACTTTTCCGTCGCCCGGTTTGTAGTAATCGGCGATGAAAGCATCTTTGCTGTACCCGTTCTTTTCATAGAACAGGCGCGTCGGAAGGTATTTTTCAAGGGAGGAGGTTTCCGCAATGATATAGCGCGCGCCCATCTCCTTTGCTTTCTTCTCCGTTTCCCTAAGCACGATCTTCCCGATTCCTGTACCACGCATGTCATTGTGGGTGGCGATCCAGTAGAGATCATATCCGGCATCCGTCCCGGCAATGTGCCCGTAACAACTGTAAGCAACCGGCTTCCCTTCCACCTCAGCGAAGATGAAGAAATAACCGCTTTGTTCACCTTCGAAGGCTCCTTCTTCCACCAGCTCCAGGGCTACCGGAACTTCAAAATCATAAAAGAACCCGGTAGAAACAATGATCTCCCTGACATGTTCAATATCTTCAGGCGTGGCGTTCGTTCTGAACTTTATCTGTGATGCTTCCATGTTGAATTTTTGCTGATCATGCAAATATACTAAGGTTTGCCGGCTTCTTCAACAATCTGCCGGATCACCTCCCTAAATTTATAACCTGCTTTCCGGGTAGCGGCAATAAATCCTCCCGACTCCGAGATGCAGGGATTCAGGTTCATGTCAATGACCAGCGGAACCCGGTCGGCACCCATCCTGAAATCGATTCGTACATAACCTTTAAAACCAAAGCTGTTCCAGCATTTCGTGCAGATCTTTTCGATTCCGGCTTTGATATCCTTGTCACTGGCGGGGAGGTTAAAGGTGCGCCGCGTGTGTGAATATTCGAACGAATCCTCCTTCCATTTGGCGGTGTACCCCATGATCTTCGGCTTCCCTTCGGGGTATTTCAGAAAGGTCATCTCTGCAATGGGAAGGACAACGGGTCCATCCTTTGTTCCCATAATCGAAACGTTGAATTCCCTTCCTTCAATGAATTCCTCGACGAAGAAATAGTTCTTGTTTTTCGTTTCGATCTTGCGGATGAAGGCTTTGTCTGACCCGTCAAACACGCTGTCTTCATCGAGTCCGAGCGATCCCTCTTCCCAGGTAGGTTTGAGTATGTATTTCCGGTTCTTCTTTAGTTTATTCAGATGGTCAAGGGTGGCCCAGGCCGGTGTCGGGATTCCGATCTTTGTCAGCTGTTCTTTTGCAAGAACCTTGTTGGCGGCAAAAAACAGCGGGATCAGCGGGTTTCCCGAAAAAGGGATGTTGAGATGGGTCAGGATGGCAGCCGGGATGTATGCGAATTCCCCTTTGTTGTCGAGTGTTTCGGCAAGGTTGAAAATAAAAGCGGGCCCGATCTTACGGATCTCTTTGATGGCCTTGCCCAGGTTCAGACCGATCTGGTATTCCACAACGGTATACTTCAGTTTGACCAGGGCCTCTGACACGATTTTAACCTGGTCGAGGACATCGAGTTCATCATCCTTGGGATGGGAAGAGATCCTGTTGAAAAGGATCATAGCTGTCTTGGTCATCTTTTATAGGGTATTAATTAATGTGGTTCATTGGTCAAATGCTAAATTAGTATTTTTTACCGCAAAGGCGCAAAGACGCAAAGGGCGCAAAAAAAATAGTGCGATTCATTTAGCGTCTTCGCGTCTTCGCGGTGATCTTTATTTACTCTGAGGAATTCTCTTCTTCGCCGAATCGATGATGGTTTTAATGATGAAGGAATAATCATATCCATTCATCCGTGCAAGGATCGGCAGGTCGGAGGTGATGTCGTTCAATCCGGCAAGCGGGTTCACCTCGATGAAATTTGGAATTCCCTCAGCATCCATCCTGACGTCGATGCGTCCGCCATCGCGGCAGCCGAGGGCCTTCCAGGCATCCAGGGCCATTTCACAGCAGGTGCTCATCACCTCCGGTTCGGGTAACGCATAATCGATAAACTGTTCGTAGTTCGTTTTCAGGTCGTAGGAATAGACACTCTCCTCTGCATTGCTTCTGAACAGTACCTCCATCGCGCCTACCGAAAAGCTATCATCACCGGAACCCAGGATGCCTACAGTGAACTCCCTGCCGGGAAGGTAAGTCTCAACCAGCAGGGGGATGTTCCCGTTTTTCCATTGCCCGGCGCAGGTTGCCCTGAGTTCCTCCGGGTTTCTCACCTTCGAATTATAACTGATCCCTTTCCCGGAGCCTTCGGCATTGGGTTTCACAAACAGGGGATAGGGGAGGTCGACCCTCTCCATCTCTTCTTCTGATGAAACGACGGCAAAATCAGGTGTCGGGATCCCGCAATCGCGGATCACATGCTTGGTCATTCCTTTGTGCAGGGTGAGGGCCAGCACCAGCGGATCAGAAAAAGTATAGGGAATGGAGTAGGCGTCGAGGATCGCGGGAACCTGCGCTTCACGGCCGATTCCAACCATTCCTTCACTGATGTTGAAGACAAGGTCCCAGCGTTTGCCTTCCACAAGTTTCTGTGTGAGGCTGCGGATGTGTCCGATTCTTTCCGTGGAATGTCCGAGGAAATGCAATTCCCGTTCGATGGCATCGACCGTGCTTTCCTTGTCAAATTCAGCGGTCTCTTCTTCGGAGAAGCCTTCTTTCAGATAATCTGAGCGAAGATCATAGGTGAGGCCGATTCGCATAGATTACTCCTTGAAATCAGGATACCTGAAAACCTTGTTTTCATAGTTTTTCAGCAGAAGATATTCTCCGTCCCTTCCCTGGGTATAATCAGGAAGCAGAGGGATTTTGCCGCCGCCGCCGGGTGCATCGATCACGTATTGAGGAACGGCATAACCGGTAGTATGGCCCCGGAGACCACGGATGATCTCGAGTCCTTTTTCAACGGGAGTGCGAAAATGCGTGGAACCCAGGATGGGGTCACACTGGTATAGGTAATAAGGGCGTACCCTGAATTTAAGCAAGCCCTGCATCAGCTTTTTCATCACGGCAATATCATCGTTGATCCCTTTCAGCAAAACCGTCTGGCTCCCTAACGGAATACCTGCATTTGCCAGCCTTTCACAGGCTTCCCTGACCTCGGGTGTGAGTTCGTCGGGATGGGTGAAATGGATGCTGATGAAGAGGGGATGATATTTACGGAGGATATTTACAAGCGAACGTGTAATCCTCTGCGGCAGGACAGCAGGTACTTTGGTGCCGATGCGGATGATCTCGACATGTTCAATCGACCGTAGCCTGGAAAGAAGGTAATCGATGTGGAGGTCGGGCATGGTCAGCGGGTCGCCTCCCGATACCAGTACATCGCGGATTTCAGGATGGTCCCGGATATACTGGAGAGCAGGTTCCCAGGCTTTGGTTCCCACATGGCATTTGTCTTTTGCAACCATGTGCGACCGCGTGCAGTAACGGCAATAGGCTGAACAGAATCCCGTGGCCAGAAACAGCACACGGTCAGGATACCGGTGTACGATGTTTGGAACCGGGCTGTCATGCTCTTCGGAAAGAGGATCGGATGCTTCCCCGCGCCGGGTGATGAATTCGTCGATCACCGGGACAACACTCCTTCGCAAAGCCTGGTCGGGATTGTTTTTCTCAAGCAGACTCAGGTAATACGGTGTGATCCGGATCGGAAGCGTATTGTTGATTTCCACCGCAGGCCGGATCTCGTTATCGGAGAGATGCAGGAACCGGGAAAGCTGGTCGATGGTTTTGACACTGTTCTTTAACTGCCAGCGCCAATTGGTCCAGTCCTTCTCGGTGGCTTCCGGAAAATAGTGCTTGATGAATTCAATGGAATGCGGGCTCAGGCTGGTTTTATCCCGATCGAGCCGGTCCTGGATGTATTCTCTTAATATCTGCTCTTCACTTATGAAACATTTTGTACTTGGAGGCTCTTCGTCTTCATTGAGCTCCGTATGGGTTACGCCCGGTTTTTCGTTGTGAAGTTTTTCCATTTCTTGGTTAAGGTTACTAAAAACCGATGTTCACTGCCCTTCTTTTCGGATCGATGATCGTTGATGCTAAACACTGATAATCCGGTTTTTAAATTAAAATAATTAGCCATAATACGGAAGGGAAAATCCCTTCTGATTTGGTTCTGCAAATAGGTACATTTTTTATGTACATTTGACAAAGTCTAAACTTTTTTTTCAACAAAATATTGTTAATAAAACAAATCAATTTTACAGCCGATGAAACTATTCGTCCGCCGCATGGGACAAGGGAATCCGGTAATCATCCTCCATGGGTTGCTGGGGCTTTCCGATAACTGGGTTACCTTCGGACGGCAACTGGCTTTTGATTTCGAGGTATTCATTCCTGATCTTCGCAACCATGGGCGATCTCCGCATGATCCGGTATTTAATTTTCCTGTCCTTGTTGAGGATCTGCACAGGTTGATTGACGATGAACGGCTGGATAAGGTGATCCTGATCGGCCATTCACTGGGAGGAAAGATCGCCATGCATTTTGCACTGGAATACCCGGAGATCCTGGATAAGCTTGTAGTTGTGGACATCGCTCTCCGGAAATACACGCAGAACCTCGAACACCTGATGCTGATGGAGGCCATGATGAACGTTGACTTCTCTACGGTTCACGCAAGGTCGGATGCGGAAAGGCAGCTGGAACAGTCTGTACACAGTTTGAAACTCCGGCAATTCCTGCTTAAGAATATATTCCGGAAAGATGACGGTACACTTGCCTGGCGGGTAAACCTTCCCGTTCTCATCGACTCGCTTCCCCGTATGCTGGAAGATGTCGCGCAGGAAAAGAAATTCCTGAAGCCGGTGTTGCTGGTACGTGGAGGGTTGTCTGATTATGTTACTGATGCAGATCTGCCGGAGATGATAAAAAAATTCCCCGGTACCACGGTAAAAACCTTTGCAAATGCTTCACACTGGGTTCATGCCGACGTACCGGGGGAATTTTACAGCCTGGTACATGAGTTCATGCTTTCCGGATCAGTACCTTACAACATCAATGGATGAGACTGCAGTTTTAATGGTAATGTAGATTTTGGTTTTGCTCTCCTTGAAATTTGCGGTCTGGTAAACATGGTTCCCTTTATTTTCAAAACCTTCAAGGTTTTTGCTCACCAGGAAAGATTCTGATTTGACCTGGCAACCGGCTGTTTTCGGAACATCTACATGAATCGAGGATGCCCCGGCGTTGAATTCAACAACCGTATTCGGATTCTTGTCTCCCAGTTTTACAATCATGGAGGTAGCGCCTGCCTCAAAAAAAGCGGAATCAATCCTGTAATCGCTCAGGTCAAAATCCACAGCCGCTGCACCAATGCTCATTTTAAGGTTCCATGCGGGTTTGGAATTCAGTTTGATATTGACTTCGTTCTTCTTGACGTTATGGCCCGACGTCCCCTCCTTCATGGTCAGATCAATCTGTTTGCCACCGTTAAGATCCTTCGTGGTCAATTCATAGTTGCTGATATCACCGCTCTTGGTAAAGGAGAGAAATTCGGTGGTGTTTCCTTTGATGATAAAATTACCGGCGGCTGCATCGAGGTTCAGTATACCTCTCTTCGCCAGTGAGTCGAAGGGAACAGAGAGGTTCTGATCGCTGATGGTTGACAGTGTGGTGTCGCTGTCGTCATCCCATTCCCACCGGAACGAATGGTCGGGATGATGGAATTTCCAATACCAGGGCCGTGTTTCAGGCAGCCGGTTAATGACGAAGAACATGGAAACCAGGACGACACCCAGAAGGATGTACTTCACCAGGTCTTTCACCGGCAGGATGGCAATTCCCCAGAAGAGGAGAACTACGGGCCAGAGTCTCCAGAAGGAGAACCAGCTGAAGTGAACAATGCCCAGATTGTTCAGGATAAAGAGCATTCCGATGGCGATCAGGATCAAACCCCAGAACAGATGCTTGTATTTCATAATCTTAATTTTTTATTGAATGATTCTGCATGCTCAAATTTATTCCAATCGAGATGCGCGTGATTATCATAAGTTGGAATTACGGATTGTTTTTTCTTCCCGAAAAACTGTTGATGAGAAGACCGATCCCTATTACCACGAGAATCAGCGGCCACAGGTCACCAAAGCTTACATGGGGGATGAATTCATCCGCCAGGAACAATGCGCCTAGTGTGATTAAAACAAGTCCGCCGATAAGGTTACCCCGTCCTTTGGGTTTACGCGGGGGATAGCGGAAAGGATCATTTTTTGCGTTGTCCTGTGAACCCTGGGGTTCTTCAGTTTTTGTTTCTTGGTTTTCCATCGTTGGGGAATTTTTGAATTGAGAATAATCAATGGGTTTCTCCGGTGTAATGATCCAGAGAACAATGTAGGCAATCAATCCTCCTCCGCCTGCAAAAATAAGCACCAGGAATAAAAGGCGAATGAGAACGGAGTCAATTACAAAGTGTTCTGCAAGCCCTCCGCAGACTCCGGCAAACACTTTATCCGTACGGCTGCGGTAAAATTTATTTGATTCCATAGATAAGTAGAATTAAATTAGTTGGGTGTTAGACGACGACCTGCTCTTCAAAGTTACAAACTGTTTTTATTTTTTTAATCGTCTGATTCTTTCCGCTTCCGGTAGATCCTTTTTGAGAGCTGAACACTGATCTCATAGAGGGCGTATAAGGGAATTGCGACCACAAGCTGGCTGAAAATATCGGGGCTGGGAGTGATCAGCCCGGCGATGATCAGAATAACAACGATGATGTGTTTCCGGTATTTCGACATGAAAGAAGGAGTCAGGATCCCTATTTTAGTCAGGAATACAACGACCACGGGAAATTCAAAAACGAGACCCATCAGGAGCGACATCGTGGTAACCGCACTTGTGAAAGAATCGAGTGTGATCTGGTTGACCACCGATTCACTGACCTGGTAATTTCCGAGAAAGTTGACCATCAGGGGTACAGCGAGGAAATAGCTGAACAAAACGCCGGTAAGGAAGAGTCCGGAGATCACAAGGACGGCTCCGCGGGTATTCTTCCGTTCGTTCGGAGTCAGCCCCGGTTTGATGAACCGCCAAAGCTCCCATACGATATAGGGTGAGGCAACGACAAAACCGGCAATAATGGCGGTCGTCATGTGTGCCATGAACTGGCCGGCAAGGCTGATGTTGATCAGGTGTATGGTGGTGGTGTCGAGGCAGAAGGAATCCATCGACAAAAATTTCCCGAGTTTACACAAAACCCGGTAGGTGATAAAATCGGCGTTTTTGGGAGCAAGGACAATGTAATCGAACAGGATCTGCTTGAAACTGAAGGCAACGATGAAGATCAGGGAAATCGCAATAATGCCGCGGATGAGAACGCCCCTGAGTTCATCCAGGTGTTCCCAGAAGGTCATTTCCCTTTCCCCGTCTTTGGTCTTCTTTTTCATTTTTATCGAGAACAAATATAGAGATAAAAAGGTTGCATCATTTTAAAAATTTCTCTACCTTGCAAGGGTTAAATCAGACAACCTTAATCCCCATCCTTATGAAAAAAGTCTACCTGTTACTCCTGTTTTGCACAGTTTCTGTCCTGTCATTTGGTCAGATGTTCTTCTATGAATCTTTTGACGCCGGCCAGATGCCTCCGACGGGATGGACGATCGATGGCATCCCTGCCCAATGGTCTGCCAGCAATTCCAACAATGCCGGTGGAAATCCTCCCGAAGCAAAATTCACCTATACCAACGGAACCACAACCACACGCCTCATCTCGCCCATGGTCGACCTGTCGGGGAAGACCTCCGTAAAATTTTCCTTTACCCATTATTACGACTGGTATTCAAACCCGGCACCAAAAGTCGGCGTTGCAACGCGTTCCCACAGCGGAGCCTGGACCAGCGTTTATGAAATCACTCCTACCGGGAATGTCGGTCCGGTCAGCGTCGATATAGATATCACCAACGGGGATGTCGGACAGTCGGAATTCCAGGTGTGTATTTACCTTAACGGCAATATGTTCAACCTTGATTACTACTATTGCGATAACCTGCTGCTCTATACCCCGCTGAACCTGGATGCAGGTCTTGTTTCCATCAGTGCCACCCCGACCTATTTTTCCGACCCGGTTGATGTTAAAGGAACGATCATGAACCTCGGAACGACCACAATCAACCATTTTGATGTCACCTGGCAAAAGGATGGAGAACCCAGCGTCTATCTGACGGGCTTCACGGGCCTGTCCATCCCTCAGCAGGGAACGTATGATTTTACCTCTGCATTCCCCCTGGGTGCAGCAATCGGAAGCCATAACCTGAAGGTCTGGATCAGCAATATCAACGGAGATGTTGACGACAATCAGAATGATGATACCCTTACAAAAGTGGTGAACAGGGTATGCAATGTGATTCCCCGGGTTCCGCTCTGCGAGGAATTTACAAGTTCCACCTGCAGTCCTTGCGCTCAGTTCAACGCCGACTTCGTTCCCTGGTGCAACGACAAAGACACTGCAATCACCCTTATCAAGTACCAGATGAACTGGCCCTCGCCCGGTGATCCTTATTACACGGAAGAAGGTGGCGTCAGGAGAGACTATTACGGCGTTGGTTTCGTTCCCGACCTCTACACCAACGGGGCAGAAGTTGCAACTGACATCTCGGCCGTGCAGGCTGCTTACGACCAGGCAACCGCACAGATCGGGATGATGAAGATGGTTGTCTCTCATACGCTTGCCGGGCATGTCATCACAGTTGACGCTACCGTGCTGCCCTTTACGAACTTCACAAACTGCCATGTTTACATCGTGGTGATGGAGCAAATCACCTACAATAACCACATGACAAACGGCGAAACCAGTTTCGAGCACGTGATGATGAAGATGCTCCCGGATGCCGGCGGAACAGCCGTCAGTTTCACCGACCGTGTTCCTGTATCCTTCCACCAGGTCGCCGACCTTACCGCAACTCACATGGAAAGATGGAATGATATTATAGTCGGGGTTTTCGTTCAGGATGATGCCACACGAGAGGTGTACCAATCCATCTATTCGATGGAGAACGGTACGTTCAACACGGAGGCAAGGCTGGAGAATATCCTGGTGAACAGTGTTTCGGTGCCGGGCTTCAGTCCCGATGTTTTTACCTACAATGTGACATTACCGGGGGGTACTACCAATGTTCCTGACATCGTCGGAACACCCATGGACCCAAAAGAAACGGTAATTGTTGTTCCCGGAATTTCATTACCGGGAAGCTCAACCATCGATGTTTTTTCAGAAAGCCTGAAGGAGCATAACCTTTATACGGTGAACTATTCCTTTGCTGTTGGTCAGAAAGAGAACAAGGCTGATAATGTAAGCGTGGCCCCGAACCCGACTTCAGGAATGATCCGTATTTACGGTGCCCCGCATTCAACCATCACAATTTATTCTGGCAGCGGAGTGTTGTGCCGGACCCTCAATGATTTTACAGGACCCTCACTCAACCTCACCGATCTGTCCAAAGGGGTTTACATCCTGAATATACAGAAGGAAGATAATACGGTGATCAGGAAGAAGGTAGTTCTTCTTTAGAAGGTAAGTTCCGGGATCAACCGGATTTTTCCGGAGATGAAAATTGGCACTCAGACCGGGATGCGGAGATAATCTAATCACTATCTTTGCATCCCGGTTTTTCATTTTACCGGAAGAATATGTAAATCTCTGAAAGGAATCAGTTATGGATATGGAAATCACATTTGCAGGAGGGAAAAAAGTCAATGCCAGTTTTAAAGGGCATCTTCACAAAACCGATCAGCCAGTCACCGCCGGGGGAGAAAATTCTGCACCTTCGCCTTATGAGCTGTTTCTGGCCTCCATCGGAACCTGTGCCGGGATTTATGTGAAATCATTCTGTGACCAGCGGAATCTTCCGACAGAGAATATTAAACTTATCCAGTCGCTGGAAATGAACCCCGAAACAAAAACGCCTTCGAAGATTACCATCCGGATCGAGTTACCGGCTGATTTTCCTGAAAATTACAAGGAGGCGGTAATCAAGACTGCCGAGCTGTGTGCCGTGAAGAGGACCATTGCAAACCCGCCTGTTTTTGAGATCGTGACGGTGACGGTGTAAGATCCATGCAGGCCCGGGCCGGGCACTGCTTATCCTTTTTTACTGATCTGCTCAAGCAATTCCATCTTCTTTATTTTCAGGAAACGTCCGTTGATGTCGATGATGCCTTCTTCTTTGAACTTGATCAGTGCACGGGTCCCGCTTTCCCTGGAAACCCCGATGAGATCCGCAAACTCTTTGCGGGTGAAGGGAAGGTTGAATGCATTCGTTTCGTAAATGATCCTCGCGAAATAGAGAATGGCATCCGCAACCCTTCCATATATCCTCTTCTGCGACTGGTTGACAAAGCGGTGGAAATTGTTCAGGCTGTCGCGGCTCACAGATACAAGGATCTCATAGGCGAATCCCCCGTTTTCCTTGATGAGCTTATTAAAGACATTGATGTCAATGTAACAGACCTTGATGTCTTCGAGGGCGGAATAGGAATAATGATTGATCCTGTCGCCAAACAAAGAAGGCAACCCCAGGTAAGTATGTTCTTTTACGATCGAAAGGATCTGTTCCCGGTCGTTGGCAGGCTTGACAAATTCTTTAACAAGGCCTGATTTGAGATAGATGATATGGGATGTAAGCGAACCCTGGTGGAGGATGATCTCTCCTTTTTGAACCTCGCTCTCACGGCTGTTAAAGTTGATCTGGTCAAGCTGGCTTTTCGTCAGGATGGCGGCAGCGCACGACTTGTCCTTGCAATCGCTGCAGCGGTTCTTCGTATTAACTGAATCTGAAAACATGTTACTTTCTAAGCATCAAACCCCTGAACTATTTCAGACTGCAAAGTTGCGAAAAAATGTCAAGGCTTTGTGTGATTAAAATCACAAAATATAATTTATGCATATCACATCAGGGAAAACAGATTGTCACAGGATTCCGTACCTATAATCACGGTGTTTCCTGGAATTGAAACACAGGTAGTTAGTACTTTTGCTGTGACCAATGTTCCGGTCTGTTTTTACTACAAAGGGAGAGCTTTCCCCAAACAGTATAATCTTAAGAAAATGAAAATAGCAATTCCGACAGATGATGGATTTACCCTGTCAAAAAAGTTCAGCCCGGCATCGGCTTACCTGGTTCTCACGGTTGAACTTGGTGAGATTGTCAACCAGGAAATGAGAAGAAACAAAGTGACAGGCTTTACAATTTCCGAATTCACCACGTTTAATACTATCCGCGACTGCAGTGTTGTCATCGTAAGATCCATCGGGGAAGGCCCTTCTCAGGTGCTTAAAGCGCAAAACAAAGAGATCATTCTGACAGACGAATCCATTGTTACAAGTGCAGTGCTGCATTACCTTGAATCATCGCTGCAGAAGGAATCAAACAGCTGCTGCTGTCCGTAACATGTGCAGGGAACAAATTCAATCACACTGCTCCGTTATCGTCATCACCCGCCAGGCAGGACATTCCCGGCTTCTGAGTCAATCGTATGCTTTTACTTGATAAAAATACAAATCATCTGCAGCTCCAACGGTACTTCCATAAGTACCGGGAGCAGATTGTAGGCAGGGATCAGCTTTACAGAACTCCGTACGGAGTACAGAAAATGCTTTATGCCGACTGGGTAGCCAGCGGCAGGTTGTATATGCCCATTGAGAGGATCCTGGTAAATTCCATCGGACCCTTTATCGGGAACACGCATACGGAAACAAGCGAAACCGGGCGGCTGATGACACAGGCATACCAGCTTGCCCATCAAAAGATAAAACGGCATGTTAATGCCGGAAAGCAGGATGTGATCCTGACAACGGGATTTGGAATGACAGGTGCTCTCGTCAAGTTTCAGCGGATCCTGGGAATGAAGATCTGTGGCGGAATTTCACATCGCAAATGTTTGAAGGAAGAGGAGAGACCCGTTGTTTTTGTCACTCATATGGAGCATCATTCAAACCAGACCACCTGGTATGAAACTTCCGCTGATGTGGTCGTGATAGAGCCCGGGGAGGATATGCTTGTTGACCTGAACAGGCTTGAGGACGCTCTGAAAAAATACAGGCACCGCAAAAGGAAAATCGGTTCTTTCACAGCTTGTTCAAATGTCACCGGGATCCGCACACCGTATCTCCGGATGGCAAGGTTAATGCACGAATATGGCGGACTTGCTTTTATTGATTTCGCAGCATCCGCTCCTTATGATCCGATCGACATGCATCCATCAGACCCCCTTGAAAAACTGGATGCGATCTTTTTTTCCCCGCATAAATTCCTCGGCGGTCCGGGTGCATCCGGTGTTCTGGTATTTGATTCAGCACTCTACAACAGCAAAACACCGGATCTGCCGGGCGGTGGAACCGTTGACTGGACAAATCCCTGGGGCGAATATAAATACATTGACAATATCGAAATGCGAGAGGATGGAGGTACGCCCGGATTCCTGCAGGCCATAAAGACAGCACTGGCCCTTGAATTGAAGTCTCAGATGGGAACGGTGCAGATGCAATCCCGTGAACGGCAGCTGGTCAGAACTGCGTTCCGTGAGTTGTCATCGGTTCCGGGAATCCAAATTCTTGCAGATCATGTAACCGACCGTCTTGGAATAATTTCATTCTACATTCCACCGATTCATTATAACCTGATCGTTAAACTTCTCAGCGACCGGTTTGGAATCCAGGTCAGGGGGGGGTGTGTTTGCGCAGGTACTTATGGCCATTTTTTGCTGAATGTCAGCCCTTCACGCTCAAAAATCATCACCGACAGGATAAATGCAGGCGATCTGTCTGAAAAACCGGGATGGGTAAGACTTTCCATTCATCCGACCATGACAGAAGAGGAACTGCAAACCATCGCGGATTCGCTGAAACAAATTGCAATCCACCATAGGGAGTGGGGGAAAGACTATTCCTATGATAAGCACACAAATGAGTTTAAGCATTTCTCTACGGTCAACCGGAACAGTCGTATTGAAGAATGGTTTACCATTCGGTAGGACAGGATACCGGGAATACCCTGGTCTGTGACAAATATCACAACACAATGTGATAGAATACACAAATATTTCTTTTGTTCATTAATTCACAACAGGTATCTTTGCCGCATATACATACAAATATATATATAACTAAATGTAATATGAATTCCTATGACTATTGAACTAGAAAAACAGATCCAGGAACTGAAAAACAAGGTTGACCGGTTGGAAGCCGGCACAAAGGATCAATTATCCATGGTCGTCTTTTCGGGTGATCTTGATAAAATTTTAGCCGCGCTGATCATTGCAACCGGGGCGGCTGCCTATGATATGAAAGTGAAGCTCTTCTTTACCTTCTGGGCGACTGCAGCACTGCGTGATCCGAAGAAAAGCGGGAAAGGGAAAAACATGATTGAGAAGATGTTCGGAATGATGCTGCCGAAAGGGAGCCGGAAGGTGACACTTTCAAAAATGCACATGGCCGGTATGGGAACGGCCATGATCAAGGGGATCATGAAGAAGCACAAAGTTGCTTCTCTTCCTGAAATGTTCAAGACAGCCGGAGAACTCGGTATTCAAATAAACATCTGCGAGATGTCGATGAACCTTATGGGATTTAAAAAGGAAGAGATGATCGATTATCCCGGGATGACCGTCTGCGGAGTGGCTACTTTTCTCTCGGATGCACAGGAAAGCAAAATCCAGTTATTTATATAAAACCTTACAACAATGACTACTGAGGAACTGAAAAGCCTGAAATCGAACACGATCGTAGACGCCCGCGGAACCGCTTGTCCGGGACCCTTATTGGCAGCAAAAAAAGGAATCGGAGAGATTGAATCCGGGGAGATCATGGAGATCTACTCCTCGGATGAAGGCACGAAGAATGATATCCCGAAGTGGTGTTCAAAAATGACCCATGAATTTCTTGGAATCATTGAAGAGGACAGCTATTCGAGATTATTCCTGAAGAAAGCATGATGAGGGCTGCCTGATTCGTGGCGCCTCTGCAAACATTCAATTCGCTGTTTTACCCTGCTGACAAATGGGTGCCGGAAACCGGTTCCCCGGGGGAGATTTTGTCCGGACAGTTTAAAAAAATATAACAATCTTAATCATGGAAAAGACACCCACACGACCGAAGATCCTGGTATTCTCTACCGATAAGATATCCGACCCCGGGATCGACCAGGCCGGATTGCGTAAGATCCATTATTCACCTGCTGTATATGTTATCAGTCTTCCCTGCTCCTCGGGTATCAAGCCCCGCTGGATCCTGCATGCTTTAAAGCATGGATTTGACGGGGTTTTTATTGCTGCCGACGGCCACGAATGTTCCTACAGCCCCAGGTGTCCCGAGCTGACCAACCGCATCATCGAGGAATCCCAGCAAATGATGAAAGAAAATAATATCAATCCAAAGAGGATCAGGATGGCTGCCATCTGTTCTGTTTGTGCAGAACCTTTTGCAAATCACATGAACAATTTTACAAAAATTTTAGCTGAACTCGAATGACAAAGAAGAACATAAAATATGACACCCTGGTCATCGGCGGCGGCATTGCCGGGCAGGAAGCAGCTTTAAACCTGGCCAACATGGATTACAAAGTGCTTCTTGTTGACAAGGCGCTCTCCATTGGCGGAAAAATGATCCAGCTGAGCAAAGTATTCCCTACGCTTGATTGTGCGGCCTGTATTACCACTCCAAAGATGTCGGAAACCGCCCGGCATCACAATATCACACTCCTCCTCAACAGCGAAATTGAGAGCATTCATAAGGTAAACGGACATTTTGAGCTGAATGTGGAGAAACATTCCCGGTACGTGATCTCCGAGAATTGCACAGGATGTCAGCAATGTGAGCAGGCATGTCCGGAAGTCAGGCCCGATGAATACAACATGAACCTCGCTGGCAGGAAAGTTGCCTATATCCCTTTCAGCCTGGCAAACCCGAGAATAGCTGTGATCGACCGCCAGGATACCTCCGCTCCCTGCATTGCAGCCTGCCCGGGAGGCGTAAAGCCCTATGGATATATAACGCTGGTCAGGAACGGTCAATACGAGGAAGCGATGAAACTGCATATGGAGGATATTCCCATTCCGGGAAGCCTTGGCAGGGCATGTTATGCCCCCTGCGAAGGAGAATGTACACGTGGCAGCCTGGAAGCACCGGTTGATATCAGGCGGATAAAAAGATTTTTTGCAGAAGACTATTACGCAAAGCATCCCACGCCGGCAATGATTACCATTGAAAAAAAATCCGGTAAATCCATTGCGATTGTCGGATCCGGGCCTGCCGGACTTACAGCTGCTTATTTTCTTGCATTGAAGGGCCATCGGGTAAAAATTTTCGAAGCTGCCCCTGAATTGGGCGGAATGTTAAAACTCACCCTTCCTGAATACCGTTTGCCAAACAGTATTGTCGACAGGGACATTCAGAATATCCTTTCACTGGGTGTTGAACATGAAGTCAGCCGGAGGATCGGGAATCTTGAAGATCTTAAAAAAGAAGGATTCGATACTGTTTTCGTTTCAGTTGGAACGCATGAAACCACTTCTATGAAGATCGAGGGATCAGATCTGGAAGGTATTGTTTCGTGCCTCGATTTTCTACGTGAATCCAAGATCGGAAAGAAAACTGATCTGACAGGTAAAAAAGTATTGGTTATCGGTGGCGGAAATACAGCCATGGATGCCTCAAGGACTGCAATAAGACTTGGAGCTTCCTCTGTAAAAATCATCTACCGCAGGAGCCGTGAGGAAATGCCCGCCTGGAAGGTCGAATTGCAGGAAGCAATTGAAGAGGGCGTGGTGCTTGATGTCCTGTGTACCCCCGTCAGGTTTACAGGAGAAAACGGAGCCATAAAGAAAGCCGGAATGATCCGGATGAAACTGGGTGATCCGGATGAAAGCGGCAGGAAAAGTCCTGTTGAGGTCAGGGGATCTGAATATACCGAAGAGGTTGACTTTGTGATTGAAGCCATTGGATTACAACCCACAACTTCCGGTTTCAGAAACGAATTGGAACTTGCCAAAAACGGAAGAATTAAAGTCAACCCGAAAACGCTCCAGGCTTCAACCCCATGGATCTTTGCCGGCGGCGACTCGGTTACCGGTTCATCCACCATTATCGAAGCAGCCGGTCAGGGTAAGAAAGCTGCCTTTTACATTGACAAATATCTTTCGGGCGAAATGCCTGATGATTTTGAATTCGGGGACAAACTGGCTGCTGTCGACAAAAGAACCATCCTTGGCCGCGAAAACATCCTTCACAAACCGGCGCTGGGTGACAATTTGCGTCCGGCAGCTGAAAGGATAAAAGATTTTCAGGAGATCGAAAGAACCTTTACAGAAGAGGAGGTCAGGCAAAGCACGGAACGTTGCCTGGATTGCAGCAATTGCCGTGAATGCCACCAGTGCATCTCAGCCTGCCCGGCCAATGCCATCGATTTTTCACAAAAAGAAGCAAAGATATCAGCACTGGCAAGCAGCATCATTGTCTCCTCCGGATTTCATTTGTTCAATGCTGACGGGAAACCGCAATTTGGTTCTTCGAAATACCCCAATGTCATTAATTCCCTCCAGATGGACCGGCTGATCGCCCCGACACGACCTTATAACAATGTTTTACGGCCGGGTGACGGAAAAATGCCGGGCAACATTGCCTATGTGCTCTGTACAGGTTCGCGCGATTCAAGCCTGGATAATTACCGTTCCTGCAATGCAGCCTCTGCAAACAATCCCATCTGTTCACAGATCTGTTGCATGTATTCCATCAAGCAGGCACAATTGCTCATGGGGGCACTACCGATGGCTGATATTACCATCTATTACATGGATATCCGGGCTTTCGGCAAAGGATACGAGGAGTTTTTCCAGCAGTCGAAGTCGATGGGCATCAGTTTTGTGAAAGGAAAGATTGCCAGGATAAAACAAAAAGAGGATAACAGCGGCGATCTGATCCTGCGTTTTGAGAACATTGAAACCGGGCAGGTAAAAGAGATGACCCACGACCTGGTTGTTTTGTCCGTTGGCGTTCAGCCGAACAATGAGATCGTCAAAGCTTTTAAAAATGCTCCTCTTGAACTCGACGAATTCAGTTTTGTAAAGCAGGTGGATGTCCTGACAAGCCCTGCAAGAACAACCATCGAGGGTGTTTTTGTAGCCGGTACAGCTTCTGGTCCCATGGATATTCCCGATTCAATACTCTCAGCCGGCTGCGCAGCATCCGAAGTCGCCGCTTATCTCAATGTAAAATAACCTTAAAGTTTCACCCCAACCCTCCCCAAACAGGAGGGGGCGGATAAAGGGAAAACAAGAAAATATGGAAGAGAAACAAAAAAAAGAACGGATCGGGGTCTATATCTGTCATTGCGGCGGAAATATTTCCGACTACGTGGATGTGGCCCAGATTAGGGATCTTGCAAAAAATGAAGAAGGGGTCATTATCTCAAAGAATGTGATGTTTGCCTGTGCTGACTCCAATCAGAAGGAGATGATCAGGGATATTGAAGATGAGAAGCTGGATGCGATCGTCGTCGCATCCTGTTCCCCCAAGCTTCATCTTCACACCTTCAGAAATGTAGCCTTACGCGGAGGGATCAACCCCTATAATTACACGCAGGTTAACATCCGGGAACAATGTTCATGGGCACATTCCGATACTCCGGGCGAGGCAAGCATAAAAGCAGCAGGGCTTATCCGCGCAGGGATCAAAAAAGTCTCCTTTTCTGAAGCGCTTGAGAATATTGAAGTTTCTTCGACCCGGGCCGTGGTGATCATCGGCGCAGGCGTCTCGGGAATGCGGGCTGCAATCGACCTGGCAAAAATGGGTAACCAGGTATACCTGATCGAGAAAGAGAAAGCAATCGGTGGTAACGTGGCAAAGTGGAAAGAGCTGTTTATCACGGGGCAGAAAGGAAATACCATTATTGAGGCTCTTTCCAAACAGATAAGGGAACTCACAAACATTACTCTCTTTACTGGTGCCACAATAGAAAAGGTAACGGGCAGCATCGGCAATTTCATTGCCGAAGTTAACATCGGGGATGAAAAACTTAACCTGAAATCAGGAGCCATCCTGGTCACAACGGGATTTGATTCATACCTGCCTACAGAGGGTGAGTTCGGGTATAAAAACAATCCGGCCGTGATTACACTTCCTGAATTCAAAGGGCTGATCGATAACAGTCATGAAACACTGCTTTACAACAACCGAAAGGTAAACAGCATAGCGTATATTTATTGTGTGGGAATGAGGCAAACCAAAGGAGAAAACAAATACTGCTCGAGGGTTTGCTGCACAACGGCGATCCAAAGTTCACTCACTGTTCATGAGAAATTCAAAGATATTCAGGCCTACCATTTGTACCGTGATATCCGGACCTATGGGAAACAGGAAATACTTTACGAACGCTCCTCGAAAAACGGGGATATCTATTTGAAGTTCGATGAAAAGGCGCCACCGGTTGTTGAACCAATTGGCAATAAACTTCTGGTAAAAGTCAAGGATGAGCTTACAAAACGGAGGGAACTTGAACTGGAAACCGACCTGGTTGTATTGGTTACAGGATTGGTCCCGCGCAGCGACAGTAAACAGATCTCTGCCTTATTGAAGATTCCCGTCGGAAACGATGGATTTTTCAACGAGATCCATCCGAAATTAAGACCGGTCGAGACCGTAATCAACGGCGTTTTCATTGGAGGTTCATGCCAGGGCCCGAAGAATATCTCCGAATCCGTTCAGTCTTCCCTGTCAGCTGCCGTCAAAATCAATGCACTTACCAAGAACCCGACAATTTTTCTTGAACCTATTGTTGCACGGATCAATTTTGATGCCTGTGTCTGGTGTGGCAAGTGTGCAGAGGTATGCGAATATGATGCAATACATCCCCTGGAGATGTATGGTAAAACGGTAGCCTCCGTTAATGAAGCCGTATGCAAAGGATGCGGGATGTGTGCACCGGTTTGTCCGGCCGATGCCATCGACATGGCTCAATATTCCAACAATGAGATTGAAGGAATGATTGACGGATTCATGGAGAAAGTAGAGCTTGTGGCAGAAGCAGGAGATAAATTGCAGGATGGCGGCGAAGAGGGAATTGCAATGAAAGACATGCCGCTTATCTGGAGACAACTGGCCGGGTGCCTGCAGGGCGATTCAAAATCAATTCCTGATCTGGCCAAAGAGCTTGGTTTAGATTCCGAACTGGTTACCTACAATCTTATGACCATGAATAAATACAGCCTGGTTGAAGCGGATAAGCTGGATGATTCAGATGAATACTTCTCGTATAAATTAAAAAATATTCCCCATGTCCAGAATTGATCCGGAATTTGCATCTGAAATAAAAAAGTATGGTGCAAAAGATTTCAGTGCCTGTTTTAATTGCGGAAATTGCACCGCCGTTTGCGGGTTGACGGATAAAAGCGTGAATTTTCCGCGGATTTTTCTTCGATCCGGGATCCTTGGATTAAAGGATGATATTCTTCAGAGCAGGGAGATCTGGTTGTGTTATGCATGCGGTGAATGCTCTGAAACGTGTCCCCGCCAGGCAGGTCCGGGAGACTATATGGCTGCCTTGCGCCGCTATGCAATCGCAAGCTACGAGCCCACGGGCCTGACAAAACTGATTTTTAAAAGCAACCCCGTTTTTATCCTTTTCACAATTTTTCTTTCCGTGATGCTGGGGTTTTTCCTCTTTACCCTAAAACCCGATCATGAAGTATCCAGGTGGCTTTTTACTGTGATCCCTTATGCCGTTATCCATAACATGGGATTGGTGATCTTCAGCATTACCGGAATTTCCATGGCCTGGGGACTGATTACAATGTATCTGAAACTTTCAAAAACCGTCGTGAAATCTGAACCTGGTAAAAGTAACTTCGTGAACGCGTGGAGAGAAGTCGTAAAGGAACTTGGAACCATGAACCGTTACCAGACATGCGACAAGGAAGATGACTCGTATTGGAAGAATAAACCTGCGGCCATACAGCCCTGGTTTGTGCACTGGTCTATCATGTGGGGCTTCCTGGGATTATTGTTAGCTACTGTCCTGGATTTTATACTGAAAGATCCTGCTACCGCAATCTGGTGGCCAAGCCGCATCCTTGGAACCGTTGCAGGGTTACTCCTGGTTTACGGAACCAGTTTGTCCATAACTTACCGTTTCAAAAAAGTGACCAAGACCTATCGGGAAACAAGGCTTGCAGACTGGATGTTCCTGCTGTTTCTCTGGGTTGCCGGGATAACAGGGTTCTGGCTTGAAATTTCTGTGGCCTTTGGTGCAAACTACCTGCTGAACCATATTGTATTGCTTATCCATACGATCATTTCGATGGAACTTGTGCTGTTGTTTGGATTTTCAAAGTTCGCCCACGCCATCTACCGTCCCCTGGCCTTGTTCTTTTATTTCAGGGAGAGCCAACAAAAAAATTAATCTGTAAGAATAATGAAAGACAAAATCAGGATCGCAATACCTTCCGACGACGGAGTTACCATCAAGTCACGGTTCAGCCGGTCGAGGGGGTTTGTTGTTACCACCATTTCATCCGGCAGGATCATTCACCGCGAAATGCGCTGGA
This sequence comes from Bacteroidota bacterium, assembly GCA_026391795.1. Taxonomy (GTDB): domain Bacteria; phylum Bacteroidota; class Bacteroidia; order Bacteroidales; family FEN-979; genus FEN-979. Next base: position 40,975 of record JAPLDI010000023.1, read on the forward strand.
ACCTTCTCAGCGAAAGAATGACTTCCCCTGATGGTGTGTTTTATAATCTTAAAGGATGTGATGTTGTGATCGCAAAAGCAGTTGGAAATTATTACTCCGGCCTGATGGCGGAGAAAAAGATTAGGGTTGAGGAAACGAATGAAACGAACATAGCTAAGGTACTAGTTAATTACCTGGAAGGGGCCCATATTCTTTCTTATAAATAAATCGCATAAATATCACTAGCTGGAAATTATTCTTTATCTTTGCCATAAAATAAACAAATCATGTGGATCACGTTAATAGTGCTTGCTGTCGTTCTGTCTCTTTTTACGCTGCTTCTTGTAATTGCCAAACGAAGGATGGGCAGCATCCCTGTCGTAGCCGATAGTCCCAAATTGGTTACCCTTACGGATAAGAATTTTACAAACAAGATTAAATCAGGCATGGTCCTGGTTGATTTCTGGGCAGCCTGGTGCGGCCCTTGTAAAATGATGGCACCGGTGCTGAATGAACTGGCAGAAGAAGTGGATGGAAAGGTCACAATCGGTAAAGTCAATGTTGATGAGCAAAGGGTTACTTCATCAAAATTCAACATTCGTAGCATCCCCACCATGATCCTTTTTAAAAACGGGCAAGAGATCCATCGGTTTTCCGGATATAAATCAAAGGATTACCTGCTGAAAGAACTGGATCGCAGGTCAATTTAATCATAAACTGCTGATGAAAAAGATTCTTGCATTGTTTGGTTTATTCGTAACCCTGGCCGGGACGAATGCAACTCCTGCCCAGAACAGCGCTCAGGACAAGAACCTGCCGAAAGTCACCGTTTATTATTTCCATCCTTCCGAACGCTGCCCGATAGACCAGTCGGTCGAAAAAAACACAAAGACAGTCGTGCAAAATTATTTTGACAAAGAAGTCAAAAACGGGACCCTCCTCTTGCGTGTTATCAACACTGATGACAAGTCCAATGCTAAGTTTGCATCAACATTCGATATCAATGCACAGGCACTGTATATCGTAAAAACCGTCGCCGGTAAAGAAACCCGGAATGATCTGACGCGGGTTGCATTTGATTACAGCCTGAGTAATCCCACAAAATTCAAGGCAGGACTCAAGACCGAGATTGAAAAAGCACTGAAATAGACGCAGGCTTACTTTCGCGCGGTCAGCAAAAATACAGGGTACTCGGCTGTGCTTCCCTCAGAAGTTAATTTACGAATAACAAAGCAGGATGAGATTTTTACTTCCGAGAATCCTGTTTTCACGATCATATCCTTCAGATTTTCCGGGTCAAATCCGTGGTGAACGTTCACATCTCCATCGTGGAATGAACCGTCTTCCTGGTAAAGGTCAGCAATGGCAAGTATCCCTCCCGGTGAAAGCAGGTTATAAAACTTCCCGAAAATGGCCTCCGTATCCCGGATATGATGAAGCACCATCTGGCTGTACAGGATGTCGAACGGTTCGACGGTAAAATTTTCTTTTTCAAGGTCAAAGTAGATCGTCCTGAATTTTGAACGGTCTGCTTCATCCATCTTCTGCTCAGCCATGTTCAGCATTTCCTGCGAGCTGTCCATCAGTGTGATCGCAGAAAACATATCTTTCAGGTAGAAACTCAGCAACCCGGTTCCTGCCCCGAATTCCAGCGCTTTCATTCCTGGTTTCAGGTCCACCATATTCTGAAGGTGCGCTGCAATGGCAATTGTGCGGTCCAGATGCATCCGGTTTTTATCCCATTCACGGGCTTTTTCATCAAATTCGCTCATGAGATGATTAATTTAATTCAGGATGATCACAACCGTCATGCTCTGTGCAGGTTTGCCCATTGTCTTTGATGGTTCCCTGAAGGAATTCAGTAACGACTTTTTCTGCCTCTCCATAACATCCCCTGACCACCTCGATACCAAATTCATTCAGGTGGCTTATTGCCCCGGCACCAATGTTCCCGGCCAGCATTACGGATACTCCCTGTTCAGCAAGTGTCCTGGCTATACCTGAATGGCAGCCACATCCGTCAGACACGACAGGCATCCTTGATTCAATTTGTTTTTCAGATGAGATTGTATAAACTGAGAAGTTTTCCGAATGTCCAAAATGTTCATTAACGAAACCGTTATGAACGGGTATTGCGATTTTTATTTTTTCCATTTCTTATCTATTGTTATCAGGTTGCAAAGATAAGAAGAAAAGTGATATTAAAACGATTTAAGTGATAATAAAGCGCTTTAATCCAATACTTCTTTTTATCTTTGCAGCATAAAAATATAGGTAATGGAACAAACCTGTGAAGCAAAGAAAAAACCAAAATCGTTTAAGGAGTTTATTAAGTCGTCCTATTTTCTGCGTCCCTTTCTTGGAATCGTAATCGGCGGAGAGGCCGGTTACCTTTATTATCATTTTGTGGGATGTTCCACAGGATCCTGTGCAATTACGGGCAATCCTTTCATGAGTACAATTGCCGGCGGTTTCCTTGGATATTTTGCCCTGAACAGTCCCTGCAGCGGATGCTGAAAGGCAGGGGAATTGACAATCAAAAAAAACAAATCCAAAAACTTACAATCATGTTAGAAACAAATTTAAAACACATCCTTACGGCTGATGAACACCAGAAGGTTATCAGTGAACATGAAAATGTTATGATCTGTTGCGGCAGGATGGGCCCGATGTGCATTCCGGTCTATGGAATAATGGAAAAGCTGGAATCCGTTTATACGCAGGTGAAATTCTTCGACATGGAATTCAACAGCCCGGAATCGCATGTGATCGGGAATGCACCTGAGTGCAGGGGATTTATGGGATTGCCGTTTACCGTATATTATAAAAACGGGAAACTGGTAAAGGCAACGACAAGCATTCAGAATGAACAGCAGATCAGGTCCATTCTGGATACTGAGTTCGGAACAATTTAAAAACGAATAAACGAAACAACAGAAATGACAACACAATCAATCGATGTTCAATGGAGCAGCAACATGGCATTCAAAGCAAATGTCAACGGTCATGAAATCATCCTGGATCTTGACGAGTCAGCCGGAGGCACAAACCTGGGACCTAAACCCAAGCCGTTGCTTCTTGTGGCTCTTGGAGGATGTACCGCAATGGATGTGGTTTCGATGATGAAAAAGATGAAGATCGTACCGGAATATTTCAACGTCAAGGTTGATGGTGAACTTACCGAAGAACATCCGAAGCACTTTAAAAAAATAAAGGTAACCTATGAATTCCGGGGAAAGGACCTTCCGGTTGATAAACTTCAGAGAGCCATTGATCTCTCGCTGGGCCAGTATTGCGGGGTTTCGGAAACACTCAGGAAAACGGTTGAAATCGTCTCCGAGATAAAAATTCTTGACACGCCCGAATAACCCTGAAACAGGTTTACCGCAAGTTCCGGATCCAGACGTTCCGAAAAACAGGAGGCACAACAAATCAGATTATTCCCGAACAGGGTCAGATAATGATGATCTGTGTCTGTAACCAGTCGCAAAGAGAATAAAGATCGCGACAGTATTTTAAGATCGTGATGTGCTGGACAGAAAAGAAGGGAGGGATCAGCCGGCGGGAGTGTTTTCTTTCCCGGTATCTGTCGGTTTTTGGGTAGTTTTATCAGCCTCTTTTTTCGGCGACTCATTAATATCATCTTCAAGGCCTTTTAACCCGTCTTTGAATCCTTTAACGCCTTTCCCGACGCCTTTCATGAGTTCAGGGATTTTTGAACCTCCAAAAAGTAACAGTACGATAAGGGCGATGAGAATAAGTTCCGGGGCGCCAAGGCCTCCAAGAATTCCGGCAATTATCATTAATGTCTGCATCTGGATTATTTTTAACGATGAAATAGTAAACGACAAAAGTAATCAATATTTAATAACAGGAAAGTTCATTCCCCTGAATCTTTTCTGAAGAACAAACAAGCATCGCCGTAACTTAAAAACCGGAACTCGTGCCGGAGGGCAAATTCATAGGCGGTCTTCCATTTAGGTCCGATGAATGCTGCCACCAGCAGCAACAGTGTACTCTGCGGCATGTGAAAATTGGTGATCATTCCCTGAACGATACGGAAACGGTAACCGGGAACGATCATCAGTTCTGTCGCGCCCGTGTACCTGTCATATCCTGATTTTTCAAGGTATGCGGCTAAAGTGGAAAGTGCTTCGGCAACAGGGATGTTCCTGTTGAAATCCGGCTCATAGGGGTCCCATTGGTGAACCTCAGGAGGATGTTCGGTGCCCCTGACAATGAGTTTAACTCCCAGCCAGTAAAGGCTTTCAATCGTGCGTACCGAGGTTGTCCCTACGGCAAAAACAGGTCTCTTACTCTGGCTGATCAGTTCCTTGAGGATGGACAGCCCGACGGAAATTTTTTCTGAATGCATCGTGTGATCTGCGATATTATCCGCACTTACCGGCCGGAAGGTTCCGATTCCGACATGCAGCGTCACCTTATGGATGGTGATGTTTTTCTTTTCCAGGATTTCCATTACGGGTTCTGTGAAGTGCAGTCCGGCTGTCGGGGCTGCAACGGAGCCTTCCTGCCTTGCAAAAACGGTTTGGTAACGGCTGGCATCCCGGGTTGTGGGAGCTCGCAGGATATATGGTGGCAGGGGTACCATCCCGGCATGTTCAATGATCTCTGAAAAGGAGGACCCTGCAGGTTCCCAGGAAAAAGAGATGGAAAAACAGCCATCTCCCAGGCTCTCTTTTTTTTCGGCTGACAATGTATAAGGATTTCCTTCCAGAACAAATGATTTCTTAAGGTTCCCCTCCTTCCATCTTTTTACATTTCCAACAAGGCATTTCCAGGTAGAGGTTTTGGTTTGGGCAAAAGCAGCCTGAATTTCGGTAACCGGAAAGAGTGGTTCAAGGCAAAAGATCTCGATGGTTGCCCCCGTGTTTTTAGAAAAGATCAGTCGGGCGCGGATCACCCTGGTATCGTTTACCACAAGGATTGCATCTTCGGGCAATTCATCCCCGATCCGTGAAAAGACCGATTCCCTGATATCTCCTTCCTTCCATACCAGCAGTTTAGAGCTTTCACGTTGTTCCAGCGGGAATTGTGCAATGCGTGAAGCAGGCAGCGGATAATCGTAATCCTTGATCCGGATATTCCCGGGAACTGGCATAGCTTGGATTTTCATGCAAAGATAGGAGTAAAAAAAAAGCCCCCGTCCTGGATCCGGAAGGGGGCTGATACAGAGTTGATCTGTTTATTTTTTTTCGGATGTAAAGAAATTGGGTTTATAGGTAAGCATTACATAAGCGTATTGTCCCATGCGGCCGGTTCCTGCTTTCAACCCGTCCATGATTTCCTTCGAGTTGCTGTTCAGGTAGAGACAGTAGGCTGCATTCAGCTCCAGGTTCGGGATGGGTTTGTAGAGGAACATCAGGTCGATTTCTGAGCCAAGCTGTTTGCTGACAGACTGGTAGGGGAGATCTCCTTTCTTGACAATCTTTGCAGGCAGGTAGCCATAGGGCAGGGTGAACCAGCGGTAAGTGGCTTCCAGGGATGTTTTTTCAGAGAACCTGACCGTTGCCCTTCCATAGAGGTCGTTGAGCCCGTTGTGCAGTGCGTCCTGTCCGAGATAGGAGGTGTAAAGGTCCATGTAACCATAAAACTGGTGCTTGGTTGAAAAAGGTGTCGCAAACCCGCGAACCTCGGTTTTCAGCTTTGTTGTATCGGAAGCATTGTTCCCGCTCAGCCTCTCATATCCGATAAGAAGTGTAAGCGGTTTCACGACCCTGTAGGACACCCATCCTCCCATGAAATATGCATTCATGTTGCGGCCATCCTTGTATTTCCCGGTCTGGTAAAAGCCGTTGACAAATACACTCAGGTTTTTCCAGTAAAACCCGGCAGTAGCTCCTGCTGTTCCGCGGGCATAGATCGTAAGATTATGGGTCTGAGTTGCAGTGGTAGCAGCAATTTTCGTGGTGAAAGAACCGACGGTATCGGATCCGTTGGTGACCCAGGTTGTCACGGTCTTTGCAGGGGTGGTTGTCGTGGTGTTTGCCATCTGGTAGGCATCAACCACACCCAGAACGGAAACAACGAGTTTCTCCTTGAGGAACTTCATCTGGTTGTAAAGATAACTCATGTATTTGTAATTCTTCAGCGTGTAATCACCAAGGTAAGGAACGGTTGCCGGGGCTGCATTGTTGATTGCAAATCCATAATCGCCGACGTACTTTGCAGAGGGTACGTTCCATTCGAGGTTCACAATGTCGTGGGTGGCACCCCATTGCGACCAGTTCGACAACCCGAAGATCCTCATGTCATCATACGTCAGCCCCATGCGGCCGATGCGCACGGCAAAACCCTTCGTGAAGTAATAGCGCAGCCATCCTTCATAAATATTGATGGTGTTTTTTGAGATCGAATCGGAAGCATAATTGTTCTCACCGAAGGTAAACGCATGCTGCAGGGAGATAAGGGTCTGGAGTTTTTCGCTGTTGTAACCAAAGCTAATGCGGCTCCTGCCAAGAATGGTGCCATAGCCGGTCATCGTGGAGTCTCCCAGTTTATAGTAGCCGTTGCGGTATTCGGCCCTTGGCCGGAATTCCCCTGAAATGGTAAACTGTGCAGCGGCATTGCCTGCGAAAGCAAGCGTAAGAACGAAGAGACACAGTGCCCTCGTAAAAGTTGTTTTCATGTTTTTTTTGTTTTGTTAGTAAATGGTGCGGCAAAAATATAAAAAGTTCTTGATGGATGTGTCGTTATGTGCATATCGGTTTAATGAAATATTACCTATATTTACATCCTGACGAACTCCCTGGAAAATGAAAAAACATATTCCCAATGCCTTAACAACCCTCAACCTTGTTTGCGGGCTTTTTTCCATTACGATGGTCTTCCAGAATCACCTGATCTGGGCAGCTTCTTTCATCTTTCTTGCAGCGGTCTTTGATTACCTGGACGGGACGGCAGCCCGGTTGCTGAAAGCCTATTCTGAAATGGGAAAGCAAATGGATTCGCTGGCCGATGTGGTTTCATTCGGCGTAGCTCCCGGAATCATCGTTTTTCAGCTGCTTTCTTTAAACTGTACCAGTTGCAACATCCTGGAGCGCTGGCATATCATTCCCTATTTTGCATTCCTGATCCCGGTTTGTTCGGCGCTCCGCCTTGCCAAGTTCAACATCGATCCGCGCCAGGCTGTGAATTTTATTGGCCTGCCTACTCCCGCCAATGCTATCTTTTTTGCATCCATCCCGATGATACTGCTTATCCAGGGAAGGATCCATACTTTCATTGAACTTGACTTTATGGTAGTGTTGTTCTCAAACCCGCGTGTACTGGCAATTCTGTCGGTTGTATTCTCATACCTCCTGATCTCTGAAATACACCTGTTTTCGATGAAGTTCAAATCCATGGCCTGGAAAGGGAATGAGCACCGGTTTATCTTTCTGATTCTCTCCCTGGTGCTTCTGGTGATCTTTTCGATCAGTGCGGTGCCGATGGTGATCCTGCTCTACCTTTTCCTTTCCCTCATCTATCAGAAAAGAATGCAGGAGTAATTTCTTCGGATTCCCTTTTTCTACCGCAATTCAAAATTCTGCCCGAGGTAAACCTTGCGTACATGAGGGTCCTGGGCCAGTTCCTGTGAGGATCCGGCCATCAGGATGGATCCTTCGAAGAGGAGATAGGACCTGTCGGTGATGGTCAGGGTTTCATGAACATTATGATCGGTAATAAGGACACCGATGTTTTTTTGCTTCAGTTTGATGACGATGTTCTGGATATCCTCTACCGCAATCGGGTCAATGCCGGCGAAAGGCTCATCCAGCAAAATGAACTTGGGATCTACGGCAAGACAGCGGGCGATTTCCGTTCTGCGCCGTTCGCCTCCTGAAAGCTGGATTCCCTGGCTTTTTCTTACATGCTGCAGTCCGAATTCATCCAGAAGGATTTCCAGCCGTTCTTTTTGCTGTATTTTGTTGAGGGGGGTGAACTCAAGGATAGCACGGATGTTGTCTTCGACGCTCAGTTTCCGGAAAACAGATGGTTCCTGGGCCAGGTACCCGATTCCCCGCTGGGCCCTCCGGTACATGGGTTCTTTTGTGATGTCCAGGTCGTCTAGAAAAACCTTCCCGTTTAAAGGTTTTATAAGTCCTACGATGATGTAAAAAGAGGTGGTCTTCCCGGCGCCGTTGGGGCCGAGCAGTCCCACAATCTCCCCTTGTTTCACCTGGACGGAGACCTCATTCACCACCGTCCGGTTCCTGTATTTCTTTACTATTTTTTCAGTTCGAAGCACCATCTGATTCCTGGCTTTATGCAATCGGGATCCAACATCCAAAATTATCAATAATATTAATACCTCAGAACGAAAAGTTCAGGGAAACAAAAACGCCCCATGTCGGAACATGCGGGTTCTGAATATCATGCTGATGGGTGAGGCGCCATACCGCATCCACCCGGATAAACCGGAAGATGTTTTCAATACCTGCAGTTGCTTCCCAGTAAGGAGTAGCCCCGATGGGATGCATGATATCGGGAAACTTTGAATAGGTAAGATTTTTCTGGCTCAGGGCACCATAGATCAGGCGGGTCGAGACGACCTCCCGCCACTTCAGTTTTCGCAACAGGGGGATCTTGTTGAAGAGCAATCCGTCAAAATGATGTGTATAGAAGAAGTTTATATATTCGTCGCTTACAAACTCATAATAATACATAAGATTTGAAGCAAGCTCATCGTAGAGGAAGGTCTGGTTGCCGTCGTGGATCCTGAGAAGGGGATAAGGCAGGGTTCCCCAGATCTTGCCTCCTTCAATCATGTACTTCGACCAGCCGATGGTGGCGAAGTTGAACCATTGCGAAACGTTCACAACAAGTTTGTTGTACTCAAAGTTGCTGTTCAGGAGCTTTGGAAAACCATAGGAATAGGTCAGCTGGATGATCGGGTAGTCGGAACTGATCGTAAAACGGTAAATATCGGTTGAAATAAACCGTTCCTTGAATGAGAGCCTGGCCCCCAGGCTGATCTCCGACGTATTGATGACGGGCATGTCAACCGCCACGCCGTTGTTTTCGGGGTAGAGCGTGAAATCAGTGGTTCCCAGCGGAAAGAGCTCGCGGTGGGTAAGCTTGATCGTATTAATCAATCCGGTGAACCATTCATGTTCGTAACCGACCTTGTACTCTGTCACCATGGTAAGCTTATTGTTGGGCCCCCGGTGGAAGAGCGACGACAGAATATTATCGGCTGCAAATGCATTCGGGCTCATCCCCAGCTGTTCAATATCATATTTCAGGCCCGCCGTAAAATCCCTCCTCGGGTTTTTGCTGTAGACCCAGATCACATCGGCCCCTCCCTTGTAAGTCAGGTCACTGACCCCATAGGCAACATATCCTTCGAGCTGTATTTTCCGGCTGAAGCCATCGCCAGTCCTCGCACCCAGCCGGAACCGGGCACCTTCAAGGGTATTGAAACTGAAGGTTTTGAAATAGGGGCCGAATTCCCAGTTTCCCCAGGGCAGGTAACCGGTGACAATCCCGTAGATCACATCCCTGTATGTTTTGAAGATCGGTATGTTTTTCACCGAATCGACCATCTTATAGATCCCTGTCTCTGATTTTGAAAGTTTTTCAGGCCGAAGCTCCTGCCAGAAGGCATCCGTTTTTTCAGACGCTTTGGGCTCAATGAAAACATTGGTGGGCAATGAGTAGAACCGTTTGTTTTCAGGAGTGTCGAACTGAAAATCGGAAAAGAAGGTGGTCTTATGGCCAAAGAAACCAATGATCTTTTTGGATTTCTGTACGATGTTGAAGTCGATAACCAGGTGGTCCTTCGTCTTTATCCAGAATTTGTTCTGGGTCCACTGGTACTCCTGCTGGATTGCCAGGTCGTTCACGAAATTAATGTTGGCGTCGGTGGCGATCCTCATTTCAATTTTCTTGATGGCGAAGGAGGTATCGCAAACCCAGAGGTTTCCGGAAAAGGTCAGTTGCTGTTTGTGGCGCGGCTTGAACATGATATGGTAGGACCACTTTCCTTCGAGGAATGCGCTGTCGACCAGGTAATACCGGTAATAATCAATCCCGAAGGAAGCGGCTGGGCACACAAAGTTTTTCTCAAACAGCGGGATATAGTCTTTGTAAACATCGATTTCCAGCGACAGGTTTCCCAGGAACTGCGAGATGCTTTCATTTTCGAGCCCCGAGATCTTCGACCCGGTGATGATCTCTTTCCGGGCTTTGGGGTTTTTCCTGAAAAACACATCCGAAGTGGTTTCCGTCAGGAAAACCGGCAGGTAAGATTTCCCCGTGAGGGTGGAGGTATCGATGTAGTTAAAAACAAAATTGAAGGGTTTCAGCAGTTTCCGGTTCTTGAACTTGTCGGTGATGTTGTTTGCATCGATCTCGATTTTGGTATAGGCCCTATATTGGTAGGATTCAAAGGCCTGAAGGCTGTTCTTCTCCCTGTTTTTGACCACCTTTTTAAGGATGATCTCTGCAGGATTTCCGGTGTAATGGATCGTGACCTCGGGAAGCAGGATATTGTTTTCGGCCAGGAGAATGTCGAGGGCCTGGAACTGGTGTTTTAAGATCTTCCGGGTAACGGTCTTATACCCCAGGAGTGAGTACCGGATAGAGTCTCCCTTGGTGTTCACTTCGAGTGCGTATCTTCCTTCGAAATCGGTGAGCGTGCCATCGGTGGTTTTAAGAATGATGATGTTGACGAAAGGAAGGGGTTCGCCGGTGGCGGAATCCTTTATGTTTCCCATGATCTTTGTCAGTTGCGGGAAAACGGAGAGGGGAAGAACAAAGAATATCAATGCCCAGATCCGCCGGCGTGAGAGCAAACGAAAAAACGCAACAGGGATCCCGCTGATTTGTTTTTGGGCATAGATCATTATACAACCATCAGATTATACCTTCTTTAAGGATATCGTGAAGGTGAAGAACACCGAGATATTTATCATCGTCGGTAACCAGGAGCTGGGTGATATTGTTCTTCCGCATCAGGGTAAGGGCATTCACCAGCAGGGTATCGGGGGTCACAGATTTCGGGGAGGTATTCATGATGTCGCCGGCAGTGATGGTTTCAAAATCTGTTGTCTTCTCAAGCATTCTTCGAAGGTCCCCGTCGGTGATGATGCCTTTGAGTTTCCCGTTTTCGAGGACTGCAGTGGCGCCCAGCCGCTTGGATGATATCTCAACGATAATGGATTTGATACTGTCGGTGACCTGGACTTTCGGAACCTGGTTGTTGATGTAAAGATCGGCGACTTTCAGGTACAATTGCTTTCCGAGCACACCCCCGGGATGCAGCTTGGCAAAATCGCTGGTGGTAAATCCACGGCATTCGAGAAGGCAAACGGTAAGCGCGTCGCCCATCACCAGTTGCGCTGTGGTGCTTGAGGTAGGGGCAAGGTTGTTGGGACAGGCCTCTTTTTTTACCGTCGTGTCGAGGATAAAGTCCGCCTGTTTTGCAAGATACGAGCTGGGATTTCCGACAATGGCGATCAGTACACTCCCATAAAGTTTCAGTAAGGGAATGAGGATCCTGATCTCGGGCGTTTCACCGCTCTTGGAAAGGCAGATGATGATATCTTCCTTCTGAATGGTCCCCAGGTCGCCGTGGATGGCATCCGCGGCATGCATAAAGATGGAAGGTGTCCCGGTTGAATTCAGGCTGGCTACGAGCTTGGCACCGATGATGGCACTTTTCCCGATCCCTGTCACGATGACCCGTCCTTTTGAATGAAGGATCAGCTTCACGCATTTCACAAAGTCATCGTTGATGCTGCCAACAAGGGCTGCAATTGCTTCCCCTTCTTCGGTTATTGTTCTGACAGCAATTTCCTTTATTGATATATCTTCCTTCAATGATCGAATTTTTTTAAAATTTTGTATTCAATTTTGCGTTTTATAGTATATTTGTATTAGAGGCTTCTTCTGATGTAAAAAAAATCACGATCAGTAAGACAAAAATACTAAAATTAACCGGAGTACACAATGGCTGCCAAGAAGGACGAGTATAAACTCTATGAAGTACTGAAAAAAGTTTTTGGATTCGACAGTTTTAAAGGGAATCAGGAAGCTATCATCAATAATATTCTGCAGGACAAGGATACGTTTGTAATTATGCCGACGGGCGGTGGTAAATCAATGTGTTACCAGCTCCCTGCATTGATCAAGGATGGAACAGCGATCATCATCTCACCCCTCATCGCCCTGATGAAAAACCAGGTGGATTCCATCCGGAGTTTTGGCACGGAAACCAATGTTGCCCATTTTATGAATTCCTCTCTTACCAAGCAGGAGATTGCCCAGGTAAAAAAAGATATTGTTGCCGGAGATACCAAGTTGTTGTATGTGGCACCAGAGACGATCACAAAAGAGGAGAACATCGAATTTCTAAAATCCATCAAGATATCTTTTTATGCCATCGATGAGGCGCATTGCATTTCGGAATGGGGACATGATTTCCGTCCGGAATACCGCAGGCTGCGGCCCATCATTGAAGCGATCGGCCAGAAGGTGCCGGTAGTTGCGCTAACTGCCACCGCCACTCCAAAGGTTCAGCAGGATATCCAGAAGAACCTGGCCATGGCCGATGCCACCCTCTTCAAGGCTTCCTTTAACCGGCCGAATCTCTATTATGAGGTGAGACCCAAGACCAAAAATGTAGTCAAAGACATTATTAAATTCATCAAAACAAATTCCGGGAAATCTGGGATCGTTTACTGCCTCAGCCGGAAAAAGGTGGAAGAGATTGCGGAGACCCTGGTGGTAAACGGGATCAAAGCCCTGCCTTACCATGCAGGACTGGATGCCCAGACCCGCAGGAAGAACCAGGACGATTTCCTGATGGAGGAGGTGGATGTCATTGTTGCGACCATTGCTTTCGGGATGGGGATTGATAAGCCGGATGTACGGTATGTGATCCATCATGACATTCCCAAAAGCCTGGAAGGATATTACCAGGAAACCGGGAGGGCGGGCCGTGATGACGGGGAAGGCAATTGCGTTGCCTTTTACAGCTATGATGACATCCAGAAGCTGGAAAAATTCATGAAAGGGAAACCCGTCGCTGAACAGGAGATCGCCAAACAGCTGCTGCTTGAAACAGTGGCCTATACTGAATCCTCCGTATGCCGAAGGAAACAGCTGCTTCATTATTTCGGGGAGATCTCCCGGGAAGATAATTGCCAGAATTGCGATAACTGCCTTCATCCGAAAAAGCGTTTTGAAGGAAAGCAGTATGTTACCCTTGTGCTGGATACCGTTATGGCGGTGAAACAGCAGTTCAAGCAGAAATACATCATCAATATCCTTCTCGGGAAGAGCACAGCCCACATCAAATCCTACAAACACAACAAGCTGAAAGAATTCGGAGCGGGATCGGATAAAGATGAGAAATTCTGGAATGCCGTAGTCAGGCAGACCCTTATCGAACGGCTGCTACAAAAAGACATTGAAAACTATGGCCTGCTGAAGATCAGTCCCGAAGGTGCACAATTCCTCAAAAAACCCTTCTCCATCATGCTGGTGGATGATCATGATTTTGAAAATATTGAGGAGGATGAATTTTTTGCAGCAATGGGATCCAAGTCCAGCACTGCGGATAAGACGTTGTTTGCACTGCTGAAGGATCTCCGTAAGGAGATCTCAAGAAAAGAAAAACTGCCGCCGTTCGTGATCTTCCAGGATCCCTCCCTCGAAGACATGGCCATTCAGTATCCGATCACGGTGGAAGAGCTGAAACAGATTACCGGTGTCGGATCGGGAAAAGCCCTGAAATACGGAGGCCCTTTCCTGGAACTTATCAAGGAGTACGTTGAAGAAAACGAGATCATCCGGCCGATGGATATGGTCGTGAAATCGGTGGTCAACAAATCGGGACTGAAAGTTTATATCATCCAGAACATAGACCGAAAGCTCGTTCTTGAGGATATTGCCTATGCCAAAAACCTCAGTCTTGCGGAACTGCTCTCAGAGATCGAGAGCATTGTCTCTTCCGGAACCAAGATTGACCTGAATTATTACATTGATGAATTTGTGGATCCCTACCACCAGGAAGAGATATTCAATTATTTCCGGGAAGCCGAATCCGATTCCGTTGAAGAAGCCCTTACCACATTGGGCGAAGACGAATACACGGAAGAAGAGATCAGGCTTATGCGGATCAAATTTATGTCAGAATTAGGTAACTAAAAACCATCCAGAACATGCAAGAAGAATACAACAACATTCCTGAGGATCCTCAGGCAGACGGCGATGATTTTCAGCCGGGGAATCCCGGAAAACAAAAAGCGGATAAATGGAATATCTTCCAGGGGCATCTTGCCATCGAGCTGATCCTTCTGATCGGGCTGGCGGTGCTTTACGTCCTCTTTTTCACCTCTAAGAAAAACGCAGATCCGGGGGTCTCAGCGGCTCTCTCCAAATCGTCCGGCAAGTCGGTCAGGGTGGTATTTGTGAACATCGATTCGCTCAACAACCAGTACACCTTTGTGAAAAAGCTGAAAACAGATCTCGAGGCAACCGGAAAGCGGTTTGAGACTGAGATACTTTCCGAACAGGCAGCCTTTGAAAAAGAGGCAACCGCGTTCCAGAAGCAGGTCGCAGCCAATGCAATTCCGGAAGACAAGGCAAAGATCCAGTATGAAGCTTTGATGCAGAGACAACAGGCACTGGTAGAAAAGAAAGACCGGTATACCCAGCAGGTAGCTGAGAAAGAGCAGGCCATGCATGTGACCCTGCTCGACACGGTGACCAATTTCCTGAAAAGATACAACCGGAATTATAAGTTCGATTACATTCTCGGGCTGGCGAGTGCAGGCCAGATCCTCCTTGCCAGTGACACGCTTGATATCACAAAGGATGTGGTGAAGGAACTGAACAAAGAATACCAGGAAAAGGGAAAATAGTGTTTATGAGGACGTTCATCGCTTCCTGCCTGATTTGTCTCCTGGTTTCCTGCAATGGCCATAAAAAGGAATTGCTTCCGGCCGGGCTGGTAGCCGATTCCATCCTCCCCCGCGAAAAAATGATCAGTGTCCTTGTGGATGTCCACCTGGTGGAAGCCAGTTTGAACATTGAGAAAAACCGGGGCGGAGACATCGCCCTTCTGAGTGAAAATTACTACCAGGGACTTTGCAGGAAATACCATATGTCGAAACGAAGGTTCCGGGAAAATATGAACTACTATAAAATGGATCCTGAGAATTTCAGCAAGATGTACGGGGAGGTTTTGCAGAACCTGACGGATCTGGCGAAAAAAGAGGGTCAGCCTGTAAAACGGAAGGCCGGCAAATAAACCAATACCTATTTTTTTGTAAAGACGGCATGGACCGAATTCAGGTCTGCCAGGTCAAGGTATGTAAACGGCCAGTCAATGCCGGTGGCACTGGTGATTGACCCGTTTCCGTTCACGATCCATCCGTTGGTAAACAGTTCGTCCTTGGGCATCACCAATGAATTTCCCGAGAGATAGACAGTGGCTTTCACGGACTGTCCGGCCCCCCCGAAATTGTAAATCCACATCCCGCTAGAAGAGGTGGAATCAATCGCGAAGGTCACCTCGAATGTCAGTTTCTTCTTTGAATCCTGTTCCGTCCATTTCCCGACAAGTGAAGTACGGGTAATCGCCGTGGGGGTATCGCTGCTCTTGCTGCAGGAGGTGACGAACATGCCTGCAAGGAGGAACAGAACCAGGATCTTGTTCATGGCTTTTTTCATGCGCGGGAGTGTTGTTTCAATGATTTTATCCGAACCTTTAGTGTGCAAAAGTATGGAATTTTTTCCATTGCATGAAGGCCACATAGAAGCTGAAAATCAAAGTAGTGATTACCTGTACCAGAAGAAAAACAGGTTCAGCTTCTTCCTGCAGAAACAGCATATCAAAGAAAACCAGGTAGAGGGCATAACAAATGATTTTACTGACAACAATGGAGATGATCATGGAGAGCAATACGGAATTGATCTTCCGGATCAGGTAGTAATAGAGGAAAACATTGACTGCAATCTCTCCGGTCATCACCAGCATCTTAAAGAATTCAGGGTGTCCGGAGACAGCCCAGGAAAAAAAAGGCAACGTCAGGGCCAGCAGGTAAGAATTTATCCGGCTGGAATGCGCGATGGAAAGGATCACCATCAGCCGCATGGGTTCCACCATGTAAAAGGGCAAATGAAAAAGCTCACCGATTTTAGGAGTGAAGAAGACAAACGTAAAGGCGGCCAGGTCAAGAAGCAATGCGACAATAACATCCCTGGCACGGATGGCAGAAAGATCAAGTTTTTTCAAAGTCATTAAAGGCAGCCTGAGTAAGGAGGTAAAGATAAGGAATTTTTTATTTCAGCCTGCAGGAGAAGACAAAATTTCCTTTGCCAGGGCATCGGCAAGACGGCTGGCACCGATCCTGAGAAGGTTTTTATTCAGCCATTCAGGGCCAAGGATCTGCCCGGTAAGATGATAATAGTTGAGTGCCTGACCAGGTTCTGAAATTCCTCCGGCAGGTTTTATCCCGATTTTCTTTCCCGATTTTGTGTGCTCTTCGCGGATCACTTCCAGCATAACCGCCATGGCTTCTTCGGTGGCTGCGGGCTGGATCTTCCCGGTTGAAGTTTTTATAAAGTCGGCTCCGGCTGCGATGGCGATCACGCTGGCTTTGCGGATGAGAGAGGGCGTTCTGAGCTCACCCGTTTCCAGGATCACCTTCAGGTGAACCTCCTTGCAGACTTCCCGGATGGCTGCGATCTCGTCGAACACATACTGATCATCTCCTTCGAGCAGCCTTCCTCTTGAAATTACCATATCGATCTCATCGGCACCTTCATTCACTGCGTACCTGACCTCTTCAAGCCTGACCGACAGGGGCGATTGTCCGCTGGGAAATGCTCCGGCAACGGAGGCAACCCGGATGCCACTCCCGTTCAACTGAACTTTTGCCAGCTTCACAAAAGGGGGATAGACACAAACGGCGGCAGGAAGCGGAAGCCCGGATTCACCGAACGACAAAGCCTTATGGCAAAGTTCAATAATCTTTCCGTTATTATCGCTTCCTTCAAGGGTAGTCAGATCGATGCAGGATAAAAGCGTGCGAAGGGCGTCCATGGTCGTGATCTGCTATCAAAAGGTAAAGCTGATACCCAGGCTGGGCATCAGCGGCAGCTGGTCAACACGCTGATAACTGACCCGGTCGAAGTAGAAGATGTTCTGCTGGTTCAGCATGTTGGTGACACTGGCATTGATCTCCAGTTTTGTGTATCGTCCCAGGTCGAATTTCTTTTTGATATTGAAGTCAAGCCTGCTGTAATAGGGCAGCCGGCCTTTGTTGTAATCTGCATAGATGGTTCCCAGGGTACCGTTCTGGTTTATAATACTGGTTCCGATGTCATTGAAATTGATTTGCTCGTAGAAACCTCCGGTTTGGGTAAACGGGAACCCGGAACCGTAATTCCATCGGAGATCAACTTCCCAGCCCTGGTGTTTGCCAAAAATGTAGGAAGCCGTCAGGTTTACATTGTGCCGGCGGTCATATACCGGCACATACCATGTCTGCCCATCGAACCGGTGAATAAAACACAAGGAATAGACTCCCCAGAAGTGGAGGTTCTTGTAGTCATAGCGAAGCGAAACATCCACACCTTCGGCATCTCCGGTTTCAATGATAAAATCTTTTTTCAGGTAATCCGGTTTGTCGGCATTCTCCGGCGTATCTTCATAGAGTTTGTTCCGGTTCAGGTTGGTGAGTTGAGGGTAGTATTTGTAGTACCCTTCCACATTCAGGGTAAGGTTTCTGTAGAGGTCGGCTTCAAAACCCAGGATAACCTGGTCGCATTTCTGATACTTGCTGGTGACCGCGTGGCCGTTGAATGTTTCCGGAAGGTTATTGGGACCCGCAATAAAACCGTAGAAAAGATTGACGACATCCCTGTCGTAGGTTGTGCTGACAAGATTCTGAGAATATATCCCGGCAGCCATTTTCAGCCGGAACTTGTCGGTGACGTTGTATTTGATGGCAAGGCGGGGTTCAATGGAGGCTGCCCCGAGAGAAGCATAGTACTGAAGGCGCAAACCAGGCTCGAAAATAAATTTGCCCACCAGCCATTTGTATTTCACATAGACGGAAGGATCAGTGGTGTTCTGTTCAAGGACGATGGCGCGGTTCACCGAGTTGTAAAACGAAAGTGTCGTTTTGTAACCGCTCAGGTCAATTCCGTATTTAAGGGCATTTTTTCCGAAGAAATAGGTAAAGTGAAAGCCCCCCGAAAAACCGGCAATGGAACTTGACCGGGGAGAAAAGTTATCCTGTTCAAGCGTCACCTTATACTGGGAGTAAGCAAAATTACCTTCCAGCAGAACGGGCGACCCCCCGGGGATGACGATAAAATTGGTCCCTCCTCCGTAAGAGTTCCACTTGTAATTCTGCAGGATCTGGTATTGAACCTTGTCGGTAAAATCAAAGCCATACAGGTTTACCTTGCTGCCGTTGGCTGCATTGATGGAGATCTTTCCATAGATGTCCAGGTAGTTATAGGGCAAGCCGTTTTCGTCGATGTATTTGTAAAAGATCTTTGAGCTTTCCGCCAGGTACGAATTTTTTACGGAAAGGATGAAGGAGGCACCCGATGCGTCTTCGCTTTTAGCTCTGGCGAGAGGGCCTTCGAGTAAAACTTTTGCACCGAAGGTGCTGACGTCGATCTTCCCTGCAAACCGATTATGGTTCCCGTCGCGGGTAGTTATGTTCATGACAGAAGACAGCCTTCCCCCGTATTCTGCATTAAAGCCGCCGGTCATCACATCCACGTTTTTAATGATGTCGACATCAAACACCGAAAAAAGTCCGATGGAATGAAACGCCTGGTAGAGTTCCATCCCGTCGAGCAACACCTTGTTCTGGATCGGGGGGCCGCCGCGGATGTACAATTGTCCGCCCTGGTCGCCGGAAAAGATGACTCCCGGAAGAACCTGCAGGTATTGCGCCAGGTCAGGTTGCCCACCAATAGAGGGGATCTGCCCGATCTCCTTCGGTGTGATCTTGATGATGGAGGTCTGGGTCTCTACTTTTTTGTCTTCCCGTGCTGCCGAAATGCTGAATTCCCCCAGCATAACGGAAGATTTTTTCAGGTAAAGCTTTTTGGTGATAAGATCATTGCTTTTTACGGTGATGGGGATCTGTAACGTGTCAAACCCCATGTAGGAAACCATCAGGAGATATTGCCCGGCGGGGACCTTCCCGATGGAAAAATAGCCATTCACATCTGTGGCTGCCCCGAGAGAGGTCTTGAACAGGTATACGTTGGTGAAGATTACCGGCTCTCCGGTCTCCGTTTCGTAAACGAATCCCCTGATAACACCGGTTTGTGCCTGAACCTTCGAAGATGTAACGAAAAAGGAAAGGAAGAAGAGGAAACAAACAGCAAAGAGTAAATGAGATTTCATGAAGATGAAATGTAAGTAAATGATTATTCTGCTACAAAAATAGAAATTCTGATGCAGAAAAAAAATTAATTGATGAAGGGGCTTTCCGGCACCGGTGAACCTGATTCTGTGGTTTATTCAGAAATTCTTTTTACTTTTGTCCGTAAGAAATAATTTTCATCAAACTATGCAAAGACTTCTACTTCTGGGCGATGAAGCAATCGCACAGGGAGCATTGGATGCAGGCCTGTCGGGGATTTATGCTTACCCCGGAACACCCTCCACGGAAATTACCGAATTTGTTCAGAACTCAAAGCAGGCAAGACAGGATCATATTCATTCCACGTGGTCGGCAAATGAAAAAACGGCGATGGAAACTGCGCTTGGGATGTCCTATGCAGGGAAACGGACAATGGTTTGCATGAAGCATGTCGGGCTGAATGTTGCAGCCGACCCGTTTGTGAATTCCGCCATCACGGGTGCCAACGGGGGACTGATCATTGTGGCTGCCGACGATCCGTCGATGCATTCTTCCCAGAATGAACAGGATTCACGTTTTTTTGGGAAATTCGCCATGGTTCCGATCCTGGAACCGGTTGACCAGCAGGAAGCCTATGACATGGTTCATTACGGATATGATTTTTCGGAACAGCATAAAATTCCTGTGTTGCTGCGTATCACTACGCGCCTGGCCCATTCCCGTGCCGGTGTGAAAAGAAAAGATCCCCGGAAACAGAATGACCTGAAACTTCCCGAAGATCTTCGTCAGTTTGTATTGTTGCCAGCCATTGCCCGGAAAAGATACCGCAACCTGTTAAAAGCACAGGAGCTGTTTATTCAGGAGTCTGAAACTTCTTCGTTTAACAAATACATGGATGGTCCCGATAAATCTCTCGGCATCATTGTTTGCGGTATCGCTTACAATTACCTGCTTGAAAATTATCCCGACCGGAACGTGCCGTATCCCGTTTTGAAGATCGGTCAATACCCTTTGCCTGTAAAGATGATCGAACGCATGTATTCGGATTGCAAGGAGATCCTGGTTCTTGAAGATGGTTATCCCGTCGTTGAAGAATCGCTGAAGGGGCTGCTTGGCAAAGGCCTGAAAGTGAAAGGCCGCCTTGACGGAACGGTACCCCGCGACGGCGAACTGAATCCGAACATTGTTGCGGTGGCCCTCGGGATGGAAGATACCTTTGGCTTACCGGTTCCCTCCATCATGGTGAACCGTCCGCCTTCTCTCTGTTCGGGCTGTCCGCATATCGATTCGTTCAAGGCACTTAATGAGGTCCTGGCACTGTTACCGAAAGGTCGTGTTTTCTCCGATATCGGATGTTATACGCTGGGTGCATTGAAACCGTATGAAGCCATCAATTCCTGCGTGGATATGGGGGCTTCGATCACGATGGCAAAAGGTGCTGCCGATGCCGGGCTGATCCCTTCGGTCGCCGTTATCGGCGATTCCACCTTTACACATTCAGGCATGACAGGTTTGCTGGATGCCGTCAATGACAAATCCCCGGTCACCATTTTTATCCTCGATAACGGTACGACGGCAATGACCGGCGGCCAGGATTCACCGGCCTTCGGGAAGATTGAAGCCATTTGTAAAGGAATGGGAGTGGAAGAGGGGCATATCCATGTACTCCGTCCGCTGAAGAAATTTCATGAAGAAAATGTCAGGATCATCAATGAAGAGCTGATCTATCCCGGAGTTTCCGTTATCATCCCCCGGCGCGAATGCATCGTAACCATTGATAAACGCATGAGGGACAAATTCAAAAATGCAGAAGCACCCGTATAAAGAAAGTTGAGTGGCATTATAAGCAAGATTAAATCCAGATGAAAAGAGACATTATACTTGCAGGTGTTGGTGGCCAGGGAATCATTTCGATTGCGGCCATTATCGGTACGGCGGCCATTGACCAGGGCCTTCACCTGAAGCAATCCGAAGTTCACGGGATGAGCCAGCGGGGCGGCGATGTACAGTCGAACCTGCGGATTTCCGACAAGATGATTGCTTCCGATCTTATTCCCTATGGAAAAGCCGACCTGATCATCTCGGTTGAACCCCTGGAAGCTTTACGTTACCTGCCTTACCTTTCTTCCGACGGATGGGTGATCACCAGTACCAAGCCTTTTCTCAATATCCCGGATTATCCCGACATGGAAAAGCTGATGGATGAGATCCGGAAACTCCCCCATTACGTTGCCCTCGATGCCGATGAGATCGCGAAGGAAATCGGAACGGCAAAAGCTGCGAACATCGTGATCCTGGGCGCTTCTTCCCCGTTTCTTGAGATGCAGTATGAGAAACTGGAAGATGCAATCCGTTTTATTTTCAAGCGAAAAGGGGACGAGGTAATCAGCAAAAACCTCGAGGCCCTGAAAGCCGGAAGAGAATTTACTCAGAAGCAGATGCATTCGTAATTATAACTTTTTACTTATCTTTGAATTTTCGCAACAGCGCCTAAAGAAAATAATATATGAGGATTTTACAACGGAAGACATCACATTATACTGAGCCACAGAAGGTTGAAAAATTGGGGCTGTATCCCTTCTTCAGGGTCATCGAATCTGACCAGGATACCACGGTGACCATGAACGGCCGAAAAGTTCTGATGTTCGGATCCAACAGTTACATGGGGCTGACCAATCATCCCCGGATCAAGGAAGCATCCATCAAGGCCATTGAGAAATACGGAAGCGGATGCGCCGGATCGCGGTTTCTGAACGGAACCCTCGACATCCACATTGAACTCGAAAAAAAGCTTGCCGAATATGTAAACAAGGATGCAGCCCTTGTATTCAGCACCGGGTTCCAGGTTAACCTCGGGGTGATCCCCACGGTGACCGGAAGAAATGATTATATCCTCATCGATGAACTCGACCATGCATCGATCATCGAAGCCACACGGCTGTCGTTTGCGAAAGTGATGAAGTTCCGGCACAACGATATGCATTCGCTCGAACGTCTTCTGAAAAGATGCGAACCCGGCCGGATAAAACTCATCGTGGTAGACGGCATCTACAGCATGGAAGGAGATATTGCCAACCTCCCGGGTATCGTGAAACTGGCTGAAAAGTATGAAGCCACGGTGATGGTCGACGATGCCCATTCCATCGGCGTGATCGGTGAACATGGTTCAGGTACGGCTTCCCACTTCGGACTGACCGACAAGGTTGACCTTATCATGGGTACCTTCAGCAAATCGCTGGCCTCCCTGGGCGGGTTCATCGCCAGTGATGCGGATACGATCAATTACATGAAACACCATTCACGTACCCTTATTTTCAGCGCCAGCATCACACCGGCTTCAGCGGCCGCTGTCCTCGAAGCGCTCGAGATCATCAAGGCTGAACCCGAACGGATGGTCAACCTCTGGGCGCTCACCCGCCATGCCCTCGAAAATTTCAAACAGATGGGATTTGACGTCGGGAAGAGTGAAACCCCGATCATCCCCCTATACATACGAGATAACCTCAAGACCCTCAAACTTACCCGGATGTTAATGGATGAAGGTGTCTTTGTCAACCCGGTCGTTTCACCGGCCGTGAGCAAAGATTCCACACTGATCCGCTTCTCTCTCATGGCTACCCATACCAGGGAACAGGTCGATATTGCACTTGACAAATTTAATAAGTGCGGAAAGAAGCTTGGCATCATTCATTGATAAAATCCAATTTCACATATGGAAATCCTGATTAAAAAGGTCACTACGGGGAAGGACCTCCGGAAGTTTATTAACTTTATCTATTCCCTGTACAAGGGTAACAAGTTCTGGTGCCCTCCGATGCGCCTCGATGAAAAGAACACGCTCTCCCGTAAAAAGAATCCTGCTTTTGAATTCTGCGATGCTGAATATTTCCTGGCATACCGTGGAAAAGAGATCGTGGGACGTGTCGCCGGTATCATCAACCACAAGGCCAACGAGCGGTGGAACGAAAAACTGGTACGGTTCGGATGGATCGATTTTATCGATGACCCGGAAGTCTCCAAAGCGCTCATCGATGCCGTACAAAAATGGGGAAAAGAGAAAGGGATGAACGGCATTCACGGTCCGCTCGGTTTTTCCGACATGGACAACGAAGGGATGCTGATCAAGGGATTCGATGAGGAAGCCACGCTGGCATCCATCTACAACTATCCCTATTATCCTGAACACATGGTAAAGCTTGGTTTCGGAAAGGCCGCCGACTGGGTTCAGTACGAATTCCAGGTGCCTCAGGAAATTCCGGATAAGGTGGAACGCCTTTCAAAACTGGTCATGGAAAAATACAAGCTCCGGGTGATCAAGGCCAAGAAATCGAAAGAGCTCCTGCCATATGCCGGCAAGATGTTCGTCATGCTGAACCAGGCTTTTGATGAGCTTTACGGGTTCACGGCACTTACGCAGAAACAGATGGACATGTACGTGAAGACCTATTTCGGCTTCATCCGTCCCGAATATGTCTCTTTTGTGATCGATGAACACGACGAAATAGTAGGATTCGGCATCTCGATGCCTTCCCTGACAAAAGCTCTTCAGAAAAACAACGGCAGGCTCTTCCCCTTCGGGTTTATCCACATGCTCCGGGCCATGAAGAAGAACGATACCATCGACATGTACCTCAACGGAGTCAGGCCCGACTATCACGGCAAAGGTGTGAACGCCCTTTATTATAACGAGATGCACAAGGCCTACATCGACAACCACATCACCCGCGCCGTGACTAACCCGCAGCTGGAAGACAATGCCAAGGCACTCACCATCTGGAAAAATTTCAATGGCCGGCAACACCTTACCCGCCGCTGCTGGGTAAAGCATTTTGATTGACATCCTTTGTGGTAGCTGAGAATATTTCACCGCAAAGACGCAAAGACGCAAAATATAATGATGCTGAATTTAGCGCCTTTGCGTCTTAGCGGTGAAAAAAAATAGTCAGATAGAATGGGAAATGTTTTAATCACCGGTGCCAGTGGTTTTATCGGCAGTTTCCTGGTCGAAGAAGGACTGAAAAACGATTACAAGGTATATGCCGGTATCCGCAAGTCCAGTTCCAGGGAATACCTGAAAGACCCCCGGATCAACTTTCTGGAGATGGATTTTTCATCGGTGGAGAAGATCGTCGAAACCCTTGAAGCCTGCAAGATCCTTGGTATCCGGTTTCAGTATATCATCCACAATGCCGGCGTTACCAAAGCCGGCAGGAAAGAAGATTATTTCAGGGTGAACGCACAAAACACGCAGAACTTCATCCAGGCACTGATCCAGACCGGGATGGTTCCTGAAAAATTTATATACATGAGCAGCCTTGCTGCCCATGGTCCGGGCGACCCGGCCACGATGCTTCCCGTCATGCTCGCCGATACCCCGAAACCCATTGAACTGTATGGCAAAAGCAAACTCGAGGCGGAGAAGTACATCCTCTCGCTGGAATCTTTTCCCTGGCTGATCATCCGTCCCACGGGGGTTTACGGCCCGAGGGAAAAAGACTATTATGTCTTCTTTAAGACCATGAGCCGCGGGATGGAGACCTACATCGGGTACCGGCCGCAGATCCTCACGTTCATTTACGTCAAGGACCTGGTCAGGCTGATCTTCGATGCGATGAAATCGCCCATTGTCAGAAGAGCTTATTTTGTCTCCGATGGAAAGGAGTACGACACCAAGATGTTTGCTGCCATCACAAAGCGGATCCTGAAGAAAAAGACGTTGAAAATCACGGTTCCCTCAGTGATCGTGAAGCATCTTGCCTTCGGACTTGAAAAAATCTTCGGACTCTGGGGCACGATTCCCACCCTGAACACCGATAAGTATAAAGTATTGAGCAGTACCAACTGGCGCTGCGAAACAGAACCATTGCAGCGCGACTTCGGTTTTGTTGCCGAATATGACCTGGAAAAAGGCGTCGCCGAGACAATCGACTGGTACAAATCCGAACATTGGTTATAATGGCAACAGAGATCCGCAAAATTACCTCCCGTAATGAGTTGAAGCAGTTTGTCAGGTTCCAGCTGGAGCTGTACAAAGGAAACCCCTACTGGTGCCCGCCCCTGATCTTTGATGAGCTGAACACGCTGGGGAAGGACAAGAACCCGGCTTTCGAAAGCTGTGAAGCCGAATACTGGCTGGCATACAGGGAGAACAAAATCGTAGGCAGAGTCGCCGGAATCATCAACTCCAAGGCCAACGAACGGTGGAACGAAAAGTTCGTGCGTTTCGAGCTTTCGAGCCTGGCGGCGATCTACAACTACCCCTATTACCCGGAGCACATGGTTAAGCTGGGATTTGCAAAAGGTGTCGACTGGGTGCATTTTGAAATGGGTATTCCGCAGGAGATCCCCGACAAGGTTACCCGTGCAGCAGCGATTGCAAGGGATAAATATCATCTCCGGACGGTTCCGGCAAAAAAGGCAAAAGACTTTCTCCCCTACACGAAAAAGATGTTCCGGATGATGAATGTCGCCTTCGGGGACCTATACGGCTATGCAGCACTCAATGACAGGCAGATCGACCTTTTCGTCAAGCAATATTTTGGATTTGTCAGGCCTGAATTTGTCTCCCTGGTCATTGATGAGAAGGAGGATGTAATTGCTTTCGGCGTTACCACCCCGGAGATGACACATGCCCTTCAGAAGTGCAACGGGCGGCTGTTTCCCTTCGGGTTCATCCACCTTTACAGGGCGCTGAAAAAGAATGATTCCATGCACATGTACCTGATCGGGGTCCGTCCCGATTACCAGGGAAGAGGTGCGCTGGCCCTTGTTTATGAACAGCTGCACATTGCCTATCTCAAGCTCGGTATCGTCAGGACAACCACCCATGCCCAGCTGGAGAACAACCTCAAAGCCATCTCGATCTGGAAGAATTACGATAACCGGATCTACTGCCGGCGGAGGTGCTGGGAAAAACACATCTGAGGTTTACGATTTTTTTGCGTCTTAGCGTCTTCGCGGTGAAAAGAAGGTTTCACAGAGGTTCACAGAGAAAATAGAGAGAACCACAGAGGAATAATTACGAATATTATTTTTACCCCGCACCCAACCCCTAATGGCTAATGGCCAATGCCTAATACCCAATTTCTAATGCTCAATACCCAATACCTGACACCAAAAAAAAAGACCGCCCATTTCTGAACGGTCTCATTTTAAACTTTAGCCACGGACGTCAGTATTCGTCCTCGTGGAAGAAGAAATCATCTTTGGTTGGATAGTCGGGCCAGATGTCTTCGATCCGCTCGTAGGTCTCGCCTTCATCTTCGATCTCCCGTAAATTCTCAATCACCTCCTGCGGCGCTCCCGAACGGATAGCCCAGTCGATCAGCTCATCCTTGGTTGCGGGCCAGGGGGCATCCTCCAGTTTCGAAGCCAATTCTAGTGTCCAGTACATGGTTGTGGTGCTATTGGTATTTTTTGCAAAAGTATAAAAAAAACATTCAATACATCAACAATGTTTTTTTGTTTATTTTCCGGGCGCCCAAAGCGTTTCATCCGCCCCGGCATCGTGCCCTGTTTTCCTGGCAAGCACGAACAGGTAATCAGATAAACGGTTCAGGTACCTTATTATTATCTCTTCGGGCGGGGTCGTCGCGGAAAGCCTGATTAGCGCCCGTTCTGCGCGACGACACACCGTGCGTGAAACATGGCATAACGAGGCAGGGGCGTAACCCCCGGGCAGGATGAAATGGGTGAGCTCTTTCAGCGAAAGGTTCATCTCGTCGATCTCGTTCTCAAGCAAAAGAATTTCTTCCTGCTGCAAAACGGGAAGCGTCGCGTGTTCGAGACCGGGATCCGCTGCAACCCTGGCTTCGGCCACAAAGAGGTTTTCCTGGATCCGGAGCAGTACCTTCTTGTAATGGTCCGCGATGGGCTGGTCGCGGAGCAGGCCCAGAAATGAGTTCAGCTCATCGATGGTGCCATAGGCATCCACCCGGTCGTGGCTCTTGGGCACGCGCGTCCCTCCGAGGAGAGAGGTCTCTCCGAGATCGCCGGTTTTGGTGTATATCTTTCCCTTTTCGGTCATGTTGTCGATGTTTGGGTGATTAGAAGTCAGATGTCAGAGGTCAGATGTCAGAGGTCAGAGGTCAGATGTCAGAGGTCACAAGTCTGATCTCCGATCTCTGAATTTCGATCTCCGACCTCCGATATCCATCTTTCCGCAAATGTAAAAAATTAATCCAAAACCTTCCGGTAGTGATTGCGGATCTTCAGGAGGTCGAAAAAGATCCTGAACCCATAGGTCCAGCTGACCTTTGAGCCGCCTTTGTCGATCCATGAAGTCACCGGGAGCTCCCGTACCACCTGCTCCACTTTATCCCTTCCGCAGATCCCGATGATCCTTGCCAGGATCTCAACATCGAAGAGCCAGCGGGTGATGAACGGGGTTTGAAATACGCTTCCGGCGAGTGACCGTGTAAAGAGCTTGGCCCCGCATTGCGTATCGTATACCATCAGGTGAAGGATGTTGGAGATGAACGTGGCAATGATCCTTCCGATCAGGTGACGGTAAAGTTTTCGTTCGATCCTGACACCAAGAATGGCCACCCTTGAACCGAAGACATATTGCAGGGCAGGCTTTTCCTTCATCAGTGACAGGAACCGGGAGGCTTCTTCCAGCCGGGTTGCAAGATCAGCATCAAAATACCCGAAGTAGTCACTTATATAATGATCCATGGCCATGATCATACCAGCCCGCACAGCTTCTGCCTTTCCCTTGTTCGTTGGCAGGTTGCAGACCAGGATCCGTTCAGGATATTTCTCATAAAGGGAGCCGAGCATCTTCATCGTGTCGTCTGAACTTCCGTCATTCACAAGACAAAAGCAGGTTTCCTGGTCATGGCTGAGAAATTCAAGGAATTCATCCAGGGGAAACCTTCCGGCTTCATTGTAATAAGGTATGATGATGCAGATCGGGTTCATGGTTACTATTTTTATTTCAGTTTCCAGGCCGAACAGATCTCACTGTTCAGAACTGTGATGGAAAATATCTTTTTCTCCTTCGGATAGGGATAATCCTGCGGATGCCAGCGGTAATTGCTTATGAAATAATCAGCCCGGGCATCCGACTCAACAAGACGGATCCGTTTCCGGACTTCCGGTCTGAGGATCATAAGGTTGTGCTCGCCGGCGAGGTTGCCCACCCGGATGTTCAGCACCTCGGAAGAGTCGCGGGCCGCAATAAATTCGAAAGCTTTCCGGTAGGAGGTTCCCCAGTAATCGAGTTCAAAGGCCTTCCGGAGATACTGGTCATTTCTCGACAGTAAATTGTTGAAGTATACATCCTCATAAGGATGGCTTTTGATCATCCGCGAACCGGTAACGCCGAAGGAGATGATAAAAATGAGGGTCACCGCCCCTGTTATCAACAGGTCGCCGGTAAAAAGTTCGGAATAGACAAGCGAGTAAATGGCATAGACTGCCAGCAGGAGAAATGCGGGGTAGATAAAATACATCTGCCTCCAGGAGTCGTACAGTACGGAGTGCAAACCAATCACGGCAATCACCGGACCGGCGAAGCATGCCAGGTAAATCAGCTGGTTCCGTTTGACCGGATTCCTGATATAATCAGCCGGTTTCCTCAGGAAATGAATGACGAGGGCAACAATTCCTGAGATCCCGAAAAAGAGATAGACCAGCGGTGTTGTATATCCAAACCATTGCGGCAGGTATTTCCAGCTGACCTTCGAAGCCCTTACAAAATCACCATTCATAAGCACATTATTGTCCCACCTGAATTTCGACATGTCGACAAATGCAATATGGAAACGCCCAACGGGATCTTCCCAGAGCCATGGCCAGGTTGCCACCACCACTGCGGCTGTTACGAAAAGATAGAGGATATACCGGTTAAATGTCTTTTTCCGGTTCTTTGTAAAGGTTATATCGATAAGAGCCAGCCCCGTCACCACGGCAGGGATCACGATTCCCATGATCCGGATATTGATGAGAAGTCCGCTCAGGATGCCGAAGATCACGAAATGCCGGATTTTCTTATCCCGGAAGGCGATGGCACAGGCCAGGAAACAGAGGATGAACATGCACATGAAAGGAATGTCTTTGCTGTTGAAAAAGGATTGCGCATAGATCCTCGGGGTGATCATAAGCATAAGATACCCGGTAAGTGCAAGCCACCGGTTCCGGTAAAGGGTCCAGATCAGCAAATAGAATGCGAAGGCACTCAAAAGGAAGAACAGGTGAACGGCCCGATGGCGCATCAGGAATATATTCCGCGTATCTTTCAGCCCCATTGATTTTTCAAGGAAGAGGAGGGAGAGTTCGACTGCCACTCCGTAATCGCGGTTTTTAAAGTCGTTCAGCGTCCTGTCGCCGTTGAACACGTAATTGTAGGTCCGCAGCCCGATATCCCGCTGCAGCGGCTCATCCCAGGCAATCCCGTAATCGCCGGAAACCATCAGTCCCAGCAGCAAACTGAAGGCAAAAATGATGCCTGCTGCTTTATGGTTCTTCAGGAACTGGATCAGGGTTGTCATCAGGATTGAACTTCAGAATTCAGGCGGAAAATTAAGAAAAATTAGTGAGACTGGGGTTTCTGTTCCATATCGATGCTTCGTGATTCTTTACGGTTTATTCCTCTTTTTGGATTAGATTTGTAAAAAATTCGGGCCATGGAGGAATTTCTTTTTTCGCTTCTGAAGATTATCGTAGCAGTTTTGTTATCGCTTGTTTCCGCACTGGTCATCCTGCGGTATTATTTTGCGTTTAAAAAACAACCGCTGCCTGTTTCTTCACAGGATGAACAACAGAGGATTCTGCTTCCCCTGCGTCTGCAGGCCTGCGAACGGATCGTCCTTTTTCTCGACCGGATCGCCATCAACAACCTGATCATGCGGATCAACCGGCCCGAGATGAGAGCCCTCCAGCTTCAGGCTGCCCTTGTCGGCGCCATCCGCGAGGAGTTTGAATATAACCTTTCCCAGCAGCTCTACATCTCCACCAAAGCCTGGGGACTGGTCAGGAATGCAAAAGAGGAGACCATCCGGCTGATAAACACGGCCTCGATGAAGGTGCCTGAAAATGCATCCTCTTCCGAGATGGTTAGGATCCTGCTTGACCTGGTGCTGGCCGAAGAAAAATCAGCCGTGGAGATTGCAATGGAAGAGGTGAAAAAAGAGATCCGGAAGAGTTTTTAATACTTCTTTATTTTTCTTTCCTGAACTTTTGCTTCTGATCCGGTGTCATCTTTTCGGTGGCATACTGAAAGATGAGGCGCGGTGCCGTGTTCTTGTATTTAAGCAGGAAAGGTTCGACCTGGCCGGGTTGTTTTTTCCATGCCTCTCGCAGGAACCAGCCCAGTCCCTGGTGAACCTCCCTCTCGGGATCCATCATCATCGGCTCGATAAAAACCAGGAAAGGCTTGTAATCAGTTGTTGTTTTGAGTTTCTTGATCAGGGAAACCGGGACCGCCCTGCGCTGGAACTTGCTTTTCGCATTTCTCCACGTTGCAAGATCGGTGTAGGTTATGATCCCTTTTTTGAAGAATACGCTGATGATCTCGCTGCAGGTGAAATCGGTGTGTCCCCAGTTGGTGATCCCGGTTTCAAACCAATGCCCCAGCTCCTCAAAGATCTCTTTCGTATATTGCTTTGAAAAGGACATTAACAGGCGAAGCGCAAAACTGGTCTCCTCGTATTTGCCGGTCTTAAGTAGCAGGGGAGCCGTGCTAAGAACAAGAGGCAGGTCGACGCCCTGGCTCTCGACAAGCATTTTTACCTTCGCCTCATTCTGTTGCTGGGTCAGTCCGTATGCATCGTACCCTTCCTTGAAATAGCGGGAATATTTCTGAACGATGGCCTCATCGGCATTGGCGATGCAGTAGGCACGGATATCGTTGAAAAGGTCGGAGGGTTTCATTATTCGTAATCTGTTTTGAACTATGTTTTATTGCAGAAAAGATTTTTTTAACCACGAAGGCACACAAAGGATTTCACAAAGGCACCCAAAGAAATTAATTCGTAATTCGTAATTCCTAATCCCTAATTCGTAATTATTTTAACAGGGCTTCTGCTTTAAGCAATGCTGCCGGTATTCCTGCCGGGTTCTTCCCGCCAGCCGTGGCAATGTGTGGCTGACCGCCACCGCCGCCCTGGATCTCTTTTGCCAGTTCACGGATGATGGTGGCTGCGTTGTAGCCCTTCTCTTTGACGAGGTTTTCAGAGATCATCACGGTAAGGTTTGCCTTCCCCTCATTCTCCGAAGCCAGTACAAGAAAGAGGTTGTCGATCGTCTTGCCCAGGTCAAACGCAAGCTCCTTTGCGGCATCCGCACCCAGCTCCACTTTTTCGGCCAGGAAATTAATGTCACCCCGGTTTTGTATCCTGGAGGCAAGTGCCTCACGGATCTCGTTAAGCTTCAGCTTCTCAAACCCGGCTGCCACCTTTTTCAGTTCCTGGT
Organism: Bacteroidota bacterium; assembly: GCA_026391795.1. Taxonomy (GTDB): domain Bacteria; phylum Bacteroidota; class Bacteroidia; order Bacteroidales; family FEN-979; genus FEN-979. The sequence goes on from JAPLDI010000023.1 coordinate 72,717, forward strand.
TCTCTTCCAGCAGGTTTTTCACTCCCCTTACCAGGTCTTTCGGATTCTTCAGCATCTCACTGACTTCTTCCAGCAGGGCAATCCGTTCCGTATAATATTCCAGTGCCTTTTCCCCGGTAATGGCTTCGATCCTGCGGATCCCTGCGGCAATGGCGCCTTCCGAAACGATCTTTACGAGCCCGATCTGCCCCGTGGAAGGGACATGGGTGCCGCCACAGAGTTCGATGGAAAAGCTCCGGTCAAAGACGACAACCCTCACGGTATCGCCGTATTTTTCACCAAAAAGGGCCATAGCTCCCATCTCTTTTGCCATCTCAATGGGCATCGACCGATCTTCTATAAGTTCAACGTTTTCCCATATTTTCCGGTTTACAATCTCCTCCACCTTCCGGATCTCTTCGTCGGTCACCTTTGCAAAATGAGTGAAGTCGAACCGGAGATGATCTTCATCCACCAGCGATCCTTTCTGTTCCACATGGGTACCGAGTACCTGCCTGAGTGCAGCATGGAGCAGGTGTGTGGCGCTGTGGTTGTTGGCAGTGGATCTTCTTTTGGAGGCGTCGACCGTTGCCGTCACTGGAAGCGATACCTCTTCCGGCAGGGATTTCATAACATGGATGATAAGGTCATGTTCCCGGAAAGTGTTCGTTACCTCATACCTCTTTTCCCCGGATTCCAGCCATCCCCGGTCGCCCACCTGTCCGCCCGATTCGGCATAAAACGGGGTCTGGTCGAGAACGGCATGGAAAAATTCCCCCTCTTTTGATGTCACTTTCCGGTAGCGGACAATCCCGGTTTCACACGAAAGGGTATCATACCCGACAAACGTGTTTCCTAACGATTCGCTGTTCAGGATCACCCAGTCGGCGGTATCCACCTGTGCAGCCTGTCGCGAGCGTGATTTCTGATCGGCCAGTCCTTTGCTGAATCCTTCCATGTCGACTTCCCATCCGGCTTCGTTTGCCATCAGCCGGGTAAGGTCGATAGGAAAGCCATAGGTATCGTATAGTTCGAAAGCGAAAGCGCCGTCGATGACAGGTTTTGAAGGATGTGGGATGTGGGATTTGGGATGTGGGATATCGGTTGCAACTTTTTTGTTGGACTCAAGATACGCATTAAATTTCTGGATGCCGGTGGCGAGGGTCCGCAGGAAGGCGGTCTCTTCTTCCCGGATCACATTCACCACCAGCTCTTTTTGTTTTTTCAGTTCGGGAAATACCTCTCCCAGTTGATCAACAAGAACGGGAACAAATTCGTGGATAAAGGGATCCTTCAGGTCAAGGAATGTATAGCCATACCTCACGGCCCGGCGAAGGATTCTTCGTATCACGTAACCGGCTTTTACATTTGAGGGTAGCTGTCCGTCGGTAATGGCAAAAGCGATGGCACGCAGGTGATCGGCAATCACACGCATGGCGACGTCAGCCTTCGGATCTGTTCCGTAGGGAATCCCCGATTTCTGGGGGATGGCCCCGATCAGCGGCTGGAAAACGTCGGTGTCGTAATTCGATTTCTTTTTCTGCATCACCATGCAAAGGCGTTCAAAGCCCATCCCGGTGTCAACATGCTTAGCAGGCAGGGGAACCAGCTGCCCGTTAGAAAGGCGGTTGAATTCAATGAAAACGAGGTTCCATACCTCGATGACCAGCGGGTTTCCTTTGTTAACCAGTTCGCTGCCCGGAACTTTCTTCCGTTCACGATCGTCCCGGATGTCGACATGGATCTCTGAACAGGGTCCGCAGGGGCCGGTATCTCCCATCTCCCAGAAATTGTCTTTCCGGGAACCCAGGAGGATACGCTCTTCGGGGATCCATAACTTCCAGAAATCGTAAGCTTCCTGGTCTTTCGCCAGTCCGTCGGCTGCGTCGCCTTCAAAAACAGTGACATACAAACGGCTCTTGTCGATCTTATAAACTTCCGTAAGCAATTCCCATCCCCATTCAATCGCATCCTTTTTGAAATAATCGCCAAATGACCAGTTCCCCAGCATCTCAAACATGGTATGGTGGTATGTATCGTGTCCCACCTCTTCCAGGTCGTTGTGTTTGCCCGAAACCCGGAGGCATTTCTGGGTATCGGCAACACGCGTGTATTTTGCCTCTTTATTGCCAAGGAAGATGTCTTTGAACTGGTTCATTCCCGCATTGGTAAACATGAGGGTAGGATCATCCTTTATCACCATGGGTGCAGAAGGAATGATGGTATGCTCTTTCGATCTGAAATAATCAAGGAAGGTCTGGCGTACAGTTTGAGAATTCATCTAACAACAGCGTTATTCGTGAGACAACTATTTTTTGAACGTAGTGAAAGAAAATCACGGTCCCTGGTTCCACAGGATCAGGAGGGTCAAGACCCTTATCCTTTGCGGCGGAGATCATGAACCATGCGATCATGTGTTAACAATCTTTAACACTCTCCGGACAATAAACACCTGCAAAGTTACTTTATTTACTTAATTTTGCGATCGCTATACAATTCGACCCCAATATTTCTTTATTTAGCTTTTAATGAGCAAGGTAAAGTACAAATTCAATAAAAAATCTCTTACTTTCGACCGTGTCCAGACTACCTTCAGGAAACGGTTGTGGTACTTCTTTACACATTTGTCATCCGGTGTGGTGTTCTCTGCTGTGGTGCTTGTGCTGGCCTTTAACCTGATCGATTCACCGAAGGAAAAAGCCCAGAAACGGGAAATCGAACAGATGAAACTGCAGTTCCGGATCCTGAACGACCAGCTTGACCAGGCTACCAAAGTAATGGCAGACCTTCGCGACCGCGACGACAATATTTACCGTGTGATCTTTGAAGCCGAGCCCATTCCGGGTTCGATACGGGAAGCCGGGATCGGGGGTGCCGACCGGTATGAAAAGATAAAGGGCTATAAGAACTCTGACCTGATCATCGAGACCGAGAAAAAGATGGACAAGATCCTCGGGGAACTTTATGTTCAGTCAAAATCATTTGACGAGGTATTCGACCTGGCAAAGAATAAAGAACGGATGCTGGTAAGCATCCCGGCCATCCAGCCGCTGAGCAACCATGACCTGCGGAGGATCGGCTCCTATTTCGGAACGAGGATGGATCCTTTCTATAAGGTGCGTAAGTTCCACGAAGGAATGGATTTCTCGGCATCGATCGGGACCGAAGTTTATGCTACCGGCAACGGGACCATTGAAATGGCAGGACATGACGATGGCGGAGGATATGGAAATGAGATCATCATTGATCACGGGTACAGTTACAAAACGGTTTATGCCCATCTTTCGAGGATCTTTGTCAAACCCGGACAGAAAATATTACGTGGCCAGATCATCGGTTATGTGGGCAATACCGGCAAATCGACCTCCCCGCACCTTCATTATGAGGTGAGAAAGAATGGGGTTCCCATCAACCCCATCTATTTCTTCTTCAACGACCTGACGGCCGATCAGTACCAGATGATGCTCGATCTCTCGTCGCGTCCCTCGCAAACCATGGATTAATCGTTTTGACCAGGGATGAAACCGTCCGGAAAAATAGAGAAGCTTTATTACACCATCGGGGAGGTTGCCGAGTTGTTTGAGGTGAATGCTTCCCTGATCCGTTTCTGGGAAACTGAATTTGATTTTCTTAATCCGCAGAAAAATAGAAAAGGGAACAGGCTGTTTACAAAAGAGGATATCAATAAACTCAAGCTCATCTATCATCTGGTTAAAGAAAAAGGGTATACACTGCAGGGCGCGCGCGATAAGATCAAAAATAACATGGAAGATGTGGAGAAGCAGGTTGCGATCCTTGATTCCCTGGAGCGGATCAAAGGTTTCATGCTGGAACTGAAAAAGGATCTTTCATGAAGAAGGAAAAGGAACCGGGGAATGAAACTTCCTTCTTTGATAAGGTTTATGATATTGTTCGAAAGATCCCTTCCGGAAGGGTGACCTCTTACGGGGCAATCGCAGAATATTTGGGAACCCGTGGTTCTGCCCGCATGGTGGGCTGGGCAATGAACAGTTCCCATACAAAAACCTCCCGTATTCCGGCTCACAGGGTGGTGAACCGGGTCGGACTGCTGACAGGGAAGCATCATTTCGGCGGGATGAAGGTTATGCAGCAGCTGCTTGAAAGTGAAGGGATCGAAATTGAAGAGGATAAAATTGTAAAGTTTGACACGGTCTTCTGGGATCCGAAAAAAGAGTTGAACAAAAAAAGAAAATAGCAGTACACCCGGATAGATTGATGGGGATAGTAATATTACCGCTAAGTCGCTAAGACGCAAAGGACACAAAATGCTGTATACTATATAGCGCCTTGGCGTCTTCGCGGTAAAAGAAAATAATAACTACAGATAATGACAAAAGAACAGATATTAGAAGCATTAAAGAATGTTCAGGATCCCGATCTGAAAAAAGATCTGGTCACCCTGAACATGATCCAGGATATAGCGATCGACGGGAAGAAGGTAAAATTCACACTGGTTCTTACTACTCCGGCATGTCCCCTGAAGGATTTCCTCAAAAAACAATGTAAGGATGCGATCCTGAAACAGGTCGATCCATATGCTGAAGTGGAGATTGAACTGTCATCGCAGGTAACCACTGCCCGGAAACAGACGGAAGAACTGCTGAAGGATGTGAAGAACATCATCGCTGTCGGCTCCGGCAAAGGCGGTGTGGGGAAATCGACCGTCGCGGTCAATCTTGCAGTTGCCCTGGCGAATACAGGGGCGAAAGTCGGACTGATGGATGCCGACATCTACGGTCCTTCGATCCCCATCATGTTCGGCCTCCAGAAGGAACCGCCCCACATGGTTGAACGGGACGGGAAGACCTGGATCATGCCCGTTGAAAAATTCGGGCTGAAAGTACTCTCGATCGGGTTTTTTGTTGATCAGTCGAAAGCGCTGATCTGGCGCGGACCGATGATCTCCAGCGCGCTGAAACAGCTGCTCACGGAAGCCATCTGGGGAGAGCTCGACTACATGGTGATCGATCTTCCCCCGGGAACCGGCGACATTCCCCTGACCCTGATCCAGAATTTCCCGCTTACGGGTGCCATTATCGTCAGCACGCCACAGGAGATGGCCCTTGCGGATGTGCGAAAAGCCGCCGATATGTTCAACACCGATACCATCCGGATCCCCATCCTGGGACTGGTGGAAAATATGTCGTATTTCGTTCCGCCCGATATGCCGGAAAAGAAATATTACATTTTCGGAGAGAGCGGCTGTACAAAACTGGCAAAAGAACTATCGATACCGCTGCTCGGACAGATTCCCATCGTAACCGCCATCTCTGAAGCAGGTGACAAGGGAAGTCCCATCGCAACCGATAAAAAGTCACTGGTGACCCGGGCTTTTGCCGAAGTTGCAGAAACAGTTGCCCAGCAGGTGGCCATCCAGAATGCAATAAATGAATCGCTTGGAGTAAAGTAAACACACTCATTCTCTTCCTATCCTTGAGGAGAGGGGCCTGGGGGTGAGGTGATTGAGAAAATATCAAAATCAATAAACAACATTATTCATTCGACAAAAAATAACAAGGAACAGTAACTATGACAGCAGCCAATCAGGAACTCGAAACCAAAGTAAAGAATGTACTGGATCAGATTCGTCCTTATCTTCAGGCCGACGGCGGAGATGTTGAATTTATCGAGATGACCGACGAAAAGGTCGTGAATGTAAGGTTACTCGGAATGTGCGGAAATTGCCCCCACAGCCAGATGACGCTGAAAAGCGGGATTGAGGCAGCCGTGAAGCGCGTTCTGCCCGAGATCAGTGCAGTGGAATCGGTGATTGAATAAGCAATCTGCTTTCAGGAGAGATATTTTCCAACAATAGGCATCCTGCGGCCGGTTCCGAACGCCTTGGGGGAGACCCTCAGGATGGGAGGTGTCTGGTAACGCTTGTATTCGCTCGTGTTGACAAGTCTCAGCACACGTTTCACCAGGACCGGATCAAACCCTTCTCTGATCAGTTCATTCGGCCCTTTTCTCAATTCGATATAGCCGTAAAGAATCCTGTCGAGTACATCGTATTCCGGCAGCGAATCGGAATCTTTTTGACCCGGTCTCAGCTCGGCTGAGGGAGGCTTGGTGATGGTGTTTTGCGGGATGATCTCCTTTTTCCGGTTGATGTATTCAGCCAGCTCATAAACCTGGGTCTTGTAAAGATCACCGAGTACCGAGATGCCCCCGCACATATCGCCATAGAGTGTTCCATAACCAACGGCAGCTTCGCTTTTATTGGAAGTGTTGAGCAGGATGTACCCGAACTTATTCGACAATGCCATCAGGATGACCGCCCTGGCCCGTGCCTGCATGTTTTCTTCCGCGAGATTGAACGGGAGGTCTTTAAAATAAGGTTTCAGTGTATCTTCAAGCGCCCCGAATGCTTCATCGATGGCAATGATATCGTGCCTGACATTCAGCCGGTCGGCAAGTTCAACAGCATCCTGTTTGCTGTGTTCCGATGAAAACCGGGAAGGGAGAAGGATGGCACGTACATTGTCGCACCCCAGTGCCTTTGCTGCCAGGACCAGCGTCACCGCCGAATCGATTCCACCTGAAAGGCCAAGTATAGCTGTTTTCAGTTCCATCTTCCCGAAATAATCACAAATCCCCATGACCAGCGCATCATGGATCAGCTCTATCTTACTTTGCGCCTTCGCGTCTTTGCGGTTCTCATTTTTATCCTTGTAATCAAAATCATTGAGATTGTAAACCTGAAGATCCTCTTCAAAATACTTCATCTCATCGAAGACATTCCCCTGCGGATCAATCACCATCGATCCGCCGTCGAACAGGAGTTCCGTTTGTCCCCCCACATGGTTCAGGTAAAAGAACGGGAGTTTGTACTTCACGGCATTTTTTACCAGGATATCCTTCCGGATGGCCGGCTGGTCATAATGAAAGGGAGAAGCTGCAATGTTGATGACCAGGTCGGGATTCAGCTGGATCAGCTCATCCATCGGGTTCCTGACATAGAGAGGATCATCGGCTATGTTCCAGAGATCTTCGCAGATGGTGACGGCAAATTTGTATTTTTTATATTCGACCACCGCATAGGGTAACCGGTTGGGCTCAAAATACCGGTACTCATCAAAGACATCATAATTGGGAAGAAGGGTCTTGTGAAAGACCGACCGGATCTTCCCGTCAGCAAGAAAATAGGCTGAGTTGTACAGGGGTTTTCCTTTGTCGGATGGATTCACCGAGGGTGCCCCCACGATTACCGCAATATCCCTGCACTCTTCGGCGATGGAGAGGATCGCTTTGTGGCAGCTCGAGATAAAATCGTCAAATTCCAGGAAGTCACGCGGGGGGTATCCGCAGACCGCCAGTTCTGAAAATACAACGACATCGGCAGGAAGCTCCTTTGCCTTGCGGATGGCGGATTTGATCTGGGCGATGTTGTTCTCAAAATCCCCGATGTGGTAATTCAGCTGTGCTAAGGCGATACGCATTTCTGATCCTTTTTCTGCATTAAAAAAGTACGCCGATATTCAGTTCGACATAATTCAGGCTGCTCCGGTTCGTAAGGGTGGGGTCCTTGGTATTTTTCCCCTGCAAAACATTGTTCAGGCTGTTGCTGTATGAGATTCCCAATAATAACGAAACAGATTCATCAATCTTGTATTCGGCACCCAAACCGGCAAGGATGGCTTCCCGGATAAAACTTACTTCGCTGGCGCTGAGGTTCTTTTTATCCGTGATCGTCTCCTGTGTCGAGGTCCTGAAATCATCTTTTACCTTGGTGCGGAGGTTGAACCCGGTACCGAACCCGATCTGTCCGTAGAAACTGAAATTTCCATATTCCCTCGTCTTCATCTTGATCATCAGCGGTATTTCTAGGTACCGGAAACTGTAATTTCTGTCAAGGATGCCGGTATCGGGGGCTTCCGCATTCGGATAGCTCAGGTTGCCACCGAGAAACGAAAAATTGAAGCCGGTGGAGAAGGCATAATGCTCTGCAAAGCCAAAATCACAGATGAACCCGAACGATACGCCGGCTTTTGGTCCGTTGTAATTGTATCCCGTTTCGTTCGGGTTCATCCACCCGAGGCTGGGGGCTATCTTGAGCCCGAGCCGGATCGGAGATTGTTGTGAAACCGCCTGGTTGGCAAGCAACAGGGCCAGGAAAATTGTCAGAAACCGGATTGTAATTTTTACCATGGTTCAATGATTTGTTTATAGCAACAAAGGTGCATTTTAACAAAAATACAGTTTTCATACCAGTGCCGGGAAGTAGCTCCGGGGATTTTATTAAAAAGTAATCAACGGCTTTATTCAATTGCGAATTACAGATTACGAATTAGGAATTGATGCTGGATGCTGGATGCTGGATGCTGGATGCTGGATGCTGGAATAACCTGCTAAGGTAATTATTCCATCTTACCTCTGACCTCCATCCTCTATCCTCCATCTTCAATCCTCGATCCTCGTAAATTCGTACTATATTTGGGAAAATTTCGTTAAGGATAAAAACAATTACTTCGTGAAACTCTTCCGTATTACATTTTTCCTGAGCATTGTTATCGCCTTCGGTGGGTGTAACTGGCAAAAAAACCGTCTCCAGGTGGATGTTTCCGGTGTCGGTGTGCCCGATGTCAGGATCCACCGGTATGATGTGGATCTGTTCAAGGTTCCTGTCTCCAATCTGAAAAACGGACTGGAACAGATCCAGAATTCCTATTACTTTTTTCTCGGTACCGATCTTGGTGATCCAAAAAAGCTCGATGAAATGAGGGCCTACCTGGAGAATCCGCGGACCATTGATTTTCAGAAGGCGAGTGAAATCCGATTCAAGGATCTTTCGAAAGTTGAGAAGGATCTGACGGATGCTTTCCGTCACTGGAAATACTATTATCCTGATATCCGGATCCCGAGAGTGTACTCGTATATCTCAGGCGGTGACTATTCCAGCCCGGTCCAGCTGGTCGACAGTGTCATGATCATCGGGCTGGATAATTATCTCGGCAAGGATTTCAAGCCCTATTTATCCGATCAGCTTGCACTCTATAAAGCAGAGAGGATGACGGAAGATCACATCGTTCCCGATTGTGCCAGGGAGATCGTCAATGCCATGTACCCGGAGACGGTCGCCCCCAACACACTTCTGGGAGGAATGGTGGAGGCGGGTAAAAGGCAGTATTTCGTTGATGCCCTCATCCCTGACATCCCCGGTTACCTGAAGCTGGATTACACCAAAGCACAATACACATGGGCTGAAAAAAACGAAACGCATGTCTGGGCAGCCCTTGTTGAAAACCAGATGCTCTATTCAACCGATGGACAGTATTTTCGGATGTTCCTGGCCGACGGACCGTATACCATGGAGTTTTCCAAAGATTCCCCGCCGCGGCTCGGCGAATGGATCGGCCTGCAGATCATCCGTTCCTACATGCAGAAGAATCCGGAAGTAACCCTGCAGATGATGATGCAGGAAACGGATGCGCAGAAGATCCTCACCCTGTCGGGATACAAGCCTGAAAAATAGGAACCGGCAACCGATTTTTTTTACTTTCTTTTGGAAGAACAAGCATAATCTGATTAAATTTATCTCTTTAAATCTGATCGGTATGAGACATGGAACAAAGATATTCACGTGCTCACTGGCTGTTCTGGCTTTGCTGTTCCTGCTCACCAGCAGTTGCAAAAAGAAGTCAGGCGATGAGACCGGAGAATCCCAGGCGGTAACCGTAACGGATATTGATGGCAATGTTTACAACACTGTCAAAATCGGAAGCCAGTTGTGGATGGCAGAAAATCTGAAAACGACCCGGTACCGGAACGGAGATCCGATAACCCATGTAACTGACAATACGCAATGGTCGAACCTGTTGACCGGCGCTTATTGCGACTATAATCTGATATACGGCAGACTTTACAACTGGTATGCAGTGAGCGATGGCCGGCATATCTGTCCGGCGGGCTGGCATGTACCCACTGATGCTGAATGGACACAATTGCAAGCGTTTCTGGGAGGGTTTGACGTTGCAGGCGGCAAAATGAAAGAAGCCGGTACCATCCATTGGAATGGCCCGAACACAGGGGCAACCAATGAATCTGGTTTTACGGCTCTTCCCGGCAGAATGCGAAGCTGGGATGGATCCTTCAGTTCCATTGGTATTTATGCTAACCTTTGGAGTTCGACCGAATCATGGGGCTGGTATGTTTTTTACAACAGTACCTACTTTGGACATGGCACATCAAAAAACGTCGAGGGGTTCTCTGTTCGTTGCCTGAAGGATTAAAGACGATCCGGGCTGTTTTCCGATACTTTTTTTATCCATGTTGACCAGGCTGGAGAATCCATGTTCACCGAACGGTATTTAATCTGCCTCATCCCCTGCACCCCTTCTCTTCAGGAGAAGGGGCCGGGGGTTGAGGTGTATGGGTTAATCCCCCGTCGCTTTCGAAGATTTTAAAATCACTTTCCCAATTGTGACCTCGTTGTTTTTTGGCGAGGAGATGCATTTGTTCAAAAAAAAATTTCCCAAAACGTATTACCTTTTCATTTTTTCCGGATTAAGGGAATAGAATTCTCAACCTTATCCGGTTTTTATGTTAGTCAGAACATTCGGAAGCGCCCTCTACGGTATCCACGCCATTACGATCACCATTGAAGTCTGCATCGACCAGGGGATTAATTTCTTCATGGTCGGGTTGCCCGACAATGCCGTGAAGGAGAGCCATCAGCGGATCGATTCGGCCCTGCGGAACACGGGATACAAAATTCCCGGGAAGAAGATCGTCATCAACATGGCGCCGGCAGATATCCGCAAGGAAGGCTCCTCCTACGATCTTACCATAGCCGTTGCCATCCTTGCGGCCGACAAGATCGTGAACATGGATAAGCTGGAATCGTTCATGATCCTAGGGGAACTGTCGCTGGACGGGAGTCTCCAGCCCATGAAAGGAGCGCTTCCGATCGCGATTGAAGCAAACAGGAGGGGATTTAAAGGGATCATTCTTCCGTTACAAAATGCCAAGGAGGCAGCCATTGTGGGGAAGCTGGAAGTTTACGGGGTTGAGAATATAAAACAGGTCATCGATTTTCTGAATGATACCGGGAATCTGGAACGGGTGACCGTGGATACCCGTGAGATTTTTTATTCGAAGCTGAATGAGTATGAATTTGATTTTGCAGATGTCAGGGGGCAGGAGAATATCAAAAGGGCGTTGGAAATCGCAGCAGCGGGGGGACACAATGTCATTTTGATTGGGCCGCCGGGGGCTGGTAAGACGATGTTGGCAAAGAGGCTGCCTTCGATCCTGCCACCCTTGAATCTGCACGAGGCACTTGAAACCACCAAGATCCATTCGGTGGCCGGGAAAATATCACAACACAATTCACTGGTGTCCGTCAGGCCGTTCAGGTCGCCGCACCATACCATCAGCGATGTGGCGCTTGTTGGTGGAGGGGGGATTCCTCAGCCGGGAGAGATCTCCATGGCGCACAACGGGGTTTTGTTCCTTGACGAACTTCCCGAGTTCAAACGATCGGTACTGGAGGTTTTGCGGCAGCCGTTAGAGGACCGTGTCGTGACCATCTCCAGGGCAAAGTTCACGGTTGACTACCCGGCGAGCTTCATGCTTGTGGCCGCAATGAACCCCTGTCCGTGCGGATATTACAATCACCCGCAGATCGAATGCAAGTGCGGGGCAGGCAATGTTCAGAAGTACCTGAGCAAGATCTCCGGCCCGCTTTTCGACCGCATCGACATTCATGTGGAGGTGATCCCGGTACCCTTTCGGGAGCTCACCGATTCCCGGCAATCTGAAAAAAGCGAGAAAATTCGCGCCAGGGTCATAGAGGCTCGCCAGATCCAGGAAAAAAGGTTTGAAGGGTTGCCCGGAATCTATTGCAATGCACAGATGTCGGCAAAGATGGTGCGCAAGGTATGCCAGCTGAACGAAGCCTCCAGTCATCTGCTGAAAACCGCCATGGAGAAACTCGGTCTTTCCGCCCGTGCCTTCGACCGGATCCTGAAGGTGTCAAGGACCATCGCAGATATTGATAAAAAGGAAGATATCAAGGCCGAACATCTCGCAGAAGCGATACAGTACAGAAGTCTTGACCGCGACAACTGGGGGAAGTGATCCGCCCCCATCCCTGGCCCTTCCCTCCGATCCTTCCCCATGATTTCACAATATGTGAAAAATGTAAGAATTTCTTATAAATGTGTAATGCTTCGGAATTAAACATCCCGACCTTTGTGTTATAAGGAAACTATCAGGTACGAAAAAAGTCAATCTGATTTTCCCTGTTGGATTGATTATGTTATTCCTGTTGGGTTTGTCATCATATTTGGCCCCACCAGGAGGACATAAGCATGAGAATGGCAACTCAAAAAGGCCGAAAGAATTCAATTCAGCCTCATCAGATAGATTCACCAATGCCTCGTCAAGGCCATGACAAGACAAAGTGATAAATTCCACCTGAATATCATTAATCCGTATAAATGGTTATACCGGAAAGCATGGTTAAGAATAATCACCAAAATTCATCATCATGAAAAAGTTTGTTTTAATCGTGATTGCCCTGTTTTGTTTAACCGGAATTTCATTCGGACAATTTACACTTGGGTTTAAAGCTGGTTACAATGGCAATAAATTAGCTACCAGCCTGAGTTCGGTCGAATCACATTACGGCAATGGCTTTCATATAGGCATCTTCACGCGGGTAGGAAAACGCCTCTATTTTGCCCCTGAACTAATTTATACTTTCAGCGGCGGAGCCTTTACCAATGACAGTACAGACGGAACATGGACCAAACAAAAATTTACGGTTGGCTCACTCGATATTCCACTCCTGGCTGGTTTTAAAATCATCAATTCGAGTTTCCTCAAATGGAGGGTCGAACTGGGACCGGTTGCTTCTTTTGTGGTTAATAAGAAAGTCAAAAATTTCAATGATTTAACGGGACCTGTCGAATCTGCTAGTTTCAATACGGCAAACTGGATGATTATGGCCGGTACCGGCATAGATTTCTTATTTATCACCCTGGATATACGGTATGAATATGCATTCAGCTCACTGATAAAGGATGCTGCCAATTACAACTTTGATACCCATAATAATTTTATTATGGTTTCCCTTGGGTTTAAATTGATGGGGAATGAATAATATCCTTCTGTTTTACCCCCTTTATAAGATAATTTAGAAATTCCTGAAGTCTGGCTATCCGAACCTTTACAAAAGGCATTCAGAGAATATTAATGTATCAACTGGACGGGTATATTTTTCATCTCCACAAAACAGGATAACAACAGATGTGGCCCTCGCGGGAGGGCGGGGGTACGTAGCCTCTTTGCCGGGATTTGTCAATGTTCTTATCTGTTTTTTCTTTTTGGCTAATTATTTTTTAAATTTGACAAAGGAAACCATAAGAACCATGCCATGAAGAAAGAATTGTTTATTCTTGGAATTATTTCTTTACTGATACTTTTGCAGCTGACATCCTGCTCGCGCAGGAAGACCAATGAATTAACTGAAATTCCCCCGCCGAAGGTAGGCCTGGTAAGCAGTACGGGAGGATTTAACGACCGCGGATTCAACCAGCTGGCGCTCATAGGGCTCCAGAATGCGGAGAAAGAACTCGGGGTGAAAACGGCCAGCCGCGAAAGCATTGATACTTCTGACTTCACGCCGAATATCAATTCCCTCATCCAGGAGGGTTACGACCTTATCATTCTCCTGGGTTATGAGGCCGCAGGTGCTGTTGCTTCAGCTGCAAAAAAAAATCCAACGATACATTTTGTCCTGCTTGACTACAGCAACACCGACATTCCGGCGAACGTGTCGTTCTATGTTTACCAGGTTGACCAGTCCTCTTTTCTTTGCGGCTTTCTTGGAGCGTATTGGGCACAGGTGAAAGATCCTCAGAATCCGGTGGCCGGCTGGATTGGCGGAATGGACATCCCCGTGATCCAGCAATTCAGGACCGGTTATATGGGAGGGATCCAGTATTTCAATACCAAATATGGAAAAACTGTCAGTTCCACCGGTTTTTTTGCCACTTCGTTCAGCGACACACTCCAGGGTGCGAAGCTGGCCGACAGCCTGATCCAGCTTGGTGCCGATGTGATCTTCCCCTTTGCAGGAAAATCGGGTAACGGTTCCTTATACAAGATCAAGGAAAAAGGGAAATGGGGCATTGGCGTGGACTTCGACCAATATGTCTCCATTCCGGAGGTTTCGGATATCCTCCTTACCTCCTGCCTGAAGAAGATGGACAATTCTGTCTATAATATCATTTACTGGACGAAAGCCAAGGGGTTCTCCGGGCACAAGATCGAATACGGTAACCTCTCGACAGTCGATATCGAAATTGCCCCATTCCACGATTATAATGCCCTGATACCGGACAGCATTAAAAACGAACTCAATACCATCCGGAACGGAATAAAAAACGGAACTATTCCCACAGGCTTGTAAATTCAGGAAGCCAGAGACAGAAGTACCAACTTCTTGACGCTGCTTTCAGGTTACAGGGCATATTCTTATTGATCCCAATCAGAAGAGGTACAGAGAAGGGGTCTACGATTCAATTCCACAAAAATATCCTTTTCATGATTTTGGAGATAAATTCCTAAATTTATATCCGATTCATATTGTTTTGTCGCTGCATTTATCCAAAATAATGAAAACGATGAAAAAAGGAATTCTCTCCCTGCTCATTTTAACAAGCATGTTATCTTTTTCCATTCAGGCCCAGAAGAAAACATCCACATTAAAAGACACGCTGGATAACAAGTTTGACATGAGTAACTACATTGTTAACCTTCACGGATTTATCCCATGGCCAACGATCATTACTGAACCTGCGCTTGGAAGTTTTGGCATTGCGCTGGCGGCTGTTTTTATCAGTCCGCAAAAAAAAGGAAAAACGGAGGACCGGTACCGTTTTCCGGATATCACCGGTGTTGCCGGCATGTACACACTGAACAACACCTGGGGCGTCGGAGCGCTGAGGCAGGGTTCCTTCCCGACGATCGGGATGAGATATACCATCGGGGCGGGATATGCAAATGCCAATATGGATTTTTACAGGCAGACATATCGAGGGAACGAACTGAAGGAACAGTTTAACCTTCAACCGATCGTTGCAGTACTGGATGTTAGTGAGAACCTTCATAAAAACAGGATCTTTGCCGGTATCCGGTACCAGTTTACAAGGATGATCGTCAAGTATGATTTTAAGAGCTCCCTCGATACCATTTTTCACAGGAATTTTGATACACTTTTTTCCCCGCCCGATTTCAACAAGAACCTTGGGAACCTTGGTATTTACCTGGAGCTGGACTACCGCAATTCAATGTTTACACCCGATAAGGGGCTGCGACTAAAAACAACTTACACCTTTGGAAGGAACTGGACGGCCAGTGATTTCAATTTCGATCAGATTGTGATCAATGCAAACATGTTCATCCAGATATTGAAACCCTGGGTTTGTGGTTTCAGAACGGTGGGTCAGGTAATGTTCAATGATGTTCCTTTCTATTATTATCCATACCTGGACATGAGAGGGATTCCGATGATGCGGTACCAGGGACAGGAGACCCTGTTGTTTGAAACAGAGCAGCGTGTCGATGTGACCCGTCGGTGGAGTGTTGTCGGTTTCGTTGGAACCGGAAGAACCTGGAGTGATTCAAGGTACATGAGCGACGACACCTGGCATTGGGCAGGCGGCGCTGGATTCCGTTACCTGGTGGCCCGGCTCTTCAAGCTCAGGATGGGATTTGATGTTGCTGCCAGTAAGGATCAGTTTGCCTATTATTTTGTTTTCGGTCATTATTGGAACCGGTAACTCTACAGAAGGGAAGCAGCCTCATGTCACTACATCATAATCTGGTCACCGGATAAAAATATCCAGCATTACAAATACGGCAAAAACCACGCTTCCCATTCCATTGAGGGTTGCAAAGGCAAGGTTGACCCTGGAAAGATCGTCGGGCTTCACGATCAGGTGTTCATAGATCAGGATGATTGAAAAGATGACAGCGCCGATCCAGTAGAAATAATGAAAATTTCCGGCGATTCCCCCGAAAACTGTCAGAACAATAGCAAAGAAGTGGAAAATGGCAGATACTCTGAGTGCATTTCTGTTACCGAAGGATTCAGGGATGGACCTTAACTTCTCGGTTTTATCAAATTCAACATCCTGAAGGGCATAGATGATATCAAACCCGGCAACCCAGAAAACAACGATCAGGGAATAGATTACCGGAAGAACTGCAAAGTGACCCGTCACTGAAAGGTAAGCCCCAATGGGCGCCAGCGAAAGCCCGAGTCCAAGTACAAGGTGCGATAAAAACGTGAACCGTTTCGTGAAACTATATCCCATAACAACAAGTAAGGCGACGGGCGCCAGGAAAAAACAGAGGAGGTTTATCAGGTAGGCTGCAGTGAGAAAAAGAGCCGCATTCAGCAAAACAAAGAGCAAGGCCGAGCCGGGGCGGATAATTTCCTTGGGAATTTCCCGCAAGGCTGTACGGGGGTTCTTCCGGTCAATGTCACGGTCAACGAAACGGTTAAAGCCCATGGCTGCATTGCGGGCGAAAAAAACACAGGCCAATACCAGGATCAGCAGCCGGAGGTAATGCGGATCAGTTGTCTCATGAATAGCCAGGCTGAACCCGATAAGTGCAAAGGGAAGTGAAAAAACTGTATGGCTTATCTTGACAAGCGAAAAATAATCAGAAACCCTGGATCCCTTGTGAAAAATCATTCATCCGCGTTAAGGTGCAAAAGTACAAATTTTACCAGTAAATACTTCTGATTGGACAATTGAAGATCATAGAATGAATTTTAATTTTCGATTTTAGATTTTCTAAAACGTCAATCGTCAATCCAAAATTCGACCGGCATTCTAAAATCGTCTGATCGTAATAAGGATTTAGATTATTATTCCCTTCCGGCAGATTTTATAACGGTAAATGAGGTACTTTTGTGCAATTTTTCAAAAATGTCGAAACAGACAGAAACGGTAATACGGTTTTTACGGCACAGGATTAAGGCGAAATCGAAGTTTGATCTTCATTCTCCTTTTATCTATCAGTTCTATTCAAACGTCGTGAACGACAAAACAAAGTATCCTGAACCGCGGCAGGTCGAAAGACTGAGATCCAGGCTGCTGAAAGACCAGGGATACATCAAGATGTCAGACCTGGGGGCAGGAGCCGGGGATATTCCCTGGTGCCACCGGATTATCCCGGTGACGAGGGTTGTGAGAAGATCGTGCGTCCAGCCTGCCTATGGCCGTTTCCTTTTCCGCATGGCCAGGTATTTCAAGCCGGCAGTCATGGTTGAACTGGGAACATCTCTGGGAATAAGCACTTCTTACCTTGCATTGGGAAACCCGGAAGGAGTGATTACTACCATAGAAGGATGCCAGGAAACAGCTGCTTTTGCCAGAAAGAACTTTGAACACCTGAGTTTGTTAAATGTAAACCAGCTGACCGGCCCATTTGAAGAGGTGCTTCCCGGTTTGCTTGAAAAGCTCGGGAAAGTGGACCTTGTGTTCATCGACGGAAACCACAGGAAAAAGCCTTCATTACACTATTTTTACCAGTGTTTACAACACATTCACGAAGATTCCGTTCTTATTCTTGACGATATCCACTGGTCGGGTGAGATGGAAAAAGCATGGAAAGAGATCCAGGAACATCCTTCGGTTACCATCACCATCGACCTTTTCAGAATGGGGCTGGTGTTCTTTAAGAGTGGCTTGAGCAAGGAAGATTTTATCCTTCGTTTCTGATAAAAATTGTATTTTTGTAGATAGACTGGTATTCTACGCATAATAATCCGTCATATGGAAAAAGAAGTCATCCGGATCGTCGATATTGTTAAGAATTTTAAAATCGGAACGGTTATTGTCGAAGCATTGCGTTCGGTTTCCATGGTGATCAAGAAGAATGAATTTGTTGCCATCATGGGACCTTCTGGATCAGGAAAGTCGACCATGATGAACATCCTTGGATGCCTGGATACGCCTACCAGCGGATCCTATTTTCTCAACGATGAGGACGTAAGCAAGATGGATGATAACAGCCTGGCTGAGATCCGGAACCGGCAGATCGGATTCGTGTTCCAGACCTTTAACCTGCTTCCCAGGTCAACGGCATTGGAAAATGTCATGTTGCCGCTGATCTACGCAGGCGTTTCCAAGGGAAGAAGAATCGAACGCGCTACGGAAGTCCTTGACGAGGTAAAGCTCTCTGACCGTATGGCTCACAAGCCCAACGAACTGTCGGGAGGCCAGCGCCAGCGGGTGGCCATTGCCAGGGCCCTGGTTAACAATCCTGCGATTATCCTGGCGGATGAGCCTACGGGGAATCTCGACTCCAAAACATCTCTTGAAATTCTGGGCCTGCTGGAGGAGATCCACAAGATGGGCAATACGGTAATTATTGTTACCCATGAAGAAGATATCGCTTTGCATGCTCACCGCATCATCCGGCTGATGGACGGGAAGATCTCTTCCGATGAAATCAACAATCATGTCAAAACGATCGCGGATTATAATCTGGTACCACAGGACAATTAATCCCCTGTTGCATGGACAAACATACCAATTACAAGAAACTTTTCGAGGAGTTCAACAAACTTACCATTATGATCATCGGTGATGTCATGGTGGATTCCTATCTATGGGGAAAAGTTGAACGGATCTCACCGGAGGCGCCGATTCCCATTGTAGCCTTGAGGAAAAGGGAAAACCGGATGGGTGGTGCAGCCAACGTAGCAATGAACATCAAGAGCATGGGGGCAAAACCGGTGCTTTGTTCAGTGATCGGGGAGGATGATAAAGGCTCTGTTTTTCTCGACCTGCTGAAGAAGGAGAAGATCGAATCCTACGGGGTTGTAAGAACCGCCGGAAGAATTACGACAACGAAATTCCGGATTTTCGGAAACAGCACCCAGATGCTGAGGGTGGATGAGGAGGTGGAGGAAGACCTTGCAGAAAACGACCATACACACCTTCTGGAAAATATTGACAGGATTCTCCTGAGTGAAAAAATCGATGCGATCATCTTCCAGGATTACAATAAAGGAGTGATCAATCCGGTACTGATACGGGAAGTTATCGACCGCGCAACAAAGATGAACATTCCGGTAGCCGTCGATCCGAAGAAAAAGAACTTCTACGATTTTTCAGGTGTGACCCTGTTCAAACCAAACCTCAAAGAGCTGAAGGAAGGGATGAAAGTTGAGTTTGACCACAGCGACCGTGATTTGCTTTTGTCGGCGACACAGGCGTTACGGGATAAACTCAACTGTAAGTACATCCTCACTACCTTGTCTGAACTGGGGGTTATGATCAGCATGAAAGATTCACTGGATGAAAAGAATATCTTCATCCCGGCACATGTGCGATCGATCTCCGATGTCTCCGGAGCAGGAGATACGGTGATCAGCGTTGCTGCACTTTGCCTTGCGAAACAATGTTCTCCGTATGAGATTGCCTATATTTCAAACCTTGCCGGCGGACTGGTATGCGAAGAGGTGGGGGTGGCCCCGGTGAACAAAGATAAACTCCTGAAAGAGGTCCTTGCCCTTCTCTGATGCTTTTTGATACGGATGTAATCGTTGTTGGTGCGGGTCCGGCCGGTTCCCTGGCCGCCTATATCCTGGCTACACAAGGCATACAGGTTACCCTGCTGGAGAAGACCCGGTTTCCCAGGTACAAGGTTTGCGGCGGCGGACTGACCCACAAAATCCTGAAGGAGATCCCCTTCGACCTCACCCCGGTCATCGAATCTACAATCCATTCGTTCCGTTTTTCCCATCAATTCGAACATGTTTTTACAAGAAATTCAACCGAGCCTCTGATCTACTGTACCATGCGCGGCGACCTGGATGCATTCCTGCTGCAGAAGGCAGCCGATGCCGGAGCGACAATCAGCATGGGAGAAAAGGTCACCTCCTTTCTCCAGGATGAATCCGGCGTGACGGTTTCAACGCAGGAGAAGACCTTTCGCAGCAGGATGCTGATCGGCGCCGAAGGAGCTTCAGGGATTGTCTCCCGGACTACGGGCCTGCAGGATTCTGTTGAAATGGGATTGGCGTGGGAAGCCGAAGTAAACGCTGATCCGGAAGACCTCATGCGTTTTTCCGGGACGGTATTCCTCGACTGGGGAACGCTTCCCGGAGGATATGCCTGGGTGTTCCCGAAGAAAGATCATTTCTCCATTGGAGTCGGAGGCCCCGCCAGACTGTCAAAAGCAATGATGCCCTATTACGAACGTTTTATGACGTCAATTGGAAACACGTCACTTCAATCTTCCATTCTCAATTCTCCATCCTCTATCCTCCATCCTCCATCCTCCAATATCCGATTCGGGGAAACCCGGTCGCTGAAATCCTGGCCAATCCCGGTCCGGACCCGAAAGTCGGCATTCCATAAAGGGTTTGTCATGGTAACGGGTGATTCAGCAGGGCTGGGCGATCCTCTGACGGGAGAGGGGATCTATTATGCAGTGAGGAGCGGGAAGCTGGCAGCAGAAACCTGTTCAGAGTATCTTTCAGGCAGAATACCATCACTGGAAACCTTTTCTCAACGGATCAATGACGAACTGATGACAGAACTTCTCGAGGCCAACAGGATAAAACATGTATTTAATACGGTCCCGATAAGAATTCATTCCTTTGTCCGCGACAGCGACAGGGCATGGAAGGCCTTTGGAAAGATACTCCGCGGGGAGCGCTGGTATGCGGATGTGCGGAATGGATTCGGAAAGTGGAAAATCTTCTGGCGTCTTGCCTGTTTTGTTTCAGGGTTTATTGAGAGAAGGAAGGAGACGAAGTTTCTGAAGAGACAAACTGCTGAAATCAAATAATAAAAGCGGAATTGTAAATTCCGCTCATCATTAATATTAATATTTTCAGACTACTCGAAAGTTCATTAAGCATCAGGCCCCGAGAAGTTTTTTGACAATCTCCGAAACCATCTTGTTGTCGGCTTTTCCGGCCAGTTCTTTGGAGGCGGCTCCCATAACCTTACCCATATCCTTTATCGAACTCGCCTGTGTTTGTGCGATGATCTGTCTGATCTTCTCTGTCACCTCTGCTTCACCCATTTGCTGAGGGAGGTATTTTTCGATGATGGATGCTTCAAACCTTTCTTTACCAGCCAAATCCTCCCGACCGGCAGCTGCATAAATATCAGCCGACTCCCGGCGCTGCTTCACCAGTTTCTGGAGAAGTTTTAGCTCAACCGATTCTGGGATCTCGCCGGTGGTTCCTTCTTTGGTCTTTTCCAGCAACAAAGCGGCTTTGATGGCACGAAGCGCTTCCAGTTTCTCCGGATCCCGGGCCAGCATGGCATTTTTGATGTCGTTGTTGATCAGTATTTCAAGTTCCATGGTTAATCGACATTGTTATGAAGGTAGGAATTCTCCTTCCTGATCTCGATATTTTTATCTTTTTCGGAAACCGTGTAAAGCTGAACTTGCGATTCGGAAGAGGGCTGTACATCGGCTAGTTCGATGTTCCTGCGTTTGTATGCGGGAATGCTCTCGATCTCTGCCAGGTGGGTTTCGAGGGGAGGATGTGTCTTTAGTTTTTCACTCAGGGCCCTGAGTTTCTGAACGCGGTCGTTCATCAGCTTTTCCATCTCCGGCTGCTCCTTCTGGATCTCCGGATCAGGCTTTTGAACAGGTTTTACAGTGGGGCGGAAAAGAACCTCCGACACAGGAACTTCGATCTCCTTGTTTTCGTATGATTTTTCCTCAGCGGGCTCCTCAAACGTAATTCTCCGCGTTTCCGGCTCCTCAGGTTCTATATTGAAGATGATGGTCCTGTGCGGCATTGATTCGTCAGGAACAATCTCTTTTTCAAAAACCATGGGTTCGGGTTCAGTCGCAATCTCAGGTTCCGGAGTGATGACAGGAATCTCTTCATCAGACTTCTGTTCCATCCATGGAAGAGGTTCCTTTTCAACAACAGGTGCATTGAGCGGCCTGATGTAAGAATCCTGCTGGTAGAGAGGGGTAATAACGATGGCCTTTTCCCGCTCTGCAGGTTTTCTCTTATGATCCTCATCAAACCCTGTTGCGATAATGGTTACGCTGATCTTATCTTCGAGCGATTCATCGATCCCGTTCCCCCAGATCACCTCTGCGGAATTTTTTGTCTTTTCCTGGATGTAATCG
Organism: Bacteroidota bacterium; assembly: GCA_026391795.1. Taxonomy (GTDB): domain Bacteria; phylum Bacteroidota; class Bacteroidia; order Bacteroidales; family FEN-979; genus FEN-979. The sequence continues at coordinate 94,854 of JAPLDI010000023.1, forward strand.
GTAATCTCTGACACTTCATCCATTGTAATCTCATCTTTGCCCGAAGCGATGTAAAGCAGGAGGTTGTTTGCCCCTTCAATATTGTTGTCATTCAGCAGGGGTGAGTTCAGTGCCATTTCGATGGCATTGATGGCACGGTTTTCGCCATTGGCAATTCCTGATCCCATGATGGCAACCCCGCTGTCCTTCATCACCGTTTTCACATCTTCGAAATCCACATTTATGTAACCCGTTACGGTAATGATCTCGGCGATCCCTTTGGCTGCGGTGGTCAGGACATCATCGGCATGCCCGAAAGCAGCCGAGAGCCTCTGATCTCCAAACAGGTCCCTCAATTTATCATTGCAGATGATCACAAGGGCGTCCACATATTTTTTCATCTCGGCGATTCCCTGTTCGGCATGCTGGTTCCGCTTTCTTCCTTCAAAGGAAAAAGGCATAGTGATGATTCCCACGGTGAGGATACCCAGCTCTTTTGAGACGCTGGCAATGACCGGCGCAGCACCCGTTCCGGTTCCTCCCCCCATTCCCGCCGTGATAAATAACATCTTGGTGTTTTTTTCAAGGATATTCCTGAGGTCCTGAATGTTCTCCAATGCGGCATTTTTTCCGATTGAAGGAACAGCTCCTGCACCAAGTCCACCCGTCAGATTTGCTCCCAGCGCTATCTTTGTCGGAACCGGACTGGATTCCATTGCCTGCGAATCGGTGTTGCAGATAATGAAGTCAACACCTTTGATACCCTGCCGAAACATATGCGTAACGGCATTGCTACCACCTCCGCCGACACCGATCACTTTGATGATAGATGACTGGTTTTTGGGTAAATCGAATTTTAACATAGGATGGGGATTTTGCTTTTTAAAATTAGACAGAAAGAGAGCATGAAAAATACTGAATTGTTTTTTTTATTAACAGAACGATTGTTAATAGCGGAATTTACTTATCCTCCTCTTCAAACCACTTCTGAATCTTCTCAATAAAGGAGTCCGTAAATTTCCTGCCATCCTTTTCCGGATCCCGGGGTTTCTTCTCCTTCACCTTCTTTTTTGATTTCGTTTCCTTCTCCTCAGGTTCCGGGATTTCCTCCTCAACAGCGGGTTTCATCTTTTCTTTTTCCTTTTCATACCGTTCGATGCCGACAATGACAAGGCCGATACCGGTTGAATACATCGGGCTGGCCATCTCTTCGGGTACATCGCTGGCGAGGTGTTCGTTCGGATAGCCGATACGGGTATCCATGCCGGTCTTGAACTCAGTCAGCTGTGCAATGTGCTTCATCTGGGCACCACCACCGGTCAGTACGATCCCGCCGATCAGTTTTTTCTCATATCCTGAATTTTTAATCTCAAAATAGATGTATTCAATGATCTCTTCCATTCGTGCCTGGATGATGTTGGCCAGGTTCCGGATACTGATCTCCTTCGGGGGACGGCCTCTCAGTCCGGGGATGGCCACGATCTCCTCTTCGCGGTTTTCACTTGCCAGGGCAGATCCGAATTTGACCTTCAGCTCTTCGGCATGTTTTTTTATGATGGAGCACCCTTCCTTGACATCTTCCGTGATGATATCCCCGCCAAGAGGGATGACCGCGGTATGCCGGATGATACCTTCATGAAAAATGGCAATATCCGAAGTCCCGCCGCCGATATCCACCAGAACAACTCCGGCTTCTTTTTCTTCTTCACTCAAAACGGCTTCGGCTGAAGCAATGGGTTCCAGGATCAGGTCTACCACTTCAAGGCCTGCTTTCCGTACACATTTGTAAATGTTCTTTGCTGCCGCAGTTTGTCCGACAATGATATGAAAGTTGGCTTCCAGCGAACTGCCGATCATCCCCTTGGGAGACTTCACGACCGGTTCCCCGTCGAGGCTGAATTGTTGTGGAATGACCTCGATGATCTCCTCACCGGGATTCATATTCAGGTTATACATGCTGTTGATGAGGGTCTCAATCTCTTCCTGGCTGATTTCGGTTTCACTATCCTTTCGGATGGTACTGCCGTGATGCTGCAGGCTTTTGATGTGCTGGCCGGCGATCCCGACATTCACATACCGGATGTCAACACCTGATTTCTGGGATGCTTCCTTGATGGCATCCTTGATCGACTGAACCGTGTTCTCGATATTGGAGACCACGCCCCTCTTTACGCCGATCGACGGAACCTTTCCATGACCAAGGATCTCCATTTTCCCGAATTCATTTTTATGTCCGACGATGACTGCGATCTTCGTCGTGCCGATATCTAATCCTACAATGATTTCTGATGTTTTCATAACCTGACTAAATTTTTGAACAAACAACTTGATTTTTAAATTTTATATTGATGACATTGTACCTGCTCCATCCTGTTTTGCTGAGTCCCATCCTGTAAAAGACAAACAACCGTTCAAATTTATCCTCCAAATTGTCTGCTCCTCCCATGAGGATGGTATGCGCTCCTACTCGGGGGATAAGCTCAAACTCCCCGTTCGGTTCAACATAGATCTGCTCGATTTGCGCTTTGAGAAATTTATCATTTGTGATAAAGGAGGATAGCCTGTAAAGATTATTCATCACTGAGTGGAACTCCAGAGAATCTTTCTTCATTACCGAATCGGCAAGGTAACAATCCTTCCCGGAGAAAGGTTCCCCGATGAATCCGCTGGCTACCAGCACCCGCGCTGAAAAAGCGGGATTCAGGGGCATGAGGTTTCCCATTCCGTCGAGGTAGAAACTCTCTCCTTTTTCATTAAAGATCCGGAGCATCGGCTGGCGCTGAACCACATCGATCTCGACATCACCCTCCAGGTTCATGTAGGCCTGTGCATTTGCAACATACGAGTGGCGTTTGACCTCTCGCTCGATCCGTTCGAAATTGATGGAACCCAGCTGCTGTCCTTTTAAAATGTTTCCGGTTGACCTGACAACAGTATAAATATCACTTTCTGTGACCAGCACATCCGCTTTGCCATAGTCGATATGGATGATGTACTTTTTACACACCTCGCTGTTGTGCTCGGTGGTCGTAAATCCAAGCAGAACAAACAGTCCGGCCGTAGCTAGCACCCAAGCTGTTATCTCAAGGATTTTCAAAAACTTTTTCATTCTTCCTTTCTGTCACTTATTCGAAAACAATTCCCTAATCGGCTTTACCAGCTGGTCGATGTCACCAGCGCCCAATGTCAGCAGGACCTGAGGATTGATCTCTTTTAATGCCGCTGCGACATCCGTCTTGCTGCATAGTATTTTATTCTGAATCTTCACTTTTTCCAGCAGCATTGCCGAATCAATCCCCGGCAACGGGTTTTCCCGTGCCGGGTATATCTCAAGAAGGATCAGCACATCCAGTAATTCCAGGCTTCGTGCAAATGCATCCGCAAAATCGCGGGTGCGGGTGAAAAGATGGGGCTGGAAGATCCCTGTGATCTTTTTGTCCGGAAAGATCTCCCTGACAGCCCGGATGCAGGCCTTCAGCTCTTCCGGATGATGGGCATAATCGTCAATGTAAACAAAATCATCCGTTAATACCTGGAAATCAAACCGGCGCTCAACACCCTCAAAATTCCCGAGGGCCTGTACCATTGCATCATCCGTTATCCCGGTCACACAAGCAACGGCGGAAGCAGCTATGGCATTCTCAAGATTGAATTTCCCGGGCAATCCGAGGGTGATGTCCGGGATCGTCCTCCCCGGGGTGACAAGATCGAAGACAAACCGGCTCTTCTCCAGCCTGACCCTTTCCGGATAAAAATCTGCTCCGCTCTCCAGGGAATAGGTAAGTATGGTATAATTCTCTGCTTTTTCAGGAATGATACCCATTCCTTTCTTCAGGATCAGCGTTCCGTTCTTTTGCAGCTGGGATGTGAATCTGCCAAAGGAAAGCCTGACTTCATCAAGGGTTCCATAAATGTCAAGATGATCTGCGTCGGCTGAAGTGATCACTGCAATCGAGGGGAAAAGACGGAGAAAGGAACGGTCAAATTCATCTGCCTCGGCGACAAAATATTCGGGTAACCCAGTGGGCTGACACTCCGGCATTCCGGAAAGGATAAGATTTGTGTGGTAATTTTTTGAGATCCCTCCCAGAAAGGAGATGCTCTCTTTCCCTGCAGCTTTCAGCAGATGGGCCACCATCGTTGTGATCGTCGTTTTTCCGTGGGTTCCGGCGATGGCAATGGTTTTTGCTTTGCCTGTGATCATTCCCAGTACTTCAGATCTTTTTTTCAGGGGAACTCCTTTTTCAAGGACAAACAGAAGTTCTTTGTGGTCTTTCGGAAGCGCGGGCGTATAAACAACCAGGTCGACAGGATCGGGAATGAGTTCAGGGTTTTCATCATAATGAACGGGAATTCCTTCTGCTGTCAGCTGACGGGTCAGAGCCGTTTCTGTTTTGTCGTATCCCGAAACACTTGCACCATTCCAGCGGAAATACCTTGCCAGGGCGCTCATACCGATTCCCCCGATGCCCAGAAAATATACCGACCTGTATTGAAGAATGTCCATCCTGGTTTATGCTTTTATTCTGATGAGTTTCATTGTTTCCTGCGCTATCACGCTGGCAGCTTCAGGTTTTGCCATGGCTCTGATCTCTTTGCTGAAAACATTCTGCAGTTCATTATCGGCAGCCAGTTGTTTCACGATATCGAAAAGTTTCTCAACAGCATCCTGGTCTTTCAGCATCAATGCCGCCGACTTTCGTACAAGTGCCTCCGCGTTTTTTGTCTGGTGGTCTTCGGCAACATTGGGAGAAGGGATTAAAATAACCGGTTTCCCGATGATGCACAGTTCCGAAATCGCAATCGCACCTGCACGGGAGACGATGATATCTGCAGCGGTATATGCCAGGTCCATTCGGTCTATGAATGGAACGATATGCACATCTTCCCGGTTTTGTATATTCTCATTCGTGCTGATAACGTTATAATGATAATTTCCGGTTTGCCACAGCAACTGGAAATCATCCTCCCTGTTCTGCTGGTAAAGGTGATGTAAAACACTTTTGTTAATCGTGCCTGCCCCAAGGCTTCCTCCGATGATCAGTACTACTTTCTTATTCTTGTCCAGGTGAAAATGTTCCAGGGCCTCCTCTTTGTTTGCCGGTGCGATAATATCCTGACGTACGGGATTCCCCGTAAAAATGATTTTTTCCGAAGGAAAAAACCGGCTCATTCCTTCATAGGCTACACAGATCCTGTCAACCTTTCCTGCCAGCAGTTTATTGGTTATCCCCGGATAGGAATTTTGCTCCTGGATCAGCGTGGGGATCTTTCTTCTCACTGCGGCGCGAAGCGTGGGTCCGCTGGCGTAACCGCCAACTCCAATCACTACATCCGGACCGAAAGAAGCCAGTATCCTGTCGGCTTTAATCAGGCTCGAGACGACCTTGAAAGGGAAACTCAGGTTTTTCAAGGTAATCCGGCGCTGCAGCCCGCTGATCCATAACCCCCGGATCTCGTAACCGGCAGCCGGCACTTTTTCCATCTCCATTCTGCCCTTTGCACCGATAAAAAGAATCTCTATGCCCGGTTCAAGCGCTGCAAGTGCATTTGCGATGGCAATGGCAGGAAAGATATGTCCTCCTGTTCCTCCTCCGCTGATAATGATCCGGGTCATCGTTTTCATTCAAATCCTTGTTAACTGGTTGCAGGAACGGGGTTCCCTTCACTCAGAATTTCAACTTCAGTTCCGTCTTTTGTTTCGATATCAATTCTCCTGCTTACACTCAGGATGATCCCGATGGAGATGCAGGTAAACCAGATCGAAGTGCCCCCCATACTGATCAGGGGCAGCGTTTGTCCAGTCACCGGGAACAGATGAACGGCCACGGCCATGTTGATCATGGCCTGGAACACCAGGCTGAATCCGATCCCGATCGCAAGGAAGGCCCCGAAATTCCCCTGGCATTTTGTTGTGATCCTTACAACGCGAAAAAATAAAATACAGTACAGCAGCACCACAAAGCTTCCTCCCGCAATTCCATATTCTTCCATAATGATGGCGAAAATAAAATCCGAATAGGGGTGAGGCAGAAAATTCCGTTGTGTACTCCTTCCGGGCGATTTTCCGAGTATCCCCCCGGAGACAATGGCAATCTTTGCCTGTTCAACCTGGTAATTCGCATCTTCATCGGCTTTGTCATTGTTCAGAAAGTGATCCACACGGTTGATCCAGGTTCCGCCACGGGGAAACAGATTGGGGGCTGCTTTGGCAAGGCTGAAGATGAGAACGATGGCGACAAGGCCGAGCCCGATCAATGAAAAAATGTACTTCAGCGAGATCCTTCCGATAAACATCAGCACAATGCTGGTCACAAACAAGATTGCCGCAGTGGAAAAATTGGCAGGCAGGATCAGCGTGCAGATGAAGATCGCCGGGATGATCACCGGCAGGAATCCCGACTTGAAATGTTTGATCTCTTCCTGATTCTTGCTGAGCACACGTGCCAGGTACATGATCAGGAAAAGTTTGGCCACATCGGAACTCTGGAATGTGAGGTTGACGATGGGCACGGTGAGCCAGCGGTTTGCCTCATTCAGGTTGGTCCCTGAGAAAAGTGTGAGGAGCAGCAGCGGAACCGTTAAGATCAGCCCGATCTGGGAGATCCTCGAAAAATAGGTATACTTGACAAGGTGAGTGGCATACATCAGCAGGATCCCGAAGCCAAGGATCACAAAATGCTTGAACAGGTAATATTCGGTGTTCCCTCCCTGCTTCTTGTAGGCCAGCGTTCCTGTTGAACTGTAAACGGCAAGTAAGGAAAAAATGCAAAGAATGGTCACAACGACCCAGATCACTACATCTCCTTTTGCGTTTTTAAAATATTTGATCATTACTGGTTGTTAAAGTTGTTTGACTGCTTTTTTGAAGGCATTTCCTCGTTCTTCGTAATCCCTGAAGAGATCAAAACTGGCACATCCGGGCGAAAGGAGAACCACATCTCCCATCGAACCGGCGACATAGGCTAGTTCAACGGCCTCCTCCATGGTGGATGCATCTGTAACGGGTATGTCAAGGTCCGACATGGAAGAGATAAGCCGGGAACTGTCCATCCCGAGAAAGATGATCGACTTGATCTTTGCCTTCAGCAAAGATTTCAACTGGGAATAATCGATACTGGAATCCTTGCCCCCGGCAATCCAGATGACGGGTTTCGACATGCTTTCCAGCGTGTACCAGGTTGAATTGATATTCGTTGACCTGGAATCATTGATAAACTCAATTCCATGCACATTTGCAACAGACTCCATCCTGTGCTCCATCTGCTGGAAATCAGAAAAACATTCCTTGATAAAATTGCTTCTGACCTCTTTTATCCGGGCCGTAATGGATGCAGCCATGGAGGTGCGAACACCGGGATGTCCTTGTAAAGCCAATGTTTCTAATGTCATGTTTTCAGTTTTTAGAGTTTGTCTGTGAAGGAGTGATGTTACCTGAGTTTTAATGTCACGATGGTCAGAACTGCAAGCATGATCCCGATGATGAAAAAACGGATCACGATCTTTGATTCATGGTAGCCTTTCTTCTGGAAATGATGGTGCAGCGGCGACATCAGGAATATCCTGCGGCCGGCACCGAACCTGCGTTTTGTATATTTGAAGTAGCCAACCTGCATAACCACCGAGAGGTTCTCGACGAGAAAGATCCCGCAGAAGATCGGGATCATGATCTCTTTCCGGATCAGGATGGCAAAGACTGCAACAATGCCTCCCAGGGCCAGGCTTCCCGTATCGCCCATGAAGACCTGGGCAGGATACGAGTTGTACCAGAGAAACCCGATGCAAGCCCCGACAAAAGCACTGATATAGATCGCCAGTTCGCCCGTATTGGGGATATACATGATGTTCAGGTAATTTGCAAAGACGATGTTACCGGAAACATAGGCCAGGATCCCGAGAGTCAGTCCGATGATGGCCGAACTCCCGGTCGCAAGCCCGTCAAGGCCGTCGGTAAGGTTTGCCCCGTTGGATACGGCGATAATGATGAAGATGATGATGGGGATGAAAATCAGGAAGGTCCATTTTTTATATCCGCATCCGATCCAGGATATCAGGACCGAGTAATCAAATTCATTATTCTTCAGGAAAGGAATGGTGGTTTTTGTGGATTTGGTTGGGACTTTTGTATACATCTTTGCCCGGTCCGCACTGCCTTCCACGTTGAATATCTCAGAGGAGGGAACAAATGCCTGCCGGCTGTTCTTCTCACGGATCACGATATCCTTGCTGAAAAACATCGTCGCCCCGATGATCAGTCCAAGCCCGATCTGCCCCATGACCTTGAATTTTCCGGCAAGTCCTTTCTTATCCTTCAGGAAAACCTTGATGTAGTCATCCAGAAACCCGATGACTCCCAGCCAGATCGTGGTGATAAGGATCAGAAGGACATAGATGTTGTGAAGTTTCGCAAGCAGAAGTGTGGGCACCAGGATCGCTGCCAGGATGATCAGCCCGCCCATGGTGGGTGTTCCCTGCTTGGCTGTTTGTCCTTCCAGCCCGAGGTCACGGATGGTTTCACCTACCTGTTTTTTCCTCAGGAAGCCGATCAGTCTCTTCCCGATGATCATGGAGATGAAGAGCGAAGTGATAAGCGCCAGAGCTGCCCTGAACGAGATGTACTGAAATACACCCGCACCGGGGAAATCAAAGGCATCGTGCAGCCAGATAAATAAATAGTACAGCATAATCTTTTTTTAAAGAATTAGTATACTTCCGCTTTCAATACTTCTTTCAGAATCTCTTTGTCATCAAATGGGTACCTCACCCCTTTAATCTCCTGGTAAGTCTCGTGACCTTTTCCGGCCACCAGGATGATGTCTCCGGGTTGTGCAAGGGCACATGCCGTTTTAATCGCTTCCCTGCGGTTCACTATAACAAGCACCTTTTTGCTCTCTTTCTGCTCAACACCTTTCTGCATTTCTTCAAGTATGGCTTCCGGTTCTTCAAACCGGGGATTGTCGGAGGTAAGGATTACGTTATCGCTGAGAAGGCATGCAATTTTTGCCATTACGGGCCGTTTGGCAGCATCACGGTTTCCGCCTGCACCCACCACGGTGATGATCTTTTCCTTACGCGTACGGATCGACTGGATGGTCTCAAGGACGTTTTGCAGCGCATCCGGTGTATGTGCATAATCCACGATGGCGGTTATGCCTTCCGCCGTACGGATATAATTAAAGCGTCCGTCAACCGGTTCACAAAGGCTGAGCAGAGTCAATGTCCGATGCCTCTCTTCGCCCAGGAGAAGTGCCGTGGCATATACGGTAAGCAGGTTATAGGCGTTGAAAGCACCGATGAGGCGGAACCAGCAATCTGTCCCGTCCATGGAGAGGTGGAGTCCCCCAAACTGGTTCTCAAGGATCCTGCACCGGAAATCTGCCATGGAGTGCATGCTGAGGGTGGAGAGGGTCGCTTTCGTATTTTGTACCATCATCATCCCGTTCTTGTCATCCTTGTTGATAAGGGCAAATGCACTGGCGGGAAGGTTGTCGAAAAAAGTTTTCTTTGCCTTCAGGTATTCACCGAAGGTTTTATGATAATCAAGGTGATCGTGTGTCAGGTTTGTGAAGACACCTCCCTTGAAAGTCAGTCCGGTAACCCGCTTCTGAACCACGGCGTGTGAACTTACCTCCATGAAACAATGGGTACAGCCTTCGTCGACCATCTGTGCCAGCAATTCATTCAGCCGAACCGGATCGGGAGTGGTGTGGGTAGCCGGGATGTTCTTCTCAAGGATCTTGTTTTGAATGGTGGATATAAGACCGGTCTTATATCCTGCCTTCTGAAAAAGCTGATGCAACAAGGTAACGGTTGTCGTTTTTCCGTTGGTGCCTGTGACTCCCACAAGGTTCAGAAGGGATGAAGGATTTTCGTAAAAGTTTGAAGCGATAACGGCTTTGGCAATGCTGCTGTCATCCGTCAGAACATAGGTTACATGTTCTTCTCGATTTTCCGGGATATATTCGCAAACTACGGCTACCGCTCCCGACCTTACGGAATCCTGAATAAACCGGTGGCCGTCGGAGGCAGTACCTCTGACCGCAAAGTAGAGACAGCCCGGGGCTGCTTTCCTGGAATCAAATTCCAGCGAATGAATTTCAATATCCGTTGTCCCGGCCACCGAGTTCACTCCTGCATTTTCCAGTATGTCTCTTAACTTCCTCATCAAATAATATTGCCTTTTAATTCGTAATTCGTAATTTTTATTTAGCCCTTTACCATTCCCAGGTCAAGCAGCACGATGGAACCTTTGAGATACATTCTTCCGGGGCTGATCGATTGCCTGATCACATTGCCTTTTCCGTTCAGCACCACCTTTAGTCCCATTTGTTCAAGCAGGAAAACGGCATCTTTCACCCCCATGCCGGTCACATCGGGCATGGTTCCCTGGTAGTGGCTGGAGGGAAGCAGCATCACCAGCGAATTGTTGGAAACCGGCACTGCCCACTCAGCTGCAGGGTTCACAGGTTTAGCTTTGATGTTGAGCCATGCATAGGCCTCTTCCAGGTCTTTCTGCACACCTGCATTTGCACCGGGTATCAGGTGCCCGGTTGTATCGGACGGGGGAGGGTTGCTGATATCATGAAGGCTGGCAAAGAGCCGGTCGGCAATCTCCTTGAAGACCGGGGCCGCAACGGCGCCTCCGTAATATTTTCCACGGGATGGATTGTTGATGACTACGATGATGGAGTACCTGGGATTGTCGGCCGGGAAATACCCCACAAAAGATCCTTTGTATTTGATTGCCTTTGTTCCCTGCCCGTAACCCTTATTATTCAGGGCGACCTGGGCGGTGCCTGTTTTTCCGGCAACGCGGTAATGCGGGTTTTTCAGTGAAGTCCCGGTTCCCCTTTCCACAACTCCTTCGAGGAGCGACCTGGCTTTTTCAATGGTGGCGGGAGAAACGATATGCGGATTGATGACCACCGGCTGGAAGGACTGGACAACCTGTCCGTTTTTCCGTATCTCCCTTACAAAAAGCGGTTTCACCATCACTCCTTTGTTTGCAACGGCATTGTATAAGGTCAGTGTTTGCAGGGGGGTAATCGCAACTTCATACCCGATTGACATCCAGGGAAGGGAAACAGCTGACCACCATTTGCTTTTGGTATTCTTGATGTAAGGCCTGCCTTCACCGGCTATCTGAAGGTTCTGCGGAAGGTTGATCGACATCCGGTAAAGCCCGTCAATGTATTTCTGAGGATCATTAGCATAACCATTATAAATGAGCTTGGAGGTCCCGACATTGGAGGATTTTTCAAATACCTGGCGGGCAAGAAGGGTTCCTGTGAGCTTGTGGGCATCGGTCATCTGTCTTCCATGGTAGTTCATGACCCCGTTTCCCAGGTTCACCGGCTGGTCCAAAGTGATCTTTCCGTCTTCCAGCCCTACCAGAAATGAAGCCAGCTTAAATGTTGATCCGGGTTCAGAGCTTTCTGAAATGGCATAATTCAGCACCTCTTCATAGCCACCTTTGGAACTTTTTCCCAGGTTGACGATCGCTTTGATAAAACCGGTATTGACTTCCATCACGATCACACAGCCATGATCGGCGCTGTCGGCAATCAGTTCTTTCCGTAATGCGGATTCAGCCAGGTCCTGCAGGTTGATATCCAGGGTTGTGATGATATCATCCCCGTTCTGGGGCTCCACTTCATTTTCGATGTCTACAGGCATCCAGGCTGCATTGCCGATCCGGCGCATCAGTCTTTTGCCCCCCGTACCCTGGAGATTATTGCTGAAAGAACCTTCCAGTCCGACATACACTTTCGTGGCGGCCTCTGTGTTCTCATACCCAATGGTCCGACAGGCCAGGTTTTTAAAAGGAAGTTCGCGAAGGAATTGCGGAATTACGATCATTCCGCCTTTATAGGTCCCCAGTTTGAGAATCGGAAATTTCCGCATCTGCCTGAGTTCAGGATAGGTGACGTCATGGTGGATCAGCATGTAACGGTCACCGTTCCGCCGTGCCTCCCACAGGGAGTTTTTATACTCGGATGGTTTTTTGTCTTTGAAGAGATTGGAAAGCTGGATTGCTAGTGAATCGACATTCTTCCGGAACAGGTCATCGGTGATGAGGTCGGAGCTGATGTCCATCCTGACATCAAAAATGGGAATGGATGTCGCGAGAAGTGTCCCGTCATCGGCACAGATATTACCGCGGATCGCCTCCACAGGGAAGAACCGCATCTCCTGTTTCCGGGCTTTCTCCATCAGTTCCTTCCCTTCTGTTGAACGGATATAGACAGCCTTCCCGATGATCGCCAGTCCGAAGATCAGGATCCCGAAATAGACGACATACACGCGCAACAAGATGTCTTTCTTAATCTCTTTCATGGATTCTTATGGAGCGTATCCGTTGTTTTTTTTAAAAGGGCCTTCGAATAAAAGATCTTAAAAGGAGGAGTGGTGGTTCCTTTGATTCCCAGCTGTTCAACCTTTTTCGCGATCTCGGTTTGCTTGCCTACATCCAGCATCCTTGCCTTTGCTGTGATTGACCGGTACCGCAATTCCTTCAGTTCGTTTTTCGTTTTCTCAATTTCCTTGAATGTCTTTTCCGAGTAATACGTATTGCCGATGTAAAGAAGGGCAAGGATCGCAAGGAACACCAGGAAGGGCAGGTTGTCGAGCACGGCACTCTTTGAAAGCACATCGCCGCCGATCACGTCATGGATTCCGCGGGTCATCTTTCCGGCTTTTTTTACCGGCCTGATTTCTTCCTTCGGCGGATCCTGGGTTGTATTTTTCTGTTCCTCGTCCATCCGTCAGATTTTTTCAGCAATGCGTAAACGGGCACTTCTTGCCCTGCTGTTTATTCCGGTCTCTTTCTCATCCGGTACGATCGGTTTCCGGTTGATGACTGAAAAGGGTACAATGGGGTTTCCGTAAAAATCCTTCTCAACAGTTCCATTAAAATTGCCCGAGCGGAAATAGTCTTTCACCAGTTTGTCTTCCAGGGAATGATAAGAGATCACAACAAGCCGGCCACCCTGTTTCAGAACATCCGTTGCCTGGATGAGGAATTCTTTGAGTGCTTCCAGCTCCTGGTTCACTTCAATCCGCAGTGACTGGAAGACTTGTGCAAAAAACTTGTTCTCTTTCCCCCTTTCAGCTGCCGGCATCAGCGCTTCTTTTAATTCTGTTGTCGTGTTGACCGGGTTCAGCTTCCTGGCCGTGACGATGAGCCTGGCAATCTTGCCCGCATTGCGCAGGTCACCGTACTCGCGGAAAATCCTTATCAGTTTTTCTTCTGAATACCCGTTCACGACATCTTTGGCTGATATCTTCTTATCGCGGTTCATCCTCATATCCAGTTCACCTTCAAAGCGTGTTGAGAATCCCCGTTCAGGGTGATCGATCTGGTATGATGAAATGCCCAGGTCGGCAAGGATCCCGTCGACCGGAACGGTTTTATAGAGTTTCAGAAAGTTTCGTAAATACCTGAAGTTGTTATGGATCAGGATCAGGCGATCATCATCGATCCTGTTTTTCAGGGCATCTTCATCCTGATCGAAGGCAAATAGTTTTCCTTTTTTCAGTTCGTTCAGGATAGCCTTTGCGTGTCCCCCTCCTCCAAAGGTTGCATCGACATAGATTCCACCCGGCTTTATGGCAAGGGCATTGATGCTTTCCTTAAGGAGCACACTTTTATGAAACATTTTCCGGATCTTCTGTTTTTTGGTGTTTCCCCATTACTTTTTCCGCCAGGCCGGCATATTCTTCGTCCGACATTTTAAGATGCTGCTCATATTCCTCTTTTGCCCATACTTCGATACGGTTGGAGAATGCAGATAGGATCAGATCTTTCTGAATCCTGGCATATTCCAATAAAGTCTTGGGGATAAGGACACGGTTGCTGGCGTCAAGCTGAAGTTCAGTTGCCCCTCTGTTGAAATTCCGGGCAAAAATCCGGTGATCTTTAACAAAAAGATTTAACTGGTTTACATCCTTGCTGACCTCTTTCCATTCACTCATCGGGTACATGGTCAGGCAGTTCTCAAATCCACGGTTGATGACAAACTTTTCCTGGGATTCCGGCGGCAGCTGCTTCTTCAGTCCGGCAGGAAGGATGATGCGTCCTTTGTCGTCGATGCGGCATTCATACTCACCATGGAGGATCGTCATAGCAGGGGGTAAATTTGAAGGTGTAAATATATAAGAATCCCCACAATTCCCCACTGGTCCCCACTGACATTTTTAAGAATTGTTAATAACTTTTTTGGAAAAATGAGCAAGTGGCTCATTATCCGCATCTTGAAAAAGAAAGGAAATTTGAAATGCTGATAAGTCAAGGGGATGTCAGCGGATCACTATGATTTTGGTAGTGAAAGGATTGACTGACGAAGAATGGGAAAGTGGGGAAATGATCAGGAAATATACGCTCTCCGGGAGTCCGGCTACTGATATTGATACCGGATTGGCGGCAGAAAAAACAGTTTGAAATACAGGCTGACCAAGCGAGTTATAAAGGAGAGCCCGGAAATTTCCGGAAACGGGATTCTGCAAAGACCGGATGAATACAGTCTCACTGGCAGGATTTGGATATACGAGAAACGGATGAACCGGAGAGAGGCCTTTTTCTTCGGTTGAAGAATATACAGCAGGATCTGCCTTATGACTGAAATAATTCAATCCTCCCGAGAAATTTCCTACAATGAGGTCCATAAACCCGGGGGCCTGAAGGGGTGCAAGGGTTGCTGCAGAACGGTACCCGAATGAAGGCGAATCGGCCCGGGTAAACACTCCGTCGAGGTTGCCGTCGATGTTTATATAGAAATGAACTTTACCTTCCTCACAACCAACTGCCAGGGCCGTTTTACCGGAAGGATCCTTAAAAAAGAATGGCGTGCTGAAACCGTCGTAGGAGATCAGGGGATTGGTGACGGATACTTTCCCAAGACTGTCAGTCACATGCGTAAAGACAGGTGAACCAGGGGTTCCCGTATTGCGATAATAATGAAGGGTTCCTTTTTGGTTGCCGGTAACAAGATCGGTCAGGCCGTCGCCATCGAGGTCAAACAACTGCGGTGTACTGAAACTTCCTGCTTTGATATTCTGGTAATTCGTTTGTGCAGGTCCGAATACCGGCTCATTGCCCGCTCCTGCGGTATTCTGAAAATAGGTAATGGACCCGTTGGCATTCCCCGTGATCATGTCCTGGTCTCCATCTCCGTCGAGGTCGGCAAAAGAGGGGTAGAATGCAACTCCTTTCAGCCTGGAAAGACCTGCAAAATCATCGGTTATAAGATGAAAGACGGGATTATCCTGCTGTCCCGTGTTCTTATAATAGGAGATCTTCGAAATAAATGTTGATTTCAGAGTTCCCTGGTAATAGTAGGAAGAATCGTACTCGCCATAACCGCCGATGAGAAGATCTGACAGGCCGTCACCATTTACATCGGTCACGACCGGGTAGGCACTGGTTCCGATATCGATCATCTCATTCTGAAAAAAATGATCGGTCCGGAATTGAAAGACGGGATTCACATTCGTTCCGGTATTTTTATAAAACCAGCAACTCCTTTTATTTTCCGACACATAGAGTGAAGGGTCAAAGGGAGAGACCACAAGGTCGCGGATCCCGTCATTGTCCAGATCGAGAAAAGAACAGGAAGGGAAGGAAAAAAGCTTGACAGGAAAGGGATTTCCCGGGAAGGCGCTGTCCTGGCTGACCATGTGAGCAGAATCAACGGTTCCTCCGTTTAATAGGTCAACAAGGTTCGGGAAATCAACATCCCCGACCACAAGATCGCTCAACCCGTTGCCGTCAAGATCGGTTGCCAGCAAGGTTGAACCTGTATGTTTCGGTGGGAGGGTCCTGCAGGATAATTCAGCCATTCCTGAATATTTATAAGGACACTGGATGTTCAGTGTGATCTTGTTTCCACCTTCACTTTCCTTGAAATCTCCCCAGCATTTATCCGAGAGACGGTAATCGAGGCTGTCGCAGTTTCCGTATTTTTCAACCGAAAAGTTTTTGTGGTATTCCACATAAGAGCCCAGGCCGAAGAAGGTGAGTAGGTCGAGATCACCGTCACGATCAATATCGGCAATGGCAGGGTAATCAACCGGTGTGAGGAGGATCCCAACCTTCCCGGTATAATAATAGGAGGTCAGCAGGTTGGTGATCAACTCAAATTTAAGTGAGGTGTCGCTGACATTTTTGAAGACCCTGATCCCCCCAAGGGAATAGGTGAAGATGTCCTGCTTTCCGTCGCAGTTGTAATCAGCAAAGATTACCCAGTCGTGGAGATCCGGGAAGAGTGAAGCAAATTCAGGATGCCAGGAGTACCTTATTTCTCCCGCCTGTCCCTCGTTGATGAAAGGCAGTATCCGGTTTCCGAAACGGTCGAAAATTACCAGGTCGGGTTTGCCGTCAAGGTTGATGTCGACAGCCCCGAACTGGCACGAATTCATTCCGCCGGCCCAGGGGTACTGCAGCTGAATTTCCGGCCCTTGCTGCGCCGAAACCGGCAGAACACAACCGGGTATCATGGACAGGAAAAACAGGCAGCAGGCTGCAATCTGAGCAGCTTTTCTGTTGTTTCCCGCTGATGAACCGGATCCTCCCATATGACAAAAGTATCCAAACTTTATTTATCTTTGAACAAATAATCAGATGCCATGTCAAGGATTCTAGTGATCGATGATGAAAAGAGTATCCGGAATACACTTCGAGAAATCCTTCAGTATGAAAAATATGAAGTTGATGATGCCGGTGACGGCCCAAACGGTCTGAGACTTCTCGAAACAAACCGGTACAACGCGATCCTGTGTGATATAAAAATGCCGCAGATGGATGGCATTGAAGTTCTTGAAAAGATCATTCAGAAATCGGATATTCCCGTCATCATGATCTCGGGACACGGAACCATCGACACTGCGGTAGAAGCGATCAAAAAAGGTGCCTTTGATTACATAGCCAAACCTCTTGATCTGAATAGATTGCTGATCACCATCCGGAATGCCCTTGAAAAATCGAAGCTGGTGGATGAGGCAAAATTTCTGAAGAATAAGATCAACGGGGTGCATGAAATGATCGGAGCTTCGGAAGAGATCTTGAAAGTGAAAGATCTCATCGCCAGGGTAGCACCTACTGATGCGCGTGTCCTGATCACCGGTGAAAGCGGTACGGGAAAAGAACTTGTGGCACGCTGGCTTCACGCACTGAGCAACCGTTCAGAGCAACCTTTCATCGAAGTCAACTGTGCGGCCATCCCTTCCGAACTTATCGAAAGCAACCTTTTTGGCCATGAAAAAGGTTCTTTTACTTCCGCCATCCGGCAAAAAAAAGGGGATTTCGAGCTGGCAACCGGGGGTACACTTTTCCTGGACGAGATTGGCGATATGAGTCTGTCGGCTCAGGCAAAAGTACTCAGGGCCCTGCAGGAGAACAAGATCACCCGGGTGGGAGGGGAGAAGGAAATACCGGTCGATGTCAGGGTGATTGCCGCCACCAATAAAAATATCAAGGAGGAAATTGAAAACAAAAATTTCCGGGAAGATCTTTATCACCGGCTGAGTGTGATCCTCATCGATGTCCCTCCCCTTTCAAAGCGGCTGGACGATATCCCGTTGCTGACAAAACAGTTCATTGCCGAGATCTGCGAGCACCAGGGAAAAGCTCCGCTGACGGTCATGGAAGAGGCCTTTGAGGAGCTGATGCAAATCAAATGGACCGGAAATATCCGCGAGCTTCGGAATGTGGTCGAACGGCTGGTCATCCTCTGTGACGGAAAGATAACAAGGGAGGATGTCAGGAAGTATTCGATGTCATTGTATTAGTTCTGAAAGAAGAATTCACACCTTCATAGTTCCGGTCAGATGCCTGATAAATCAAAACCAGCTCATGCCTTAAAGACCATCCATCTGAAAAACATGATATGCAATTGCTGCATTCATCTGGTAAGGAAAGAGCTTTCGGTTGAGGGTATAGAGATTCACGATGTGAAGCTGGGAAGCATCATCCTCTCGCACGATCCCAAAAAAATAACCTGGAAAAAGATAGAGTCCATGCTGGAGGTCCTGGGGTTTGAGATCATCCGCGACAGGGAAAAGGCCCTTGTTGAACAGATCAAACTGGCCGTTATCGAGTTGGTCCATAACTCGACATACAACGCGATGGTGCGAAATTCGGACTACCTGGTGGAGCGGTTCGGGATGTCGTATCCTTATATCTCAGCGCTCTTTTCAAAACACGAAAACACAACCCTGGAGAAGCTGATCATCTCCAATAAAATTGAAAAAGTAAAAGAACTGATCGAATACGGGGAACTTACCCTCAGTGAGATCGCCTATATGATGGGCTACAGCAGTGTCCAGTATCTTTCCACCCAGTTCAAATCGGTAACCGGAGTTTCCGTGACCGATTACAAGGCAAATCCATTCCCGGAACGGAAAGGGATTGACCGGATCTGATTTTTATTGCCGGGCGACCGCAGGAACTTTTTTCAGAAGGCATCTCAATACTAAACGTACAAAATGAGCGAGGCATCTTTGTTGATGAAACTCAGAGAGGGAGACGAACGGAGTTTCCGGGAACTGACCAACCTCTATCACGACCGTGTCTACAACACATCACTCGGATTGCTGCAGCATATTGAAAATGCAGAAGATGTGACACAGGAGGTTTTTGTTGAGGTGTTTCGTTCAGTTTCCGGGTTCAAAGCGGAATGTAAGCTTTCAACCTGGATTTACCGGATCACGGTACAAAAATCGCTCGAGCATATCCGCAGCAGCCGCAGAAAAAAACGTAGCGGCATTCTTATGAGTCTCTTCGGGAAGGAAGACCGGGTGAACATCCCCGGTGATAACTCCTTTTATCACCCTGGCATCCGGCTTGAAAATAAAGAGAAGTCCGCCATTCTTTTTGGTGCCATTGCCAAACTTCCCCTGAACCAGCGAACAGCTTTTACGCTTCACAAGGTGGAAGGACTCTCCCATGCAGAAATAGCGGACATCCTGAAAACTTCAGTTTCGTCGGTCGAATCGCTCATTTTCCGTGCCCGTCAGAACTTACGTTCCCTGCTTGCCGGTTATTATGAAAAAAATCTGCGATGACCGCAAGTTCTATAATCATATAACATCAAAATGTCATGCAAACAAAAGAAACATGGATTGAGGAAACAATGGAGTCCCTGAACGGGATAATCCCGGCAGAAGGCGATCCATTGCTCCGGGAAAGGGTGCTGAGGCAGATGGCACAGGGAGAGCCAGAACCCATCAGGATCCGGTCCGCACTCATCTGGAAAATTGCAGCTTGTGCTGCCCTCCTTGTCAGCATTAACTTTTTTACCTGGTTCCATCATAACGGTTCAGCATCAAAAGACCAGCGGACGATCAAATCAGTTGCTACTGAATATTTTTCGTACATCGATTCCTACAACCTCTGAAAAATGAAAAAAACTACCATATACCAGATCATCATCCTCGTCCTGATTGTTATCAATCTCGGATCCATGACCTTTATCTGGTTCCGGGATTCAGGACAGGAAGAGCGGCGGAAAGTTTCTTCCACACCGGAAATCCTGATCCGCAAATTGAATTTGTCAGCATCCCAGCGGGACGCATATTTTCTTCTGCGGAAGGAGCACCAGGAAACCCTGAGGATACTTGAAAGGAATGACAGGATCCTTCACCGGCGGTTTTTCGACCTGCTCCTTCTGCCTGTTCTTGATCCGGCCAGGATAAATGCACTGGCTGACTCCATTGCTGCCAACCGGAAAAAAATGGAACTGGTGACCTATGAACATTTTTCAAAGATCTTCGACCTCCTGGACCGGCAGCAGCAAAAAAAATTCAGTCTTATTTTTCATGAAGTCTTGCGACAGGTGCTGCCTCCACCGCCTCCGCCACCACCACCACCTCCTCCTCCTCCTGCAGGTGTTCCACCGCCACCGCCGCCACCGCCGCCCGCGGGAACCCGCTAAAAACATTGTAAATGAACTGAGTTAACATTCGGAAATCCTTAAAAGAAACTGTTTTAAATTCTAAGCACTATGAAAACAAATTTTAAAATTTTCAGCCCGATCCTGCTGGCACTGTTGTTCAGCATGATCATCCTCAACGCAACTGCCCAGAATGGGAATGAGGGCCCAAAAAACCATCAACAGGTTCAGGGTCAGAATCAGGCTCCTTCCGCCACGCCAGATCTGCCCGATGCACCCATGCCTCCGCCACCTCCGCCACCTCCTCCTCCGCCTGCCGTTGAACCCATGGATGACACTCCGTCTGCGCTCGATCTTCCCGACCTGTCAGATAACCAGAAAGCTGATATCAAAGCACTGCGTCTGAAACAGATGCAGTCCATGACCCCTTACAGGAACCAGATCCGTGAAAAAACCGCACATCTTACAACCCTCCTTACCACAGCTCCGGCAGATCTTGCTGCAGCGGATGCCGTTGCCGATGAACTTGGGAAAATCCATGCTTCGGTCCTGAAACTGATGATTCATCACGACCAGGCCCTTCGGAACCTGCTTACCCCCGACCAGCAGGTGATCTTTGACACA
The DNA here is from genome assembly GCA_026391795.1 of Bacteroidota bacterium. Lineage (GTDB taxonomy): Bacteria > Bacteroidota > Bacteroidia > Bacteroidales > FEN-979 > FEN-979. The sequence continues at coordinate 115,343 of JAPLDI010000023.1, forward strand.
CGGCCCAAACCATTCCTCAGGAAGATGAAATAGGCAGTAGCGGAATCATAAAATTTCGTACATCATTTCTTTAATTTTATAACATCCGCTTTTTGGATAGGTTGTATCATTGCCTCCTAAATGACGAACTATGAAGCTTCATAAAAATATTGCCGTCAGTGAAGACGGGTTGCTTTTCAACCCGGTGACCGGTGAATCGTACTCGGTAAATCCCATTGGCGTCGAGATCATCAACCTCATCCGCGAGGAGAAAAACCAGGAATCCATCTGCAAATGCATCCTGGCGAAATATGCAACGGATAAGACCACCTTTGAGAAAGACTATCATGATTTCCTCGGGATACTGGAGCATCACAACCTTATCGAAAGTCATGAAGAAAAGAAAGCTTAATATCGCCGTCACCGGGTTGAATGCAATTGACAGTCCGGGTCCCGGGGTTTCAGTGATCCGGGCGCTGAAGGAGGCAACGTCATTCGAAGCCAGGATCATCGGACTTTCCTACGAGTCGCTCGAACCGGGCATCTATATGCATGATCTCGTTGACCATACCTACTCGATCCCTTATCCCGGAGCCGGAATCGACACGCTCCTGGCCCGGATGCGCTATATCCATGAGAAAGAGAAGCTCGATGTTATCATCCCCAACTTCGATGCAGAGCTTTACCCTTTTATCAAACTGGAAACAAAACTTAAGGCAATGGGCATTCACATGTTTCTGCCTACCCTGCACCAGTTTGAAGAACGGCACAAGGTCAACCTGAATGATTTTGGAAAGAAATACAACATCCTTGTTCCGAGAAGCAAAGTCATCCATGACCTCAGCAGCGTGCACAGCCTTCAGTCTGAATTTTCATTCCCGATGATCGTAAAAGGGAAGTTCTATGATGCCTCCATCGCCTACAGCATTGAACAGGTGAAGAGTTATTTTAACAAGATCAGCGCCAAATGGGGACTTCCCATCATCATCCAGGAGTTTATCCATGGAACGGAGTTCAATGTAACCGGACTAGGCGATGGGAAAGGCAATACCATCGCAGCTGTGCCGATGCGCAAACAGTACATCACTGAAAAAGGAAAGGCCTGGGGAGGTATTTCGATCTCCGATGAGAAAATGCTGGAGATGACCCGGAAATTCCTGCATACAACCAAATGGAGGGGCGGTTTTGAACTGGAACTGATGAAAAACAAAGACGGCGAGCTTTACCTGCTGGAGATCAATCCACGTCTTCCCGCCTGGATCTACCTTGCTGTAGGCGTCGGACAAAACATTCCGGAAGCATTGGTCCACCTGGCCCTGGGGGAGAAAGTGAAGCCCTTTACCCGTTACGATGTGGGCAAGATGTTCATCCGGTATGCCTGGGACATGATCGTTGACCGGACGGAGTTTGAACAGATCAGTATTTACGGGGAATTATAAAATTAAATAGCGAGGTGGCGAAAAGCAAAGTAGCGAAATCAAGAATTCTCCCTGACTTTACAAACTTTACAAACTTTACAAACTTTATGAACTTTACAAACTTTGTGACTTATTTAACAGCATGAACCATGACGAAATTGCGATATGAACGACCGGTGATAAAAAAGCTTGAAACCGGGATGCCTAATAAATTCGGAACGCGTACAGAATATGAGCCGATGACCCACATTGACGGGGTTGCCGTGAAGGATCTGATCACAGAGTTTGGGTCGCCCTTGTTCGTCATCTCGGAAAAAACCATTCGGGATACCATTAAAAAGGCCAAGAAGGCATTTGGAACCCGCTATCCGAAGGTGCAGTTTGCCTGGTCGTACAAGACCAACTACCTGAATGCCATCTGCAGTATTTTCCACCAGGAAGGTTCCTGGGCAGAGGTGGTTTCCGGTTTTGAATACGACAAAGCTATCAGCCTTGGAGTGGATGGACGTAAGATCATTTTCAACGGCCCGGACAAGAGTGAACAGGACCTTACCAAGGCAATCCATAATGATTCACTGATCCATATCGATCATCTTGATGAATTGTATTCCATAACCGAACTGGCTTCGAAACTGAAGAAACGTCCGAGAGTAGCCATCCGGGTTAACATGGATACCGGCGTCTATCCCATGTGGGACCGTTTCGGTTTTAATTATGAGAATGGCCAGGCATGGGATGCCATCAACAAGATCATGCATTCAGAAAAACTGGAGCTTGTGGGACTTCACTGTCACATCGGGACGTTCATGCTATCCCCGTTTGCCTATGGAACAGCTGCGACAAAGCTGGCTGAACTGGCGCTGGGTATTGAAAAGAAATTCAGTCACCAGATAAAATACATCGATATGGGCGGCGGATTTGCTTCGAAAAATACCCTGAAAGGCTCTTACCTGCCGGGCTCCGATATTAATCCTGACTTTGACGATTTCGCGGAAGCCATTACCTCAAGCCTGCTGAACAGCAATTTCCAGAAAGACAAGCTACCCCTGCTGATCCTCGAAACCGGTCGTGCCCTGGTGGACGAAGCCGGTTACCTGCTCGGATCGGTGATCTCCAACAAACGCTCAAGCACAGGCCGCCGAAACACCATCATCGATGTTGGCGTGAATATCCTTTTTACCTCTTTCTGGTATGACCATAAGGTCACCCCGGCGCAACCTTTCACACACTACACAGAGGATACCTGCCTTTACGGTCCCCTCTGCATGAACATTGATGTGATCCGCGAAAGCGCCAACCTGCCGCTGCTGAACAAGGGCAACCATATTGTGATCCATAATGTCGGGGCGTACAATATGACGCAGTGGATGCAGTTTATTACGTTACGGCCCAATGTAGTGCTGATCGGCCCGGATGAAAAACCGTACCTGATCCGGAGCAGGGAATCACTGGAGAACATGAACAGGATGGAACATGTTCCGAGGCATCTGAAGGAAATCGGTAAATAATTGAAAATTGAAAATTGATAATAATTTTTCCGTAATTCGTAATTCGTAATTATTTCTGACTGTTGAGCATCAAGAATCCTACATACATATTCCCTTCCTTTCTCTCCAGTATAGTGAACAGCTATACGCAAATCTTCTTTTCGAATAACCGGATTTTTGCCCTGATCCTGATGATGGTCACGTTTTTCGATTTCTGGGCCGGGTTAAGCGGAATGATCTCGATCATTGTTTCGAATGCCATGGCCTATCTCATCGGATTTAACCGGATGAACATCAAAAAGGGGTATTACGGGTTTAACAGCCTGCTTGTCGGACTGGCACTCGGCGTCTATTACCAGCCCGGTCCGGAATTCTTCATCGTTCTCATCTTCTCTTCCATGCTTACCCTCCTGCTTACCCTGATGCTGGAAGGGGTCGTTGGAAAATACGGGCTGCCTTTCATGAGTCTCTCCTTTTTACTTGCAACATGGCTGGTAAGCCTTGCAACAAGGCAGTTTACCACACTCCATATAAGTGAGAGGGGTATTTTCATGACGAATGAGATGTATGAACTTGGCGGACACCACATGGTGGCATCTTACAACTGGCTTACCAACGCGGATATCCCCGGTTCCATCCGGCTCTACTTCACCTCCCTGGGAGCCATCTTTTTTCAATATCATCTCTTTGCAGGGATCCTTGTTGCCATCGGACTTCTGATCTATTCACGGATCGCATTCATTCTCTCCCTCACCGGTTTCTTCTCTGCAGTTGCCTATTATAATTTTATCGGGGCGAATATCCACGAACTCAGCTATGCCTATATCGGCTTCAACTTCATTCTCACTTCCATCGCCGTCGGTGGATTTTTTATCATTCCTTCAAGATGGTCGTTTTTATGGGTAATACTCCTTACACCTCTTATTTCAATCATCCTCACGAGCACCAACGTGATATTTTCAATTTTTCAGCTTTCGGTCTTTTCCCTGCCTTTTAATATCGTCGTTCTTCTTTTTCTCTATTCCCTGAAGTTCCGCGAACGGTTTTATGATAAACCCCAGCTGGTGGAGTATCAGCAATATTCTCCTGAGAAGAACCTCTATTCACATGTAAATTACAAAGCACGGTTTGGAAAATCACTCTTTTTTCCTTTCGAGCTGCCTTTCTGGGGTGAATGGAAAGTGACCCAGGGTCATGATGGTAAATTTACACACCAGGGCGACTGGCGTCATGCCTGGGATTTTGAAGTTACCGATGAGGAAGGACGTACGTTTTCCGGCGACGGAAAAAAGCGGGAAGATTATTATGCCTACAACAAGCCGGTAATCGCACCTGCAGATGGTTATGTGGAAGAGGTGATCGATACGATCGGGGAAAATGATATCGGCAAGGTCGACCTGGATCACAACTGGGGCAATACGATCATCCTGAGGCATGCGGACCAGCTTTATACGAAGCTTTCTCACCTGAAAAAGGAAAGCATTAAGGTCGTAGCTGGAGATTCCGTCAGGAAAGGTCAGGTGCTTGCCAGTTGCGGAAATTCAGGGCGTTCACCGGTGCCCCATATCCATTTTCAGGTTCAGGCAACTCCTTATATCGGATCAAAAACGATCGATTATCCGGTAAATCATTATATCCGTCACAAGGATGGAAATTTTGAATTAAGATCGTATGAATCGCCGGGGAATGATGTCATCGTATCGAACATCAGTAAAAACAGCTCTCTCGAAAAGGCATTTCATTTTATTCCGGGACAAAAATTCAGTTTCAACGTAAGTCAGCCTGGCGGGAATGATTATCCGTTAGACTGGGAGGTTCAGGTTGATGCCATAAACAGCATGTTCATTTTCTGTGAAAAAAGCAACTCCCGTGCATATTTCCGCAATGATGGCGATATTCATTATTTTACACATTTTGAGGGAAACCGGTCATCGGTCCTGTTTAAATTTTTCCTGGGAGCCTATAAAGTCATGATGGGTTATTATAGTAACCTGCTGGTTAAAGATCAGTTCCCGGTGAATACGTTTAACAACCTGATCGTACAAACTGCCCAGGATTTTCTGGCCCCGTTCTGGATTTTTTCCCGTTCGGAGTACACCTTGCGGTATCTTGGAATGGATGATGCCCTGATGCAAACCAACATCCGGCTTCAGTCCGTAGTATCTGCAAAAGTTGGCCGACGTTCGGTAAGAAGAATGGAATGCGATCTCTTTGCAGGTCCTCATGGGCTTGAAAGGTTTGTAATCCGCGAAAATGAAAAAACGATCAACGTTAACCTGGTAGGAGAACGATGAAAAAAGATCTCCTGCTATTTATTGCGGCTTTTATGTTGATGATTTCACCTTCACTGGCCGAAACGAAACTCGATTTCATGACCGTTGACAGGCTCACCTACCGGTATTACGAGGAACAGAAATGGGATAGTGTGATTGTGGTTGGCAAACAGGCACTTCATGAGGATATCGATTTTTTCTACCTGCGGGTCAGGATGGGTATTGCCTATTTTGAAAAGAAGGAATACTTTCCTGCAACAGTGCATCTCCGGAAGGCCAGGGAGTTTAATTCAGGAGACCCGTTGGTTGCAGATTATCTTTACAGGGCCTACCTTTACACAAACAGGAATGAAGAAGCCCGCGTCCTGAGAGCGGCGATTCCGGCGGAGGAGAGAAAACCTTTGGATACAAAAAGCGGGTTTTTGGAATCCGTGCATTTTGAAAGCGGGTATACTTTCAGCAGCGGCAATTCCCCCGACAACCTTTCCACGCTTACACAGCGTGACAGTATTTACGGTGAACAGGATCTTTACGGAAACAGCCTCTATGAAAATCTCGGGCTTACCATGAAGATCTCAAACCGGGTAAGTCTGTCGGTAGCCTACAACTACCTGAATTTCGCCAAGACAAAGTACTTCCAGTATGGCCTGGTTGAAGACCAGTTGACCGGTATTTCAGACAGTTCCTGGGGAAAAAGTTACCATTACCAGTTTCCCCGGGTACTCCATGATACCAGTGTCAGTTACAATGTCAGGCAGAACGAGGTTCATTTAGAGGCCATAATCGCCCTTGGGGGAGGATTCAGGATCATGCCGGCCATTCACTGGATCTATGACAGTTACGCCCTGACCGACTCAAGATTCAGGTTTGACACAGTTCGCGATACGGCATCCTATACTTCAGCAAACGACACCTATCACACCTTTCCTTTTGTGCGTAAAAGCTATTCTTTTGAACAGAAAGATACTGCATACAGCAACTGGGTTGCTTCGCTGACGGTGACAAAAGAGCTGGGAATCTTTAACCTGGGTTTATCGGGCAGCTGGTCAAACCTGAATGGGATGACGCAGATCCAGGCCGGCCTGAGCCTGACCTATTATCCGCTGGGAAACCTTAATTTTTACGGCACAACTGCCATCACGGGTTTTTCGCAGGATAAAATATACCGGTTGCTCCTGAGCCAGGTACTCGGGGTAAAAGCCACACGGTGGATGTGGCTCGAAGGAAACTTTTATTACGGCGATTACACCAATGCCAATATTTTCAACGGTTCGGTCGTTTACAACAACAGTGACATGATTGATTACCGTGCCGGAGCCTCCATGGTATTCATGGTTGGCAGGCACATTCAATTGTCTTTGATGTACCAGTATTTCCGGAAGGAGAGCCAGCAGCTGTTCTACATCAGGCCAAGGAATCCCGGCGCCGGTGAGAACCCGCAGAATCCAAAAATAAAAAACAACCCCTATAACACAAACACCCTAATCGGAGGAATCACATGGAAACTTTAAAAAGTCACAAAGTCACAAAGTCACAGAGTTACAAAGTTTATAAAGTTTTTAAAGTTCATAAAGTCAGAGAGAATTCTTGCTTTCGCTCCCGAGGACTCGGGATCGCCATTTTGCTAGTTATCATTGCTTCTCTGGGGGTAACGGCCCAAAACTATGCCCTTCAGCAGGATGCATTTGCAAAGAGCCAGGCTTATGAGTTACGGGGAAATTTCACCGATGCCATTGCCGCAATGAAGACCGTATATCAGGAGGAGTCCTACGAGATCAACCTGCGTCTTGGATGGCTGACCTACCTTGCCGGCCAGTTTACCGAATCTTCTGCCTTTTACCAGAAAGCAATCAAACTGAAACCCTACTCCATTGAAGCCAAGTTCGGATTTGTAAATCCGGCTTCTGCCCTTGGAAACTGGGACCAGGTGATAAGCCAGTATGAAGAAATTCTGACCATCGATCCTCAGAATTCAGTCGCCAACTATCGTATGGGATCGATCTGGTACGGTAGAAAAGATTATGCAAAAGCGGAGAAGTTCCTTGAAAAGGTTGTAAACCTCTATCCGTTTGACTATGACGGGCTGGTTCTTTATGCCTGGACCAACCTGAAACTGGGGAAAATGCGAGAAGCCCAGGTCCTCTTCAACAAAGTGCTGATGAACCGGCCGAAGGATGCTTCGGCACTGGAGGGGCTGGGGTTGATTAAATAGCGATTGCTTCGTCCCCCGAGTACTCGGGGTCCCCGCGATGACAAGTACCTGAATGGCGAAATTAATCTTTCATGCAGCGGACGGAGAAAGCATTTGTTCGCAAGGCGGGATAACTTCCTACACTGGGATCCGACTCATTCATCGCATGACTCCATGCTTTTTCCGGTCCATATGCTGAAGAGCTCCAGAAAAATGCTGCAAAGCCATCATAATTCCAGGATTTATTGACTTCGGCAAAATCCCTGGTCGGAACCAGGGCTGCCGTATTGCATCAGTTCATCCCATTGATAGAGCACAGCGCCTGACAAGCAGCGGGCAGGAAGATCATTGTAACAGTACTTTTCGGCCATGCAGTTATCGCGCTGGTGAGTGGATCCGGAAACCTGGGAACCGTAATTCAGATTGGCGGCGAACCAGCATTGGGTTCCGATCTGGATCGTAGGGTAACTTATATTGTCACGTATATCCGTTACCGGGTTCCCGCAAGTAAAAGGCGAAGATGCTTGATTGATAATACGGGCAGTGGCAAGAGCGGTACACAGTGCCGCATTCGTTGACGTATAGGTAACCGTGTGTGTTCCCATACCCGCGAGGGATGGCGAAAAGACTCCGGTTACCGGATTTACCCCGGGACCTGAGTAGATTCCTCCCAGCGGGATCCCGCCTTTCAGTTTGAAAGGTTTTGCATTCAAGGTTGTTACCGTATCGAAACAAGGTGTAAAGGTAACCACCGGGTTGCTTTCCACAGTCATAGTGAGGGTATTGCTTATGGCCGGATTTCCTGAAGAACAGGTAAGTGATGAGTTCAGACGACAGGAAATATTGTCGTTGTTGGACGGGGAGTAGGTATACACCGGGTTATCAGACCCGACGTCAGTCCCGTTTACTTTCCACTGGTACGAGGAAGAGAGCCCTCCATTAAAAGGGGTTGCAGTAAATGTTGCCGGGATTCCTTCGCAGACAGGGTTTTTTGATGCAGCGATGGTGACACTCACCGGCAGGTTTACGTTGACATTCATGATAATTGTATTGCTGGATGCAGGGTTCCCGGATGTACAGGTCAGGCTGGATGCCAGGGAACAGGAGATGGCATCAAGATTGGCCGGAGTGAATGTAAAAAAGTGGCTGTTGATACCGGTGCTTACCCCGTTTACTTTCCAGTCGAGGATGGGCAAACTCCCTTCATTTAACCCGGTTGCATTGAATACAACCGACGTCCCGGAACAAACGGGGTTTGCCGCAGCAGCGATGGAAACAGTGACAGGCTGGTTTGGGTTGACATTCATTACAATGGTGTTGCTGGTGGCTGGGTTCCCGGATGTACAGGTCAGGTTGGATGTCAGTATACAGGTGACGGCGTCATTGTCTGCCGGCAGATAGGTCAGTACCGGTGAATTTGTTCCCGCTGCACCCCCGTTCACTTTCCAGTTGTAGAGAGGGTTGTTCCCTCCATGGGTACCTGTTGCGAAAAATGTCACCGCTGTACCTGCACAGACAGGATTTGCCGATTCTGAGACCGAAACGGTGACAGGCAGGTTGGGGTTGACCGTCATGATCACGGCAGGACTGGTTGCCGGATTGCCGGATGTGCAGGTCAGGTCGGAAGTTAGCAAACAGGAGACAGCATCATTATCGGCTGGCATATAGGTGAATGAGGGTGAATTTGTTCCCTGGCTGATGCCGTTTACCTTCCACAGGTAAACGGGAAAATTCCCTTCGTTTAGCGGGTATGCAGTAAACGTAACCTGGGAGCCTGAACAAACGGGGTTTACGTCAGGGGCAACAGTGACGCTTACCGGGAGATTTGTGCTGACGGTCATGGTCACCGTATTTGAGATCGCAGGATTGTTTGTAACGCAAATGGTTTCAGAAGAAGTGAGCAAACATGTTACCTGGTCATTGTTGGAAGGGGTATAGGTGAATGCCGGACTGTTTGTACCGGCGATCGTGCCATTGACTTTCCAAAGATAAACAGGACTGTTTCCTTCGTGGTTTGGTGTCGCAGTAAACAGGACAGGGATGCCCGCGCAGGCCGGGTTGACCGAGGGTGAAACCGTGACGCTGACATCGTTGATCGTATTGACGATCATGGAAATCACGTTGGATGTTGCCGGATTATTTATAACACAGGAAGAGATGGAAGATGCCAGGATGCACATGACCAGGTCCCCGTTTTGCGGAGCATAGGTATAGGTCGGCATGCCTGTACCTGCATTCCCCCCGTTGACCTTCCATTGATACAAAGGGGAGAGCCCTCCGCTTGTGGGTGTTGCCGTAAAAGTAACCTGGGTTCCTTCACAAATATTATTACCGGAGGCCGATATGGATACTTTTACGGAATCTGCCGGGGTCACTGTTACAACATAGGGTAAGGGAGTGCCGGTACAGCCCAGGTAGGAGGGGGTGATAAAATAGGTTACCGTTTCATTGCTCGTATTTGAATTCGTCAGCTGCTGGTTTATTGTGTTCCCAAATCCGCCGGAATAACCGGAAACGAATCCCGAAGAGCCTGTTGCAGTCCATGAAAAGGAAGGATTAGGTACGTTTGAGGTTAAGCTTATGTTCGTAAAATTTCCGGAACAGATCGTTTTGGAAGGAGGAAAATTTGTGACGACAGGAGTCGGGGTGGTGGAAAGTTGCACGGTATCTGTTGCCTGGCAACCGTTTGCGTTTGTGACGGTTACCTTATAGGTACCGGCCTGGCTAGTCGTGAATGTCCGTCCTGTTCCTACCGGTAAGCCTGTACCCAGGTCTACCCAGAGGTAGGTACAACCCGCACAGGCCCCCGCGTCAAAAGTGATGGATTGTCCCTGGCATACCGTTGTGTCCGGTCCCAGGTTAACCGGAATAACAGAATATAAAGAAATCGTAATTGCATCGTTTGCACTGCAACCTGTTTTCGTAACAGTCACCGAATAGGCCCCTGCCGATACGCTGATCGTTCTTGTTGTTGCCCCGGTTGACCAGAGGTACGTTGTAAATCCGCCCCCGGCGTCGAGGGTTGTGGAGGTTCCCGGGCAGATGCTCCGGTCGGGGCCAAGGTTCACGGTGGGGACGGGCCCGATCACAATAGTCTTGCAGAGGCTTACCTGGTCGGGAAGACCTTCATTTACCAGCAGCCTTACATTGTATGTGCCGGGAGTGTTATATGAAAATGGCGGCGGAGTGAAGAGAATTGACGATGGAACCGAAGAATTTGTGCAGGGAGGAAAAGTCAGCCTTGTAAGGGTATTTGATCCCCTGTTTGTAATGTATGCAAAGAGAGTATCATTCTGACGGAAGATTTCGGAGAAGCAATGCGGCCGGTTAAGGTTCCCGATATTACCAATAACCTGTCCGGTAACTGTTCCGGCTATTCCTCCATCAAAAGTTAACTTTCCTAATTCACCGTTTGGAATGTAGTTTAAATAGTATCCGCTGGTCAGATCACAATCTCTTAAAATGGCAAGCCCGATTTGCTGGTTAGCACCGCCAGGATTACCCAGATTTTCCGCCGTTGGTGTATTCATTAAAGAACTTCCGAAAGTAAACCTTGCAAGTGTCATGTTCCCCGCAGTGACCATCATATACCACAACGAATTTTCCTGAACAATACAAATCGGACCGGGAGAAAATAAAACGCCAAAGTTGCCAAAATTTTGGAGGGTAGGGGTATTCGCCAGGCTTGTTCCGAAATTCAGCCGGTAGAAGATATTAGCAACTGAACAGGTCCCAAATCCCAGCCACGTATTTCCTTCTTTAATAATCGCAAGGCCATGTGCCATGTTGAAAATTGGAAAAGGACCAATATTGACTGCAGTTGGAGTGTTATTTAAAGAAGCACCAAAATCTAACCGCACAATGGTAGTGTTGTTACAAACAAACCCATACCAGTTTCCATTATCTTTCTTTACCTGGATCCCTTCGATGTTGTTGCCAAGTATACCAAAGGTGCCAAGGTTTGTCCAGCTGACCGGATCGTGACTGAATGATACGCCGTGATAATATCGAATAATGCCCGCAAATTGACAGCTAATAAAGGAATAGCAGTCATCTCCATCTTTGGCAAGGGTTAGATATGTTGGAACATCCAGTAACCCTCCATAATTACCAATGTTTACGCCTGTTGGATTTGAATTCGTGTTACCGGAGCAGAAATTCCAATAGTAAGTCGATCCTCCGGTTGTTAAGTTTGTGATGGTTATCGGGGCTCCGACACAGCTGGAGTCGGGCAGTGTGAAATTCACAACAGGCTGTCCGTTGAGGGTAATTTCAACCCCCAATAGAAAGGCTAAAACCTGTGATAAAAAAAGTGCTTTTTTCATTAGTTCCCGGGAAAGCGAAGAATTTCTTACATCTTGCACGTGCCTATCAAAAATACGAAATTGTTTTAAATCAACAACTTTACTGCAGATTATGTTTGAAAGGTTAAGAAAAAAAAAGCTGCCTGAAATGGCAGCCTTGAACTTCTGATGTGGAGTTGGAGGGAGTCGAACCCTCGTCCAAACAAGCAGCAAAATTGTTTTCTACATGCTTAGTTTCCGTTTGGTTGTCGGAAACAGGCCGGCCGGAAACGGGCCTACCTGAAACTTAGTTCCTTATTTTTCATCCGGCCAGCGGAACCCTGGCAGGACCATCTCAACATTTGCGATGCCCCGTCCGGAACACCGTTGAGAAAGGTTTTCCGGGGGACAAGAGGCACTTAATTTCTAAAATTAAGCAGCCAGTCTGTAAGAATAATTGTCGCCATTTATTGGCTGTGGGAATTGACTTTTTACGGGACCTGTTCCCAACGCCCGGCATGCTTGCAATTCCACTTCCTTGCTGTCAAATCCGGTCAACCCCGAAGTTTTCCTGTAAAGGAAGAGGATGCAAAGATACGAAAAAACCGTGGAATCAGAAATCCAGGAGTTTGCTTACGAAAGCGGATACGTCATAATCGGTATTGAAGATCTTGTACAATTCGGCGATGATCGGGAATTCCTTCCTGACATCAAGGATCTTTGAGATCTCCTCGTAGAATACATTAACCGCTACTTTCCCCTCAAGAACGAGTTCATTTGATACATGTTCGGTAAAGAACCCTTTGCCGATCAGCAATCCCAGTGTCCTGTTCCGGCTGAGATCGTTCAGGGCGGTCAGGGTAAAGTCGCCGTATCCGCAATAGTTGAAAATGGTCTCTTCCTTCCCGTCGAACTGAAGGAGGATCTTGCGCATTTCATTGAAAGCCTTTGTCAGGATCAGGAACCGGATGTTCGGGGAGTTGAAATGAGCGTCGACAATGCCAAGGCAGATGGCATAAATGTTCTTGAGGATGCTCAGCATCTCAACGCCTTCGATGTCATCAGAACGGTCTATAAAGATGGATGTTCCCTGAAACACGGCACTGAGTTTGTCACCGGCAGCCCGGTCAGCGGAGCCGATCGTAAAACCAGTTGGTACCCTGTTGATGATTTCCCGTGCAAAACTGGGGCCTTTCATCGAACACAAAGGATTTGGATAGCTCTCCTTCAGGCAATGAACAATGGTTTTGTGTTCCGAACCAAACCCCTTTGCAAGGTTGACCAGGGTTGCACCCGGGGGAATATGCGACCGTATGCCTGCCACATAATCCATCAGCACGACCGAGGGAATGGCCAGGAAGATGATGTCTGAATCGCTGATGAGTTCTGTATCACAGGTTGCTTTTAATGACGGATGAAGATGAAGGGTCGGAAAATACCGGGTGTTGATCCCTTCTGAATTTATCGAGTTTACCACCTGTTCCTCGATGGATAAAAGCCTTACCCTGTGAGTTTCAGTCTCTGCAATGATGTTGCCCAGGGCGGTACCGATCGTACCCGCACCGATAAAGGAAATATTCAGATGATTTTTTGCCATAAGGAACTCTTCAGGATCTTTGGATTTTATCTTTCCAAGGGTAAAATTATAGAAAAACTGGCTCCCTTCTTGTTCTCAACCTTTAATTTCCCGTGCAACTCGCCGGTCAGGAGACGAATGATAGTGCTTCCCATGGAGGTCCGTTGGGTAATGTCAAAACCGGGAGGCAATCCGATTCCATCATCCCTTACCGTTAAACACCTCATTTCTGTCCCGTTTTTCTTCGTAGCCGCTTTTTTATAGGTCACCCATATGTTCCCATTCCTGTTGCCGGGGAAAGCATATTTAAAGGCATTTGTCAATAATTCATTCACGATCAGTCCCAATGGAAGCGTTATCTCCACTTCCACGGGCTCATCGTATACGCTCTGGTGGATTTCAACAGTTTTGGTAGTGAAGGCTGAAGAAACAATCCGAACGAGATTCGATAAATAGTTGCCAATGGGCAGGATTTTAATGTTCTGGCTCCTGTATAGCTGGTCGTGAACAAGTGCCATTGCTTTTACACGAAACTGCAGGTCAGAAAAAACCTCCAGCGTTTTGGAATCGGTAAATTCACTCTTTTGCATATTTACAAGTCCGGTCAGGATGGCCAGGTTGTTTTTTACCCGGTGATGGACTTCCCGTATCAGCATCTCTTTTTGCCTGTCCTGCTCCATCCATGCCTCTTCCTTGACCACATGCGAGGAAACGTCTCTTGTGATGGAAAGCATCGCTTTCAGTTTTCCCGAAGATGTTTCAAATACCGGGTTGATGTTGCTTTCAACCCAGAAAGCGGAGCCATCCTTCCGGATTACCTGGTAGATAATCCGAAGTGAGTCACCAAACTCAATCATGCTTTCAATCGCCTTTGCAAACGAATTCCTCGATTCGGGATGGATAAGTTCCCGGTAATCCTGCAACTCCACAAGTTCCTCAGGTGAATATCCCAGGAATAGCTGGCTGGAAGGCGATACATATAAACATTTAAAAGTACTGTCCATCAGGCTTATCAGGTCGGCTGAATGATCGGCCAGGAACCGGTACTCCTGCTCCCTTCTGCTTAATTCTTCATTCTGAATTACCTGTTCCCTGATCTCCACCTGCAGTTGCGCATTTTTTTTCTCAACCAGTTTCTTTTCTTTAATCTTTCTGACCAGGGCGCGTCCAGCAACTATCAGAAAGGAAATTACCAGTAAAGAAAGGCTTAATAATGCCAATACAAGCAGTTTCTTATTTTGCACCTCAAGCTTCTGGATGAAGTTTTGTGCTTTTAATGCAGAAGTCTCTTTTTCATTTTGACTGATGATGCGATTGGTCTCCAGCGTGGCGATCAATAATTTGTTGTCTTCATCATTGACACGATCCTTGTAAACAATAAACTTTTCAAAGTTGGCCAGTGCAGGTACAATGTTGTTTTTCCTCTTATAAAATACATAAAGTGCCCCGTATCCCTTCTTCAGCAGATAGTTTTTTTTCAGCTCCTCTGCCATTGAAATCCCCTTCTCCAGGTAGAGTTGTGCCGAATCCTGCTGCCCCATCAACAGGTAGGTGTTGCCAATGTTCAGCAAGGAGCTCGCAACCTGTTCATCCTGGTGGTTGCCCAGGCGGTACGACAATGCAATTTTATGATAATCCAGGGTTTGCTGTAAATCCTTTTCCTCTTCGTAGATGTTGGCTATTAACGTATAAAGAGAGCCAATATGAACCGGCTGATCCAGCTTTTGATAGAGCCTGATTGAGCTGTTCCAGTAAAACAATGCCTTACCGTATGCCTTTCGCCGAAAATGCAGGATACCCAAATGCTTATAAAGAAATGCTTCCTGAACCTGGTTATGCTGTTTGAGACTAAGAAAAAGGGA
>JAPLDI010000041.1 GCA_026391795.1 Bacteroidota bacterium
TAAGATTCCTGTTACTTTTGAGGGGTCAATTTGAAGCGTAATCAGGGGGTCAATTTGAAGCGTAACCGGGGGGTCAATTTAAAACGTAATTAGGGGGTCAATATGGGCGGATTCTCCAGTTTGATTTGAATTTGTTCCCTGGTTTTCGTTCTTCTTTACATTCACAAACAACTGGTTCGCGGAGTCAGTAACCGGCGTCAACGTGTTATTCTCGCTTTTCCAGCTATTCACGTCATCTGAATTCGTTTCAAAGCTGAATGCAACAACATGCTCCTGTCCGGGATTGTTATCATTCAGTGCCCAGGCCACACCGGGAGCCGATTGCTTCACGATGCGGTTGAGCGGCGATTCCTCGAACCTGCTTTGCGAGTAACCAAAGTTCTTGTTGGCATTTCCGAAAACGGCGCCGATAAAGGTCTGCTGATTCATTTCATAATCGTTGTCATACTCTCCCTTTTGCCCCGAAGGCGACTCATAGGGCAAGTATTCCTTGTCTTTCCGGCTTAAATCATCATAAGTATGATATTTGATCATATCCTTCTGATCGGGGCTTGCCATCACCGAGACATCCTGGAGCTGCCTTCCCAATCCGTCGAAATAAGTAATATCCACATTTACTTTGTCGCAGGTATAGGATGATGAAGGCATATAAGCCTCGATTTGCGGAATATAGGTGATAATGTAATTCCGGTCGGATGGAGTCACTGTCTGGCCGCCGGGTGTGGGAGGAGGATCATATCCCAATCCGCTTCCCTGGAAGTTCGGGTCGATATAGGCATGGTAATAAACACCTGCCTTCACCTTGAAGCCCAACTGGTGAATGACCGATGTTCGGGCAACTATTGTGGCATCGCCGATCATGTTCTTATTCATATAAATGATGTCGGGATATTGTGCCTTTGATATAGATGCATTCGTGAGAAACGAAACAAGAAGAATAACAAGTAATCGGGGAATACTTGAGATCCGGAACATGATAAAACGATTTAATTTACTAGCCACATACATTGCACATCATCTTATCTCAGGTAATCTGTGATGTACACCAATTTATTGTCCGGTATAATGGTAGTCGTACTTCTTCACGATATTGTTTTTATCGTCCTTTTCGCAAATCAGACGGCCCAGGGCATCATAACAATAGTAGGTTGCAATTCCGTTCTCGTCGGTTTTTGAGGTTATACCGATCAGAGGTATATACGTGTAGGTGGTGATCCTCGCTGAGGGCAGGGCTGTATGTAGAGAAGAATTAAAAGTTCTCCAATTGTCTCTTTTTGTCTGATTATTCAAATCACCAATATCTTTAATAAAGTTTTCAAAATTACCGTTTACAATTGGTATACCTGAAACAGCAGAATTCAACCCAGAACTAGTGACATTCTTGGCTTCAATAACTGGAAGAGTCGAACTATAACCATAATAGTAAGCTATGGGATAATCATCTGTTTTCAGATAACTGATCATATTGCAATATTGATCGAAGGAATATTCGGCCTTCATTTTGTATTTTGAGTCAAAAGTTAATTCATATAAACCTGTCCCCGAATTTTCTGTTACCACTGTATTGTCCTTTGTAAACGGAGTATTACTTTCAATTGCATATTCCCTGTAGGGAACGGGAATGCTTGTTGAGGAATTATTATCATCAAGCGTTTTATAAGTTGTCAAGTTCGCTTTAATGAGTTGATTGTTCTTCGCTTCAATAGTTTCCATTGGATTAGAAAGTTGATGATGTCCATTAAGTTGGTTCAGTCCACAGGCTTCCGGAGTACAACCATGAATTCCCCCCGACTGAATATCATTAGGGTAGATATATGTGGTATTAATAATATCGGAGTTGCTATTTACAAATGAGGATAATTTTAGCTGCTCTGTGTTAGGGTTCGAGGAATTTGTTGTTTGTTTGGCAATTTGATTGGAAGAATTGTCATAAAGTGTTTCTGTTTTTGATTTTAAAAAGCTTTTCCCTGTTTGAAGATAGAAGGCATCAATAAAGTAACTATCCTCAACATTAGCCACACGATTACCAATAACTGAGGCCATATCGGTAAAATCAAAATCATATTCATCCATCTTAAAGAGTTTTGTCATATCTGGATTCCAATATTCAACTCGCCAAAGAAGACCTCTTTTATACGAACTTCCGGTTAGCTCCCCGGTTGTATAATCCAGGGAAAGCGGGAAAATTGGATGGTTTCCACCATAAATTGAAGAATAAAAAGTATTATTTGTGGACATATCAACTTCCCTATGAACGTAGTTATAATTGTATGAATTTGGGAAATAGTTATTTTGATAATTTCCAGAAATTACTCCGGATGTAAAGTGATAAATTGTTGACCCGGAAGGAGTTGTTTCCACTACTGTTGAATAGCCTATATTATCAGCGCCAAACATCCCGTTTGATTCAATTGGATTTGAATATAGGTTATATCCACCAATAAATGGTCCGGTATAATAAGTCCCCCCAGGGTTTGGATTTACATATCCACATAGCAAAAAGCCATTTTGATATCCACTTTCATATTGGTCCAAACTGAAGACAGGCTGAAGATAAACAGGTTCACCAAATAATACGCCGACGCCTGACTCATAATAAAAAGTCCGCGGTATTTCTGAAAGCCCATCCGGTGAATCAATTATGCTTTTAATTCTGATTCCACCGCATGTACCTGAAGAATAGCCACTCGTTGAAGAGTATGTAGATGAATACGAATTGCTTTCGTAATCAAATTTTGAGTAACCACCTGTCGGATATTGTATTTCTTTGATGGAAAAGGTTTTTGCATAATCACCATTGGATTCCCTCTTTCCACCTTGGAAGTCGGGGACGTCACCCCCGGTCAAATACATAAAATTGTAAATGTCATTAGACCCATTTCCCATACATTTCTGTAGCTGTTGATTCCATTGACAAGCTGTATGTTGACAAATAAAATCAAGATGTGGGATTGGAGCATTTTCAAGCTTTGGGAATAGATAGTTAGGATTATTCGAATTTAATGCTATTTCGCTTTCTGAAATATTCATAAAACCCCAGTGATCAAACCCGTTAAAACAGTTTCTTTGTGGTAATATAGGTTCGCCAGAATCATCCCCAAAATATTTAAAGACATAGGGAGGCTCACTCACCGAAAGATCTCCTGATTTTTTCGTCAGGGAATTCAATTTTAATCTTAAATAAAGTGGATTGTCAAACCAGTCGTTATACCCAACATTAGAATTGAAATAATTATCATAATTAAACACCCAAACCAGGATGCGGTTTGTGTCATTATTAAAAAGCTCAATTTGTGACAATGCTTTCGAAGAAATGATGTCATCCCGGGCAATGTCGGATTTGAACAATACTTTAGACCCGTCACGGCTGAACGTTATAGATCTCAGCACAGGCACATGATTCGTAATCCGGGATCTATGAAATACTCTTTCTCCCGGCTGCCAACTAAAGTCTTGAAGATATGAATAAGGGGGAGTATAATATTTGTTATATGCACACAGTGTCCCGGTGTAGCCTGATTCGTACTTTAAGTCCTCAAAGTCGTAATGAAAATTGATGTAATCAAGTCCATTTTTTAATTCGATTTTTGTAAGCATCCAACTTGTTGCTTCAACTTCTTCATCAATACTCCTGTTATCTCCTTCAAACTTCTCATCATCATAAATGTGCTGAGTGTTTGGGTCATAATCCCTGTAATAATTTTCTCTTATTGTTGAATCATAAACATTGAAATAATACTTGTTACCGTCGTTGTCGGTGGCTTGGAAACGAGCCTGCCAGTGACCGCGTGAATAACCTGATTGGGGAGAGATGTGAATTCTCCGGCATTCAAATTCAAGATTGCCATTATTTTTCAGAAAATGAACATTGAAGTTCTGGTCCAAGGTAAACTGCCCCGAAAAGCCGCAGAAATTGTAATTATAGATATCCGGTTCTGCATCTGACAAATGTTGGGCTAAGTCTCTAAGCTGATTATCTGTTGGTATACGGAGATTTTGTAATTGTTCCTTTGTTCGGATGTGAACTGTGTCAACCGCAAAATCAAATTTCCCCTTAATATTGACAGTAATTCCACCACCTGCATTTAAATTCCAACCTAATCCAACCCAGGAGGCAATATCATTAACTCTAATGCCACCTCCGTGATAGCTTAGGGATATCGGCAGTGTAAAGTTCCCACATTGGAATTTATAAAGTGGAATGTCAATATTCGGCAGACCGCTATAATAACTGACAGGAACAGCCCCGAATTTTCCCAGTTCTGCTGCATTTGGAGATGCGGGGGTTTTTGGAAAATAGGGGGAGGGGGATTGGCCCTGAACGGATGATGCAGGTACCTGCAGAAGAATGCAGATTATAGATAATGTTAACAGTTTGGTCTTCATAGAATTCGAATTAATATTATTATACAGCCCCCTCCCTGCCTCCCTCATTCGGGGGAGGTGAAAACGTGCATTCATAAACCGTTCGTGGCTTGTCGTATTGTTATTGGTTATGTCAGTTTCTCTTTGATTCATTTTTTCAATCTTCATTTTATATTCACCCTGCTCTCCCATATAACTCCTCCCCGGATGGGGAACCTGCCTGCCGCAGGCATGGGGTTAGGGGCGGGGCTGTTCCAAGCGGCGCTACAAATCGATTAGCGGGAGCTTTTTATTTTTAGATTTTTTTTTGCTCTAAAAATACAATAAACACCAAGTATTACATTTAACGCTATACCTATGTAAATAATAAAATACTGCTCTTTAGAAAGGCATGGAGGACAATTATTTTTATCCAAACAAGGTTCGCATAATGGTTGATAATACCAATACAAAAACACTAAAAGCAAATCAATCACTAATAAATAAAATAAACATTTCTTAGTGATTTTACTTATTCGGTCCATTAACATTAATTTCATATCTAAATTCTTTATCCTTATTGTTTTTATCTTTAGACCACCTTTCATAAGCTTTCATAGCATCTTGAAGTATACCATTTATATTTCGTTGTTCAACATTACCCTTCTGGGAATCACCCATTATATTTTTTTCCCAACCCTTATTCGGTCCATTCTTGTCAGTATACCTGTCTCCTAGTCCCAATAAGTGTCCAAGCTCATGTGGTGCTGGATCATCTTGTGCTAAGGTCATTCCTTGCCTTCCCTGGCTTCTCCACTCTCCCTCATCTCCACCTACTACATAAGAACGTTCATCACCTGCCCCCACTTCAATAAAATTATCTCTATTGCTGGGATTCCAACTTTCAGGAATTATCCATGGATCATTCTTTTCTTTGCCTTCGTATAATCCCACATTAACTTTTACATTCACATTAAATGTTGGCTTCCCATCAGTGGACTTAGTACTGAAAGTACCACCCCATTTTGAGTTTATATCTTTTTGCATCTGAGCAACTATTGATTTACTAGCACCTGCTCCATACAAAAAAATGTTTGATGATATTGATATTTGCCCTCCTTTAATCGTGATTATACCATCCTGTCCATTAGGATCCATATATATAACTGGATTCCCGTTACAATATAAGTATGGACTTTGATTTAAATGTTTCTCAGCCTTTCCATCTAAAACGTACCACCTCCCGATCTCCGCATCATAAAACCTTGCCCCGTAATCATACCACTGCAACCCGTAATCCGTCTGCAGCTCCTTGCCGTTGTATAGTTTATTATTCATAAGGTCGGCGCCGGAGGAGTGGCAGAGGGCTTCGAGCTGCATGCCGAAGGGATAGTAATGGTTGTACTCGGCCACCTGCGGTACGCCAATACAGGCCTGGGCATAGGTGGTGCGGGTATTGCCCAGGTGGTCTTTCATGAAATATTCAAAGCGGTAGCTGTTGCCTTCGGGCACCACCCGGCCTTCGGAGGTCTCGAAATATTTCAGTGTACCAGCAAAGTCATAAACGAAGTTTCCGGCATAGATCAGTGAGGCTTCATCAAGGGCGTTGTCTTTCCAAACCTCTTTGGCAAGCTTCCTTCCGGAACCGTCCCAACAGTAATCAATCTTCTCACCGTTCCCGAAGTCGAGTTCAACAGGCTTGTTCAGGTAGTTGTAGATAATGTGAGTGTTGATCCCCTTGGTCAGGTCCCTTGTCATGTTCCCGTTGACGTCATAATAATACTTTCGCGTATCGGATTTGTCTCCCTGGTAATCAATAACGCCCGGCACATCCTCGTACTCGTCCCTGATATACTCAATCTGGTTGGAGTTGTCCTGGTAATGGTATGTCAGCTGGTCGATAATCTTTGCTTCAGACGCATAGCGGTTCAACGTTATGATATTCCCGTTTGCATCATAGGTGATATTACTTTCATCAAATGAGTTGTCGTGAGTCCAGCCACCATCGGCATTTAAGTAAAACAGTCCTTCTTTAAGCTGGTTCGCCGGGTCATAGGCAAAGCGGTAAGCATACTTGTCGTTTTTCCGGTTCATCTTCCATTGCATGGCAGAAATGTTCCCGTTGTACTGCTTCTGTTGATTCGCGATACCGCTCAGCTCATCGTTGTAAAAAAGCTTCATTGCAAAGATTTCATTTTCAGTGGCAGTATTATCGGGATCGTTTACAGATGTGAGCCATCCGCGGATATTGTAATGGTAATCTGTCTTCTGTATAAAGGGTCCGTATGTCCCTCCGGAAGCCTCCGAATGAACGTACTGGTCTTTCATCTGCCCGAGACTGTCATAATGCATGGAAGCGAGCATCACGGTCCCCTGGTCGGGTAATCCATCGAGTGTATGCTCGAGCATCCGCCCGCGATGATCATACCGGTATCCTTCGGTAAATTCAACTGATTTTGACCAGGCAGTATGTTTTGTCTTTGTGGTATCAATCCTTCCGGTAAATGAGAATTTAGAAGTACTGATATCCATCGAATTCAGTGCCGTTCCGTCCGCACAGGGATTGTCGGCCACGGTCTGGATCACCCTGCCCTTGTAATCATAGTAAAATGCAGTCACCATCCACTCCTTCAGGTTACCGGTTCCATTCATCCGTTTCACCTTTGTGCCGGTGATCCTGTTTTTTACATTGGTTGACGTAATCGACACATCCACAATACCATTCGTATTATCAAATCCGTAGCGGGAACCTGTATCGAAAAGATAGTTGTCGTAGTAAGTCACGGTAAGCACATCGTAATTACTGCTGCCGCCCCCCAGGGCTGCCGCCACATTCCTGGAGTAGCCATGATCACTGGCATAATTGCCTGTGAGGCTTTCGTTGATGTTTGCGATACTGATGTTATCGTAAGCCTGTTGCATGGCCGACCGGCTTAACCCGGAAGTGTGCAGGTAGATGCCCGACATCACGGTACGGTTTAGCACATCATAGGAGGTCAGGAGCCACTGAGCAGTGTTCACGGCGCGCATATTCGCATCCTGGCTCATCACCAGCCTGTCGCGTTTATCATAAACCATATACTGCCATCCTGCACCCGGCAGTTTTTTTTCAACCATTCGGTGGCGTTCATCGTAGTTGTAGTAGTAGCAAAGCTCACCGGGGTCGTTCACGGGATCAGATGCCTTGGGCGGAACAACACAGCGCAACAGGCCGAATTCGTCATAAACATACCGGGTCTGAAGTTCGTTCAAGCCATCGAAGGTTTCCGTCATCACCACGTTGCCCGCCTTATCCTTATATTCTTTTGTAACGGTTTGATTTGAATTTGTTCCCTGGTTTTCGTTCTTCTTTACATTCACAAACAACTGTTTCGCTGAGTCAGTAACCGGCGTCAACGTGTTATTCTCGCTTTTCCAGCTATTCACGTCATCTGAATTCGTTTCAAAGCTGAATGCAACAACATGCTCCTGTCCGGGATTGTTATCATTCAGCGCCCAGGCCACACCGGGAGCCGATTGCTTCACGATGCGGTTGAGCGGCGATTCTTCGAACCTGCTTTGCGAGTATCCATAGTTCTTGTTGGCATTATCGAAAACGGCGCCGATAAAGTTCTGCTGATTTATTTCAAAGTTATCGTCATACTCTCCCTTTTGCCCCGAAGGCGATTCATAGGGCAAGTATTCCTTGTCTTTCCGGCTTACATCATCATAAGTATGATATTTGATCATGTCCTTCTGATCGGGGCTTGCCATCACCGAGACATCCTGGAGCTGCCGTCCCAATCCGTCGAAATAGGTGATGTCCACATTTACTTTGTCGCAGGTATAGGATGATGCAGGGTTATAAACCTCGATTTGCGGTACGGTGGTGATGATGTAATTCTTGTCAGATGGAGTCACTGTTTGTCCGCCGGGTGAGGGTGGGGGATCATATCCCAATCCGCTTCCCTGGAAGTTCGGGTCGATATAGGCATGGTAATAAACACCTGCCTTCACCTTGAATCCCAACTGGTGAATGACCGATTTCCGGGCAACTATGGTGGCATCGCCGATCATGTTCTTATTCATGTAAATGATGTCGGGATATTGTGCATCAGCCAAAAGCGGAAAGATAAAGACGAACAACAGGGGCAGCAAGCGGTAGCGCATGAGGAATGTCTTGCCCATCAGTGTATGATTTATTTTGTCATTCATATAAGGAAAAATATCATCAATCATTTGACCACAAGGGTGAGGTTTATTGCACCACAATTTTCTTTATTGCGAACGCATTACTGTTCTTTACCGTGATGGTATAGATACCTGGCGAAAAAGCACCAAGCCTGAACCGGATCTTTGCTCCGGCAGAATAACGGTTAATCTCTTTTGTGGCTAACTCAATCCCGATCTGGTTCAACACCTTCAGTTTAAGGTTCTCCAGGTCGCAGGTAAACTCAACTGTCACCTCATCGCTTGTGGGATTCGGGTAGATCGTGCAGGCGTTCAGAAGGGATTGAGAGGCAGCACTGATTGTTGTTTTTTTCAAGGTAACCACCATCTCGTCATATCCCTGGCAGCCATTGCTGTCAGTCACCTGCAGCCATATCGTGTTCTTACCTTCTGCAAGGTCAAATCCCCGGATCACATTCACGGCATCCTTCCTGCCATTGCTCCAGGCGTATTCTTTGTGTTTTGCCAGAACGCGCAAGACCAGGAAGGAGGTATCGCTGATCGTGGTATCGTTACCGATGAAGATCTCGGGCGTTGAGTTTTCTTTCACTTCTACTGTGTCGTACAGAATACAGCCGTTGCGGTGAACTCGTTCGAGCGTGTACAATCCTCCTTCATCAACGGGATAAAGCCGTTCACGGCTCATTCCGTTGTCCCAGTTGTAGGCTTCAAATCCATTCCCACCGTCAAGCGTCAGCGCTTTGCCAAAACAAAAGGTTTCGGGCTTTTTGAAGGGCGGGGCCAGTTCTGAACAATCCTCTATCCTCCCGATGAAAATATCTTCTTCGCCTTGCGAGTGGATGCTTTTATCACCGATGTTTAGTGTATCCCTGTATGATCCGGCAATGTAGATATAGTGTTCCTTCGTGGTCCGCATGCCTTTGGGATAATCATCATTCTTTCCTCCCATCTGCCGTATCCACTTTATCCTGCCGGAGATATCCAGGGAGAGGATAAAGATGTCGCTGCTTTCCTTGTTCGACTTGATGGAAATGTCATCTGCAAAAAGCTGTGAACAAAAGGAACCGGAGAGAATGACCCGCTGACGGTCAACGCTGATTTCGCAGGCCCTGTCTTTCCTGACTCCGCCGATCTGCTTGACCCATCTGATATTCAGGTTATGATCCATACAGGCCACAAAGACATCGTCGCTTCCACGCGAAGGAATCTTGCGTCCGTCGATGTTTAAAAAATCCTTAAAGCTTCCATAAACAAAAAGCAGGCTATCATTGGCTGCCGTTGAACTGACCATTATATTCTTTGCGGAACAGGTTTGTTTTGCAATGACAGGTTCACCCGTGGGAGCATATTGGGCCACGAACATGCCGGTTTCGCCCTGATACGGAACTTCAAAAAGAATGTTTTCTCCAAGCCGGATCTTTTTCTGGAATGTCCCGGTAACGAAGATATTGCCGATCGGGTCGGTTGAGATCGAGGCGATCCTGTCATCACCTTTGCCGCCGGCCTGGTTGAAGGTTTCCAGTTTTCCCCCGGAGTCAAACCGCAGGAATATTGCATCGGCTTTCCCCGAACTGACGAAGTTCCGGTTCTGCACTATCAGCGAATCGTAGAAATAGCCGCTAAGCAGGATGTGGTTTGTAACCGGGTTAACCGCCAGGCTTGTGAAGTAATCGAACTTGCTTCCCGAAAAGGTCTGCATCCATTCCGGTTTGCCGTCCTTATCGAATCCGCAGAGAAAGAATTCCGATTTTTTAATTTCGGATTTTCCGTTTTTCGGGGACGGATCGAAGGCTCCGGCGAGGATAATCCTGCCGCCGGAAGCAGTAGCTATGAGGCTGCCGTAACCGGGGGTGGAAGCTCTGATCTTCTTTGTCCAGAGCAGATTGCCGGAGGAATCGTACTTTGCCAGGAAATCGAATTTTCGGTTGCTGGTACTAAGATTGCCGGTTTTACCTGTCTTCACCGAATCCGTATTGCTCCCGGTGAGGAATATATTCCCGCTGCTGTCGCACACCATGGCATTGACAATGTCCCAGCCTTTCTGACCGGAGGAGACGATCCAGTCGGAAAAGGCGACCTGGGCAAGCAAGGAAGACGAGGTGACGGAAAAAAGCATGCATAACAGGCAACTTACCGTAATGGCTGATTTTTTCATAAGGTTGAAATATGAAGGATGCCTATTTTTTTGAAAGTTCTGCTTCGAGTTTTTCGATCTTCTTATTCAGGCTTATCACATAAAGAGTCAGTTCTTCAACCTTTTTCAGAAGCGCTGCATCCATGTTGCCAAGGTTGAGCCCGTTTTGTTTTACCTCGTTCTCGCTTGGAATTTCCGGTAGGTGAAAATTCTTTTCGATATAGGCTTCAAGTTCGGGCAAAGACCTCAATGAATAGTCTTTCTTTAATACATAGTCGGGGAATCCATCGAGAGTAGCCTCAAATTCCTTGGCGGTGACTTTGCCATTGACGGCAAGTTTTGACTGTGGGTTTTTTGTTCCAATTCCAACATTACCATCGTTCCTTAGAAACAAATTATAATTGCTGCCTTGATAAGTTGGGGAACCAACTTTCCAGAAATTCAAACCTGCCGAATCAAATGCAGTAGCTGGATTATAGTACTCTATTCCCCATTCACCATTTGGCAAACTATCTGTTGCCACTTCACCAAAAAGAACACTGCCATTCAAACTGCCGAATCCTTTTGTTTGCCCTTCTTGTCTTGAGACAAGTATATTACCATTAACTACATGAAGCTTTTGTAAGGGTTTATCTGTACCAATCCCCACTTTTCCATAATCCTTATTCAAATAAATAGAAATTCTATCTAATGTTGGTTTCCAGAAATTCGATACAAATCCGGAAGGATTTTTCCATGTTCCATTTCCGGATGAATCACTGACAAGAACATATTTTTCAGCGGCACCGTTTTTCATCTGAAATGAGCCGGTTGCCAATAAATTATCGATAACAAAAGATTTGGAATGGACTGCACCGTTGACATCCAACATGCATGCTGGATTCTGTATTCCAATTCCAATAGGTGCTTCAAAATAATTTTTAGTCGTAGTCGAGCCTGACTGATAGATTCCATAAAGCTCCCCTGTGCTACCCCCTCGTGCTTCCAAAAATAATATAGAGTCTCCTCGATAAGCACCTTGTGCGGGTGATTCTAATTTTAGTATTGGAATTCTTGAGGCAGTATATCTCAAATGAAATATTCCTGATGGGATTAATGTAGGAGTTAAAGTAAAGGCACCAATTCCAAAGCGAGATACTGGTGTTGGAGTGGGTTGGCTGAATCTGAAGAACACAGGGTTAGTAGTATAAAAATTTACAAGAGATGCCGGGGGTGCAGCTCCATTATATGTTGGAATTGAATAAAGCGTTTGAGCTTCTGTTTGCCTAATAAAGATCAAACTGAAGAGTAAAATTATAACAATACAATTTCTGTTATTTAAGTTTGTTCTCATATTTGATTATATTAATTAGTAAATCAAGTTTTATTATGTAGAGAATTTATCTTAGTACAATTATTTTTCCTCCATTTGACGAGCAACTCGTCCTGAATGAAAAATAATAACTTCCCGGTGGGATGTCAGATATATCAACTTTCATATTGTGTTTTCCGGGTTCATATGTTGAACTTGGTATTGTTTTAAGAGACTGACCTAACTTGTTGTAAATTTCAATTGATACATTCTCTCTCCGATTTAATTCAAATTGAACAGATGTATTGTAACTGCAAGGATTTGGAGTAACACAAAAAAGAGTTACAATATCATTTTGTGAGATTTTTGGAACATCTGTGTATGTGCTGTACTGTGCATCGAACATGGCAACACCATTCCCATTTTCCCGATCTGCAATCCAAAGGCTAGCACAGTTTTGTTCATTAGGATTTACTGCAATCATTGGATTTGGGGCACTTAAATTACCCGAGTCGTTATATCCATTGGAAATTACATTCCATGAATCGGGATCTGTCAGGTTTAATTGGTTTTTTACCATGGGTAGTTTCTGCAGGGTCGAATCATAATAAGTAACATAGAAGTTATTGTCAAATGAATTGAACTCGATATATGGCTGAATCTCATTATCAGTTGTCACTGAAACATTCAGTTTTCTGAAGTTGTTGGATGATGCAGCGCGAAGATTGTAACAGCCTGCCAGGTCGTAACTACCGGAGCCAGGCAGATACTTTTCAAACAAAACCACTTGCGTAAGGTTAGAACTGTCGTTATCAGTATTACAGACCTGACAGGAAATTCTAGGATTCCGGCATAATTTAATTGCAGTGGCATCAATACTGTCTAGGCAAACGGGATTAGTATACGGGGAGTTTATCGAAGGATCCGTGTGGGAAGTAAATATATGTCCAACACTTGCATTTACAGAGTCCTTCTCTTCCCAGGCGGCAAAATATCTTCCGCTATTCCATGAAGGACTATAACCATATGAAAGTGCTACTTTCCCAAATTTATAAGATAAGTCTTTAGCAACTGCCACCACTTTTCTATAATTTATTGTCGCTCCACCATCGCTTGATGAAAGGTAAATAAGTGAATCAGGATAATAATTTAATATGCTTGATCTTGTATACAGGACTCCAATACTATATGGGGATGAAATATTTGCCGGCAGCTTGTAATCAGAAGCAATGGAACAATTTGAATACTGAGTATATTCCTGACCTCCCCCAGCCAGATTATATCCTAACCAATTACCAGTCAGCCCATCATACCCATATACCCCGAAATCAGTTCTTTTGGAATTATTCCATTTCATGACGTAACTAATAAAGACCTTAAGATTTAAACTGTCCGTGCCGCAAACAACAATATTGAAAGAAATAGGATGATAGGAAAACATATCCCAATAATCTGTTAGAACACTCCAATTAATCCCGTTATCAGTAGATTTCAAAATTGAAAAGGATGAGGTAGAATCCTGATTACTATGACTAAAGATAGCGTATAGCCAGCCATTGAATGCTGAACAAATAGCCTCACAACGCTGGTTCTGATAGCTTTTGTCGTGGATCACAATATCCTTCCCGAACAACGGTGAGGCATTCGGGCTGAGGGGCATCACCAGTTGCTGGCTGTAGGCGCTTTGGGCGAAAAGGAAAAAGGCTGAGAGAAGGCAAAGTAGTTTGTGTTTCATGGGGGGCTTTTTTATCAAGATTCTATAGAAGTGTATGTTTTTGGATTAAAAAACCATATACATATGGAAAACATATTGTAAAACTATTGTAATAATATTTCTTGCGCAATAGCGGAAACCCGTAAATCCTAAATTCATGCAACTATCAAATTTGCTGTCATTTAATTCAAAATTGATATGATATTACCCTAACATATGCACGCCAGCCTGCAAATATTCGGCGAATTTGCCATACCATTTACGCATACAATCAGGATAAATACAAAGGTGGGGACAAGGACAACAAGGCGGCAGGTTGATGATGGGGAAGGACAGTTGTGCAAGGAAATAGTCATAAACTTCCTTCCCTTCCTTTTAATACCTTTATTTGTTGGAATGGAAACTGGATAAAACTTGCAAACTTATGCTCAGATGCCTTAGCTAAAGAACGGATGCCCCTTTAACTTTTCCGCTGTCTCAAACTTTGTTACTCTGATGTATCTTAAGAAAGACGCTGTAGTCCGGTGACCGGTTATTTGCATGATATCAATCATCGGGATACCCGCCAGGTAGGCATTGGTTGCGAATGATCTTCGAACTGTATGCGTTCTGATCTGCAGCCACTTTTTTAAATTCCCTGTTCCAAGTTTGGTCTCAAAAGCCTTTTCGCCAATCCACCGGATTGCGTCATTCGTTTTCTGCAAGCTAGGGACCTGGATCGTTCCATACCTCTCAAGGATCTCTGTTACCAATGGTTTGATGGGAATGATAACGGGTTCATTTGTTTTTTGTGTCCGGACGTAGAGTTTCCCTTCATGAATATTATCTTTTGAAACTTTCGACCAATCGGAATGTCGCAGTCCGGTGTAGCACATCAAAACAAAAATGTCACGGATTCTCCTTTTTGAATCGATTTCAAGAGGCATTTCATAAAGAACCTTGATTTCATTCTCTGTAAGATATACCGTATCCACATCCTCTTTAACAACCTTGAAATCCCGTTTATTGTGATTCTGGTTTGATGTCAGGTTATCCTCCAGGGCTTCATTCATCAATCGTTTCAATCTTTTGATATGGGAGCCTATCGTATTGGGCTTCAAATGCAGTTCTTGCAAATAGTCTGTAAACTTGATATAGAAGTCTTTTCCAATGGTTTCAAAGGTTATAGGGAATCCTTTCTTTGCCTGGAATTCTTCAAGATGTGTTTTGAGGCTGTTATAATGGGACAGATGCCCAGGGTTCAATCTATTCTTATATCTTTCCTGGAAGATAGGAATGAAGGAGAGAAGGGTAGTTTCCGGAATGATTATTTGAGCTTTCCTTCCCATAAAAACCCGGAACGATTCCTTTAGTTCCCTCGATTTCTTTGCGACTTCATCCTTTGATAATCTTGATTTAGTGGAAAATAACTCGTCATATTTGTCTAAAAGAAACTTATAAACATTTCTCAATTCCTTGTTTTGTTCGGCATAATCCTTCAATGGTTTTGCTTTCTGGTCATCTTTATCCCAAGCTATAGCAGGGATTGAAATCCCAGTTGAAAGTCTCAATCTTACATGGTTAAAAGTAAATGTAATGAGAATCAGTGTATTACCATTAGTTTCCTTGTGAGGATAAAATTTTAGAGATGCCATAATTTTCGTTTAAAAAAGTTGCCTAACAAAGATACGCTTCGGCAGATAATTAGGCAACTATGTCTGAAAAAGTTATTAACTTGCCGTAAAAGGTTGTAAACTGAAGTAAAAAAAAGACCAGCTATTCTGCTGGTCTTCATTCTTTTAAGCTGATTTTCACGAAATTGAAATTTGAAATTTGTGACCCCGGCGGGATTCGAACCCACGACCCACAGCTTAGAAGGCTGTTGCTCTATCCAACTGAGCTACGGGGCCAATATTTGCTGCAAAAGTAGAAAAAATTAAGTTACATAGACTGCCGAATACAGAATCGATGTACCAACTTGCCTGCTCATCCGCCAAACAAATCCACGCCCGGCCAAAATCCTGCGATTTTCAACCAGGCGGGGGATCCTGTTGCAGACAAATCTGAATCCGTTAGTTCCGGCTTCTGTATGAACTTATAATTTGATCATTACTCCAATATTCAGCAGTACATTGCTGAAATTGAAGGATTCTTTCGGTGCTTTATCCGGACTACCATCGGCAATATTTTCATTGGCGTCATATTTCTTAACATAGATCGTCTCCTTATCCCGCGTGGTCATGTCTGCCAGCCTATCCACACCGTCAACGGTATATTTTTTATAGATCCCTTTGGAGGGGGCATAGGTGATTCCGTTGTATACAAGTTCACCATACAATGACAGCATATCACTCAGGTTAAAGGTTACACCGCCGGCAGCTGTGAACCCGACAGCAACTCCTCCGTGGAGTTTCATCGTATATTCCGTTAAGGTGGAAGCGCGTGGCCCACCGCTATTGGTATTCGTTGAACTGGATTTAACCATGATGGACGGAAGAACACCAACAATCATTCCCAGCCTGGCATATGGATTGACCTTTTCAAGACCCGGGGAAATAACAACAGCCGGAACGAGCTGTAGCATCATACCTGATATCTTCAACTCCTTATTAAAATCGTTGAAGGTTCCGGTGGCGGATTGATTTGACTTTTTAGCCAAACCAATAAATTCATTGATTCCAAACTCTATTGCCACATTATCCGTCATTTTGTAGCCGAATGCTGCATTTACATTAAATCCCCCACCCAATCCCACAGATTTAACAACAAAATTATCGGTACTTGCCGTTTTTGTTTCATCAGCCCAAAAATCTCTGACATATTGTTTAAGGCCAACACCTCCGCCAAGTCCGGCGCGGACATAAATCTTTTGTGCGTTTAAGGTACCCGCTGTCATGCAAACAGCCAATACCATGATGTAAATCTTTTTCATACTCCTTTTTTTGTTAAATAATAAATGTGAATGGTGCCTGCAAATATGAACACTACCGTAAAAATAGGGATTTCTGTTTAATATTCAAATAATAAAAAGTTACTGACCTGAAATGAGGTTACGAATTGCGAAATATGGAGAATCAATTGAAAGCTCGTTTTGTATAAGCATTCCGAAAACCGAAACTCCGCAAATCCCCCCCTGATAATTTTTTTTCAATTATTCTTTTTATAACGAACAGTTTTATACATTTGACCCTGACACAAACATATATTATTAACTGTATATAGTATTGAATTGCGGATTTTCTGTTCTTATATACAACTCTTTCAAACAGGTAAAAAACCGGAGTACACGTCTTTCCATTTCACACTTTATAAAACAGGAAACAAAATAAATTACTGGTTATTCAACATTAACTAAATTCACCGAAGATGAAAACAAAAGACCTCATTTTTGCGATCCTCGCTTCAACACTTCTGATGATTTCCTTAGATACATTTTCGCAGGGCTGGTCGGTCGGTGCCCGCTTTGGAGGAGATTTTGCATCCCTCTCAAATTTTTCAAAAGAAAAATCCAGTATGGACCAGATTTACCCCAATACGGATTATACCCGAAAAATCCATCCCGGGTTCCAGGGCGGTTTTTTCGGGGCATATCTTTTCAATAAGTTCATCGGTATTCAGGCAGAAATGATTTTCGACAGCAAAGGAGAAACCGTTACCTACAACAGGAAGAATGCTGAAGGTGAAACTGGTAAGATTACAAACAACGGAACGATCAACTATTTCACGATTCCCATCCTTTTTAAGGGTTGTGCTGCAATAGGAAAATTCTTCTCAATCTATGGGATCCTGGGACCCTACGTTGGAATCGGGCTGGGCGGCAGAGGAAAAATTACCGGAAACGGTGAAGACAAAACAAGAAGTGTTGTATTCACGAGTGAGACCGGCACCGATGACAATGTCCACGCACAAAGGATCGATGTGGGGCTCACCATCGGGGTTGAGCCCGGCTTCAAGGCAGGACCCGGTATCATCCTTCTTGACCTGAGGTACAATTATGGATTTACGGATGTACAGAATCCCGGTGATCATAAAGGCGACAATTATTACCCCCGTTGCAACCGGTCATTCGGGATCTCAGCCGGGTATGTCTATGCATTTGGGAAAAAATAGCATTTTTCCCCCTGAATTTGCAACATCCTGTAAAATGATCTTAACGGCTGGAAAACTATCTATTGACAAAATCTGCCGGCAGGGCTAAATTTGTGCAAAAGAAACTCAAGTGTAAAATCTAAAAATCAACAGATATGAAACTAGCAGTATTAGGAACCGGTATCGTGGGGCAGACACTATCAGGAAAACTTGCCGAACTGGGACATGAGGTTACGTTGGGAACACGCGACGTCGGGAAAGTCTTTGCGAACAAAGCCACAGATCAATATGGCAGGGCTCCTTTCAGTGCATGGCACGACCACCACCAGGAGATTCACGTAGCCACATTTTCTGATGCAGCGGCATCCGCTGAGATCATTGTAAATGCCACAAACGGGATGGCATCCATGAATGCCCTTGAGCATGCAGGGCATGCGAACATGAAGAATAAAATCCTGCTTGATGTATCCAATCCCCTTGACTTTTCACATGGAATGCCTCCTTCTTTGTGGGTCAGCAATACCAACTCACTGGGAGAACAGATCCAGCGGGCATTTCCTGACACAAAAGTGGTAAAGAGTCTGAATACCGTAAATGCCGGTCTTATGGTCTCCCCTTCTCTCGTCCCGGGAGATCATAATCTCTTCCTGAGCGGGAATGATGCTTCATCGAAACAGAAAGTCAGGGAATTGCTGGTCAGTTTCGGATGGAAAGATAAAAATATCATCGACCTTGGCGATATCACAACCGCCCGCGGAACAGAGCAGTTGCTTCCCCTGTGGGTCAGGTTGATGGGAACGCTGCAACATCCCTATTTTAATTTCCACATTGTTGTGGGCAACCCGCCCAAAGGGTAACCGGATGCGGATATCCAGATTAAGGAGCAGTCTGAACAACACCATTCAGGCTGCTTTTTTTATCCTCATCGTCTATTTCACTTTTACAAACTTTCCGGAAATGGCTTCCCTTCCTGCCCGCAACGTAAAAAGACAAATACCTTCCGGGTAATCCCCTATGTCCAGGTCAACGATGTGGGTTCCGGGATTCATGCCGTCTTCCTCGAAATGATGAATCTGGGCTCCGTCATAATTGTAGATATCCAGAAATACATCGCAGGTACTGTCAACAGTATAGCTCAGTGAAACTTTTGAATAAGCAGGGTTCGGAAATGGCAGCCGGTCGATCCTTAACGAACTCTTCTTCTCCATCGAAAAAGCCGTATCATTCAGTTGCAGAATATCAGCTGAATTCTTATTCTGGGTTGCGTACTTTGGGTTGAACTCATTGATGCCGATATCAAATGTATTGCCAAACGGCCTGGGGTGACAAAAATAATCATACGTGATTCCCTTGTTGTCAGAATAACCTGCGTCGATCAATGGAGATGTTTTAAGCAGCGCATAGGTGGTATCCGCAAAGCCTGCGCCGCTGGAACTCATTGCCTGGTAATTGTTCTTTATGAGTACTTCACAGGATGGGCTCGATATCACGATGTACCCGTTGCTTCCTGCTCCGGGGCTGATGATGGCATTGGAGGCGATGAGGTTATTCTTGCTTTTAATACTTGCAAATCTTATCCCGTTCGTTTTGGGGTTGATGATATCATTGAAAAGAATGGAAAATGAGTTTCCCGATACAGTAGAAACGTCATTCGTGTAGATCCCGTATTTCATCTTGCTGGGATCATTGGGGCAATAAGCCCGGCCAGCATCAACAATAACATTGTTGTAAATCTTGTAGTTTCCGATTCCCAGGTTTTCAATGCCATCTCCCTTCCCCTTGTAGATATAATTGTTGTAACAATCACAACCCGATCCCCCGCCAATAAGGATACCTGACATCTGCCAGTCTTGTCCGGCCTGGCTGTCATACATCACAAGGTTATTGAAAATCGAGCAGTTCTTGGTTGCCGAGCCTACCTGGATCCCATCCCAGCCGGTATACTTGACAATGTTGTTATAAATTTTAACACCTTCAAGGACATGCGGATAAACCAGCGTGTCTTTACCGTTACAACGAAGAGTTTCTCCCGAGTAAAAACTGCTTCCGATGTACATACCCTCATCCCCGACATTTGAAATAAAATTATCGTGAAGAATGGTATTGTATTGGGTGAATTTGCCCCGGGTTGAAGTATAGGAACAATCCGGATCGGTTTTCGCATAAATACCGGCAATCGGACAATTCGCGATGGAGATATGATCGATTTCCACATCTGACGAGAGTTCACCGATACTCAGTCCCGCCCCGCCGGTGACTCGCTGAATCATGAATCCATAGAAAAATCTTGTATCGCCTATACCAGCAAACCTGATGTAGCGGCAATTGGCAATCTTTATACCGTAATAGAACGTCGTATTAATGGTCACCATCCCGTTCAGGTTGACGAAGACAATGGGAAGTCTGGGAGTTCCATGGAAATTTTTCAGCTGAATGTACTGTTTGCTACCGCCCCTGAAGAAGAGTGTGTCGCCTCCAACCAGTTTGTTGTAAGGACTGGCATTTGCATCGATATAGCAAGTACCAGGTTCGACGATGATCCTGTTCTGAGCCTCCGTCTCCCTGGTTCCAAAGACCCAGATTATGAGAAATGCGATCAGAAAGTTATGAATTTTGTACATCTTATTATTTCAATTTGAACATTTGATGATTCCGAAAATTGATTGGTTATTTACTGGATCCTACCGGTAACCCGTGCATCGTATGCCGGTTACCCATTACCACCTCCATTGCCCTGTAAATCTCTTTCACATTGTTCTCCCACGAATGGTCCCGGGCAAAAACCTCCCGGAGCTTTTCCCGTTCCGGTGTATTTTCATCAATTGCTCTTTTAATACAGTCGACGAACTCCTCCCTGGTTGTTGCAAGGTAGGTATGTCCAGCGAAAACCGACATTGCATCTGTCTTCAAAGCTACAACCGGTTTTCCCAGAGCAAGGTATTCATC
Organism: Bacteroidota bacterium; assembly: GCA_026391795.1. Classification (GTDB taxonomy): domain Bacteria; phylum Bacteroidota; class Bacteroidia; order Bacteroidales; family FEN-979; genus FEN-979. Next base: position 20,668 of record JAPLDI010000041.1, read on the forward strand.
AATCTTCCTCGGATAGTTACCGATGGTCAGCTCATTTAATTTCTGTGGATTGATGGCGACATTAAAACAGTTTACATATTCAGGGAGTTGTTCCGGACTTTTATTTCCAAGGAAATAAACATTTTTCATGGTATGCAGGTCACTTTCCCTGAAGGCTTTATCCTCAGGACCGATCAGGACGATGCTCCACTGTGGATTTTCAAGAGCCAGGTAGCGGATGATTCCCAGATCGAGGCGAAGAGTAAAAAGTGCCCCCGTATATCCGATTACCGGCGAAGGAATGGATGCCATATCCGAAGGAACAGTTGAGATCGTGCGCCTGTCATAGATGGAGAGGTCGCATCCCTGCCCGACATACCGGCTGCCCGGATTGTATTGACTGGCGAGGTTAGCCAGGTAGGTGGAATTTGATACCACCAGGTCCGATTTCCTCATAAGCGCGGGTTCTATTCTTTTCCCGTGGCGCTTCCAGAAATCTATTGCCAGAAGGTTATCCCGTGAATAATAAACGTCCAATGCAGGGCGGATCATCTCCTTGAGATAAAAACCGCGGAACATATTGCTGTCATTGAAAAGAATGGGGTTCGTAAACCCCAGCCGGTCAATAGCCGACTGAATCTGCCGTGCAAACCGACGGTTGTTGATTTTGTTACCCAGGTCGAACAGCCAGTTCCAGGGAATCCTGCTGATCGATTCAAGCAACGTACGTGGGTTTATCGTCCACAGGTTATCTCTGACCTGCACAAGGTCATCCGTTCTGCCCTTCAATACATCCATCCGCTTCCTGACCCGGGGGTCTTTTCGCCCCCTGAGCAGTGTTGCACGGTCAAGTGGCGAATTGACATAAAGCACACGGTTATCCCGCGCAAATTCGAGGGCAATATTCTTGCAGTTGCTGCCGATCTCAATATCCCACGGCTGTAAACTGGTTACGATGATGTCCCTCCCCTTGATCATGCTTCGGTTATTGGGTATCGGTTCAGGTTCGCCCCGGGAATAAATCCTATTACAGGGTATGACTCTGTGCTTAATGCAAGGGTTATTCTGTATTCATCCTCAAACAGAGCCGACCGGAACAAAAAGTTCCTTCCTTCCGATTCTCCCGGATGAATAGCATTCATGCTTATTTTTTCTTCCAGGACCTCAACGGATAAATTTTCAGTAATCCCTTCGCCAACCGCCTTAAGGAAAGCTTCTTTCCGTGTCCAGATTTCAAAGAACCGTTCCCGTGCTTTCTTTCCTGACTGGTCGATATAATTTCCTTCTTCTTTTGTAAAAAACCGCCTTACAAGCGATTCATATTCAAATTCAGGGTCCACTTTTTCGACATCTGCGCCGATCTCATTTGCCGGGTCGAATACAAGGAGAGAAACTCCGGAACTATGCGAAAGGTTGAAAAACAGTTGCCGCGAATACCCGGTCACATAAGGTTTGCCCAACGATGTGTACCGGATCCTGACAGCTTCGGGTAAGACGCCAAAATAGATACCCAGGATCCACCTGAGCAATCCATGAACGGCAATATAACTGTCCCTGTCATGGGAAAAACGGAACCGACCGCTTTTTGCAGTTTCTTCTTCCGTAAGGAATCTTCCGAACCGCACCAGATCTTCCGGATGAACATCCTGCATCTTAAGAATGACCATGAAAGGTGAATTCAATTCACCGAAGGAATCAATCCATGATCCCTTTAAAAAGATCTCAGGAAAAACGGCTGACTGCAGATTATCGCTGATTCCATTCATGACTGGATCCTTGTTTCATCGATGCTTCTCTGGAGGATGGATGCAAAGTGTTTATCGTTTGGAGGTGCGAAAGTGCTTGAGTGTTCGCCGGGGATTTCATGGATAACGACACCGCCCGATGCATACTTATCCCACCCGTAGTTGACAGGATCAACAATGTAAAAGGTCTGGTGTGCTGCTTTGAAGAGATCTACCCGGCCTTCGTAGGGTTTCAGGATATACATTCTTCCTGCGCGAAGATTTGCCCTGTGAACTTTATGAAGGTATTCTGGTAGTTCACGCTGCTCTCCCTTTGAAACCCTGTCATCCTTACTTACTTTGATATCGATTCCCCTCACCTTCTTTGAAAGTCCGCGCCACCTGCGCCTGAATTTCGAAAATTTCGATTCTCCGGAAGCTTTAAAGAAGTAGGCGATGTTCCAGAAAAGGTAATTCACCAGGTACCTGCTTCTTGACACGATCTGTCCCCTAAGCGGCAAGCGGCGTACAGAACCTTCAGCCACGGTATCCAGCAAACCGATAAAGTTCACATCCTTGCCCATTTCCTTAAGTTGCCTGCCCATCTCAAAGGCAATGATTCCTCCCAGTGAATAACCGGCAAGCCTGTAAGGGCCCTGAGGATCCACGGTCAGAATCTCTGAAATATAATAAGCGGCAATCTCCTCAATTGTTTTCAGCGGCTGGTCAATTCCGTTAAGCCCTTTTGCCTGAAGTCCGTAAACCGGTTGTTCAGGATCAAGATGATTTATAACGGTGGTATAGAGCAGAACATTCAATCCCAGTCCGTGAACCAGGAAAAGCGGTTTCTTTGAACCGCCCTGGCGGAGGGTTACGAGGGATCTCCACTTATCGGGAGTAATGCCATCTTCAATCACTTTTGCCAGGCTTTGAATATTGGTTTGATCGAACAGGGTTGCCAGCGGCAGGCGGATTCCAAATTCCTTCTCAATCTGGATGATCATGGTGACTGCAATCATCGAATGTCCGCCGATCTCAAAGAAATCATCCCGGATCCCGATCCTTTCAATTTTAAGGATGGAAGACCAGATGGTAACAAGTTTCTTTTCCGTCAACGTTTTGGGTTCGACATATTCTTTTGAAACGGCGGAAGAAAAGTTAGCAGGTTCAGGCAATGCTTTTCTGTCAACCTTATTGTTGGCCGTCAGCGGAAGTTTTTCCATGGTAACAATCGCGGCGGGAACCATATAATCAGGGAGTTTTTCCTTGAGGTGAAGCCGGAGACCGGCCTCATCCAATAGTGTAAAGTTATCCGTCACACAATAGGCCACCAGTATTTTTTCTCCCTGAATATCTTCCCTGACAACGACGACATTCTCTTTGATGCCACGATACTGTGCGATGGCCGACTCGATCTCGCCAAGTTCAATCCGGAAACCCCTGATCTTAACCTGCGAATCGGCCCGTTCCAGGTATAACAGGGTTCCATCGGCGAAATATTTGACCAGGTCCCCGGTTTTATAGATTCTGGATTCCGGTTTCCTGTCAAAAAGGTCAGGAATGAAACGTTGCCCTGTCATCTCCGGAAGATTAAGGTACCCGGTTGAAACACCATCCCCCCCGATATAGAGCTCACCTGTGACGCCCACAGGGACAGGAACCAGTTTTGAATTCAAAACATAAACCCTGGTATTGTCGAGAGGTCGGCCAATGGGAACGTAGCCATCTCCATTGCAATCCTGCTGACCGATCTTTTTGACAACGGAATAGATCGTTGTTTCCGTGGGGCCATATCCGTTCCAAACTTCCTTGCAACGTGTGAGAAGTTGGCTGGCAAGTTCCTGTGAAAAAGCTTCTCCACCGCAGATCAGCTTCAGGTCTTGCTTCCCTTTCCATCCGCTGAGCACCAACATCTTGAAAGTCACGGGTGTGGCCTGGAACAAGGTGGCACCCGATTCTTCAATTTTCTCCTTGAGCAATTCGACATTCAGTGCAGCAGATTCTGTTGCAATCACCAGTCGGGCACCGGCGAAAAGAGGAAGGTACATCTCCAGCTCTGCAATATCAAAGGAAATTGTTGTTTCAGCCAGGAGTATATCTTCAGCGGTGACCTTCAGCAGTTTGCCCATTGAACAAACCAGGTTGATGACCGAATGATGTTTGATCTGAACACCTTTGGGTTTCCCGGTGGATCCGGAAGTATACAGAAGGTAGGCAGTGTTTTGCGCGTTACCGTATGTCAGATTCCCGGAAGGCTCCCCGGAATAGACTTCTCTGTTTTCAAGAAAGATGATTGTGGATTCTGTTTCCGGAAGACTTCCCGCCAGGGATGATTCAGACAAAACAAGAGCTGGTTTTGCATCCTCAAGGATAAGCGACAGCCGTGCCTTCGGATAGATGGGATCCAGCGGCAGATAGGTTGCTCCCGTCTTCGAAATAGCCAATAATCCGGCCAGAAGGTCAATGCTTCTGCGCATACATATTGCAACGACCGTTCCTTCCTTCGCTCCTTGTCTCAAAAGGTAATTGGCCAGGCGGTTCGCCATTGCATTCAAATCCCGATAGGTCAGTTCTTCATTTTCAAAGACGACAGCAATGGAATCGGGTGTTTTGCGGACCTGATCCTCGAAAAGTTCATGAATGCACTTACCGGCAGGATAATCCATACGGGTATTGTTCCATTCCTCGAGCATCAGCCTGTTCTCCGGGTTTGTCAGCAGGGGGACCGACCTTGTATCCAGGTTTTCATTTTCCGTCACTGCCCCCAGAAGAGTCAGATAGTGACCTGCCATACGTGCAATCGTTTCTTCCCTGAACAGGTTGGTATTGTATTCAAAAACACAATTCAGTCCGTTTTCCTCATCATTCACCGTTAAAGTGAGATCGACCTGCGAGGAGATCCTTTCGCCCCTGAGCAAGGTCATCACCGATCCCGGCAATTGAAACTCAGTAGGAAATCCGGCCAGGTAATTGAAAATTACCTGGAAAACCGGGTTATTGTTCATGGACCGTTTCACTTTCAGCTCGTCAACAATACGTTCGATGGGAATCTGCTGGTTTTCGTGGGCTGAAAGAAACCGGTTCATGGTGTTCCTTACTAATTCTGAAAAAGTTATCTCTTCAGGAAATGTAAAACGGACAGGAAGGCTGTTGATAAAGACACCGGTCAGCAATTCAAGTTCAGGCGACATCCGGTTTGCCACAGGAAAACCCAGAACAAAGTCATCCTGCAAAGAATACCGGTTCAGGAGGATCGCAAAGGCACTGAGAAGAGGCATTGATAATCCGGTACCGTTATTATTGCTTAAAGTTGCCAATCTTCCTTTGAGTTCGGGATCAAGAGAAAAGTGATACTCACTGCCGTTGTAGGTGGTTGTTTTTGGGCGGTGGAAATCCAGCGGCAATTGCAACAATTCAGGCGCTCCTGCAAGTTCCGTTTTCCAGAACGCCACCTGGTTTCTGTATTCCTCTCCCCTGAGCCATTCATTCTGCCATTGGGTAAAATCGGTGTAGGTAACCGGAATTGCAGGAAGTTCAACGGGGTGATGATTCAGCAAAGAATGATAAACTTTTTTTATCTCGTCAAGGATGATCCCGAGAGAAATTGCATCTGAAATAATATGATGAAGATTGATGAGGAAGACGAACTCCCTGTTTCCCAGGATCAATAACTGAAACCGGAACAGCGGACCCGTGCTCAGGCTGAATCTGTAACCGGCATTTGCGAGCGAGTACTGTGCGATCAGGGCCGGGATCGCTTCTCGTGATTCTTTCTCCAGGTGGATCACAGAAAGGTTTGCCGGAACCTCCGCTAACACTTTCTGAACAGGTTTGCCATTCACCTCCGGGAATACGGTCCGCAGGGATTCATGCCTCCCGATTAGAAAACTGAGCGTTTGGTTAAGGAGATCAACATCCAGCTCCCCGCTGATTTTGTAATCGAGCGGAAGGTTGTAGGCAACCATGCCCGGATCAAATTTCTCCATGAACCAGATGCGGCTTTGGGAAGAAGAGAGCGGGTATTCGTTGTGTGGAGTCGACAGATGCTGTATCCTGGCATCTTTCCCATCCCCGGCATCACCATACGATTCGATATGCCTGACCAATCCTGAGATCGTAAGGCGCTTAAAGATGGCCCGGAAAGGGATATCAACATTAAATTCTTTCTTTATCCTGGTTATCATCTGAACCGCTGTTAGTGAATGGCCTCCAAGTTCAAAGAATTCGGACCGGATACCGACCTTGTCAATTTTTAATATTTCTTTCCAGATTTTCGCAAGACGGATTTCATGCTCTGTAACCGGTGCGACGAAATCAAGGTCTTCTTCACCCGCAGGAATTACGGAAGATGCGAGAGCTCTTCTGTCAACCTTATTGTTTGCTGTGAGCGGAACCTCATTCAATTTTGCTAATACTGAAGGTATCATGTAATCAGGTAATTTTAATTGTAAAAAATCACGAAGCTGAGCGGAAATGATTTCCGACTCCGTTTTAGTTGTATAGAATGCTACAAGTATTTTCTCTCCGGCAGTATCCTCCTTTACAATCACAATCGCATCTTTGATCCCGGGATACGTTGAAAGGACAGATTCAATTTCCCCAAGTTCAATCCTGAACCCCCGGATCTTGACCTGGTTATCGATCCGGGTAATAAATGCAAGGGATCCATCGGGTAAATACTTCACAAGATCTCCGGATCTGTAGATACGTTCATCCGGATTTTCACTGAATGGATTGCGGACAAACTTTGCAGCGGTCATTTCAGGATTGTTCAGATATCCGGGAGAAAGCCCGTCACCACCAATGAACAGTTCACCCGGAACACCGATCCGGACTGGAAGCATATCTGCATTTAAAACATACAGTTTATTATTGTCGAAAGGGCGCCCAATGGAAACAACACCTTCTCCGGATTCATCATCTGCGGTGACTTTCCTTGCGGTGTTGTAAATCGTGGTTTCGGTTGGGCCATAACAGTTCCAGACTTCCTTAGTCCGGGCGAGAAGTTCTCCTGCCAGTTCCCTTGTCATAGCCTCTCCTCCGCTGATGATCTTAAGATCCGGTTTCCCTTTCCACCCCGACTGAATCAGCATTCGGTGCGTAACCGGAGTTGCCTGAAAAATAGTGGCTCCGCTCGTAGCGAGCTTCTCTGAAAGCAAATCCATGCTCATGGCAGTTTCCAGGGAACCCAGAACCAGTTTTGCACCGTTCAGAAGGGCAAGGTATATATCGAGTTCTGCCAGATCGAAGGCGATGGTGGTCACGGTAAACAGAATGTCGCTTGACGATACCCTGAGCAGCTTTGAAAAAGAATTGACCACATTGACCGTTGAACGCTGAAGCACAGGAACTCCTTTTGGTTTCCCGGTCGAGCCGGAGGTAAAAAGAATGTACAACGGACTCATTGCATCCCCGAGATCAAGATTGTCTTCAGGTTCCAGAACGTAATTCTCCTTTTCATCAAGGAGGAGTATCCGGGCCTTCGAATGAGGTATTTTATCAAGCAGAGAACGTTGGGTAAGGAACAGAACCGGGCGCGCATCTTCAAGGACGAGTTCCTGACGGGCCTTCGGGTAGATCGGGTCGAGCGGAAGGTACGAGGCACCGGTCTTTGAAATGGCAAGCAATCCCGCGATCATGTCAACCCCTCTTTCAAGGCATAGGGCTATGATGGTGCCCTTATATGCTCCCTGCTTAACAAGGAAATGTGCCAGCCGGTTTGCCTTGAAATTCAGATCCGAGTAGGTAACCTGTTCGCCTTCATAAACAACGGCGATTGCATCCGGCGAACGCAAAACCTGTTCTTCAAAAAGGTGATGAACGCATTTATCAGAAGGATATTCAACCGTTGTATTGTTCCATTTATTCAGAATTTTATCTGCTTCCTTTGAAGTCATTCCGGGAAATTCATGGAATAAATCAATGACACCTTCAGTTTTCCGATCCATCCTTCGCATCTTTTTCCTTGCTATTTCACTTTTCATTAGTAATTCGTAATTCGTAATTCGTAATTTTTCCGATCCTGCTTTCATCCATTGTCCGTTGAAGGATTTCTGCAAAATATTTATCGTTGGGCGGGGCAAAAGTACTGGAATGCTCTCCGGGTATTTCATGAACAACAACACCACCCCTTGCTACCCTGTCCCAGCCATACGTTTCAGGTTCCGGAATATAAAAAGTCTGTTTCTGTGCCTTGAAAAGATGCACGGTTCCGTTGTAGGGCCGGATAAAAAAGTTCCGGTTGGCCCTTCTGTTTGCACCATGAACCTTTCTCAGATATTTTGGCAGTTCACTTTTTTTGCCTTTCGAAACAATTTCTTTCTCATCGATTTTGATATCAAGGCCCCGCACCCTCTTTACCAATCCTTTCCATCTCCTTCGGATTACGGAAAACTTGGTTTCATTGGGTTCTTTGAAAAAACTTGCGATGTTCCATGAAACATAACGCATCATGTAATTTATCCTGTACAGGTGCCTCTCCAGGAATGGCTGATGGGTTACAGATCCCTCAGCGGTGGCATCCAATACACCCAGGAAACTTATCTCTTTCCCCATTTCCTCCAGCTGACGTGCCATTTCGTAAGCAATCCGTCCCCCCAGTGAAAAGCCGGCCAGCGCATACGGGCCCTCTTTGTCGATCGACTGGATCTCGGATATATAATAGGATGCGATTTCTTCAAGGGTGTCGAGCGGAGTATCAATTCCGTTCAGTCCCTTTGCCTGAAGACCATAAACCGGCTGTTCGGGATCCAGGAAATTGATAATGGTTGTGTAGAGAAGGACGTTCAGTCCAAGTCCGTGAACAAGGAACAAAGGTTTTTTCGTCCCGGTGGGCCGTATTGGCACCAGCGACCTCCACTCAATGGATTCCGAATCCTGGTCAATCAGTTCAGCAAGCAGGTGTATGGTGCTGCGCTCAAACAGGGATGCCAGCGGTAAGCGGATGTTGAGTTCCTTCTCGATTTTCAGCATCAGCGAAACAGCAATCATCGAATGTCCGCCAATCTCAAAAAAATCATCATGGATACCAATCTTCTTCTGGCTCAAAACAGATCCCCAGATTCGGGCAAGTTTTTGTTCTGTTTGGGTTTTCGGTCCGACATACACCGTCGATTCCCTTGAAACATTCAGGTCAGGATCGGGCAATGCATTCCGGTCAATCTTAAGGGTGCTCGTCAAGGGAAATTTCTCCATGGCTACAAACGCGGCAGGGATCATATAATCGGGCAACCTTTCCTTCAGGTGCTGACGAAGTTCCTTATGGCTGATCGCTGATTTGTTCTCAAGCGTATAGTATGCAATCAGCATTTTCTCCCCGGAAGCATCTTCCCTTACGATCACAACATTTTCCTTGATCCCCTTCACTTGCAGAAGAACTGACTCGATCTCTCCCAATTCAATCCGGAATCCCCTGATTTTTACCTGGAAATCAATACGGTTAAGAAAGGCTACCGTCCCGTCGGGTAAATACTTCACCAGGTCACCGGTTTTATAAAACCGCTTCTCAGGATCCTGTCCGAACGGATCCTGGATAAATCGTTCCTTTGTCATTTCAGGAAGGTTAAGATAACCAACCGATACACCTTCTCCCCCGATGTAGAGTTCACCGGGGATTCCCGCCGGAACAGGAACTTTCTTTGAGTTCAGGACATATAAAAGGGTATTGTCAAGAGGCCTGCCGAGTTCCACATATCCATCACCGGTCGTATTCGCTGTATTAACTTGCTGAACCAGTGAATAGATGGTGGTTTCTGTGGGGGCATATCCATTCCAGACCTCCCCGCAACGGTCCAGCAGTTTGCCGGCCAGCTCCCTCGAAAGTGCTTCCCCTCCGCTCAGGATCCTGAGATCCTTTTTACCTTTCCATGAACTGAGGATCAACATCTTAAAAGTCACCGGCGTTGCAAGGAACAGAGTCGCACCGGAAGATTCGATCTTGCTTTTCAGCAACTCGATATCATGAACGGTCTCCTGGTTTGCAATGACCAGCCGGGCACCGTTCAGCAGGGGAAGATAGAAATCCATCTCTGCCACATCAAAGGCAACAGTGGTGACTGCCATTAACGTATCATGAGAAGTGACCTTCAATTTTTTCGTAATGGCATTCACAGCATTGAGCGTGGAATTATGTTTGACCTGAACGCCTTTTGGTTTGCCGGTTGAACCGGAAGTATAAAGTATATAGGCGGCTTTCTGCGGATTTCCGAATGCCAGGTTTTCCGCAGACTCATTTCTGAATAACTCTTTATCGTCAACAAAAATGATTTCGGCCTTGTTCTCAGGAAGCTTTTCAATCAGCGAAGCCTGTGTCAGCATAAGAACCGGCTGCGCATCATCCAGGATGAGTCCCAGCCGTACCTTTGGATAGATCGGGTCCAGGGGAAGATAAGTACCACCGGTCTTGGCAATGGCAAGAATGCCGACCATCAGGTCAATGCTTCGTTCCAGGCAGATCGCAATGAACGTATCTTCCCTGGCACCTCTCCGCACCAGGTAATGGGCCAGCTGGTTTGCTCTTGAATTCAGCTCTGAATAGGTCAGTTCGTCACTTTCAAAGACAAGGGCAACCGAATCGGGGGTTTTTCTTACCTGTTCCTCAAACTGATGATGGATGCATTTGTCAAAGGGATAATCAGCTTTTGTCTGATTCCAGTCCCAGAGCATCCGGTCGGATTCTTCAGGGGTAAGTATAGAAATCGTCCGTACTGGCAGGTCTTCCTTGGTAGGAATTTGCTGCAGGAAGGAGAGAAAATGCCCTGCCAGGCGGACGATGGTCGTTTTAGAAAACAAATCGGTATTGTATTCAAAATTACAGTCGAGACTGGTCTTGTGATCATGGATGGTAAGCGTCAGATCAACCTGTGCTGTATCACGCACACCATCTTTCATTTCGAACAAAAGACCCGGGAGGCGGATCTCTTTCTGATATACCGTAAGATAATTGAAAAGAGTCTGGAAGACAGGAGGCGAACTCATGTTCCGTTTCACCTTAAGCTCTTCGACAAGCCGCTCGAAAGGAACCTCCTGGTTCTCAAAGGCGGCGAAGAATTTCTGTTTCGTCAGGCGGACTGTATCCGTGAATGTGGTCTCCTCTGAAAATGTAAAACGAACGGGCAGACTGTTGATCAGCACCCCGATCAGGGATTCAAGTTCAAAATGGTTGCGTTTTGCCACCGGAACACCAATGACAAGATCGTCCTGCAGTGAATACCTCGACAGGATTACAGCAAATGCAGCCAGCAGCGGCGTGAACTGGCTGGTACCATTCTTCTGGCTGATCAATCCAAGCTTTTCTTTCAGTCCGCGGTCAATGCTGAAATGATATTCTGCTCCATGGTAGGTTTGAATTTTCGGCCGCGGATGATCTGCAGGAAGTTTCAGAATATCCGGGATGCCGGAAAGCTCTTTTTTCCAGTATTCAAGCTGCTGTTTATATTCATCACCTTTAAGCCATTGCTTTTCAGAAGAAGCATAATCAGAATAGTGATACAACAACGGAGCAAGGTCAACCGGCTTATCTTCGGCAAATGACTGGTAGACAGAAACCAACTCCTCCATAAAAATTCCAACGGATGAGGCATCGCAAACCAGGTGGTGGAAATTCAACAACAGGTAATATTCCTGGTTTCCCGTTACCAGTAACCTGAAATGACAGAGTGGCCCATGTACAATGTCGAATTTGAATTTTGCATGTTCAAGCGATTGTTTCCGGATGAATTCAATCTTATTCTCTTCCGTTCCATCTTCAAAATAAAGGATCTCAAGGGGAACGTCAAGTTCCGCCAGGACCTTTTGACTGGGAAGACCATTTACATCCACGAAGATGGTCCGCAAGGCGTCGTGACGCTCAATCAGATGATGAATGCTCCGTTCCAGGAGATGCGGATTCAGATTCCCGGAAACCTTGAAATCGAGAGGTATATTATAGGCTGTTGTTGATTTATCCAGGTTTTCCATGAACCAGATTCGGCTCTGGGAAGAGGAAAGCGGATAGAGGCCGGTTGGTTGAAGCGTTTGTGTAAGTGTCATGGTTCTTAATAATTATTTTTTTCCTTTCTGGCAGAAGTTTTTCTGACAGAGATTACTTTTTCGTTGTTTGAATGTCAAGCGTTGAACTGTTAAACATTAATGCCATGGATGTATAAATCAAAAGGCTCGTGGGCATGGTACCGAGAACGGCGTTTCCGTACGAAGCTACCATGACCCCCATCATTCCAGAAGCCAGTGCTGCCATTTTTAGTTTAAGAACAGGGTCCCTGATCCTGTACATGATCCGGTAAGAACTTTTGATCAGGATATAAAAAAGGATGAAAAGATGAAGTGCCAGGCCTACAATTCCCTGCTCTGCCCAGATCAGCACATACCAGCTGTCGGTAGCAATATTTGAAAGAAATGCATCCGGTGAATACGCTTTCGCCTTGACACCGGCGTTGCCGATGCCTCCCCCGAAAGGCCTTGTAGCCAGGTAGCTGCTCAGTTTTTTTTGATTTTCAATGCGAACCTGCAACGAAGGATCATTGGGGTTGAATGCTGAGCGCATCCTGCGGATAAAGGTATTGTCCTGCCCGATGAACGTGAACTTAAAGAATACGAATACAATGGCTAGCAAAATCATCCCGGAAATCAGCACGGTACCGCTCCGCCGGAGAATGAAGAAGAAGGCAAATCCTGCAAGAGGAATGCTGATGGCCCCACGCGTACCCGACAGGAACATCCCTGCAAAACCCAGGGCAGCAACAACAAGAAAAAATATCCTCCGGTTCCGGTTCCTGTCTGCAAAAGCAACGATCACCGCCATCACTGCCGAATAGGCCTGGTTGGCTCCAAATTGGCCTGCATCGCTCATGAAAGAAAAAGCACGGAGCTGCCCCCAGATGATGTGGGTCTGCCCGGCTGAAGTACTCAGCCAGAGCTGCTCCCAGGGATCGGGACCCAGCGTGATCTGCATGATTCCTTTAAGACTGGCGAGGATGGATAAAACGCCCCAGATCGTAAAGAAAACATCCAGCTTGCGCATGTTATCAATGAACAGCAGAACAAGCGGCACGATCAGCATCATGTAAAGCGATATGCCACGCATCCCTGAAAACCAGGCTGCATGACTCTGTGCTTCGGGGTTAAAGAATTCCAGGATTGAATAGCCGAGCCAGACCGCAGCCAGAAGCGTGATCTCTTTCTTTGCAGGTTTCCAGATCCCCTTATCATAGAAATGCCTGAAAATAAAGGCGACATAGGTCAACACAAGGACGATGTCCAGCCCTAACCCGATCTGGATATCCGAATCAATGTATCGTGAAAATCCAAGGAGGACAAATCCCATGACAATAGCAGCCCACAGGCCGGTAATGGGTTTGCGGAAAAGCCAGTAAAAATAGAGCAGGATGAAAGGAAGGGCGACCAATGCCAATCCACCGCCTACGCCAAGATGGGTGATCACCCAGATTGACAGGGCCGTCATCATCAGGAGGAAAAGCACATATTTTGGTGTGCCCAGCCTTTCTGCTCCGGTTGACGTTTCAAACTGATTGATATCCTTTTCCATTGTCGACTCTTCCTTTGCCTTTTGTGATTGATTATACTGTCTGTTTTCCGATTTTTCTGAACGACTGATAAACCGTCCGGTAAAAATCAATCCCGGAGGAAAATATTCTTTTTTGCTCAAGGCCGATCTGCCTGTCCAGGAAATAAAAGCCTATCCATACTCCCAGCATTGTAAACAAAACAGAACCAATTGCAACACCTGCCAGTGACTTGAAAACAAACACCGCGATCAGGTCGCCGATAACGTTGGCAAAGGTCATGTACATCACTTTCTGAAAATTCAGGTCGGGACGGTTAACGCTGTCGAGCGCAATACCGGTCATCCGTTCAATGGGGAGAAGCATTCCGTAAACCGAGAAGATCCTGACAATCATGACCGTACTTGCACCCGTGGCAGGGTCAACTCCCAGGTAGTGGTGTCCTCCAAGGATCAGGACAAGTGTTTCAGCAAACACGAAGGTGATAAGGCTGATGACTGCAAACAGGTAGGTCATGGCACCTGAATAGCTGTAGAAAAAATCCTTGACTTCCTGAACCCGGCCTAATAAACTTGCCTTCGACATTTTCGGGAAAGCAGTAGCGGCAAAACTTCGCAATGGGATCTGCTGAAGTTCCACAAGTTTCATCGGAATGCTGTACATTGCAACAGCGGCAGTTCCCATCGGGCTCAGGCTGATGATCAATGTATCAGCGCTCCTCAGAAGATTTGTGCCGATCAGGGTAAACGTTGTGTATTTCCCGAAATCCAACAGGGTTTTATTGCTCTTCCGGGTCGCGTTGCCAAGGTATTTTATTCCGTCCCAGCCATTCACAATGCATAGGAGAGAAGTAACCAGGTTGATGCAGAGCTGTGCGATTACAAGCTGTGTCAGGCTCATCCTGAAAAAGAGAAAATTCACAAGCACTACGAAAAAGAAACCGATGCTGTAAACACTGTTGATCAGCAATATTTTGTCGAACTTCAGTTCGGCCTGAAGAATCACCTGAGCGGTATTGAAAGGAATGTTGATGAACATCATCAAGGGCCACCACAAGAAGAAGAGGTCATACCCTGCACGCGCAACAGGTCCGGTGAATGCAAGGTTGCAGGCTATCATGATCACGGCAATCCCTGTTGTAGCCACAAGGACAATCAGGATGAAGGATCCGACCAGGCTCTTCCATTCCTCCTCTTTCGAACCCGAAAGAAACCGGATAATGGCCGTTGTGGTGATGCCGAAACGAAACATGTCAATAAGAGCAGCACCTGCGATGTACAACACCCAGTGTCCGAAAACCTCCGGCTGAAAACTCCTTAACAGCAATGCAAAACCGGCAAAACCGAATAATGAAATACACATATTCCCTGCCAGTGACAGAAAATTAGCTTCGGTTGTGACCTTTTTAAGTATTGCGTTCAAGGGTTGAATGTTTACTGATGAATGACGTTAACCTTAAATCCTTACCTTTTTCCGCATGGAACGGCGCACCCAGTTCTGTTTCCCCGGAATCGTTCCGACAGCAGACCTGACTACGTGGCTCTCCACACCGTTCAGCAGGAACAGGGGTTTGTGCCGTGTGTGCTTCATATAGGTCTCAAGTGCCCCCTTGTCAGCTTCCGACCACGACCTGTTCGAACGGCAAACAAGAATCGACAGATCGGATGAGGCAACAAGACCGGCAGGATAAGGAAAATGAAGTAAAGGTGGTAGTTCAACCAGGATGTAGTCAGGTTGAAAAGCCGGTGCGTATTGACTGGCCAGAAGTAATTCCTGTGAGTTGCTGATGGAATAATAACTTTCATCAACGTGATAAACAACATGCTCTTCGGAGTTGACCTGGTTTTCAGGTTTGGAGAGGGAAAGCCCGACTGAATTCCCTGAACGGTCAGAATGTCCGTTAACCGGTTGGAGGGCTGAAGCCGGGTTGTATCCGTTGATCAACACAGGTTCCAGCACCTGCTCATTCACATCCGCTGTTTCCATCTGTGACAATTCTGTCTGAACAAGTGATTCACCCGAGAAATTGACCACGATCACCTTTTTCCCTTGTTTCTTCAGCTTCCTGGCAAGGTTCCCCAGGAGAGTTGTTTTGCCTTCATCATTCTGCGTACTGAAAAATAAAATGGTACGCGGATCATGACCTGCCAGTCGTCCTTTGGGATGAAGCTCTACCTGCTGAATCATCATCTCCAGCAACCGGTTGGTAATAAATGGCAAATGGATGGAATCTGTTTTCTCGGTTATCCGGGGGTAGATTCCGGCAGGTTCCAGCCCGAGGATCTTTGAAGCCTTATGGGGGTTTTTGAGAGTGGAATCAAAATATTCAAGAATGATGATGACCGAAAGAACAAGGATAAATCCGAGTAAAGCGGCAATGGCAATCAAAAGCAAGCGCTTCGTCGGATTTGGCGCCAGCGGATAATAAGGAGGGTCAACAGCCTTGATGTTTGAGGAAAGGTCAACATCCTGGACTTTCAGCTTTGCCAGGTTAAGTCCTTTCAGCAGCTCCAGGTATTCCTGCTCGGCAACAGCTATTTCACGTTCGATCCTTTTCAGGGTAACTCCTGCCGGGGCATAATTGTCATATTCCTTTTGTGCACCCTGTATCCTGCGCTCAAGATCCGAGAGCCCTGCTTTGGTTTCTTCATAATCTTTCAGGCTGGCAACATAATTTTCCGTGAGATTGCTCTGGGACGCATCTCCAACCTTCGATTTCGTGTTGTACAGATCATCTACAAGTCCGCTGATCTCTGCTTTTAACGTCTCTGCCCGGGACCTTAATGTGGCTGCATCCTGGCCATCCTGTGAACTTGCATTCTCTCCGGTTCCTGCCGTTGCCAGTTTGGAATTGATCTCTGCCAGCTGGTTCCTTTTCTCAATCAGGCTTGCACTCTTCTGCTGAAGATCAGATTGTGCATTGATCTTCTCTTCCAGCTTTTTGATGGCCGTGTTGTCCCCGGCCAGTTTGATCCGCTTGCTCTGCAACATGGCTTCAAGATTCCCGGCTGCACTACCGGCAGCCCGGCTCTGGTCAGCGAAGTTCACAATCTTGTTCTCTTCATTGAATTTCAGAAGACGCTCTTCTGCCTGCGACAGCTTAGCTGCTCCTGCTTTCAGTTTATACTCAAAATACTTTACCACGGCATCCGAACGGCTTTCTTTGATTTTCTTGTAGTTCTTCATGCAAATACCGGTCAGGAGAACCAGTGTCTGCTGGCAGATGCCGGGATCATCTGAATTGTATTTCAGTTCGATAAGGTCGCTGGATGAGATCCGTTGAACATTGACGGAGGAAATTGCCTTGATGGAATAGTGGGGATTGTTGAAGTTCAGCAAACGATAGATGTAGTTGGTATCATCATGAGCCATGTAATCGGCCAGGTTCTTAACCGTCTGTTCATAGGCCGCGGGTTCAATGGATGCAGGCTGCAGGTTCACGGAACTGACAGGGTTCGTTTCGGTAAACGAAAACACGTCGGAGCCACCGGATGTGTCTGATTTCTGAACTTCAGCTCCGGGCCTGGCTTTAAAATAAACATGCCTGACAACGAGTTTATTGATGTAGGCAGGAGTAGTCCTTTTCAGATCAAGGAAGGATTGAAGCGATATGTACCGCGAATCGTGCCGTTTCAGCAAGAGATGCTGGGCCAGCAGCCTGATGGCAACTTCCTGGGAGGTTTCCCTCGACTGGATCACCGTGATCATATTATCAAATGCCGCATTCGAAGTGAATACGTTAAAGGATTGGTCCAGCTGAACATTGGTGCCGGTGGTCATTCCTGTATAAAGAGTTGTTGTTGATGAGTAGATATCTTTTGTGAGGAAAGCCACTGCAGTTCCAAGCAAAACCGGGATCAGAAGCAGCAGTATTATATTTTTCCTGAGTAGCCTAAAAAAATCAGTTGCCTTCATTGTCCTGTGGTATATAATTAGTGATATTGAACTTCATCCCCGTAATCACTTCCATGATCATATATGAACTGACAAAATCCATTTTGGCAGTTTCAAAATCTGTTTCCGTATGTGCCCCGATCTCCGAAACACGCGAATAATCATCAACGGAAACAGTGCCTTTGACAAATCCCTTTTCAGCCATCTGGGTATTGATCCGCGATGTTTCAAGGTATTTCGATTTGATCTTTAAAACCCTTTGTTTTGCAATGATATCGTTGTACTGCTTGATTACCAGTTCACGGAGTTCGTTTTTCCTTGTCTCCGAAAGCGTTTGTGACTGCTCCATAACAGCCTTGGCTATCTTGATCTGGTTTCTCCGGTTCACAAGGTCATAAAGGGGGAGCCTTAAAAATCCGCCAACTGCATATTGTGACTGACTCTGCCTTGATGAGGATGCCTGAGGCGTGCTGGTCTGGGCAGTGTTGCTGTAGACGTAGTCGAAAGTGCCATAACCGGCATTGGCCTGCAGTCCCAGATCCTGGGTCCATTGCGCTTGGTTTGTATGAAGATTGCCCTTGTCGATGACATGCAATTCAGAGAACTTCAACCCGGGATCGTGGGCAAAGGAAGAATCAAGCAGGGTAGCCAGCGGTGGCATAATCTGGGTGATGTCATCCGTAAGCGGATTAAATCTCTTTTGTTGCTGTGCATCAGCGGTACTTTCAAGAAAAAGTCCGAAACACAGGAACAAAAAATACATTCGGAAATAACTCATAATCATTTTCATTATTAATAACTCAAACAGATTCTTTTTGTATAAAAACAGGAATGGTCCGCATGATAAGTTTCATATCGTAGAATAAGGAATATTTCTTCTCAAGGAATAAGTCAGCGTAGGTGTTATCCAGGTGCTTCCGCTCATCGTCTGACATAACACCTTTCCTTCCCCGCTTTTCAACCTGCCATAATCCGGTCAATCCGGCGGGGGCAAGAAAGCGTTTTGCCATCATATCGTGTGTCAGCTTCTCGGCTTCGTAAACAGGGAGCGGGCGGTTGCCTACGATTGACATATCCCCCTTGATCACATTGATCAGTTGCGGCAATTCGTCAATGCTCGTGTTGCGGAGTATCTTGCCCACCTTGGTCACCCTCGGGTCATCCGGGATCTTAATAAAATGAGGCTTCGATTTCTCAACCGCGTTTTTCTGCTTTGTATACCACGTATCGCAAACGGAATACTCTTCAGTGTGCAGAACGGGTGAACAATAAACAAAATCCTCCTTCCTTTTGCACGGGCATGGTTTCTTTAAGTCGAGCTCCTCTACGGGACCATGTGCGATGTACTGATTCTTGTGCTTTGCCAGCTTCTTTAGCTCATCTTCTGCACCGGTCCTCATTGACCGGAATTTATAAAAGTCGAACGACTTCCGCCCCACCCTTTTGGAGGTGTAGTAGACCTTCCCTTTTGATTCGATCCGGATGGCAAGCATAACCAGTAAAAGGATCGGAGAGAGAAGAACCAGTGCAACGGAAGCCACCACGATATCGAACAACCGTTTAGAGAAAGGAAGACGATAACCCGCTGACTTGGACCTGGTCTCTTTATGGGGAAGCTCTCCCTTCCTGAAGTCAATGAGAAACTGCATCCGTTCAAGCAAACCTTCCATAGAAGTGATCGGGAGCAGGTAGAGATCATCAATCCCGCGATAAAGTGCGGTTTTTAATAGGCCTTCCTCATAACCCGGGGCGATGAGGACAAAAGGAACGTGATTCAATGACGGGTCTTTCCGCAAAATGGAATGAGCGCTCAATCCGTCTCCCCCGGTAAGGAACCGGTCGCACAGGACAATGTCAATTCTCACACCCGATGTGAAAACGGAACCCGCTTCAGCAACATCCTTGACGGCTGTTACCAAAAGCTGATCTTCCTCAATGAGCTGCTGGCCAAGCCCCTGATCTGTTCCTATATAAAGAAGGTTTATTTTTTCGTTCATTTAATCGTTTTTTAACTTGTTAACAATCCCATTCCGACAATTTTCCGTTCTCTGAATTTTGATTGGTTATTTATTTTTATTAAGACTTATTCTATTTTATAATTCTGACCAGACAATTCCATCATCCCTGCAGCAGATGTCAGCTGTTAAGCAGCCGGGACCTTGTGTTCCAGAAAGCGTGAGATTTTTGAATTCAGTTCAGCCGGGTGGAAAGGCTTGATGATATAACCGTTCATTCCGGAGTCGCAGATCTTTTTCCGGTCTTCCACGAATGCGGATGCAGTAACGGCAAGAATCGGAAGGTTCTTATAATAATCTCCTTCCATCTCCCTGATCTTCTGGGTAGCCTCATAGCCGTTCATTTCAGGCATATGAAGGTCCATCAGGACCAGTTGATACTGATTTTCCTTGACTTTCTGAACTGCAACCTTTCCGTTTTCAGCCGTATCCGTATTCGCATTCCATTTAACCAGCAAGCGGGAAACGATGTTCTGGTTGATCAGGTTGTCTTCGACGATAAGGATGTTGAGCCCTTCCAGGGAGTGAATTTCGGCTGATTTCAAAGGCCTCTCCTGCACCTGGTTTTTTGTACTTCGTTTGAACTTCAGGAAAACAGAGAAGGTACTTCCTTCATTCGGCTTGCTCTCCACCTGGATACGACCATTCTGTTTTTCAATCAGCATTTTTGTAATCGCAAGGCCGAGTCCGGTGCCACCATATTCTCTTGTAGTGGATGCGCTTGCCTGCGTGAAGGCCTCAAAAATATCTTTTTGCTTCTCTTCGGGAATTCCGATCCCTGTGTCGGAAATCCTGAACAGAATTTCCACGGAGTCTTCAAGGTCCCTGTAAACCTCAGTTGAAAGGGTAACCTTTCCCTTTTTGGTAAATTTCAACGCATTGCCAACCAGGTTGAAAAAAATCTGGGCCAGACGTACAGAGTCACCCATTAAAAAACCCGGAACATTCTCATGGGTGATAAATTCAAGTTCAATACCTTCTTTCATCATCCCATACTGCATGCTTTGCCGGATACCTGCAATGAGTTTCCGGATGTTAAAGTCGATCTCCTCAAATTCAATTTTTCCGGAATCGATCTTTGAAAAGTCGAGGACTTCATTGATCATCTGCAGCAGGTTCTCCGCTGAAAATTTAAGAACGTCCATATCCTCAACCTGGTCCGGCCGTGGTTGTTCCGATATCAGGAGGTTAACGGTATTGATGATGGCATTCAGCGGTGTCCGGATCTCATGGCTCATGGTAGATAGAAACTGCTTTTTAGCAATACCAGCATCCTCTTCCAGCTGTTTTGCATTTATCAACCCATCTTCAATGGCCTTACGCTGTTCAAGCTGTTCAAGAAGTCGTTTCTGTTGCAGGTATTGGTTGATTACAATATCCACTTTGCCTTTGAGCGTTCCGGCAATGAAAGGGCGTGCTATAAAGTCAACCGCGCCGGAAAGCATTACTTCATTGTTGTAATAGGAGGTACAACAATAATCCGTCGTGTAAATGATATTCAGATGCTCGTTCTTCTGAATGCGGCGTATCTGGTCTGCCAGATCAAAACCCGACAGGCTGTCGGGCGTCACTTTGACAATAACAAGTGCAATTTCAGAACGTTTTGCCAGGTCGATTGCTTCTTCAGGGGAGCCGGCTATAACCAATTCAACATGGCTCCCTGACAGAAGACTCTCAATTTCATCTGTATCGTCCACATTCGTATCCATGATCAATACCTTTGCCTTGGTCATTTCTTCCTTCAAATTAGGTTTGTTTCCATAATCGTTTAATCCAATTTTGAATTCATCCTTCAGCAAATGCCTGAAGAATCTCTTTCTCTTGGTTTTTCAATGTTATATCCCATAAATCGATCCGGGATGAAACAGAGGATAAATATCTTCTATACTTATTTAGACTATTTTAATTTTGCAGCGCTGCAAATGTACAACGAAAAATCATTTTTGCAAATTTTATTTAGATTAAGTTAATATAAATTACCAACAAAAATTCCTTCTTGTTAATTTTCAGACAATTAAAGTCCAGGCGATCTATACCGGTACCAGATGCTGGATGCTGGATGCTGGATGCTGGATGCTGGATGCTGGATGCTGGATGCTGGATGCTGGATGCTGGATGCTGGATACTGGATGCTGGATGCTGGATGCTGGATGCTGGATGCTGGATGCTGGATGCTGGATGCTGGATGCTGGATGCTGGATGCTGGATGCTGGATGCTGGATGCTGGATGCTGGATCTAGAGGATGGAGGATGGACAATGATTTCGGAATACCAGATCGTGGTTTCCGGGGAGTGTTTGCCTTTGCCGGAATGTCCGGCATCACCTGCCGACACTATTGCGGGTTGAATTTTACCCAATATCGCGGCCAGATAACCCGTAGGGTTCCTGTTCAGACTTTACAGGCTATTTAGTATTATTCCGATTTCTGGATAGCCCACTCCTATCATCTATTAACACCCTGGTCAGAATAAATCGGAAACTCAGAAATCCTACTACCATCAGGCAGATAAACCAGCCATAATCCACCAAGGTCGGAAAGCTAAAACGGGAATCATCCCCGGTATTCGTAAATGTGACTTTATAGAAAATGTCTGCAACCAGGATTATTTGAGTTAAACCTAAAATCAGAATTGCAATGTTGATCTTTCTGTCTCTCTTTTTCTCATGATCGTCCTGAAAATGTCTCATGATCAAATCGACCGATTTTAATATCTCGTCGAGGTCGGAAATCTTTGAACGGAGTGCACTAATAATATTATTCGCACCGGAATTAGTAAAGGCTTCTTTGAGTAACAGGGTATGATCCGCATATTGTGAAATGTAGATTGCAGAAACATGATCCACCGCATGAATGGCAGCCATCCTCATTTTTTGAAGTTTAAGCTGATGGCCCATTAATTGCGCAGGGGTAAGTGTCCGTTCAGGACTTTTCATAAAATTCTCCAATATGTGCTCATCATCAAATTCCTTAACAGCCTTTTGACAATCCCGAAGGGTACTTTTTGCCAATGACTGTATTAAAAAAACCCATTTTGCCGTTTCTTCATACTGCTTTACAATGAAATGCGGGTCATCGGGGAAATAGGAGATCGCATGATTCTCACCAACAACGAAAAGATCCCCCTTATGCGCACGGATCTGTGCCATGTTGTTGATTTTTAAAGCATCCACCTTAATATCAACCCAATCATCAATGCTTGCTTTATCAGCCCGGGGATAAGCTATTAATCCCGGGTACTCCCAATGGTTTAGTAAATCCTCAATGCGGTAGGTTATTCCTGAAACAATGTCCGTGATCCTGTAAACAGAGATGTTTGCAAACCAGGAATGTTCAATTTCGATCAACGAATGATTGATCAATTTCTTTGCCTCCCTCTTCTCCAGATCTAATTGTTCTTGTATTTCATTATCCTTAGCTGATTTCTTCTGTTCCTCACCATTCTCATTCTTATGTGCTGTCTTTCCAACCTCATCAATGAATTCGATCAATCGTTCTCTGTATGATTCTATTATTTCCCGGGCAAGAATCTTTAATGTGGGAGCCCAAAAGATTTGTTCACCTTCGTTGTCGTTCTTATCCTTATCAACTTTTGCACCCGTCTCTTCCTTCTTGATATTTTCATTTTTCCCACCCGGATTGTTTTTCGGTTTTATTCTAAATTCATACTGACCTGAGTGGGGCGCTGCAAGATTTTTAAGTGCATGAAATTGAGGTATTGAAAGTTCCGCTTCGTCAATCGAAAATTCCAGGCAACCCATTCCCAATGCATAGTGCATTAATTTGGGTTTTAATGTCAGAAGGATTTCTCCGGTTTGTTCCTCCTTCGCTGGTTCACATTTTAAATTCCGTACTTCAATTTCAGAAAAATTGATCTGAATGTTCTGGAAATGTTCAGCCCCAATCGAATAATCTAAAATATCAGGTGCCGGATCTTTGCCGACACCCTCGATACCAAGCTTTACTATTTCATCCTTTAAACAAAATAAATTTCCCTTTCCTTCCTTTAACTTCTCAGATATACTTTCTAATACTTTTGACGCACGTTCTACCTGATCTCCTTTCTCTATAAGGGATTCTGCCGCTTTTTGAGGATATTCCTTTTGCTTATTATTGCCCTCTTCCTTCTTTATGGTGTTTCCCGTTTCGGGATGACATAAAACATTTAGCCCTGACAGATTTAAATAAAAAGCATATGATAAACTTCCCTGAATATGCTCAAGTTTTAGTTGTGGCACATGAAGTTGTTTCTGATGCAATTCCAGGCAGCGAAGATGAGCACGGTATTCAGAAGCATTCTCAAAGTTCTTCTCTTTTTCAATGTCTGCCAGACAGGTTTTCAGATCGTCATGTGCCTTGGGAAAGTCAATCAGAAACTGTTTTGGATTTTCCTGACGCATTTCAATGAACCGAACAATTTCCTGCAGTCTTACATCATATAAATTATATTCTGAATTTTTTTCAAAAAGGTCATCAGAATAGTTCTGAATCCAATCAACAGAACCTTTTTTCCCTTCTAGTTTCTTTTTTATTTTACCTGAATATTCCGAAGCCTTTGTTGCATGAAAAAGCATTGATTTTGCATTATTTGTGATCATGCTGTTCTCCACGAGTACGCAATGGTGGATCCGGAGGGATAAGTATTCCATTGAAGTAAGTATCGCCTGATATTCCGGAAGAGGGTTATCTGATTCCTTTTTAACAGAAGAAATCAATTGCCTTGCAACATGTAACTGGCAATTAATGGTAATATAGTCAAAACTATCTTCCCACCTTTCATAAGCTGATGCATAAATATACCAGAAGATTGCATTTAATAAACAGAACCCGTCTTCGTCCAATTCTCCCTGGGCCAGGATCTTCCTTATGATAGTTGTCAGCACTGTATCCTCACTCCATTTATTACAATGCTTTGCTTCTTCCACGGTAGAACAAGGCCGACATTTACAAGGCAGGTTGAACGTATCTTCAGTAGATCTTGTTCGTGCAAGAATCTCGTCAACTTCACCCTTAACTTCCTTTGGTAAAAGTGATGCACAGATAAACCTGATATGGTCAAAATTTGCATCATAATCATCCTTGAGAATCTGTTCCCAATTGTTCTGAAATGAACTCATATTAAACTATTTATGTGTTTGTTTTTGTATAAAGATGGTTTTTATACAAATCGGTTAACAACGACTTTCTGAGACCGGTTTTGTTGATGAATCTTTGCAGTTCAGCATAATCCTTTGGCATAGGAATCAACTTGGCATCTCCATCTTTCTTCAGATGGCTGGTAAAATATTTTTTATCCCATGCCGCGTTGCTGTCGCTGAAAAAGATAAAATAATCAAACAGCAGGTCCGCTGCGAGTAAAGCAGACTTAGGATTCCCGGCTTCCCTTGCAAATGCCCTGTAGCAAAGAAACATGGGTACTGAATTCCACTTCCCGGGATCGAATTCCTTTAACTGATAATCGGTATCCATTTGTGCATAACGGGCCGGCCAGAGAACTGACCGGTCAAGCCGGCCGTGAAACACAAGCCTCCGGTTTGACATTGATCCGGCGTTCAGATCTTCGGGGAATTCAACCTCTCCGACTTCACTCAACAAGCCTGTTTTTATAATTTGTTGTTGCAAATCAGAAGGAAGTGTTTCTGCAAATCGCGACAGTTCATTGTCGGCAGCCTTTGCCATTGCAGCGGTAAGCACTGTTCCCAGATTCATCGAGCGAAGGGTGGGATCAACTGCAATGTGGGATGCATAAAACGTGCTGATCTTAAAATTATAAAGAACTGCACCATCTGCCACTCCGACCACTCTATTCTTTGTATCTTTCAGGATTACCATGAGCCAGCGGGCCCATAGATTTTTTCCTGTCCTGCCAATCCCTTTCCGGGAAGATCCGGATCCTGGTGACCTCCCTTGCTTCAGCGCCTTTTCGTACTGGATTGGTGTATCGATTTCATCCGTAAAGAACGTTTGGGCGAGCAACCGGTAGGCATTCCTGAAGTCCTGCGTCCGTTCATCAAAAAGCTGATAAACCTGAAAATCATCAACCCTTTTAAAATTTGCCGAGAAGAATTTATCATCAATTGGCCCCAGTAAGACCGAAGGCACTAACCCCGTCTTGATCTTGTTGTCTTTTCGTTTCTGCAATTCGGCAAGACGTTTCCTGACCCGTTCCGTTTCTTCCTGGATGCGTCTGAATGAATGAAGAACAGTTTTCACCAGGGAACGGTATTCCGATCCTTCGCCGGCCGAAATCAGTGCCTCATCCACGTTGGCATTCTCAAGGATCTGCCGGACATCTTTTAACTGACTTTTTAAGGAAGAGCGAATACCCCGCGCAAGATCGCTTACAGCCTTCTTTATCCCATCATCCTTAAAAGCCAGCCTTGTTTCAGTCGTTAAAACAGCCTGCCGTTGCCTTTCAATCAACAGCAGGATCCCACGCTTCCTTGCCCTCTTTTCATATCCGTTGCAGGCATAGCCAAAAATCTCCTCGAGATAAAACTCCTCATAGCCGCCGGTTTTCGCCAGCTCCAACTCTATCTTCTGATAATCGACGTCAAATTCATCGAACAGGGTAACCTTCTTCCACCATGAAAACGGAACCTTCAGCTCTTTTATCGCCCTGATCCCGTTTGTTTCAAAATCTTTCACGGCCATCTTATATTCGGGCCAATGAACCATCGGGCAGTCGACCTTGTCAATTTCAAATCTCACTTTTCCTTTAGAGATAAAAAATACAACCGGGTAGGTATCGCAAAGAACAGGTTTGGCAGGAAATGCAGTGCACCGGTATTCCTCATCCAAAAAATTACAGTTTGTCTTCATTTTCAGGACATCCACATTGCCGTAAGGGGTATTGATTACACTTAGATATCCTTCTTCAAGTTCAGCAAGGGTTTTGCCAAGCTTATCGGCCATAAATTGTTTCTCGCCGGGCATCAGGGTTGAGATCTTGAATTTCTCACACTTGCCGCCACAGCGGGCGCAGGCATCATAGGTATCACCGGCAAAAGAGTCATGATACCTTGCAAATATTTCTGATTTCTTGTTCATCGGTTCCTTTGCAGGGTTTATAGATTCAACCTTTCCTGAACCCTTTGTAGAGAATAAAAAAACGGTGCAGGATAAAGGCAGCAAGATTTGCTGTGCATTCGGATGGATCAAAGTCGGGTGCCACCTCAACGAGGTCGATCCCGACCAGTCGTTTTGAGTTGCAGATGATATTCACGGCCTGGATCATCTCCCTGGGCGTCAGACCACCCGGTGCGGGTGTCCCGGTACCTGGTGCATAGGCGGGATCCATCACATCAATGTCGATCGATACATAGATCCCGTCGCAATGAGCATCCAGGTATGAAACGGCTTCTTCCATGACGGCTGTCATCCCTCTTTCCCATACGTCACTGATCGAATAGAGCTTCACCCCATGTCGGTTCATATACTCATACTCATAATCGGCAAGAAGTGAACGGTCTCCTACAGTAACCAGGTTTTCACCTTTGATAATCCCATCTTCGAGCAGGTTCCTGAAAGGAGAGCCGTGCCATACATCCTCATGGGTCACATACGATTCCCAGATATCCGGATGGCTGTCGAAATGAATGATCCCGATGTTGCCGGTCTTTTCCTTTTCCTTCAGTCCCCTTACGAGGCCTTTCACCAAAGGATAGGTTACCGAATGGTCACCGCCAAGGATTACAGGGAAGGCAAGTTTTCCGGCATCGAACATAAATGACTCAATGGAAAGCAATGTCTTCTTCAGATCGAGCGGGTAGACCGTCACATCCCCGAGGTCAAGAATCGAAGGATGGTCGATATCGATTACCTTCTGGTTCTGGTACATATCGATGGCGGTTTCCTTTTTGAAGTAGGTCTGGGGATTGTAAAAAGCCGAAGCACGGCGGATTGCAGCAGGACCCAGGCGGGCACCGATCCTGTTCGAGGCTGCTGTATCGGTAGGAACACCAAAAACCCCGATGTCATATCCCGGAAGTTCAGTAACCGTTCCATAATCCGACTTGAAAAATGTCGGTATTCCGGCGTAAGCGTATTCTTGGCTCTTATCTATCATGGATTTGGATTATAAGGGATTAGACAAAAATAAGGGATTATTTTTACATACCAACGTATCTGAAAGGTATGCTCGTCCTGTTAAAAAGAAAAACCCTGTAAGCTTTTAACTTACAGGGTGATCTCTTTTTGAACTGGTGCCCGGAACAGGACTCGAACCTGCACATCCGTGAGAATACTAGTCCCTGAAACTAGCGCGTCTACCAATTCCGCCATCCGGGCAAAGACGGTATGCGTTTTAATTGAGGGTGCAAAAGTATAAAGTTTTTCGATATCTGACTATGAAATATCCAGAATTAGTAAAAATATCCATTCCGGTTGATGAAAACCGGGTCCCTCCCCGGGATGCAGGATTCCCGTCCTAAGGTTTCCGGAACCTTAGGAAAAGTTCTTAAACTTGTGTATATTAGCGGTAGCAATTGCATTCATGTTCATTCTGTTGCAGCCATCCCATGCACAGGAAGCCCTGGGTATTGTCAACAGCAACTATACCGGAGTAAACAGTTTATGGATCAATCCGGCAAATGCCGCAAATTCAAGAAATACGGTTTCCATTAACATTCTGGCAGGTGATCTCTTTGTTAACTCCAACTATGTTTTTGTTCACCGGAAAGATTACGGACTGCTGAAAATCTTCAGGGTAAATATCGATGATCCAAAGTACATGTACATTTATTCTTATCCTGAATTCAACTTCACCGATACCGTCCAATATTATGATTATTACAAGAACAGCACACCCAAACGGCTGTACCTTAATGAACGGATTGCCGGGCCCTCCCTGCTCTATAAATCAGGGGATCATGCCTTTTCCTTTACCACTGCTTTCAGGAGCAATGTTTCAGGGACCAACATTCCCTGCGATGTAGCTAATTTCGGGTTCCGGGGACTTGATTTCATTCCCCAGCAGGACATCACCTATTCGGATGGACATTTTGAGATTGCCATGCTGTCGTGGATTGAACTTGGAGCCGGTTACACATATACTTTCTATAACGACGGGCGGAACAGTCTCAGCGCGGGAATCAGCCTGAAATACCTGCTGGGTACTGCAGCGGCCTATGCAACTTTTAAAAATATTACCTACAGGATTCCTTACCAGGATACCCTGATCGTTTACGATATGAATGCGACCATCGGGATTGCCCTTCCCATGGATTACAGTACCAATAAGTTTTCGCTGAGCCCACTGGTCAGGGGGAAAGGGATTGGCGGGGATATCGGAATCACCTATGAGCGACTTACGGGACGGCCGGCGAACTCTTCACTTTTTTCCGGGAGCAACTCAGGAGAGGAGAATGACTACCAGTTCAGGGCCGGGATCTCGATTCTTGACGTCGGCCGTATCAACTTCACAACCTCCGCCGAGGTTCATAAATTCAACAATGTGACCAACCGGATCTGGCCCGGGCTGATCGGGTTTAAAGGAAAAAGCATCGGGCAATTCCTGCGTTCGGCGAGTTATAACCTGCTGGGCGACTCGGCTGCATCGCTGAGTGATCAGTCAAACTTCTATATGTGGCTGCCGTCGGCCCTGAGTGCACAGTTCGATTATAATTTCGGAAACCAGGTTTACCTGAACGCTACCTTTGTTCAGGGCATTACTTTCGGCAGCCCCGGCATACGGCGTGAAACGCTGCTTGCCCTCACGCCACGCTATGAAACCCGAATTTGGGAGGTGAACCTGCCTTTGTCCATTGTTGATTTCAAACATCCGGCCATCGGTCTGGCCGTCAGGATCTACAGCCTTGTGATCGGGACAGAGAAGCTGGGAACCCTGGTCAACCTTACAAATGTCAGAGGGCTTGATCTCTATTTTTCACTGGGCATCAACCTGAATCCGAAAACCGGCGAAAGACATTCAAAAAGCAAGGGATGTGAATCTATCAGGGAATACAAGAGGTACCAGGTTCATTAAATCACAAATAAAAAAGTGTACACCTTTTCCGGGTTAACACTTCAATATCTTATTTTTGCCAGGTATCAGCAGAAAGTTTCACAAATCGGCACATATGAAAAGCATTCTTATTACAACCGGCAACGGCATGTTTGGAAAAGCATTGGCGACGGAACTCCTGGAATCCGGAGTCCGGGTCAGGATTATGGTTCGTGACAAAAGCAAATGCAACATTGAAAATCCCAACGCGGAGATCGTTGTCGCAGATATGGACAAGCCTGAAACCCTTAGATCGATTATGGCAGGGATTGATTCTGTATTCCTCTCCGCTCCCATCGATAAAAAAATTGCAGAGCGGGAAAAGAATGTCATCGACGCGGCCCGTGAAAATGGTGTCGGGCAGATTGTGAAAATTTATGGTGCCGTAAAACATGAAGGGGATCAGCTGGTTGAAGAGCATACCCGTGCGCTTGATCACCTCCGGAATTCCGGGATACCCTGGACGCTGATCTCTCCGAACTCTGTCATGGAAACCTCACTGTTATCCATGGCGGCCAGCATTAAGTTCATGCATGCCATTTATGGCTGCTCCGGATCAGGCAGGATCGGAATGGTTGCATTAAAAGATGTCACCAGCGCAACTGCAGTGGTACTCACAACACCCGGGCATGCCGGAATGAACTACGAACTTACAGGACCCGAATCACTCGACATGGATGCGGTTGCTTCACGATTTACAAAGGTCCTGTCAAGGAACATCAGCTACATCGACCTCAGTGAGGAAAGGTTTGCAAAGATGATTATGAAATTCGATAAATCCATGACGCCTGAAAGGCTCGAGCTGGAGGTGTTGTGCCATCTCCGGGCATGGAAACACGGCAAGGCCGACCTTGTGACAAGCACCTTCCGGAAACTGACCGGAACGGAACCCACACCCCTGGAAACCTTTATTACCGAAAACCTTGAGACATTTTTGAAGGGCATGGTGCCCGGCTATTTTGCATGGCTGATGAGGAAGACCGTATAATGCATTGAGCCTTTCTGAGTACTTATAAATACAAACTTCTGAGGATCAGTATTCAACCAGGAAGAAACCAAGCTTTAACCAAGCTTCAACCAAGCTCTAACCAAGCTTCAACCAAGCTGGCTTGGTTGAAGCTTGGTTGAAGGCAGGTATTAGGAAGGTTCCAGGATGGTTGAAGGCTTATTCAAAGAAGAACCCCGGCAAACGATAGTGCTTACCGGGGTTCTTTCATTTTTGCGGTGCCCAGGACAGGAGTAACTTTTATGCTTCTTTAAATCCTCCTTAAAACGAATACCCTCTCAAATCAGGCCTTTTCATTAGGTGTTCCAAACAGTCAAATATCATCAAGTAGTATGAAATGGTGGTTTACCGTCACCTATGCCGTCATCTCATTCGGTTAAATTATTATATTTGCCAAAACCTTTTATCATGGCAAAGATAACATTTGTCCTGAAGAGACCCAAAGAAGAAAACGAGACTCTTATCTATACTGGAGAATCCGCTCAAATTGACCACCTGATTCCGGAGCAAATTGACCACCTCTAAACAGGTCACATTTTGGTTGTTTTCCGGAGCAAACTGACCACCCCCTTTCCGGAGCAAATTGACCACCCATTTTCATAGATTTTATC
>JAPLDI010000021.1 GCA_026391795.1 Bacteroidota bacterium
ATAGCGGCTGGTTGTCACCGGTGATGGACTGAACCCCGCGGATGGCAATATAAGTACCTGCCCCTGCAGTACCAGCGGAACTGATGATCTGAACATCGGATACCCTGCCCTGGAGTGAATTGATAACGTCAGTCTGTGCAGATTTCTGGATGTCATCAGATCCTACATTCTGAACAGAATAACTCAGCGCCTTGGTCTCCCTGGGAATACCGATTGCAGTCACCACGATCTCGTCCATGTTCATGACATCAGGCTCAAGCACCATATCCAGGGTGTTTGATTCACCAATTTTCACCTCTTTGGTCTTCATACCAACATAGGAAAAGACCAATGTGTTGTAATTAGACGGAACCGATAAGACAAATTTTCCATCAACATTGGTTGTGGTACCAATGGTGGTACTTTTAACAACAATGGTCACCCCTGGAATAGGGGCCTTATCGTCCGATGAGGTAACAACACCGGATATGACCCGTGTTTGTGCAAGTACTCCTTGCAGCCCTGCCAATAAAAGTAAAGCAAGGACAATTGTAAATTTTCTCATAATGGATGGTTTTGGTTAGTAAAAGGGTTAATAATCAGTGGAATATTAATAATTTATGCCGGATTTCACCTGATCATGCTACCCGGTATGAAATATATATTGAGTTGAAGTTCCTTCCGTTCTGATCATATACATTGCAATTTTAATAAAAAAAATACCTGAATACCAAAGAATTTTGTTAAAAAGTTAACAAATAGTTAATATAGAAACAATCTGATTAATGAAGTATATTTAATTTGTTTAATCTTAGGGAATTATGGAGAATTAGGAGCAGTCGTGGTTTTTCGCTTTTCTGAAAATTACGATCCTTCACGTTGTGATCGTTTCGGTTTTTGAAAAACTGAATAATATTGTGTTGATAAAATATTTTGGAAAGAACGAATCCCGGCCTTGAGGTAAGTCTGGGGTTCATGTCCCACAACCAGGGTCCGAAGGCTTTGTGGAAATGAAATAAAGGTCTTTGATTCCTTATTTAAGTTTTCTCAAAAAGAGGCCGAAGGCAATAATAAGTCCGATGTAAAATCCGGTTGTGAGGGGCGAGATTTGGGAAGCGATCAACTGATATCCGGCAATGATGAGGAAGGAGATTCCGAAAAGCAGGTATCCGATTCTTTTCATCCTCCAGATAAGGATGATACCCGTGAGGGAGAGGGCATGAAGCAGAAAGCCGGCAAGGGTGTAGAAAAATACGGTGATCCCGGAAGCTGAATTTTCAGGCGCATACCTGAGTACCATATCTGCGATGGTTCCCGACCAGAGCAGGGCAAGGAGAAAAAGAAGAGTTATCAATCCCGAGAAGACGAACGAGAACAGACAAAGCAAAGTCAGCAGAAAAGGACGTTTGAGTGCATCTTTCGTTGGGTTTGAAGACGTCGTTTTGATCTCTTCCATGTTCAGGACATTTTTTTAAGCGTTGAAGAGTATAACATCACAAATGCCCCTGACAACAGGATGCTGAAGAAATCGGGGCCGGGCAGCCGGAAAAAATACATTGGCGCCAGGATTAACAATATCTGGGATACCGTGTAGATATGAAATCCCTGCTTACGCAACTGCCACATCCTGACGGCTCCGGCAACGGCCAGGGCACTGATCACAGCAATAGCGGCAAAGTAAGTCGGCCGGACCGACTCAAAGAATGAATTCATCTCCTGCATCCTGAACAGTTTTAAAGCTTCCGGTACAAGCTTCATAAAATTATCGAAGAAGATGAAGATCATCAGGCTCAAGAAAGCATTCAGCCCGCTGCCAATAAAGGTAAATATGCATAAAACGGTAAGCAGGGTCGGGCGTTTTCCGTCAGTTCCTGTTGCCGGCAGAAGGGGTTGCTCTTCCATTTCTTCTTTATCAGGGTACGCAGGGTTATGCAAGAGGGCCAACTATCTTTTCAACTTCATCAAGGATCTCGCAGGATCTGACAAGCGATTTCATGGCATTGTGGTCGGGGTAAAGTGGCCTGTCGATATCCAGGAAGGCAACATGTTTCCGGATCACTTCTTTCGCCCGGTTGACCCCTGCTCCGAATTTATACTCCCGGAAATCGAGGGCCTGTGCGGCGGCCATGAACTCTATTCCAAGGATTCCATAGGCATTGTCGAGGATCTGGAAATTCTTCAGCGCAGTATTCATTCCCATCGAAACAAAATCTTCCTGGTCGGCCGCTGCCGGGATTGATTGTATGGATGCCGGGGCGGAAAGGATACGTTGTTCTACGATCTGCATATCGGCCGTATACTGGCTCAGCATCATCCCGCTGAACATTCCGGCACCTTTGGTGAGGAAAGCGGGCAAGCCGACGCTGAGGGCAGGATTATTCAAGCGGTTCATTCTTCGTTCCGACATTACGCAGACCATCGTGACAACCATCCCGGCCATATCCATCGGAACTGAAACCGGCGAACCCTGGAAATTGGCTCCTGAAAGCTGAAGGTTCTCTTCCGGGAAAAAGATCGGGTTGTCCCCCACACCGTTCAGCTCAATCTCGACCTGGGAACGTGCATACGCCAGGGCATCGTGTGCGGCACCGATAACCTGGGGTGTGGAGCGCATGGAATAGGCATCCTGGACTTTGCATTTTACCGTTCCTTCGGCCAGGTCGCCGCCTTCCACACATTTCCGTATGGCTGCAGCGCTCCGGATGGCTCCTTTAAAACCCCTGACTTCATGAAGTTTCGGCAGGTACGGACGCATGTTGGCCTTCATGGCTTCCAGCGACATCGAAGCGGCAATTTCGGCCTGTTTCATCCAGTTGTTGGCATCGTAAAGAAAAAGAGCGCTCATGGCGGTAAGGACATTCGATCCATTGATCGTGGCCAAACCGTCGCGTGCCATCAGCCCGGGAATTGGTATTCCTGCTTTTTTAAGTGCCTCTTTCCCGGTATAAAGGGTGCCTTCATAGTATGCATGTCCCTCACCCATCATCAGGAGGGCAATCTGCGACATCGGTGCAAGGTCACCGCAGGCGCCTACAGAACCCTTCTGGCAGACAAAGGGAGTAACGCCCTTGTTGAGCATGTCGACCAGCGTTTGTGTGATCTCAAGCCTTACACCGGAGTTTCCGTGGGCATGCACGTTGATACGCCCGAGCATAGCCCCTCGTACCCAGTCTAGGGGCATCGGGTCGCCGATACCGGCAGCATGGTTATAGATCAGGTATTTCTGGAACTCTTTTACCTGGTCATCATTCAGGACAACTTCCGAAAATTCACCGATGCCGGTATTCACGCCGTACATGATCTCATGGGCCTCAATTTTCCTTTCCAGCATGGCCCGGCATTTATTGATCCTTTCAACGGCAGCTTTGTCAAGTTCAACTTTTTCATTTTGTCTTGCAACGCGGACAACGTCTTCGATGGTCAGTCCCGCTCCTTTAATTACGAGTGTCATTTTTTCTATTATAGATTAGTATTTATTATGTTGAACAGTTTACTTAAATAAAACAGGCATTAGCCATTAGGCATTCGGCATTAGCTTTTATTCCATCTCCCTGCACGCTGAATTTCTGCATCTTATTCCACCAAACCGCCAGTCCCGAAAAAGCATTTTGCTTTTTCGAGGATCCTCGAAATGTCAACAAAATTTCATTGAAATTTTGTTGACATTTCGGGACTCATCAGCTCGTCAGTTCACCAGTTTCTCAATTAACAGCTCCAGGGTCACTAATTCCTGCTCTCCCGTGTGCATGTTCTTCAACGTCATCCTGCCTTCCTTCATCTCATTCTCACCCACCAGCACAACAAAGGGAATCTTTTTCCGGTTGGCATAATCCAGTTGCTTCTTCATCTTTGCGGCATCCGGAAAGATCTCTGCCGGGATTCCCGATTCCCGCAGTCGGGCAAGAATGGGGAGACAATATTTTTCCTCCGCCATCCCGAAATTCACGAACAGCACTTTTGTTGTGGCTTCGATCATCCCGGGAAACAGGTTCAGTTCATTCATCACATCATAGATCCGGTCGGCACCGAACGAGATCCCGACCCCGGAAACGCCTTTCAGACCGAAAATACCGGTAAGATCATCATAACGGCCTCCACCGCAAATGCTTCCCATCTGCACATCCGCAGCCTTTACTTCAATGATGCATCCGGTATAATAATTCAAACCGCGGGCAAGGGAGATATCCAGTTCAACCCGGCCCGACAGAGGTAGTTCATTAAGATAAGCCACTATTTTTTCTATTTCACCGATTCCTTCCCGGCCGGTCGCTGAAGACTGGAGTTTCTCTTTCAGGAAAGGCAGGCAGACCGGGAAATCTTTTTCTGATGCAAAATCAAGGAACGGGATAAGGGCATCCACAGATGCAGGGGTGAATCCTTTCTGCCGGAGTTCTTCCAATACCGGGGCCATTCCCGTTTTCTCCATTTTATCCAGGGATACCGTAAGGTCAATGAGGCGTCCGGGTTCACCGATCACTTCTGCAATTCCGGAAAGTATCTTGCGGTTGTTCAGCTTCACGATATAGCTCAGCCCCAGGAGGGTAAATACCTTATCAACGACCTGCAACAGTTCAACCTCGTTCAGGAGCGAATCGCTTCCGATCACATCCACATCGCATTGAAAGAATTCCCTGTACCGTCCTTTCTGGGGCCGGTCGGCCCTCCATACAGGCTGGATCTGGTAACGCTTGAAAGGGAATGTGATCTCATTTTGATGCTGCACAACATATCTTGCAAAAGGTACTGTAAGATCGTATCGTAATCCTTTCTCAGAAATGAAAGGCAGGAGTGCTTTATAATCAAGCTGTCCGGGATCTGATGCTGGATGCTGGATGCTGGATGCTGGATTTTCGGTTTTAGATTCCGGATCTTTCGTACTTCGTTGTTCGTCATTCCTACGTTCAAGAAAGTTCCCCGAATTCAGTATTTTAAAAAGCAGTTTATCGCCTTCTTCGCCGTATTTTCCAAGCAGTGTGGAGAGATTCTCCATGGCCGGTGTTTCGATCGGCTGGTAACCAAAGAGCTGGAACACCGAACGGATCGTGTCGAAAATGTAATTTCTTCGCACCATTTCGAGGGGCGAGAAATCACGGGTGCCTTTGGGGATGGAAGGTTTCTGGAGCGACATTCCAAATAATTTGTACAAATATAAGAATAAATGGAGAATGGAAGATTGAGGATGGAAGATGGAGAATGGAGGTCAGAGATCAGAGATTATAGGTCGGTGCACCCAGAATCCAGCATCCAGCATCTAGTCTGCTTTCAGTTTTTTGTAACGGATCCGTGTTGGGGTTTCATCTCCAATTCTTTTTTTCCTGTTCTCTTCATATTCCGAATAACCGCCCTCGAAGAAAAAGACCTGCGAATCGCCTTCAAAGGCAAGAATATGTGTCGCTACCCGGTCAAGGAACCAGCGGTCGTGGGAAATGATCACGGCACACCCGGCAAAATTTTCGAGACCTTCTTCCAGTGCCCTCAGTGTGTTCACGTCAATATCGTTGGTGGGCTCATCGAGAAGCAGGACATTCGCCTCTTCTTTTAAAGTCAGTGCAAGATGGAGCCGGTTTCGTTCACCCCCGGAGAGCACACCGCATTTCTTTTCCTGGTCGGCCCCAGTGAAGTTGAATCTCGCCACATAGGCCCTTGCATTCATCGATCTGCCTCCCAGCTGGATGATCTCGCTGCTGTTTGAGATGACCTGGAATACGGTCTTTTCGGGATCAATGGCAGCATGGCTCTGGTCCACATACCCGATCTTTACCGATTCGCCGATCGAAAAGGTACCGCTGTCAGGCTTTTCAGAACCGATGATCAGCCTGAACAAGGTGGTTTTTCCGGCTCCGTTGGGACCGATGATCCCCACAATCCCGGCAGGAGGAAGTGAAAATCCGAGGTTCTCGAAAAGCAGTTTGTCACCGAAGGATTTGGCTACCGAGCTCGCTTCGATAACTTTGTTTCCCAGCCGGGGACCGTTTGGTATGTAAAGTTCAAGCCGGTCTTCCTTCTGTTTCACGTCCTCATTGAGCAACCTTTCATAATTGGCCAGTCTTGCTTTTCCTTTGGCCTGCCTGGCTTTGGGCGACATCCTGACCCAGTCGAGCTCCCGCTCCAGAGTTTTCCTGCGTTTGCTTTCCGATTTCTCTTCTATAGCCAGCCGGTTTGATTTCTGTTCCAGCCAGGATGAATAATTCCCCTGCCACGGGATGCCTTCGCCACGGTCAAGCTCAAGGATCCAGCCGGCGACATTGTCAAGAAAGTACCGGTCGTGCGTGATGGCGATAACGGTTCCCTTATATTGCTGAAGATGTTGTTCCAGCCATTGTACCGACTCTGCATCGAGGTGGTTGGTGGGTTCGTCCAGCAGCAGGATATCCGGTTCACTGAGCAGGAGCCGGCATAAGGCAACCCGCCGTTTTTCTCCGCCCGAAAGTACATCCACCGGACGGTCACCTTCGGGGCACCGGAGTGCATCCATCGCCCGTTGCAGTCGACTGTCAAGGTCCCAGGCATTGTGGTGATCAAGAAGTTCGGTCAACTCTCCCTGGCGCTGGATCAGTTTGTCCATCTCTGCATCCGT
Source organism: Bacteroidota bacterium (assembly GCA_026391795.1). Taxonomy (GTDB): domain Bacteria; phylum Bacteroidota; class Bacteroidia; order Bacteroidales; family FEN-979; genus FEN-979. The sequence continues at coordinate 6,557 of JAPLDI010000021.1, forward strand.
TAAAGGCTCTGCAAAACGTGCATTCACCTGTTCGTATTCTGCCAGCAGGTCAACCACTTCCTGGACACCTTCTTTAACGATCTCCAGTACGGTTTTGGTTTCATCCACCAGGGGCTCCTGTTCCAGCATGCCAATACGGTATCCCGGTGAAAAAACCACGTTGCCCTGGAATGATTTTTCTTTCCCGGCAATGATCTTTAGCAAAGTTGACTTCCCCGAACCGTTAAGACCGATGATACCGATCTTGGCTCCATAATAAAAGGAGAGGTAAATGTCCTTTAAAACCTGTTTGTGGGGAGGGAATGTCTTGCTGACATTCACCATCGAAAATATGATCTTTTTGTCGTCGGCCATGGCGTTTAAAGTGATATATAAGGGGTGAGAGGTGAGAGGTGAGATGTGGGATTTTGGATGTGGGATGTGGGTTTATTTTTTATGCATCAATTGTTCAATTTTATCCGTCTCTGCTTCCCAGCTGAAGTTGCTGAGGATGTATTCATAGCCTGCTTTTGCGATCCGGGCGGCTTTTTCAGGATTGTTCAGAAGGAAAAGGATATGCTGCGCATACGATTCCGGCGTGTCGGCGATCAGGATCTCCTCATTTTCTCTGGCCTGGAGCGCCTGGTTAGCCAGGGGAGAAGTGATGCAGGGAATCTGCATAGCCATCGCCTCCAGCAATTTATTCTGCAGTCCTGTTCCGATCTGCATCGGGGCAATAAAGATCTTTGCCATGGCATAGCATTCGCGCATATCGGGAACCCAGCCGCTGACTTCCACTTCATCGGATTTCAATACGGATACCCGGAGATTAGGACTGGCGCCGGCAATCAGGATCCGGATGTCACGTTTGGACTGCTGAACAAGGGGAAGAATTTTATGCACCAGGAATTCCGCAGCGTTGATGTTGGGCGGGTATCCCATGTTTCCTGTAAACACGAGGTCGTATTGCTTTTCCCTGACCATGGGCTGGAAAAAAGCAGTATCCACCCCGTTGCGCACAACAACAATCTTTTCCCTGTCGGGATGAGGGATCAGGTCGCGGTCGGGGAGGGAGATGATGATCTTGTTATCAAATATACCGAAGACTTCTTTTTCGTACCGGAGCAGCCGCCGGTATTCCATCTTCAGGAACGGTTTCATATAAAAAGGTGCGGTTGCCAGCCGCCGTTCCACATTTTTTGAAAATACATCCTGATAATCCAGGGTTTTCGGAATCGGGATCCCCTTCATGTATTCGGCAACCCGTATCAGCTGGCAAAAAATATGATCGGGTTTATGCTTTTCAATCAGCGAGCGGATGATCCTGTCTGTTTTCTTATTGTAAAAATAGCCGACCTGGAGAGGTTTGTCGGAGAAAAGGGTCTTAACCAGGTGAAGGTAGATGGAAGCCTTTGAGATATCAATGATGTAGACATGCCTTGCGTAGAGGGAGAGCATTTTCACGGCATCCTCATGAAGTACCGTGTCATTCAAAGCGCACAAAATGATCTCATGCTTTCGCGAGAGCTGCTTTAACTGGTTGAATGCTCTTAGTTTATCTCCTTTTTCAGTGGGATAAGGAACACGTGGCAGAAGAAAAAACAGTTTCATTGAGTGAACTTGGAAGCGCAAAAATAAATAAATCCACGATCATCCCCTGATTTTTTGATAAAAACCGACCAGATTTGAAATGATCAGATCACGGTTGTACCCGGTAAAAATCAGATTCCGCGCATTCCTCCCCATGGTTTCACACAGGGCCTTATTTCTGACACAGTCAGAAATGCACCTGACGAATTCATCCACTGTGTCGGCAAGGAAGATCTCCTTGCCATGTGTACAATGAATTCCCTCTGCGCCGACCCGGGTGGAGATGATGGCTTTTCCTGTGGCCATCCCCTCGATAATCTTGATCCGGATCCCGCTTCCTGAAAAGAGGGGAACAATCAGAATGGCTTTGGATTGCATAAAGGTCAGGGCATCTTCCACCTCTCCCACAACTTCGACATTGGGAAGGGCTTTTTCCCTGAGACTTTCCGGCATATTCCGGCCGGCAAGGTAATAATGCAGCTCGGGGAACCTGCGGTGGATCTCGGGCCAGACCTGTTCAAGGAACCACCAGATCCCTTCCCGGTTCGGGATCCAGTCCATGGCACCGATAGAAAAGAGTGACGGAAATTCAGGTTCTTTATCGATATCCCGGAAGAGTTCCGGGTCAATCCCAAACGGGATGGCAATAACCGGCCGTTTTTCAACCGAATTTTCCGGCCAGCATCCGGAGGACCGGAAAAATGCAGCATCCTGTTCCGTGATGGCTACGATGCCGTCAAACTGCCTGACAACTGAGCATTCGTACTTTTTCAGTTTGCTGATCAGGGAATTCAGGTAAAGCCGCTTTAGAGGATTTTTAGTCGTTGCTGCTACACGCTGCCAGATAAGGTGTTCGATGTTGTGTGCCCGCAGCACGATCCGGGCGTCCGAATATTTTCTTACAATCCCGGCATAGGGGCTCATGTAAAGCATTTCGAACTGGACAATGTCAAACTTTTCGGATTGAAGGATCCGGATCAGGGCATTCTCCAGGTCACGGGAGATAAAACGTTCAACATGGTATGACCGTGTGGAGAACAGGTTCCTGAAGGCGGCAAGAGGGCGGATACTCAGATCGACATACACCAGCTCAATGCCTGTTTTTGTTCTGTAATCCTCCGGGATCGAGGAGATATCAACAGAATATTTGTTGGAATTCACTGCCAGAACCTTTACGCTGTGGCCGGCCCGGATCAGTCCTTCAACGATCATGTTCATGGCGATGGGTCCGCCTTCTCGGGCAGGATAGGGAGATTTGTTACAGAGAAGGAGGATCTTCATACACGCTGCTTTTTTATAAGCGTTTGCAAATTCATTACAAACTTGATCCATGAATCAATGTCGAGTAACGAAGCATCGATGGTCGCCTTGTAGGTAAGAAACGCACCGATCGGAAGCAGTACCAGCGGGGCAATCCATATTCCCTGGTAAGCCGGCAGGACACCCTCTATGGCATACTTTTCACCGGTGATGGAAAGGATCCAGAACAGGATGAAGAAGATGGTCGATATGACTGCCGGAAGCCCGAGTCCTCCTTTTCGTATGATTGCTCCCAGCGGGGCACCGATAAAAAAAAGGAGAAAACAGGCAATGGAGAAGGTGAATTTTTTGTGCATGGCCACCTCGTACCGGTAAAGGTTTTTTTCCTTGGCATCGAAACTTTCTGAGCTTGACTTCAGGTTCTCATTCACGCCATATGCCGTGTTCTTTGCCGATTCGACGATCAGTTTCCGTTCGGCAGGCGTGAACCCGGCGAGAAAATCTTTTTTTGGTTTGATGGCAGAAACCTTTTTTATGAATTTTTTTGCTGTGTCAGTTGCCGACAGGAAGTAATAATTGCTGACGAAGAGCCTTGAAAAGTTTTTCCGGTCGGTGATGATTTCCTTCTGGATCGAATCAATCGATTTTCGCAGCTGATTCGTATTCAGCATTTCGAAATTGTTTTTAAAGAGCTTTTCGTCCGTACGTGTCAGCTGGAAGGTGGAAAGGTCAAACTGCTGGTACTGTTCATTAAACCGGGTATGCTGGAAAGGATGCGTTACGTTTGCATTTCTCAGGTCGGTCCTCTCCTCGTAATTTGTACCCTTGTAGAGTCGGAAGGTCAGGAATCTTTTGTCAGGGGTCAGCTCCATCTTTCCCCATTCGGCAACGGTCAGCGATACATTGCCCTGGTGCCTGGTATGGTCATAGATCATGACATCCCGGATGGTGTTCCCGTCCTGATCTTTTTTTCCGACCCGGATTACATATCCGTCGATGCCGTTGTAGAAAACGCCTTCCTTAATGTTGAATGCGAGTTTCTTTTCACGGATATCGAATAAGAGGGAAAGGAATTTCAGGTTGGCAGTGGGCAGGATCACATTGGAGAAATAAAATCCCAGCAGACTGATCAGGATCGAGACGATGATCAGCGGCCGCATGATCCGGCTCAGCGATATCCCGGCCGACTTCATGGCTACGAGCTCGTAATGTTCACCAAGGTTTCCGAACATCATCAGCGACGATAACAGGATCGCGAGCGGGAGCGCATAAGGTACAAAGGTGGAAGAGGCAAAAAAAAGCAGTTTTGCTATGACATACCACTCCAGGCCTTTCCCCACCAGGTCGTCGATGTATTTCCACAGGAACTGCATAAGGAGGATAAAGAGGGCAATGAAGAAGGTCATCACCAGCGGCCCGAGGTAAGACTTAAGGATGAACCAGTAAAGTTTTTTCATGGATTTCCGGATGACCGTCACAAAAATAGCGATTCTTTTTAATGCTCTTCTAAATAATGTATTTTTGTCGTGAAATCGGATGTTCCGATACGCCCGGTACTGACCTTTTGCCTCTACCGGAGAGAGGGAACTCTAATCAACTATCGTATGCAGATCATTGAAGTAACAGACAAGAAAACGATCCGGGAATTTTTAAAAGTGCCGAGGATCATTTATAAAGATGACCCTGTGTGGGTATGCCCCCTTGACCGTGAAACCGAATCCATTTTTAATCCGAAGGAAAACAGTTTTTTTACTCACGGTGAAGCGATCCGGTGGATCATGAAGGATGAACACGGGAACCTGGCCGGGAGGGTGGCCGCCTTTATAAACAAGAACAAGGCATTCACTTTTCAACAGCCCACCGGCGGGATGGGTTTTTTTGAATGCATCAGCAATCGCGACGCCGCTTTTCTTCTTTTTGATACCTGTCGCAACTGGCTGGAGGCAAGAGGCATGCAGGCCATGGACGGACCCATCAATTTCGGGGAAAATGATGTGAACTGGGGTTTGCTTGTCGACGGGTTCATTCATCCCGGCATCGGAATGAATTACAATCCTCCATATTACCGTGACCTGTTTGAGTCCTACGGATTTAAATTTTATTTTGAACAGGTATCCAATCACCTGGATATAACGATTCCTTTCCCGGCAAGGTTCGGGAAAATTGCCGATTGGGTAAGAAACAAACCCGAATACCAGTTTCGCCACTTTACTTACAAAGATGCCGGAAAGTTCATCCGTGACCTGAAGGATGTATACGACACAGCCTGGGCCTTTCACGAGAATTTTACCCCGATGGAAGAAAAGCTGCTTCAGAAAACACTGGAAAAATCACGGGATTTCCTTGAGGAAGAGATGATCTGGTTTGTATACCACCATGAGGATCCTGTTGGATTCCTGATCATGTTCCCGGATGTGAACCAGATCCTTAAACACCTCAATGGAAAATTACACTTTTGGAACAAGTTAAAGTTCCTGTACCTTAAAAAGAGAAAAACCATGACACGGGCAAGGATCGTGATCATGGGCGTAAAACCGCAGTACCAGCGCAACGGACTTGAATCGGGAATTTTCTGGCACCTCAGCAAGGTAATGAAAAAAAGACCCCATTTCACCGAATTGGAATTGTCGTGGGTTGGCGATTTTAACCCTAAAATGCGTGCGCTGCACGAATCGGTGGGGGCGGTTTTTGCCAAAAGGCACATCACCTACCGGAAGATCTTTGCCGATCATGCATCTGAACAGAGGTCATCCATTATTCCTGTCGATACAAAGGAAAAAGCAGTGCGAAAAAAAGAATAGATGTTAAAATCCCTTAAAAACAAGAATATTTTTACCTGAATTCTTTTTCCGATTGTTTTTTTATCATATATTTGTTCCATCAAAAAAAAGTTTTGTTTAACCCAAATCCCAAAATGAGTATGAAAAGATTTCTATGTTTTGTCTTGGCGCTGTGCCTGGCCATAAGCGTATCGGCACAAAAAGGCTCGATACAAAAGAAAATAGCACATTCAATCAACAACATCGATCTACCGGTTGTTGTTGGCGAAAATCCTGGTAACACCTATGTTTCCAACAAAAGCCTTCTGGATGATCCCGTGTCGTCAATCACCAAGTACGACCTTCAGACAAACGGCGCCATCGAAAGCAGGGTATACCTCTTCCCTGACGGAACCGTGGGTACTGCTGCTACCTGGTCTGCACAGGAAACTTCCTGGACCGACCGCGGTACAGGTTACAATCTTTTTGACGGTACAGCCTTTGGCGCTCTGCCTACCTCACGGGTTGAGACCATCAGGACTGGCTGGCCCAGTTACAATCCCTGGGGCGCCGATGGCGAACTTATCATTTGTCACCAGGCAACAGGAAATCTTGTCATGAACACACGCACAACCAAAGGATCCGGAACATGGACACAGTCCATATTACCCAACGCCCTTCCTACCGGTGTTCCTGCCATGTTGTGGCCAAGGTCAGTGACCAACGGAACTAACCATATGAACATCCATGTCATTGCATTGACCGAACCTACTGCAAACGGAGGTATTGTGTATAATGGAATGGACGGAGCTATCATGTATTGCAAATCAACGGATGGTGGTGTTACCTTTTCAGCCTGGACTCAGCCTGTAGGACTCACCTCAAGCGCCTATTTTGGCTTTGGCGGTGACTCCTATGCATTTGCTGAACCCCATGGCGATACAATCGCATACACGATCGGTGGCGATAACCGCGACCTCATCCTTATGAAATCGGTAGACAACGGAACCACCTGGACAAAAACCATTATCTGGCATTGTCTCTATTCCCTCAGCGGAACTTCCCCGAATTTCTACAATGCCTGCGATGGTTCACAGGCCGTTGCCCTTGATAAACACGGGTTCGCACATGTTGCCTGCGGTTACAATAATGATAGCACCTATGGCGCTGCAGGTCATTATTACAACCGTAATTTCCATGATATAATCTACTGGAATGAGCATATGGCACAGCTGCCCCAGTTACTTTACAAACCTGATCTTATTGCCAATGGCCAAATTGGTGCCTGGCTGAAGGATTCAGTCAATGTACTTGCTATTCCCCTTGCAAATCTGACAATTACCGGCGGTTCCTTAACCAGGTACCCCCAGATTGTGATCGACAACAGGGATAAAATATACATTGTCTATTCGGCAGCAACCACACTTGTTGATGCCAACAGCAATAACCTGCATCACATTTTTGGCAGGGATGGTACGATTTCCGGAGACGGTGTTGTATGGAGCAATGATACCCTGGTTGACATCACCGGCGACTGGCTGCAATACGGTTTCTCAGAATGCATCTTTGGTGCATGTGCCCCCTCATCAGATAATTATGTTTATACATTCTTCCAGAAAGATGACTATGCCGGCAGCTATGTTCAGAGTGTTGGACAGTCAAGCTGGGTAGGTCAGACATCAGCAAGCGACAATTCAGAAGTCCTGCTGCAATGGTTGAAACCGATCAACATAGGTATCAATGACAAAAAGGATAAACCGACTTTCAATGTTGGTCAGAACTATCCCAACCCGGTTACCGGTCTCACCAAGGTTAACGTTTACATGCAGAATGGTGGCGACCTCTCCTTCAAGCTGACAAACCTTACCGGACAAACCCTCATGACCATGGAGAAATCCAATGTTCAGGCTGGTGTAAATGAGTTCGTAATTGATGGCAGCCAGCTTCCTTCAGGTGTTTATTTCTACACCGTAAAGCAGGGCGACAAATCCATTACCAAGAAAATGATCGTTCAGTAATCATTTCCTTTCCTGAAAAAAAACCCTGGTTCGCCGGGGTTTTTTTTTGCCCCTTCGGTTCATGCTATGGATCTCTTTTTCGCTACCTGATTATCATTTTCTTTTTATTAATCAGCTTCATCCCCTGCACCCCTTCTCCTTTCAGGAGAAGGGGACGGGGGTTGAGGTGTATGGGTTGATTCCCCGTCGCTTGCTGCGAGTTGAAAATTTCTTTTCCAATTGATACCTCGCTGCTCCTGCGAGGAGATTCAATCAACGAGCCTCTGTGAGAAAATAAAAAATACTCTTTAGTCAGCTCCACGGGGGTTGAGGTGTATGGGTTGATTCCCCGTCGCTTGCTACGAGTTGAAAATTACTTTTCCAATTGATACCTCACTGCTCCTGCGAGGAGATTTAATCAGCGAAAATCTGCGAGAAGCCTTCAGTGTTATCATGATTGAAATTCCTGTTAACTATTCATAGGAGGGTATGCTGCATGAAACCAGCTCTTTCCCTCAGGTTTTTGCCGAAAGCCTGACCAATTTTCAGAAGGCAACTTCCTGCCAATAAGATGTTCTTAATCTTAAAGTGCCAGATAATCGGTAAGTTCCTCTAAATATTAGATGAATGCGTTTGATTTATTGAAAATTTCACGTAGGTTTGTTAAAAAATAAGAATCAACTGCCCAAATCGCCATTGCCAAACACCTGATGCCTGTCGTAAAGTTTAACAAAAAAATTCAAGCCATGAAAAAATTTCTATTGCTTATGCTTGCCGTGTGCATGACATTTGCGTCTTTTGCACAATTCCATTCAAAGAGAATGATCAAGGCGGAGAAATGCCTTCCGCGAACCACTACTGGTATTGATCTTCCTGTTACAGGAGTGCAGAATCAGAATCCCCTTGTTTCGAATAAAAGTGTGATGGATGATCCGGTGACCTGCATCACAAAATATGATCTTCAGTCGAATTATACCAGCCAGAAACGGGTTTACCTGCATCCGGACGGGACCATCGGCGGTGTTGCCACCTGGTCGCAACAGGAAACTTCCTGGACAGACCGCGGAAGCGGCTACAATTATTATGACGGTACATCCTGGGGCTCATTACCCACTGCCCGGGTGGAAACAAGCCGCGTGGGATGGGGAGAATACATGCCTTTCGATGTCGATGGTGAGATGATCATCTCCCACCAGGCAACCGGACCACTCGTGATCAACAAACGGACACCAAAAGGATCGGGACCCTGGACCCAGTCGCTGATGCCGGCATTGCCATCGAATATTACAGGCATGTTCTGGCCAAGGTCCATTGTCAGCGGGGCGAATCATACCTTCATCCACATCATCGCCCTGACCCTGCCCACAGGCAATGGCGGACAAACCTACAACGGGATGAACGGCGCCCTGCTCTATTGCCATTCCCTTGACGGAGGATCCACCTGGACAGACTGGACTCAATTGGCTGGTACCAACGGATCATTTTACACCGATTATACGGCCGATACCTATGCATGGGGCGCACCCCATGGCGATACGCTTGTTTTTACCGTCGGGGATACCGACAAAGACCAGTTTATCATGAAATCTACCGACAACGGAACCACATGGACAAAAACCATACTCTGGCATTCACTCTATAACTTAGGTGGCACCTCACCCGGATGGTACAATTGTCCTGACGGAACCATGTCGGTAGCACTCGATAAACAGGGATTTGCACATGTAGCTTTCGGGTTGCTGCAGGACAGCCTAGCCGCTGCCGGCGGCTACTGGAATGTATATGCCGAGGGTATCGTCTACTGGAATGAGCATCAGCCCATTCTGAGACAGGACCTAAACTACGATTCACTCCTGGCCACCGGCCACCTTATTGGATGGGTGAAAGACACCCTGCTGTTTGACCAGACCATCATCCCCACTGCAAACACTACCACCTGGTATGTTTCGCAGACTTCCAACCCGGAACTGGTGATCGATAATGATAATAAAGTTTTTCTGACCTTTGCTGCCGGAAATTCCCTTGTGGATGCCAATGGGTATAACCTGCGCCACATTTATGGCAGGGATGGGGTCATAACAGGATCAGGAGATGCTATCCTCTGGCACAATGATTCCCTGGTTGATCTTACGGGTGACTGGATCCAGTATGGATTTGCAGATTGCATGTTTCCTTCGGCTTCCATCACTTCTGATGCCAATATCTATATACTCTTCCAGAAAGACGATTATGCCGGATCGTATGTGAAAAGCATAGGCAACTCCGGCATGCGCGGCCAGACTTCAGCAAGCGACAACTCCATCACCCTTCTGAAATGGACGAAACCGATCTGGACAGGCGTGAACGAAAAGAAAGCTAAACCCACTTTCTCGGTCGGACAAAACATCCCGAACCCGGTCAGCGGATTGACAAAAGTGAATGTTTACCTCCAGCATGCAGGTGATCTTTCCCTGAAGGTGACCAGCCTCACCGGGCAGACGCTGATGAATATGGAGAAACCCAATGTTCAGCCGGGTGTCAGCGAGTTTGTAATCGACGGCAGCCAGCTTGCTTCAGGCGTCTATTTTTATAGCGTGATGCAGGGTGATCAGAAGATTACCAAGAAGATGATTGTTCAGTAGAAGTAGCGAAGTAGTGAGTTGGTGAAGTGGCGAAAATTGTAAATCACTACTTCACCAACTCACTATTTCACTAGTTTACCTAATGCCTAATGCCCAATGCCTAATACTCAATACCTAATGCCCAATACCTAATACCCAATACCAACTTTGAATTAATTTCCTATTTTTGCAATCCACTTCAGGAAAAGCAGAATGCTGGGAAACGAGATCATACACCTTATCGGGAAGGAGATACGGCTTGAGCTGAAGCAGAAGTATGTCCTGAACGGGATCCTGCTCTACCTGGTTTCCACCATTTTCGTCACCTATCTTGCCTTCGACAGGATCATCGAACCCGATACCTGGAATTCGCTCTTCTGGATCATCCTTCTTTTTGTCGCTGTGAACGGGATCTCTAAAAGCTTCATCCAGGAAAGTCCTGCCCGCCATCTTTACTATTACACCATTGCCAGTCCGCAGGCCGTATTGCTTTCAAAGGTCATCTACAACCTCCTCCTGATGACCATCCTTTCCGTCCTTTCATTCGTCTTTTTCCTCCTGCTGATGGGGAACCTCGTTGTCAATATTCCACTGTTCATCACCACGCTGATCCTTGGCAGCCTGGGACTTGCCTCGATCCTCACCATGGTGGCCGCCATCGCGTCGAGGGCCAGCAACAATTTCTCCCTGATGGCCATCCTGAGCTTTCCCATTGTCCTCCCGCTGCTCGGAACCCTGATGAAAGTTTCAAAGAGCGCCCTTTCTGCGGCTCAATGGTCGGGAAACTACGGCTTTATCATCATCCTGCTCACCATCAACATCGCCGTCATCATCCTGGCATATTTATTATTTCCGTATCTTTGGCGCGACTAATTCAATTACGAATTGCGAATTACGGATTACGATTTATTTCCTGATTCAAGGTTCATACTTAATCATTAATTGACAGATAATTTGGGAACACAGATAAAAAATAACTGGTGGAAGGTACTTGCCGGGATCCTACTTGTCTATGCCGTCATCTTCGGATTTTTTATTCGATTCCCATTGATGCCGGTTGTTGAAGAATCGATGCGGAACCTCTTTTACCATGTTGGAATGTGGTTCGGGATGCTGGTTATGCTGATCACGGGGTTTGTTTACAGCTTACGATATCTCCGGAAATTTGACGAGCAGGAGGATGCAAAGGCAGTGGAAGCCGTGAATGTTGGTCTGATGTTCGGCTTCCTGGGCATTTTCACAGGGATGATCTGGGCTAACTTCACCTGGGGCAGGCCCTGGGTGAATGACCCGAAGCTGAACGGTGCGGCCGTAGGACTGCTGATCTATCTTGCCTATGCGATCCTTCGCGGATCCATTGACGATACACACAAACGTGCAAAAGTGGCTGCCGTCTATAATATTTTTGCTTTCTTCCTCTGGATTGTGCTGGTAATTATCCTGCCAAGGCTGGCGGGTGAAGGCCTTCATCCTGCCGGCGGAGGTACGGCAAATACGGTTCTTCCGATGCACCTTCCGCCATCCATGCGGCTGGTTTTCTATCCCGCGATGCTGGGATGGGTGCTCCTGGGAGTCTGGATTTACAAACTGAGAGTGAGAATACGGAGAATTAGACTGATCATCGAAAATAAATAAATTGAACATCATGCTGGAAAACGGAAAGATCCTGGTTGTCGTTGCCGTGCTTGCTTTTATCCTTGTCGGGGTTTTTATCTATCTCTTTACCATCGACAGGAAAGTGACGAAGCTGGAAAAAGAAGTCGAAGAGAAAACCGCTGAAACTGAAAAATGAAGACCATCCATATTGTCATCCTGCTGGTCCTGGTGATCGCAGTTGCTGTAGTTGTAACCACCTTAACGGATTCGAGCACTTACTCGAACTTCTCAGAAGCCGCCGCCTCACCCGGGAAAGAATTCCACATCATCGGGAAGCTGAACCGAAGTAAACCCATGGACTACGATGCCACGAAAAATGCAAACCGTTTCTCATTCTACCTGGTTGACGATAAGGGCCTGGAGAAAAAGGTGGTTTACAACAATCCGAAACCGCAGGATTTTGAAAAATCGGAAAAAGTTGTGATTGTCGGTTCGATGAACAACGATGAGTTTATCGCGAAAAGCCTGCTGCTCAAATGTCCGTCGAAATACAATGCCAACAAACCGGAAGCCTTCGACACGAAAACCTACGAGGCGAAAGAAGCGAAGTAGTGATGAAGTGATCGAGTGATATAAGATTATCCAGCATCCAGCATCCAGAACCAAATATCCAGCAACTCCATGTCGTTCAAATCTCTTTCCGACTTTGTAACCGCCCTTGAGTCTGCCGGCGAACTGACAAGGATCAGAGAATTTGTATCCCCGCACCTGGAAATTACCGAGATTACCGACAGGGTCAGCAAAAACAACGGGAAGGCACTCTTGTTCGAGAATACCGGCACAGCTTTCCCTGTCCTTATCAATGCCTTCGGATCGGAGAGGAGAATGTGCATGGCATTGGGTGTCGACAACCTTGATGCAGCCGGAGAAGAGCTGGGGGCAATTCTGAAAGAGTTCCTGGGTCCGAAGGAGAGTTTCTTCGAAAAGCTGAAGATCCTGCCTGCCCTGAAAGAGATCGCCTCATGGCTTCCCGTGTCAGTCAAAAAGAGAGCCGTATGCCAGGAGGTGGTCATGGAAACACCTGACCTGACGAAACTTCCGGTACTCACCTGCTGGCCCGCCGACGGAGGTCCGTTTATCACCCTTCCCGTTGTTCATACTGTTGATCCGGTTACGGGCATCCGTAACCAGGGCATGTACCGCATGCAGGTATTCGGCCCCGCCCTCACAGGCATGCATTGGCACCGGCACAAAGGATCGGCACATCACTTTTCAAAATACAAGGAACTGGGGAAGAAAATGCCGGTATCGGTCACCCTCGGCGGCGATCCGGCGTATACCTATTGCGCAACGGCTCCGTTACCCGAAAACCTTGACGAATACATGCTGGCAGGTTTTCTCCGGAAGAAGAGGGTAGAGCTTGTTAAATGTCTGACCAACGACCTGGAAGTTCCCTCGGATGTTGACTTTGTCATTGAAGGATATGTCGACCCGGAAGAGGAATTCATCCTTGAGGGCCCTTTTGGCGACCATACGGGATTTTATTCCCTCGCCGATTCCTATCCCCGTTTCCACGTTACCTGTATCACCCGCAGAAAAGAGGCCATATATCCTGCAACCATTGTCGGAATTCCTCCCATGGAAGACGGATGGATGGGAAAGGCCACGGAACGACTCTTTCTTTTTCCGATGAAACTGGTTACTGTTCCGGAGATGAGAGACATAAACATGCCGGTGGCAGGTGTTTTTCACAATATCGTCCTGACAAAGATCGAAAAATTATTTCCGGGACATGGAATGAAAGTGATGACTTCGCTGTGGGGTGCCGGGCAGATGATGTTCAACAAGATCATGGTTGTTGTGAGTGAGGATGTGGATCTGAACGATTACAGAGCCGTGGCAAGGGAGGTGACAAAGCGAACCGATCCCCTGCAGGATATTCATTTTATAAAAGGACCTGTCGATATCCTCGATCACTCCAGCTCTCATTTTTCATACGGCAGCAAGATGGGGATCGATGCAACAGTAAAATGGCCTGAAGAATCGGAAGAGGCTTCCACCGATTTTGGCAAACGCATTTTAAATTATACCCTTCCCCTGCACCCCTCCCCTGCAAGCAGGGGAGGGGACGGAGGTGGGGTAAATTTCCTGGACCCTCTGCCAAATATTGATACGCAGTTGCTCATGGAAAAGTTTCCGGAAGTGGAGGCTGTCAACGAGACTTTCCTGGCGGACGGGATTTCTCTTGCCGTTGTTTCAGTAAAAAAGAACCGGGCCAATCATATCCGGGAGATCAGCAACCAGTTCTTCCGGCAGGGCCTGGTCAGGGATCTGAAATTCATTCTTTTCCTGGATCACGGTATCGATCTTCAATCTCCTTCAGACATCGCCTGGATTGCCGCGAATAATATGGATCCTGTGAGGGACTGTTTCCATCCGGTTACGGAAAACGGGAATCAGTTTCCCTTTCTGGTGCTGGATGGTACCCGTAAAACAAAGGAATACGACGGGTTTAAACGCGACTGGCCCAACATCATTGGAATGGACGAAGCCACCATCCGCAGGATTGACGAAAACTGGGAAAAATTCGGACTGGGTTCACTGGTACCGTCTCCATCAATTAAATACAGATCGCTGATACTCAGTAAGGGGGCAGTTTCAGAATAAGGATTTTGAAATTTCTACGATAAAAATTCCTATTTTTGCTTCCCAAAATCACGGTATGAAACAAACCAGTCTCCTTTTCTTAACCTTCTTATTTGCACTTGCAGCCTCCCTGGAAATACAGGCTCAGAGTTATGTGGTGCAGGGGAAAGTTGTCGATGACCAGACCGGTGATCCGTTGCCTTTTGTCAACATCGGGATCAAGGGACTGCCTACAGGTACTTTCAGTGATAACAATGGCATGTACGAGCTTGAAGTCTCGACCAAAGACGTAGTTCTGATGATTTCTTGTGTCGGCTACGACAAGCAGGAAAAACATATCGTCTTTGACGGCAGAAGGAAGATCCAGTTTGATATCCTTCTGTCACCCTCTTCGCAGGAGCTTAGCACCGTTGTGGTTTCGGGATCAAAATATGAACAGAAGGTGGAAAATTCGATAGCTACGATCGAAGTTCTGAAATCGCAGGCGATCATGGCATCCAATCCCACCAGCATTGATAAGGCGATCGACAAGGTCCCCGGGATCACCATCGTGAACAATGAACCCCAGATCCGCGGAGGAAGCGGCTTCAGCTCAGGTCTTGGAAGCCGCGTGATGATCATGGTGGATGATATTCCGATCCTGAGAGGCGATGCCGGACGGCCCGACTGGGGTTTTCTGCCCGTGGATGATGTGGAACAGATTGAAGTCGTCAAAGGTGCCGCATCGGTCGTTTACGGTTCTTCCGCCATCACCGGCGCTGTGAATATCCGCACTGCCTACCCGAAAGACCAGCCGGAAACCAAAGTCAATTCGTTTATCGGGGTTTACAGCAAACCCGACCGTAATTATGCCACACCCTGGTCGGGAATGAACCCGATCATTTTTGGATTATCCTTGTCTCATCTTCAGAAAATGGATAACCTCGACCTCGGTTTCGGTGTGAACCTCTACAGCGACCAGGGCTATATCGGCGGAACCCCCAGCACATGGCACAAAGACATGGTGGCTGACTCGGTTTTTAACAAAGGAGTCTTCACAAAGCGCGGAAAAGTTTATTTCAATACGCGGATCCGGAATAAAAAGATTGAAGGGTTAACCTATGGCATCAACGGAAACTTTATGTACAATGAGAACTCTGAGACCTATTTCTGGTACGATGCCGATACGAATCTCTACCGTGCATATCCCGGTGCTTTATCGCACTTCAAGCAATTCACCTTTTTCGTGGATCCCTACATTAAATATTTCAATAAAAACGGCAACAGTCACAGCTTCAGGAACCGCGTCTATTATGGGAACACCGATGCCAACAACAACCAGTCGAACAATTACCTGACGGTGTACAATGATTACCAGCATACCCAGCGGTTTAAAAAAGTTCCTGAATTTGTCATGGTGGTGGGTATCACAAATATCTATTCCCATTCCTATGGCCAGGTCTTTTCGGGGATCCTGGATTCACTGGGAACCACGGCGGCAAATCAGAGCGCCGGGTACAGTTCCGAGAACCTGGCACTATACCTGCAGTTTGAGAAAAAGTTCTGGGACCGCCTCTCTCTTCTTATCGGCGGCCGCTGGGAATACTACCAGGTCGGCGATTTGAGTGAGAACAAACCCATCTTTCGGGGCGGCGCCAACATGCGGGTCGGGAAAAACACGTTTTTCAGGGCTTCCGTCGGACAGGGTTACCGTGCTCCTACCATCGGTGAGCGTTACATAACTACCAATTCGGGCGGATTCGGATTTTATCCGAACCCGGAACTTAAGTCTGAAACCTGCATATCCTACGAAGTGGGTGCCAAACAATTGTTCAAGTTTGGGAAGTGGGCCGGGATGGCCGACGTTGCGGGCTTCCTCGAGAATTACGATAATTATATCGAGTTCAACTTCGGGATCTGGGGCCAATCTCCCGTTTTCAAAAATGATATCGGCTTTAAATTCCTGAATACCGGCCCTGCACGGATCTATGGTATTGATATGACACTTGGTGGAGACGGGAAAATCGTTCGTAACCTCGACATGTCGCTGATCCTCGGGTATACCTATTCTGTTCCTACGGCGCTTCATCCCGATGAAATATACTATACCAACTATGAAACTTCCGCTCATAAGTACCGCAGCTACAGCTATGCCAACACTTCCACGGATACCACCGGTAACATCCTGAAATACCGCATCCAGAGCCTCTTTAAATCAGATCTTCAGCTTACCTACCGGAAAAAATTTGCCATCGGCTTTTCCGGAAAGTATTACGGGTATATGAAGAACATCGATATCTTCCTCTACCAGATGGACACACCGGGGGCCATGCATTCAGGAATAAAGAAATACAGGGAAGAGAACAACAAAGGAAATTTTATCGTCGATGTAAGGGTAAGTTACAGCTACAGGGATTTCAAATTCTCATTGCTCGTAAACAATTTTTTCAATACGGAATACTCCCTGCGGCCCATCACCATCGAGTCGCCGAGGACAACTTCATTACAAGTTCTTTTACATATTTAACAGCCCGGCCTGTCCCCCCTCTCCTTCAGGAGAGGGGGCAGGGGGTGAGGTGAAAAGAAATAAACCCCGCTGAGCGGAATTTGTAATTCCGCTCAATTTCAATCTTTAAATGGAACCTCGGGGGGTAAGGTGAAATTTTATCAGTCAACAGAAACAATCATTAATCTAAAAAATAGCATCATGAAAAAGATCATTACACTGGCAGTTATTTTATTTTGCTTTGCAGCGAACAGCTATTCACAAACCGTTTATGGAGGCGATTTTGAACACTGGAAATTCATCAGCCAGCATAATTACTATGAGCCTGATAGCAGCCTTTTTGGGACGCTGAATATCCTGGATACCATTCCAACACCATCAGGAGTCACTGTACATCCTTGCGATACGGCCCACAGCGGCAACTATTCTGTCCGCCTTGTTACCGGGTATATTTCTCTCGTGGCAGCTGTTATCCCGGGTGTTATCGGAACCATTAAAATCGATTGGGCTACCAGCCAGGCTAAACTTGGAATACCATATCCCTACGGTACAGCAAAACCGACACGGTTTACGGGCTGGTACAAATCGTATCCATTAAATGGTGACTCTTCGGCAGCCGTGGTCCTGCTTTCGAAATGGAATAACACAAACCACAGGCGCGACACCCTTGCCTATAGTAAAGTCACTATTCATGGAACAGTCACATCCTGGACCCAGTTTGATGTTGCAATAACATACAGAGATCACACAACGCAGCCTGATTCGCTGACGATGCTCATGTTATCCTGTGCCGGGTTCAATGCAACCTATATGTTAGGAAGTGTCGGACAAGTCGGAAGCATGGCCATGTTTGATGATATCAACCTGACCGATGTCAGCGGGGTTCCATTGAAAGTAATCCCATCTGTGAATGTAAAACTTTCTCCGAATCCCGCATCGCAACTGATGAAGATTGAGATGGGAAGCAATGTGACAAACGGATCTTTTGATGTTTACGATGCACAGGCAAAACTGATCCGGCAGTACCCGGTGAATGGAAATGTTAGCCAGATCAGCGTAAGCAATCTCAGTGCAGGAAGCTATTTTTATAAACTTACAGAAAACAACAAACTCCTGAACTCAGGAACTTTCATGGTTACCAGATAATAAAACCGAAGTTTTTATGAACGAAATTAAAACCTCTCAGGAAGCAATGGACCTGGAAGACAGGTACGGTGCTCACAATTACCATCCATTGCCGGTTGTCCTTGCAAAAGGGAAGGGCATCTTCATGTGGGATGTGGAAGGCAAAAAGTATTTTGATTTCCTGTCCGCCTATTCCGCCGTCAACCAGGGTCACTGCCACCCGAAGATCATCCAGGCGATGATCGACCAGGCAAACACCCTTGAACTGACCTCACGGGCTTTCTACAACGACGTGCTTGGCGTGTACGAGAAGTTTGTCACGGAATATTTCGGTTATCAGCGTGTGCTTCCGATGAACACCGGGGCCGAAGGGGATGAAACTGCCCTGAAGCTGACCCGGAAATGGGCATACAAGGTCAAAGGCGTCCCGCACGACCAGGCGAAGATCATCTGCTGCGAGAACAACTTCCACGGCCGTACCATTTCCGTTGTATCCATGTCAACCGATCCCCAGGCACGGGACGATTTCGGACCCTTTACACCGGGATTTGTCACAATACCCTACAACGATCTTCCGGCCCTTGAGAAAGCTTTGCAAGATCCCAACGTTGCCGGATTTCTTGTCGAACCGATCCAGGGTGAGGCAGGTGTCTATGTCCCGCAGGAGGGCTACCTGAAAAAGGCATACGAGATGTGCAAGGCCAAGAATGTGCTGTTCATCGCCGATGAGGTCCAGACCGGGATCGCACGTACAGGCAAGCTGCTTGCATGCGACTGGGAGGGGGTACGACCGGATGTTCTTATTCTTGGAAAAGCATTGTCGGGAGGTATCTGCCCGATCTCGGCCGTTCTGGCCGATGATTCCATCATGCTGGCGATCAAACCGGGTGAGCACGGATCCACCTTTGGCGGAAACCCTGTTGCCTGCCGTGTTGCGATTGCCGCACTGAAGGTGATTACGGATGAAAAGCTGGCAGAGAATGCCTATAAGATGGGTGTTATATTCCGCGGCGAACTGGAGAAGATCAACTCTCCGATGGTTGAACTGGTCAGGGGCAAGGGGTTGCTGAATGCAGCCGTCATCAAACCAAGGAATGGGAAAACCGCATGGGATGTCTGCCTGAAAATGCGCGACAACGGATTATTGGCCAAACCTACGCATGATCACATCATCCGGTTTGCACCTCCTCTGGTCATTACCGAAGCAGAAGTTCGCGAAGCCGTAGAGATCATCGGCGTTTCGCTGAAAGCATTTGAATAAGTAATATTTAATGATTGATTGAACACTTTAAACGCTGAGCGGAATTTGCAATTCCGCTCAGGAAAAATCAGACTTTTTTTTTCGGGAAAGTTTTTTTCTCCGTGTCACGCGTCACGCGTCACCTCTTCTAAAACGTAGCTTGCAGCTTCAGGTTGAATTGTCTTGGGGTTAGATAGTTGGGAACAGCATACTGCTGGTTGTTGATATCCGTCACCCAGAGGTAAGAAACGGTATTGCTCAGCTGAAAAAGGTTGAATACTTCCAGGGAGATCCACATGGAATCAAAGACACGGAACGGGTTCTTCTTCGAAAATTTCGTGCTTGCCCCGATGATCTGTTTTGCAAGGCCGATGTCGACACGGCGGTAGGGGGGCATCCGGAGGTTCTGCTGGCTTTTGGTCGCATTCGGTGGGCCAAATGGCAACCCGGTGCCGTAATAGAGTGTCAGGTTCATCCGCCAGGAAGGATAATGCGGGATGTAATCCTGGAAGAAGATACTGAGGTTGACGCGCTGGTCTGTGGGGCGGGGGATCCAGTCGCCGTTGATGTTCTCCTCGGTCTTCATGATCGACAGGCTGGCCCAGCTTTCGATGCCTTTGACAAACTCCCCGTTCACCCTGAAATCGACACCCGTTGCATACCCGAAGGCATCGTTAGTTCCGTAATAGCGGATCTTCAGGTTGTCGATGGTATAGGGGATCAGGTTAGTGATGTATTTGTAGTAGGCTTCACCGACAAATTTGAAAGGACGGCCCCACGCACTGAAATAGAGATCACTTCCGGCTACTACCTGGATAGCGCGCTGTGCTTTCAGCCCCTGTACGATGTTGCCCCTCAGGTCGGTTATTTCGCGGAAGGTCGGCGGCTGTGAATAGTATCCCCCCGAAACTCGAAACACAACGTCTCTCTTCCAGTGTGGCTGAAATGAGATGTTGACCCTCGGATCGAAAAGAATCTGCTGGTTAAAATCCCAGTACATCGAACGAAGACCTGCTGTGAGGGCAATGTCATTCTTCTCGTTTTTAAAGGTCCAGGTATTCTGAAAGAATGCAGAATAGCGGTTCGATTCTTCCCGGCTCTTATTCTTTATCGCATCGAAAAGCAGGAGCGAATCGTGGGGCGGAGTCTGCGATCCCAGGGAATCAAGCGGCCTGGGCAACGAATACCCGGCCGAATCCTGCATCTCCCATTCATTGATCACATAATGGAAATATTCATGCTGGTATTTGATCCCCCACTGGGCCATGCTGATGCCTTTCTCCCAGGTTCCACGGTGTTCAAGGTTGAAAACGGTACCGTCAAGGTAATTCCGTGCGTGGGTCAGGAATGCACCGACACCAAGGGCTTCCGTCACCTGGCCGACATTGTTGTTGCCCTGGTTCACCTCAAGTTTACCCAGCCAGTATTCGGCAGAAACATCAAAAGTTTCATTTTCGAAGGTCTGGTATGCAGATCCGGTGAATTTCAGCCGCAGCTCCGGGGTGGGCTTCCAGTTCGCCGTCAGTGCCGCCAGCCAGTTCTGGTAGCTGTCAACCTCCTGTCCGTCGAAGAATATCGTCAGTTTATAAGCCTCGCCGACAGTTCCGAAGCTGGTTTCGCGCGTTTGGGGGATCAGTTTGTAGGAATTCGCTGAGTATGTACCAAGGAGAGAAAGTTCAAATTTTTTACTGAATTCGTAGTTGAAGAGGGTCTGGACATCAAAATACCTGGGTTTGTACTCGCCTTTGGTATCCAGCCCTTTCAGAAAATAGCTATTGGTCTTGTACCGGGCACCGATGAGGTAGGAGAACTTTTTTGTGATCATGCCTTCCACGTGGGCATTGGCTCCCAGCAGGCTCACATCGAACGACCCGGCAAAGGAGGCAGGCCTTTTGTATTTGATGTCGAGAACCGACGACATCTTGTCGCCGTACTTGGCATCAAACCCCCCGGCTGAGAAGGAGATGGAAGAAACAAGGTCGGGATTGAGAAAGCTTAGTCCTTCCTGCTGACCTGAACGGATCAGGAACGGCCTGTAGACCTCGATATCGTTGACAAAGACAAGATTTTCGTCATAGTTGCCGCCCCTTACGGAATAGGTCGAACTGAGTTCGTTCCGTGAAGATACCCCCGGCATGGTCTTGATCAGGTCTTCGATGCCGGCATTGGCCGAAGGGATCAGGGTGATGCTTTTGGGATCGATCCGGTTGAAGGTGTTGGTGCGGAGTTGCTGATCTTTTACTTCGATGGATGGCAGCGAGGTGGAGGTCTGTGTAAGGGTCTGGCGCAGCTCTTTCCGCTCGCCGGGCTTAAGTTCCATTTGCATGGAAACAGTTTCAAAACCGATGAATGTGATCACGACCGTGATTTTCTTCTCCGCCGGAACTGAGAGTTCAAAGTTTCCTTTTTTATCCGTATTGGTTCCGCCGGCTATCCCGGTAACGGTAATGTTTGCATTCACAATGCCTTGCTGGTCAGCATCCGTGATACGTCCGAAAAGCAGGGCCGTCTGCTGGGCCGAAACGCTCAGGCTTGCGAGCCATAAAAGGCAGGAGAGGGTATGTTGAACGATCTTTTTCAAAGGTCAGTTCACTCGTTGTTGGTTGATTTCTCTTTTTTTCTTTTAAATTCACCGTCTCTCCAGGCTTTGATAAATCGTGCCCAGGCAAAGGGATCGAAGATGGTAAAGGGCTGTTGCTGTCCGAAGTAGTACAATTTGCTGGTCTGGTTCTCAATGTAACTGTTGTAGTTCATCCGGGCATCCATCGGGTAATTCTTTGCACTTACCATGATCTGGTCGCCATCCAGGTTTTTCCGGGCACGTTCCAGGTCGTCGTCCGGAACCTTGAAATTGACAAATGCACGTTTGAAATCTTCCAGTGTGGGCCATGGGAAAATGATGGCAGCAGGAAGTGTGAGTGTATCCCCGGTCATCAGCTGGATAAGGGAATAGCGCGATTTTGTAATGGTGTCGGGGATGATGAAGGATGCCGGTTTGTAACCCAGGGCATGAAACAGGATCGTGTCTTTTTTATGTGCAACAAATGAAAAATATCCCAGTGCATCGCTGGTCGTTCCCCGGTTGGTGTTCCGGATGGTGATCCTTGCATAAGGCACGGAGGTAAGACTGTCGAATGTGACTGTAATCCCTGAGAACTGGACCAGGTTTTCATTGCTGTATTCCTGAGCATGAAGAAGAACGGGTAGTAAGAGTATCGGGAGGAAAAATAAAACGTGGGAGGCTGATTTCTTCATTCCATGGAAATTTCCGGAGGATAACGCGTTGAAAGATTGTATAAAAAACGAAAATAAGCAGTTTTTATTTCTTCTCCAAGGGATAAAAAAAATGCTGTCACAAGGTGTAACAGCATTTCCTGTATGGTGGAATCTGATTATTTCGCCAAAAATCCTTTTTCGCGGGCTTCTTTCAGGCAGGCAGAGATTCCTTTTTTATTAATTGTACGGATGGCACCTGCAGAGACTTTCAACGTGATGTATTTGTCTTCTTCAGGAATGTAAAATTTCTTCGTTTGCAGGTTGGGATAGAATTTCCGCTTGGTTTTAATGTTGGAATGGGAAACGCTGTTTCCGCCCATTACTGCTTTACCGGTTATTTGGCAAACTCTTGACATGATATAAGTTTTATGATGCTGTTTTTAAAACGGAGTGCAAAATTCCGAAAAATATTTGAATTTACCAAGGGAAAAGTGTTTTTAGTTTTTGGAACGGTTATTCACCCTCATAAACACACACCCACACCCACACATCCAGCATCCAGCATCCAGCATCCATCCAGCATCCAGCTACTTGTTCAGCTCTTTTTCCACCATGCACCCCAGGGACATGATCCTTCCATAGGTGAAATCCGCCTGTTGCTGGCCTAAGTTCTGCATGGCCTTTTCATCGGCTTCTTTACCATTAAATACAGGATTACCTTTAAACAGGGAGGGCTGGCTAAAGGAAATTGTCTGGGTTTTTCCGGCAGTCTGGATTTCCACCGCGATCTTTTTTTCTCCGTTATTGCCGGTCTGGGTATCGAAACGAAGAACCGCTTCATTTAACGCCGGCTTTTCAGGAATGTTCATGCCCGGAACATCCGCTTTCGAAGAGGCTCCCTGGTTGAGGTTCCGTTCAAACGCAACCCTTTTCATAAAGGGTTCTGTCTGATCGATGATGTCGGCATTGGGATAGAGGCTGAGCAATTTCTCAGTCAGCATTGCATAACCAGGCCAGTTGCCCCGGAGGTATATTTTTTTCAGGGGTTTTATGACGGGCTTTGGTGTGTTATCCCCCGTCATCAGGTATATGTTCGGAACAATTTTTCCGCGTATCGGATCTGTCCGGCTGAGATCGATCTGTTTGAACTGGTGAGAGGCGGTCAGGATCCTTCTTGGCATTTCACCGCTTTCATAGAACCCGAGACTGGACGTGACGCTTGATATTTTTGAAACCCCGGGCACAAATTCATACTGACCACCCATCGGGGTTTTCTTGTAAACCAGGTTCTCCACCTGGATGATATCCCGGGCGGATTCCCTTTTAGCATAACTGTCACCGTAGCTGATGATGCTCAGCATATTATGATAGATCTCAAGAGATTCAAGTTTGCTCCTGTCGGCATTAAATTTTCCTTTCATCCAGATTTCCTCATCCGAATTCATTGACGGATTGAACATTACTGTAAACCCGAGACCTGAATAGGTGCCTTCTGCACCGTTAAGCACGCCAAAAGACAATACA
The DNA here is from genome assembly GCA_026391795.1 of Bacteroidota bacterium. Taxonomy (GTDB): domain Bacteria; phylum Bacteroidota; class Bacteroidia; order Bacteroidales; family FEN-979; genus FEN-979. Next base: position 30,574 of record JAPLDI010000021.1, read on the forward strand.
TCCTTCTTTTTGTCTGATTTCTGGCCATCCTTCAGGATCATGCATTCCTTTGATTCCCGGATAACGGTTTCTTCAGCTTGCTCCACTTTTGGGAAAACACCTTTGAAACTGAAGTCGTATTCCACCGGCAGATCGACGTAAAGGGTCCGCAATATACGACCCTGGTTTGCAGCAACAGGTGCAACATCCTGTTTATAGGTATGGCTGATCACTTTCTTGAACTCCTCCAGCATTTTGGGGTTGTACATGAGGGTGTTTTTTGAATAGACGATCTTCCCGGTTTTAAAATCTGTAAAGGAATAGTTCTCCATTGCATCCACTGAATTTCCTTGCACTCCTTTATAGTTCACACCTGTGATGGTGAGAAAATGTTCAGGGATCATGATCTTTCCTGAACGGACCCTGCTATCCTCCTTTACAAGCTCGGAAGAACTGAGGTTGATCTCATCGGTGATTTTATTTAATTTCTGGGTTTCAAACGCACGCACTCCCGGGATATCCGAGAGATTTGTTGTAATTGTCTGGCAGGCAAAACATTTTGTCTTTACCGAAGGATCCTCAATAAGGCTGTTATAGATGATTGCGACAGAATTGGGTTCCGGGTTTTGGGCCTGTGAAAAAGAATGAAAGGGGAAAACCAGGTTCATCATTCCAAAGAAAAAGATAAGACAGGTTTTTGCTAATCGGGAAGCTGTTACGAGTTTTGTTTTCATGGAGGGGTTGTTAGTTTAGGTTGTTATAAGTATTGGCAGAATGTAAAGTGTTAACTTGTTGGGTATTGGGTATTGGGTGTTGTGTATTCGGATTTTTTCATTCTCCATTTTTCATTTCCCTGATCCCGATCCCCAGGAGAAGCTCTGCCAGTCCGAGTACGAAATAGAGGTATTGCAGCCAGCTTCCTCCGCCGATCAGGCTTACCTGAACAAAGATCCAGATTATCAGCCCCAGCCCGAAAAAAATCCCTGCGAAACCGGCCAGTTTATGCTGCCGGAAACTCAGCCACCCGGAAATGAGGGTTCCAAGTCCGTTAATAGTAAACAGGATGATCCCCGGAATAAGGAAGTTTGTGAAGGGCGTCTCTTTCAGCATGGTCAGGGGCATTCTCATGAGACTGCCGTCGGGGGCTATAATCAAAAAAAGACCGCTGACAATGGCTCCCAGCGCTATAAATATTTGCAGTATCCCTTCAGAGATAAAGAACGTTTTTTTCATATGAATCGTAATTCGTAATTATTCAAAGTTGTTCCAGTATGGTTTTACGAAGCATATTAAGAGCCTGCAGCGCCGTTCGTCTGATATTCCGTTCCCGGTTATCTCCGAAAAGATATTTTACCGCCTTCACACCTGAAGGACCGGCAACCGCGATCCAGACGGTTCCTACCGGCTTTTCCTCTGTACCTCCGTCAGGTCCGGAGATTCCCGAAACTGCAATGGAATAATCGGTGCCAAAACCGTTTCTCACAGTTGAAGCCATGGTGATCACAACGGCTTCACTGACTGCCCCCTCTTTCTCCAGGACACGTTCACTGACTCCAAGCTCTTTTATCTTGATCTCATTCGAATAGGCCACGATGCTCCCTTTGTAGTAGGCGGAACTTCCCGGAATGCTGGTGATCAGGTGTGCAATGTACCCGCCGGTGCAGCTTTCTGCGGTGGCAAGTGTAGTCCCCGAATTCCTGAGCAGGTTTCCGACAACTGCCTCCAGCGTAGTATCACCCTCTCCGAAAATATATTCAGGTATCAGCGATTTCAGTTTGTCTGTCTCTTCATCCATCAGCTTTTGCAGGCTGACTTCATTGTCACCTTTCCCGGTAAGCCTTAGCCTCACTATTCCTGGTTGGGGCAGGTAGGCGAGGTGAAGATTTTCAGGGAGATGTGCTTCCCACTCTTCCAGGATATCGGATAAAAATGATTCTCCAATCCCCTGTGTCAGCAACGTATGATGCAAAACCGTGACAGGCTGAAAGCACTTTTTCAGCCTTGGGATCACCTCATTGACAAGCATGGCTTTCATTTCGAAGGGAACGCCCGGCATGGATATGTAGATTTGTTTTGTCCCGGCCCTGGTTTTAGTTATTTCAAACCACATGCCCGGTGCAGTGCCGTTTGCATTGGCAATTGCAATGCAGTTTTCCGGGATCTCTGCCTGTTTGCGGTTTACCTCTGTCATTGCAAAGCCCCTGGCATGGAACATCTTTTCAATGTTCTGAAAGGAAACGGGGTCAAAGATCAGCTTCGTATTGAAATACCTGCAGAGTGTCTCCTTTGTGAGGTCATCCTTCGTCGGCCCAAGGCCGCCGGTGATCAGGATCACCTCAGCCCTTTGCCCCGCTTCCTTTAAAATCGTCAGGATCTCCTCCGGATCATCACGGATAAGGGTCACCCGGTGTACCGGGAATCCTGCCAGGTCGAGTTGTTCCGACATCCAGGATGCATTGGTGTTCACAACCTGGCCGATCAGCAACTCATCGCCAATATTGATAATTTCGGTTTGCATAACACAAAAATACGTCTTTTTCGTAATCCCTTTTTGAGTTAAGCCGATTAACTCTGCGAAACTTTGCGAGTATGAAATAAAGGTTTCCTTTTGTACAAATGAGGATATTGAACTATTTCCAGCACTTCAAAAAAAGAAAGGGCAATCAGGAATGAGCCGGATTTTCCTGTGGATATTATTCGTAATTTTACGGAAAATTAGTGGGATGCCTGTCATCAAAAATGCTGATCTTTTACTGAATCCGGACGGATCAATCTATCACCTTTCCCTTCTGCCGCATCAACTCGCTGATACGGTTCTTATTGTTGGCGATCCCGACCGTGTTGGGGTGATCTCCGATCAGTTCGACAGTGTGGAATACCGTATCAATAATCGCGAGTTTATAACCCATACCGGAATACTGAAAGGAAAAAGGATCACGGTCCTTTCCACCGGGATCGGAACAGATAACATCGACATCGTAATGAATGAGCTGGATGCGCTGGCCAACATCGACCTCTCATCCCGGCAGGAAAAAAAGGATCATCGTACACTGAATGTGATCCGGGTCGGTACTTCAGGTGCCATCCAGGCCGATATACCTGTGGGCTCATTTGCGCTTTCTGCCTATGGACTCGGTTTCGACAACCTGATCCATTTTTATGAAACGGGAGCAAGCACCCTGGATACTGAGATGGCTGATGCTTTCATGAAACATACCGGATGGAAAGCCAATCTGTCACATCCCTATTTTGTGAAAGGATCTGACGAGTTGATCCGGAAATTTGAACCGGGATCAGTGAAAGGGATTACTGTCACGGCTCCCGGTTTTTATGGGCCGCAGGGTCGTGTATTACGGCTTGGACTGGCTGATCCTGGACTTAACGAAAAGATCCGTTCATTCCGTTTCCACGGGGAGAGGATCATCAATTTTGAAATGGAAACTTCAGCCCTTTACGGGTTGGGAAGTTTACTCGGACACCGGGTAGTTACGATTTGTGCCCTGATCGCAAACAGGGCTACCAATGAGACCTGCAGCGACCACAAAGCCGTGATCAGGAAACTGGTCCATAATGTGCTGGAAAAAATTCAGGATTAAGGATTTAAATGGGAGATGATCTCCGTCAACGTTGATAGTTCACAAGAATGGTTGCCACAATTGAAAATAAAGAGCTGAATGCCCTGGTTCACCTGCTTGATGAGCCGGATGAAACGGTGTTTGATTCGATACGGGAGAAGATCCATTCCTTTGGAAAAGAAGCCATACCCTACCTTGAAAAAGCCCTGGAAGTCTCTTTTGACAATTCCATCCAGGAACGTGCCGGGGAGATCATCCGGAATATCCAGCTGGGGGAATTGCTTTCAGATTTCACCGACTGGATCAATACTTCTTCTTCCGACCTTCTGAAAGGGTTCCTGCTGGTGACACGTAGCCAGTATCCTGAACTTAATGAGGAAGCCCTGACCATCCGGGTGGAACAGATGAAAATGGATGCCTGGCTGGAACTGAATGACAACCTGACGGCCCTTGAAAATATCAAAGTACTCAATCACATCCTTTATCAGGTTCATAATTTCGACGGCAACAAGATCAATCTTTTTGCGCCGCAGAATTTTTACCTGAACACATTCCTGGAAACGCGTAAAGGAAGTGCTTTATCACTCGGAATACTTTACATCATCCTGGCCCGGAAACTGAACATCCCTGTCTACGGTGTAAACCTTCCCCAGCATTTCATCCTGGCCTATGTCTCCGAACTCGCTGCAGAAGTCCCCTCCCTGGAGGATGTACTCTTTTACATCAACCCGTTCAACAAAGGGGCGGTATTTACCAGAAAAGAAATCGAATTGTTCATTCAGCAGCTGAAAATAGATCCTGACCGGAGCTACTTTGCGCCCTGTTCCAACATTGACATTATTAAACGACTTATTGAGAACCTTATCTATTGTTATACCCAGCTTGGGTATCCCGACAAGATAGAGGACCTTGAAAGATTACTTAAACTAACTGAAAAACCTTCATGACAAAACTTCGTTCTATCACTTTTACAATTAGTTCTCTTTCGCTCTGGCTCATTCTTTCCAGCTGGGGCTCGGTCGGGCACCATACCATCAGCGGACATGCTGCAGCCTCTTTCCCGGCCGCACTGAATTTCCTCAGGGATTCCTGGAGCGTCACACTGGTTGATTATTGCATGGTCCCCGATCAACGCAAGCAATGGGATGATACAGAATCACCCAAACATTACATCGATATCGATAATTACAATGAATTCAACCTGTACGGAAAGATTCCGATGACACGCGACTCGGTAAATAATCTCCACGGGATCTCTTTTGTTTTGAATAATGGTACCATTCCCTGGGCAACCATCGCCACATTTGATTCGATAAAAGCCTGTTTCAAACGAAACGACTTCTACCAGGCATCCATGTTTGCTGCAGACCTCGGGCATTATGTCGGAGATGGTCATAATCCGCTCCACATTACAAAAAATTATGATGGGGATGATACAAACCAGCATGGGATCCATTCACGTTACGAAACGCACATGGTGGGTGATTATTCGAATGATATCGTTTATTCTGACGATACAGCCGAGTTGATCAGTGATGTTCCCGGATTTATCTTTACCTACCTTTATTACAACTATCAATATGTAGACAGCATTCTCCTGGCTGATCAGTATGCCGTGTCGGTTGCCGGAAACACCAATTCAACGGCCTATTACCAGGCTTTGTGGGACCGCACCGGAACCTTTACAACAGCTTTGTTCAAACATGCATCCTGGTCGCTTGCCAGCCTCATCTATACTGCCTGGGTTGAAGCAGGAAGCCCGAATGCAATTCCACGGCTGGCAAAGGATCCTTCCATTCTCGGCCAAAATACACCGGACCCGTTTCAGACAGTAACTACGATTCCGATAGAAATTCAGGGGAGCATTGAGAATGTGACACTGAAGGTTTTCGACAGCAGCGGGAAGCTGGTTACAACACTGGTGGATGGAAGGCTGACAAAAGGAAGCTACAGGATTTCGTGGGATGGCAGCGGAAACCGCTCAGGGATCTATTTTTATACGCTTCAGTCAGGCGATGCCGTGATGACCCGGAAAATGGTGCTGGTAAAATAACCGGGATAACCCTTTTTCAACTGAAGAGTCTTTTTATGGTCAGCCCGATGATCCGGAAGTAATTTCCAGGCCGGGGATCTTCAAGAAATTTTCTGTTCAGCTCCAGTTTTGCAGGCATGATCTGTTCAACGTACGTCCGTTCAGGATCTGCAGACGTTCCAAGGATCTCATTCTCATTCAGGTATTCCAGGGATGCAAAATCCGTGATCCCAGGCCTTATGGACAGGACTCTTCTTTGTTCTTCCGAATAAAGATCAACATATTTCCTCAGTTCCGGACGTGGACCTACCAGGCTCATCTCTCCTTTGAGGACATTGACCAGCTGGGGCAGTTCATCCAGTTTGTACCTCCTGAGAAAAAAACCTGTTCCTGTGATCCTGGCATCCCGCATGCCAACCGTAAGCCCGCCCTGCCTGTCGGCACCCGGGCGCATGGTCCTGAATTTGATGAGCCGGAAGTCGCGGTTGTTTTTCCCGACCCTGTCCTGCAGGTAAAAAACTCCCCCGCGCGAATCGAAGAGGATGCATAGGGCAATAACCATGAAAAACGGCAGCAGCAGGATCAGTCCGAGAAATGAAAACAGAAAGTCGAAGAACCGGATCATCTTTAAGTTTTTTAGCGCCTTGGCGTCTTAGCGGTAAAATCTTAACCGCAAAGGCGCGAAGACGCAAAGGTTGCTAGCAAACAACTTTTTCAACAGCTCCTGCAACCGCCCTGATAACGGTTTGAACCATCTCATCCGTCAGATCATGATAGACCGGAAGACTGATCTCCCGCGAGTAATTATCGAAAGCAACAGGATAATCTGAAATGGAATATCCTGCCTTTTTATAAAATGTCATCATCGGCAAGGGCACAAAATGAACATTGACGGATACTTCCCGGAGGAAGACCTCGCTGATGATCAGGTCTCTCTGTTCTTCCGTGATTCCTTTTATCCTCAGAAGAAAAACATGGTAAGACGAACGCCTGTTCTCATCCTCATAGACGGGCACCTGCGCCCATTCAAATCCTGAAAATGCATCCCTGTAGGCATCAAAGATCTGTTTACGGCGAACCAGCATGTCATTGTCGTACCTTTCCAGTTCCACCAGTCCGATCGAAGCCTGGATATCGGTCATGTTGCACTTGTATCCGGGCTCAACAATATCGTACCGCCAGCTGCCTGCCTGTGATTTTGCCAGCGCATCTTTATTCTGACCGTGAAGGGATTTGATATTCAGGGCCTGGTATATTGCATTGTTATCGAAAGGTTCAGGAAGGTTCAGGCAGATGGCACCGCCTTCGGCAGTAGTAAGGTTTTTGACGGCATGAAAGGAGAAGACCGATATTTCGCTGAGGCTTCCGGCCCTTTTGCCCTTGTACCATGCTCCCACCGAGTGAGCTGCATCCGACAGGACCAGGATACGGTTAAGCATCTCCTGTTCCGGGGTTGATGGAAGAAAAAGCTTCTGAATTTCCGGGCGGACCACAAGAGAATGAATCCCTTCATAATCGCATGGAAACCCGGCAACATCCACGGGGATGATCACCTTTGTCCGGGAGGTTATGGCCTCTCTGATGGCATTCAGGGAGAGAAGGAAATCATCACCCGAATCCACAAAAACCACCTTGGCCCCACAGTGCTCTACAACATTGGCAGTGGCTGCATAGGTATAGGCAGGAACAATCACTTCGTCACCCGGTCCGACACCGAACCAACGGAGCATCAGTTCGAGTCCGGCAGTTGCCGAGCTAACGCACAGGGTCGACTTCTGTCCGCCGAACTCAGTGAGTTTTTTCTCAAACAGTTTCGTCTTCGGGCCGGTCGTGATCCACCCCGAACGCAGGGTATCGCTTACTGCATCGATGGTTTTCTGGTCAATTCTCGGGGGGCTGAACGGAATCATTTATAATATAAATATTGGCTTATTATGGAATTCAATATTGTTTACCGCGAAGGCGTGAAGACGCAAAGGTTCCAAATTAAATTTTTTTAGCGCCTTAGCGGTTAAAAAATCATTCTCAACGTCTACAGCTATCAGTTTTTATCAATCCAGGCTCTGACATTCGTTTCCACCCTGCTGAGGACATTTGAGACATCGGAGCGGACAAACTTCTCGCCGATAATGTTCTCGTATAGCTCAATGTACCTTTCAGAGATCTGGTTCACCCAGGCTTCGGTCATCTCCGGAACCTGCTGTCCGGTCTGTCCCTGGAAACCATTGGCCATCAGCCACTCACGGACAAATTCCTTCGAAAGCTGCTTTTGCTGTTCTCCTTTTGCCTGGCGTTCTTCATATCCTTCCTTGTAGAAATACCGTGAGGAATCCGGTGTGTGGATCTCATCAATCAGGTAGATGGTGCCCTCACTCTTGCCGAATTCATATTTGGTATCCACGAGGATCAGCCCTTTCTGCGCAGCCATTTCGGTTCCGCGCCTGAACAGTGCGATGGTGTATTTTTCCATCTGTTCGTAGTCTTCCTTTGAAACAAGCCCGGTACGGATGATCTCCTCCTTTGAGATGTCTTCGTCATGACCTTCCACGGCTTTGGTGGTTGGGGTGACGATGGGTTCGGGGAACCGCTGGTGTTCCTTCATGCCGTCAGGAATGGGAACGCCGCAGATTTCTCTTTTCCCGTTTTTATAAGATCTCCATGAGCTTCCGGTGAGGTAGCCGCGGATGATCATCTCGACAGGAAAGGGCTGGCAGTACCTTCCGATGGTTACCACCGGATCGGGCGTTGCAATCTTCCAGTTCGGGCAGATATCCGACGTTGCATCAAGGAAACGCGAGGCAATCTGGTTCAGCACCTGCCCCTTGTAAGGGATTCCTTTAGGCAGCACAACATCAAATGCCGAGATCCGGTCGGTGGCGACCATGATAAGGTATTTATCTTCGATGGTATAAACATCCCTCACCTTTCCGACATATTTTTTGCTCTGGCCGGGGAATGTAAAATCGGTCTTGACAATTACGTTCGACATATGCAGTTTATAAAGTTTATAAAGTTTATAAAGTTCGTAAAGTTATAAAGTTCGTAAAGTTCGTAAAGTTATAAAGTTCGTAAAGTTCGTAAAGTTCGTAAAGTTATAAAGTTCGTAAAGTTATAAAGTTTAAAGTCACAGAGTCACAGAGTCGCGACCCAATTTTACTCACACACACACTCACACTCACACATCCAGCATCCAGCATCCAGCATCCAGCATCCAGCATCCAGCATCCAGCATCCAGCATCCAGCATCCAGTATCCAGCATCACTTTGTGCTTCTGTTACTGTGTTCCTCATCGCCTCCGTACGCCTCAATAACCTTGATAACCAGCTTATGGCGGATGATATCCTGTTTGTCGAGGTATACGAAGCCGATGCCCGGTATCCCCGACAGGATCTTCTGGGAATGCACAAGCCCTGAACTCTGGTGTTTGGGCAGGTCGATCTGGGTGATGTCGCCGGTAACGATGAATTTGGCAGCAGTTCCCATGCGTGTAAGGAACATTTTCAGCTGGTTGGGTGTTGTATTCTGCGCTTCGTCCAGGATGGCGAATGCATTGTTGAGTGTACGCCCGCGCATGAAAGCAAGGGGTGCAATCTCGATGGTGCCGTCTTCGATATAGGAGAGGAGCTTCTGGGGCGGCAGCATATCTTTCAGGGCATCGTAAAGCGGCTGAAGGTAAGGATCCAGTTTCTCCTTGAGATCCCCGGGAAGAAATCCCAGGTTTTCTCCGGCTTCCACTGCCGGACGGGTGAGGATGATGCGCTGGATCTCTTTATTCTTCAAAGCCCTCACTGCCAGAGCAACAGCAGTATACGTTTTTCCGGTACCAGCCGGCCCGATGGCAAAGATCAGGTCATTCTCTTCCACGCTTTTCACCAGGTTTCGCTGGTTGACCGTTCTCGCCCGGATAAGCATTCCGTTCTTTCCGTGAACAAGTACGCCGGAATGATCCCGCTCGCCCTCCTCAGCAGGTTCCCATGGGGTATCAAGGATCTGCTGAATATCAGAGAGAGCCAGCTTGCCGAATTTCTCCAGGTGGAGCAACAACAGGATGAACTTCTCTTCAAACGAAATCAGTTCGGCCTCTTCACCGATCGCTTTTACTGTATTACCACGGGAGATGATCTTCAGTTTTGGAAAGGATTTCCGGATGCGGTCAAGGTTCTGGTCGTTCACCCCGAAGATGTCCAGGGGATGATTTGATCCGGTTTCTATTATTTTTTCACTCATGAAGTGAATTTAATTACTAATTTTGAAAGACAAAAGTACACCATTTTTTCGTTCATGGCAATCATTACGCTTACCAGCGACTGGGGATTAAAGGATCATTACCTGGGTGCCGTCAAAGGTGCCATTTATCGCATGTTACCCGGTGCGCAGGTTGTTGATATCTGCCATGATATTCCGGCGTTCGACCTTAACCAGGCTGCTTTCATCATCCGAAACTTTTATAAAAATTTTCCGGAAGGCACAATTCATATCCTTGGCATCAATAGTGAAGCCTCCATCGAAAACCCGCATACGCTGGTCATTCACGAAGGGCATTATTTCATCGGTGCCGATAACGGGATCTTCTCGCTTATCTTTGATGAGCTTCCTGAACAGATCATCGACCTGGATATTATCCAGGATACGGATTATTTTACCTTCCCGTCGAGGGATGTATTTGTTAAAGTAGCATGCCATATCGCCGAAGGGAAACCGATCGAAGAGCTGGGGCATGCTAAAAAATCGCTCGTTCAGCGGATGTCATTCAGACCCATTGTGGATGGCCCCCTGATAAAAGGGAAAGTTATTTATATCGATAATTACGAGAATGTCTTTACCAACATTACCGAACCCTTCTTCCGTTCGGTACTAAAGGGTAAGAAATTTGCAATCCTTTTCCGTTCGGCAACCTACCGGATCACTGAATTAAGCAAATCTTACAAGGATGTGGTGGATGGGGAGATGCTTGCATTGTTCAGTTCGTCCGGTCATCTCGAAATCGCTATCAACCAGGGAAAAGCCTCCAGCCTGCTCGGACTGAAGATCGACCAGCCTGTTCTGGTTGAGATTCTCTGAGAAATTCTTTGAAGATTAAAAGGGAGTAGGTAAGACATGCTGGGTCCGTCATGGACCGTATATCATACGTAGTATATCGGAAGGGAATTTCCCTATCACTCCTCTATCACTTCTCTATCATTCCTCTATCATTCCCCTATGTAGAGAAAAGTATGAAGTCCATTCGGGGAACACGATCAAAAAAAAGACTGCCTTATCCTGTAAGACAGTCTTTTCACTGATCTGAAACGATTACACTACCAACCGATCAGTGTAATCCCGACAGCCCACGGATAGAGTTCCGGGCCCTGGTTCTTCTCGAACATGGGAGTTATTGTGTAGTTGGCATAAAAGTTCAGGAACGACCATCCGATCCGGAATGTAGCATCCAGTTTGAAGGGATTCAGGTGATACTGGTTGTGCGTGCGTGTCGGATGTTCATCCGCATATACGGAACCAACAATTGCTGCATTGTCGTCCTGCAGGTAAAAGGTTGTATTTCTGGGATAGAACGACTGTTTGGTGTAGGAACAGATCCGCACACCGCCGATGGCGCCAAGCGTAACGTGAAAGCTGTTCCACCTCATCTTGGAATTTGTCTGGTATTCGAACAGCACCGGTAACGTGAGCCACATCACGGTAAGTTTGTTTGTCCTCATATCGGCTTTGGTCCCGTTCTGGTCTATCATCCGGTAAGCAACCAGCTTGCTGGAATCATGAATCAGTAAAGTGCTGTTTGAAAAATAATAGTTATTCCAGGTTAACCCAAGACCTGAAGTGACCCCGAAATGGTTTTTTGCCAGGTTCAGGTTCAGCTCGAAAGGGTTAATGTCGACAGTCATTGAACGGGCGGTGTTCAGGTCCATGTACCGCTCATTTGCAGGGAAGTCGGTGTTAAAATTGCTGTTGACATATCCGTTCCATCCAAGGTCGATACCGGCCCAGTGTCCGTTGAATTTATTTTTCCGGCACCAGAAAGGACAATGTCCCATTTCATGGTCATGTCCGTTGCGGTGAATGATGATCACGGTGGTGTCCTTTCCATGATGTTCAACATCCACATTATTCATCTTGAATTCTTTATGCTCCTTGTGTACATCGCTCTTCTCTGCACCTTCATCCTGTGCGATGGAAGTGGATGTAAAAAACAAAACAACAAAAATTGCCAGGAGTGACCTGGTGATCAGGTTTATCTTTTTCATACAGTAAAATTTTAGAATTGATGCCTATCAGACGAGGAAAGAACAAAAGTGTTACAGGACAGGGTTAAAATTTTTTAATCCAGCTTTAGGACGGCGAGGAACGCTTTCTGCGGAACTTCCACATTTCCGATCTGTCGCATGCGTTTCTTTCCCTTTTTCTGTTTCTCGAGGAGCTTCCGCTTTCGCGTTATGTCACCACCGTAACATTTTGCGGTTACATCTTTCCTGACAGCCTTAACCGTTTCCCGCGAGATGATCTTGGCCCCGATGGCTGCCTGGATGGCCACATCGTATTGCTGACGCGGTATGTACTCCTTCAGCTTCATGCAGAATTTCTTGCCGAATTCATAGGCATTGTCGCGGTGCAGCAGCGTCGAAAGGGCATCAACCGTATCACCGTTCAGCAGGATGTCGAGTTTTATCAGGTCGGCCTCCTGGTGGCCGAAGATATGATAATCAAAGGAGGCATATCCTTTAGAGATGCTTTTCAGCTTGTCATAAAAATCGAAGACAATCTCTCCCAGCGGAAGTTCAACCGTCAGTTCGATCCGGTTGGTTGTGAGATAAACCTGGTTTTTGAGAACACCACGCTTGTCGATACAGAGCTTCATGATGCCCCCCATATATTCTGCGCGGGTAATGATGTTGGCATGGATGTAAGGCTCTTCGATGTGATCGATCGCCGAAGGTTCCGGCAATCCAGAGGGGTTGTGAACCTCGATAACTTCTCCTTTGGTGGTATAAACTTTATAGGAAACGTTAGGAACCGTGGTGATCACATCCATGTCGAATTCACGGTCGAGACGCTCCTGGACGATTTCCATGTGAAGCAGCCCGAGAAACCCGCATCGGAAACCAAACCCGAGGGCCGCAGAAGATTCCGGTTCAAAGGAGAGGGATGCATCATTCAGCTTAAGCTTGTCAAGAGAGTCTCGCAGTTCTTCATAGTCATCCGCATCCACCGGGTAGATCCCGGCAAAAACCATCGGTTTGACGGTAGTATATCCTTCGATGCCTTCTTTACAGGGACGGTCAACATGGGTGATGGTATCGCCGACCTGAACCTCCTTGCTGCTCTTTATTCCGGATATGATGTAGCCTACATCGCCGGCGTACAATATATTCCGGGGTTCCTGTTTCAGGCGAAGTACCCCGATCTCATCGGCGTGATAATCGGTTCCTGAATGAAAAAATTTGACATGGTCACCCTTCCGCAAGGTTCCGTTCTTGATCCGGAAATAACCGACAATACCGCGGTAGGAATTGAAAACGGAATCGAAAATGAGCGCCTGCAACGGGGCATCCGGGTCGCCGGTCGGTGCCGGGATTTTATGGATAATGGCTTCCATGATAAGATCGATGCCAATACCCATTTTTGCACTGGATTCAATGATCTCGTCGCGATCGCACCCCAGCAGGTCAACAATCTGGTCTTTTACCTCTTCCACCATGGCGTTGTCCATGTCGATCTTGTTCAGTACCGGGATGATCGTAAGGTTGTGATCGATGGCCAGATAAAGGTTCGAGATGGTCTGGGCCTGTATACCCTGGGTTGCATCAATCACCAGCAGGGCGCCTTCACAGGCCGCAATGGCGCGTGAGACTTCATATGAAAAATCAACATGCCCGGGAGTGTCGATCAGATTCAGAACATAATCCGTCTCCCCATCCCTGAAATCCATCTGGATGGCATGGCTTTTTATGGTGATGCCTCTTTCCCGCTCAAGGTCCATGTCATCCAGCACCTGCTCCTGGAAATCCCGGTCCGAGATTGTATGAGTAAGCTCCAGCAGCCGGTCGGCCAGGGTCGATTTGCCATGGTCAATGTGGGCTATGATACAGAAGTTGCGTATATTTTTCACGGGTGCAAATATACAACTTTACAGGGATCCCTGTGCCCGGCAGAGGAGGAGATGATGAAATTTTCAGCGGAGAATGGTCACGGCTCCCTTGAGTATTATTTTCTGGTCGCCGCACAGGGCCATCACATAAACCTCGCAAACGTAATAGTATACTCCGTCACTGCAAGGCTGGTGCGTATTTTTATCCCTCCCGTCCCAGTTGATCTCCGGATCCGTAGTGGAATAAACTTCTTTCCCCCACCTGTCGAAGATCTTCATGTTTACATGATCGACCGAAGAAAAAGTTTTTCGGGGATGGAATAACTGGTTTTCGGCAATATCCCCGCCGTTGGGTGTAAAAACATTCGGAAGCCAGTAGCTGCAGATGTCGAAGTCAATGCAGGCTTTGTTGCTGAAATCGCTTTTATTCCCTGCTGAATCCACTGCGATGACCGAGTAGCAACCGATGACTGAATTGCTCTGGTAGTGTTCATATACCGTGTCATTGATATTCCCCAGCGAATCGATCAGGGTAAGCTGCCCGTCGCTGCACGTGCTGAAATAAATGTAATATTTCCTGATGTCGGAAGAGCACGAGTCAACGAGGTTCTTCAGACTCAGGATGTTGGTGGCTTTTTCACAGTCTGTCCTGACTTTCAGCTGCGGGGGGCAGGGAGGGATATTATCAACAGGTATTCCGCAATTGATCTGGGAAAGATTAATTAACGGACTGGCAAACCCGGGAGCCGAATAAGAACCGATGCATTTGACATAATAACAATATTCAGTCAGGTTTCGCAGGTTCTTGTCTGCATAAGCAGGAACAAGGGAGCTCCCGATCGAGTCGAATAATCCGGACAGGAGATTCTTCCTGTAAACAACAAAACGATAGTTGTTCCAGGGCACATCGTTGTTCCAGTGGAGCAGAAGCTTTTTATCGGAAGAAGTAATTTCGAGATAAATGGAGGGCGCTACCTGTGATTCGCCGATCAGGAACCGGTTACCGGGTGTGTTGTTGATGAGATCGATGCGGTATTTGTATTGATCTTGCTGCGTGTTCAGGAAAGACTCATTGTAGATGGTATCATTCAGGCTTGAAAGAGAATCCACCGCCAGAAATTGTCCGGGATTTGACGGTATCGACCGGTAAATAATGTATTTATAGGGTCCCGGTGCCTGGATGGTGTCTATTTCCGTAGGTTTTGACCATGCCACGTAGATCGATCCCGAAGATACATCTGTTGAGGTGACACTGACATTGGTTATAACGGCAACATCTTTTTTCAGGTGGGCACAGGTTTCATTGGAAGCATAGCTTTCCGCTTTGTCAGGATATACGGCTGTGATCATGTAACAATACTTGATCCCCCGTGTCAGCCCTTCTCCGTGGTTGTTATCGGTGTATGTTGTCAGGGTAATATCATTCAGTTGGTCAATCAGGGAATATCCTAGATAGCGTGGAACCCCTGTCTGGCAGTAGCCGTGAACATATCCTGTGGAATCTGTTTTCCGGTAGATATTATACCCGGTTGCATTCTGACAGGTGTAATTATCCCAGTTCAGGTTAATGGTATTTCCCATCGCCACCGAGATAAGATTTTCAGGGGCCGGTCCGACGACCCTGATCTGCATCGACCGGATATTGACGAGGTGAACCGGTGTTCCGAAGTCTTCGGCCTTGAAGAATACGCGGTAGGGCTGCTTTGCTACGTGACTGCAAACGGTGGGCCATGTAAAAGTAGTCGTTACAAGCCCGGTCCCGGTGGCCGGGTTTGGATAGATGGAGGCAGGGCTTTCCGCCACGACAAAGGGCTCCCCTGTTGCAGAGAGTGTCAGGGCTGTGCTGTCGGGAGGATCATAGGCGCTCGCAGGAAAGGTCAGGGTAGTCCCGGCCACAACGCATGTATCCTTCATCGGCTCAATCACCGGGGGCTGGTTGTTGCAGGCCACAATGATGATCTGCATATCCCTAAGTACGCTTCCGATCTTGATTCCGTCGCGCCATTCTTCTATCAGGATTGCAATGTTGTATTCTCCGAGTTGCGGAGGGCTGTCCCAGTAAAAATCGCCCGTGATGGAATCCAGATGGATGGTATGTGTTGCGGGTGGGAGTGTATAACCCGGGATGATCTGTCCCTGGGCCCCCCGGCAGGGGACGAGGCGGTAGGAGAGGCTGTCGCCATCAGGATCATAGGCTCCCGGATTATGATAAAAAGGTTCATTCACACAACCATTGTCTACGGGAGGAATCATCAGAATGGGTGAATTGTCGTAGTTGCCCTGGAAAGGGCTGATGATGAGTTCGGAATAAATGAATAAGGGAACGTTGATGGAATTGGGAATGTTCAGGATCCCTCCGTTCCGGTTGGGGTCTTCACAGGAGATCGTGAAATCGCCGGGACCGGCAAAGGTATGCCGTCCCACATACCGGTTATACGTGATGTCATTCGGGAGATTTGTCTTTTCTACGCGCGGGATCAGGCTGGTATATCCATCATCCCAGTCGATCGTGAGAAAATCACGATAGGCGTTTGCAGGGCTGGGTGTAAATGTATAGGATATCAGGGTGATCTCATAGGTAAGGCCGGATACATGATGAAAATAGATCTCGGCAGCCCGCTGATGAGTGGCAAAGGATCCAAACGGAAAGGCCATGACCATTGTCAAAAGAAGAAGGAAAGAGATCTTTTTGAGTAAACGGGATGTCATAACCGGATCTTATGAACAGAAATTTCATTCAAAAGTAATAAAAAACAAGGTTACTGAAACAGCCTTATTTTCTATTCATTTGATTTTTCCTTTAACTTTGTAAGTTGATCGGAAATAGCCAGAGAACAGATGTATTCTATCGATGCCGAAGCTGAAAAGAAGGAGATCCTGAAACGATACCGGGGATTGCTGCGTGTTTACAAACCCAAAACCCTCAAGGATAAAAAACAGGTGCGCCGCGCTTTTGATGTGGCTGTGAATGCCCATCGCGACATGCGAAGGAAAAGCGGCGAACCCTATATCTATCATCCGATAAGCGTGGCAACCATTGCTGCCGGCGAGATCGGACTGGGCGCAACTTCGGTAGTTTGTGCATTGCTGCACGACGTTGTTGAAGATACTGAATATACACTGGAAGATATCCGCGGATTATTTGGAGAGAAAGTAGCTTCCATCATTGATGGTCTCACGAAAATCAAAGGGATATTCGACCAGCAGACTTCATCGCTGCAGGCCGAGAATTTTAAGCGACTGCTCATTACGCTGTCCGACGATGTTCGCGTGATTCTTATCAAACTGGCCGACCGCCTGCATAACATGCGGACCCTGGATGCGATCTCCCCCGAGAAACAGCTGAAAATTGCCTCCGAGACCATTTACCTTTATGCACCGCTGGCACACCGTCTCGGACTTCATGCCATCAAAAGTGAACTGCAGGACCTCGCCCTGAAATACATCGAGCCGGAAGTCTATGTCTCCATCTCCAACAAACTGAAAGAATCGGAAAAAGGGCGGTCAAGGTTTATCAATAAATTCATCTATCCCATCAAGAAAAACCTTGCGACGCAGAATATCAATTATACCATTTCCACACGTGGAAAATCGATCTACTCCATCTGGGAAAAGATGAAATTGAAAGAGGTCTCTTTCGACGAGATCTACGATATATTTGCCATCCGTATCATCATCGATGCTCCCCTTGAAACTGAAAAATCAGACTGCTGGAAAGTTTATTCTGTCATCACCGATTATTACCGTCCCAACCGTGATCGATTGCGCGACTGGATCTCAATTCCCAAAGCCAACGGGTATGAGGCGCTGCATACCACAGTCATGAGCCACACCGGGCAATGGGTGGAGATCCAGATCCGGTCTCAACGCATGGATGAAATCGCGGAGAAAGGATATGCAGCCCACTGGAAATATAAGGACTCGATGAAATTCAACAGCCGGCTGGACGACTGGCTCGACCGTATCCGGGAAATGATCGAAAGTCCGGATTCCGATGCACTCTCTTTTATCGATGATGTAAAAGGATATTTTTTCCTCGATGAGATCACCGTTTTTACTCCTTCGGGAGAACTGCGTACCCTTCCTGCAAATTCATCGGTTCTTGATTTCGCCTATGCAATTCATTCTGAGATCGGGACGACCTGCGTCGGGGCCAAGGTCGACAAAAAACTGGTTCCCATCAATCATATCCTGAAAAACGGAGAGCAGATCGAGATCATCACCTCCAAGAACCAGGCACCAAAAGATGAATGGCTTAACTACGTGGTGACAACCCGCGCAAAAACCAACATCAAGCTCGGGCTGAAAAAGGAGAAGAAAAAATATTTCAAACAGGGGAAGGAAAAACTGGAAAAGTTGTTTGTTCGTTATGAGATCGAATTTACCCATGAGAACATCCGGAAATTTATTGCCGTTAACAATATCTCAACCCTGGTCGACCTCTACTATCTTGTTGCACATGACAGGATAGGGCAGAAGGAGGTCAAGTTTTTTGCGGCATCAGCCATGAAACCCGGGTGGCTGAATTTTATGATACGCCCGAGACGAAAATCAGTTGCCGACGGAGCCGCCTCCAAGGTTACGGGTCCCGAAAAGCTCAACGGTGATAACAGATCCGGAACAGCAGCCCCCCGGAATATGGACCAGATGGGATACGAGGTGTCCACCTGTTGCAACCCGATCCCCGGTGATGAAATCATTGGCCTTGACCTTTCCCCCGACAAACCCATCCAGATTCACCGGACCAAATGTCCGAAAGCATTGGAACTGATGGCAAGTTTCGGGAACCGGGTTGTCAAGATCGACTGGAAAAACCAGGAATCCATCTCGTTCCTCGCAGGGATAAAAATATCGGGGCTGGATAAACTGGGAATGATCAACGACATTTCAAGAATCATTTCAAACGATCTGAACCTGAATATAAAATCGTTCCACCTGGAGGCCAAGAACGGGCTGACAGAAGGCGAGGTCATGCTTTATGTGCGCGACACTGACACCCTGAATCACCTCCTCAGCGACCTCCACAAAATCGAAGGAATCAAAAAAGTTGCGCGGGTGGATTAAAAAAATCTATTTTTATTTGTTCTAAATCAATATGAATGATGTAACTTTATGCCAAATTTCAGAATATGACCAAGAAAAATATTGAAGACTCGTTTGACAACATCCGAAGAATCTTTACTGAATATCTTGAAAAGAATGCCCATCGGAAAACTCCCGAACGGTATACCATACTTAAGGAAATTTTTTCTACCGACGGCCATTTTGATATCGAGTCGCTCTACATAAGGATGAAAAATCACAAATACCGGGTCAGCCGGGCTACGTTGTACAATACCATTGAGTTATTATTGGATTGCGGATTGGTCACCAAACACCAGTTTGGAACAAATTATGCCCAGTTTGAAAAGTCCACACTGATCAGGCAGCACGATCATTTTATCTTCCTTGACTCCGGAGATGTTCTTGAATTTTATGATCCCCGGATTGAAGAGATAAAGAAATACGTGGAAAACCTTTTCAAGGTCGAAACTGTAAATTATTCACTTACCTTCTACGGTAATTCCAAATCAAAGAAGTAAATCCCGCTGAATATGAAGGTTGATGTAATCCTGGGATTACAATGGGGGGATGAAGGGAAAGGCAAGATTGTTGATGTCTTCACTCCGCATTATGATATTATTGCCCGGTTTCAGGGCGGCCCAAATGCCGGCCATACCATCGAGTTTGATGGTAAAAAATTTGTTCTGCATACAATTCCCTCAGGAATTTTTCACCGCTCTACCCTCAATCTGATCGGCAACGGCGTTATCATCGACCCTTTTATCTTCATGAGGGAGATTGACAAACTTGCTGAATCGGGTATTCATGCCGAAGAAAACCTGCTCATTTCAAAGCGTGCCCATCTCATTCTTCCATCGCACCGCCTCCTGGATGCTGTTTCCGAATCCTCCAAAGGCCAGTCCCGGATCGGGTCAACACTCAAAGGGATCGGTCCGACATACACCGATAAATTTGCACGGAATGGTCTCCGCGTGGGGAACCTGAATGGAAATGATTTCATGGAACGCTACCGGGTACTGAAAGAGATTCACCTGCGCACGATCGGTTCTTACAATACCGACCTGGCAGGTTTCACGCTCGACGGACTTGCCTTTGATGAATACGAAAAAAAATGGTTCGAAGCCATTGGCCGGATGAAGGATTTCCGGATCGTTGAAGGAGAACAGTTCCTGAACAAGAGTCTGGATGAAGGGAAAAGCGTCATGGCTGAAGGAGCACAGGGAACCCTTTTGGATGTGGACTTTGGTTCATATCCTTTTGTCACATCCTCAAACACGATCGCTGCAGGAGCCTCTACCGGACTTGGAATTTCGCCACACCGTATCGGAAAGATTTACGGGATCTTCAAAGCGTATTGCACCCGGGTGGGCTCAGGCCCGTTCCCCACTGAACTGATGGATGAAACAGGTGCACTGCTCAGGTGCAACGGAAATGAATTTGGTTCCACTACCGGGCGTCCGCGCCGTTGCGGATGGCTTGACCTTCCGGCATTGAAATATGCAATCATGCTCAATGGCGTGGATACGCTGATCATGATGAAAGCCGACGTACTGAATACCTTTGAGAAAATAAAAGTTTGCCGTGATTATAAATCCGGAAGTAAAATACTGGATGAGTTTCCATTCGATTTATCAGATGCAAAGCTGGACCCCGTTTACCTTGAAATGAAAGGATGGCACCAGTCACTTGACAAGGTTGCCTCTTTCGACACGCTTCCCCAGCACTTATCTGATTATATAAATTTTATTGAAAAAGAGACCGGGATTCCGGTGGAGATCGTTTCGATAGGTCCTGACAGGATACAAACCCTGAGGAAGTGATCACTTTTGCAGACCTGCCGGTTTTCTATACCTGATGACGAATGCCTGACTCCCAATTCCTGATTACAGCCGGCGCTTGATTTCGATCTCTTCGTATCCTTCCACGATATCACCCACCTTGATGTCATTGAAATTATCAATGTTGAGACCGCATTCGTACCCGGAAAGGACTTCTTTCACATCATCCTTGAATCGCTTCAGCGATCCCAGGTTGCCCGTGTAAACCACGATCCCGTCGCGGATGACACGGATCCGTGTGTTGCGCGTTACTCTTCCGTCAAGCACATAACAGCCGGCGACAGTACCGACCTTGGTGATCCTGAATACATCACGCACTTCGATGTTGCACAGAATTTTTTCTTCAATCTCAGGCGAGAGCATCCCTTCAATAGCGGCTTTGATCTCCTCGATTGCATGGTAGATGATCGAATAGAGCCGGATATCAATCTGTTCCTGCTCCGCCAGTTTCCGTGCACTCAGCGAAGGACGCACCTGGAACCCGACAATAATGGCGTTGGATGCCGAAGCCAGCAGAACGTCTGATTCCGTTATGGCTCCTACTGATTTGTGGATGACAGAAACCATCACCTCTTCCGTCGACAGTTTCAGCAAGGAATCGGAAAGTGCTTCCACCGATCCGTCCACATCCGCTTTGACAATCAGGTTCAGTTCCTTGAAATCACCGATGGCAATACGCCGCCCGATTTCATCAAGGGTAATGTGCTTTTGGGTACGGATACCTTGTTCGCGTTGCAATTGAAGCCGTTTGTTCGCAAATGTCTTGACCTCTTTTTCATCCGTCATGACATTGAAGATATCACCGGCCTGGGGAGCGCCGTTGAGTCCGAGCATCAGAAGCGGAACCGAAGGTCCTGCTTCCCTGATCGACTGGTTCCGCTCATTGTACATGGCTTTTACTTTCCCATAGGTAGATCCGGCTAGAACCATGTCTCCGAGCTTCAGTGTACCACTCTGAACCAGCAGTTTTGAAACGTATCCCCGCCCTTTGTCGAGGGACGACTCAATGACCGTACCGACTGCAAGACGATTTGGGTTTGCCCTCAGGTTCAGCATTTCAGCTTCCAGCATCACTTTATCAAGGAGGATATTCACATTTGTTCCGGCTTTAGCCGAGATTTCCTGCGACTGGTAATTACCACCCCAGTCTTCAACCAGGATGTTCATTTTTGACAGTTCCTCCTTCACTTTTTCCGGATTTGCATTTGGCTTATCAATCTTGTTGATGGCAAATACAATCGGCGTCTGCGCTGCGAGTGCATGGTTTATTGCTTCACGGGTCTGAGGCATTACATTGTCGTCGGCAGCGATAACAATGATAACAATGTCGGTCACCTTGGCCCCCCTCGCACGCATGGCAGTGAATGCCTCGTGGCCGGGAGTGTCAAGGAATGTGATGGATTTCCCGTTCTCAAGTTTTACTTCGTAGGCCCCGATGTGCTGGGTGATCCCACCCGCTTCTCCGGCAACCACGTTCGTTTTCCGGATGTAGTCAAGGAGCTTTGTCTTCCCATGATCCACATGACCCATCACCGTTGCAATGGGCGGCCGCGGAGTAAGATCTTCCGGGGCATCTGTTTCCTCATGGCTGGATATGGCTTCCTGCACATCCACGCTCACAAATTCAACCTGGTATCCAAACTCATCGGCCACCAGCGTCAGCGTTTCAGCATCCAGCCGCTGGTTGATGGAGACAAAGAGTCCGAGCGACATACAGGTTGAAATGATATTGGTGACAGGAACGTTCATCATCGTAGCCAGCTCATTGGCGGTAACAAATTCAGTTACCTGGATGACCTTTCTGCCTTCTTCCATTTTTTCCTGATCCTGCTGCAGCTGCTGGCTCACCGCTTCGCGTTTCAGTCTCCGGTATTTGGACGCTTTGGATTTTCCGACAGGCCCCAGCCTTGCCAGGGTTTCCTTGATCTGTTTCTGAATGTCTTCCTCGCTGAGCTCCGGTTTAACAGTATCCCTGTATCCGCCTTTCCTTGCATGAGGCTTGCTTTTTGAAGGATCGGGTTTTGCCTGCGTATCGTTTTCCACCGGGGTGCCCATCTGTTTCTTGATGCGCTTGCGTTTCTTCTTCTTCCCCTTTACCGTATCGTCAGATGACGAGGCAACCGGCTTCTTTTTATCAACCGCTTTCCTGGGTTCTGGAAGTTTCATGGTTCCGAGGATGGTGGGGCCGGCAAGACTGATCTTTTCCCGGGGAAGGAAATTATCCTCGACTTTGACCGCTTCTTCCTGAATTTCATCAATGATTTCAGGTTCTGCCTCAACAACAGGTTCAGTTTCAATCACGGGTTCCTCCGCAACAGCATCCGGAATTACGGGAAGGGCTTCCTCAACCGGTTCTTCTGTTTTCTCCTTCTTTCCTTTTCCTTTCCGGGAAGGTTTTTTTGCAACCGTATCCAGGTCGAGTTTCCCGACGATGGTGATACCTGAAGCTTTCGAATCCGGTTTTTTGCCGGTCTCTTCTTTCGTTTCAACGGCTTCTGCCTCTGCTACAGCTTCTGCAATATCTTCTTCCGTTTTCTTCCTGGTCGTTTTCCCGCTTTTTTTCTTTTCTGCCTTTGCCGGTTTTCCTTCTTCGGCTTCCTTTGAAACATCGGCTGCCGGAGGTTCAGTTTTGGCTGCCTCCTTTTGTGGCTTTGGCGTCTCCTTGACGGGTGCTTCCTCTTTTTTCTTTTCCTCTTTTGGTATTTCTTTTACAGGAGGTTCCGTTGCTTTCTTTTGGGTATCAAAGAGTTTTGTGTTGTATTCGAGTGCTGCATTCTTGATGTACAAAGGCTCATCCTGCTCTTTTTCCTTGTCTTTTGATGTCAGCCGTTTGTTATCAATGGTAATGGTTTCATGCTGGGTAAAATGCAATCCGATCTTTTTGGCTTCTTCCTTGACGTGTTTCTCCGTCGCAAATTCTTTCATCAGGAGCGTGTACATCTCCTGCGAAAGTTTGCTGTTGGGGTCTTTCTCAATGGTAAATCCTCTCTTCAGAAGGAAATCCACGACCGTTGAAACCCCAATGTTAAACTCACGTGCAGCTTTACTAAGCCGGATTGTTGTTGTGCCTTCACTCATAGACTTTGGCTCAGACCCTTCTTTTGTAAGGGCATGTAAAATTAAGATATTTTATTCAAATTCTGCCTTAATTATGCGGACGACTTCATTTACCGTTTCTTCTTCAAGGTCTGTACGGTTAACCAGCTCCTGAACTTCAAGGCCTAAAACGCTCTTGGCCGTATCACAACCGATCGTTTTCAGTTCATCGATGATCCACTGATCGATCTCATCCGAAAACTCCTGAAGGTCGACGTCTTCATTGTCAACATCCGTATCCCTGTAAACGTCGATCTCATACCCGGTAAGCTTCCCTGCAAGTTTGATATTAAATCCGCCCTTGCCAATGGCCAGGGAAACCTGGTCGGGTTTCATGTAAACATCGGCCTTCTTGGTTGGCTCATCGATCACGATGGAGGTGATCTTGGCCGGACTCAATGCCCGCTGGATATAGAGCGAAGGATTGGTTGTGAAGTTGATCACGTCGATGTTCTCATTCTTAAGTTCCCTGACAATCCCGTGGATCCTCGATCCTTTCATCCCCACACAAGCGCCCACAGGATCGATCCGGTCATCATACGATTCTACGGCCAGTTTCGCCCTTTCACCGGGTACCCTTACAATATTTTTAATGCTGATCAAACCGTCATAAACTTCAGGAACCTCTGACTCGAAAAGCCGCTCGAGGAAAACAGGAGAGGTCCGTGAAAGAATAATGGCCGGGTTGTTATTGTTCATTTCCACTTTGGAAACAACGGCCCGGATGGTATCGCCCTTCCGGTAAAAATCAGAAGGTATCTGCTCTGACTTGGGAAGGATCAGCTCAATGCTCTCATCATCCAGCACAAGGATCTCTTTTTTCCATACCTGGTAAACTTCACCGGAGACGATCTCCCCGATCTTCTCCTTGTATTTCCTGAAAATGTTGTCTTTTTCGTATTCCTGGATCTTGGAGATCAGATTTTGCCGGATTGCAAGGATCTCACGACGGCCGAAATCCAGGAGCTTGATCTCTTCCGACAATTCTTCCCCGACTTCAAAGTCAGGTTCTGACTTCATGGCTTCCGACAAGGCAACCTGCGCATTGGGGTCTTCCACTGCGTTATCCTCCACAATGATACGGTTTCTCCAGATCTCAAGGTCTCCCTTGTCAATGTTCACAATGATATCGAAGTTGTCGGACGATCCGAATCGCTTTGCCAGCATATGTTTGAACACATCCTCAAGGATATGCATCATGGTCTCGCGGTCGATGTTCTTGAATTCTTTAAATTCCGAAAAGGTTTCGACTAAATTGATATGTTCCATTTTACAAGATGATTATTTTCCGAATTTGACAATAATTTTTGCAGTTTTTATTTCTGAAAACGGGAGGACTGTATTGTCCCGTTTAATTTCTTTTTTGGGTTTTTTTACCGGGTGTTCGAGTTCGAGTGATTCGTCATCCACTTTGACAAGGACTCCGGAAATGTTCTTGCCACCGTGGGTTACAACATCAAGTTCTTTCCCGATATTTTTCCGGTATTGCCTGACCAGTTTTAAAGGCCGGTCGATACCGGAAGAAGATACCGTAAGATCGTAATCTTCATAATCCCGGTTCAGGTTCCCTTCAATCGTGCGGCTGATCTCCTGGCAATCGCTGATCGTGATGCTCGTGTCGCAGTCAAAATAGATGTATATCTTGTTCGCTGGCTGAACAACAATATCCACGAGGAATTTATCCGTTCCTGCCAGAAGCTCCTCTACCATGGGTTGTATCGATTCCTTTGAGATCATAATCTTTCGTTATCAATAAAAGAGGGGACGCCTGTCCCCTCAAAATTTCTTCTACAACCAATGCACAAGTGCATATTCGGCTGCAAAGATAACACTTTTTATTGAATCTGCTAAAAAATCTGAAAAGAAGCGTAATTGCGCACACATGTGCGGATAAATCATTCCTGCGCCGTAAATTTTCTTACTCCCAAAGGAAAATGGAAAAACAGGAACCGCTTTTGGGTTTGTAATTCATTTAAGATCAGGTTTGTTCATTTCATCTTGGCGAAATGTAATTATCTTCCTGAGTATGGCACATGGTTTGCGTTATCTCTTTTCGCGGCATAAAATCTGAACACAGATACTTTTCATAATTTTAAATCGTATGAAAAAAAGGATACTATTTTTCGGTTTCGCCAGTATTGCGATTTTTACAGCCTTGCAGCTTTCTGCGCAGGTATCCATTACTACCGACAACAGCGCACCGGATGGGAATGCGATGCTCGATGTAAAAAGTTCTGCAAAAGGGATACTGGTGCCGCGTATGACCAATGTTCAGATAAGCACGATCACATCACCGGCAACAGGACTGGTTGTTTATTGCACGGATTGCAACAACGGCGTCGGATGCCTGAATGTTTACGAAGGAGGCGGGTGGCATTGTATGGGGGCTATGCCCATTTTTGTTACCACATGCGGGATACAGAGGGTTTACTACCCTGTATTTGCTGCCGGGTACGTCTGGCTCGACCGTAACATGGGGGCTGGCCGCGTCGCTGCATCCTCTACCGATTACCAGGCCTACGGTGAGCTTTACCAGTGGGGCAGGAAAAGCGACGGACACCAGTGCATCACCTGGACCTCTTCCACGAGCGGGACTCCACAAAATGGGACCACAACAACACAATGTACGGGCGGCACCTGTGCGAATGCACTTTTTGTTTACAGCAACGCGGATTGGAATTCCACGACCAACAACCTCTTATGGCGTTTACCTCCCAAAGGAGATAATGATCCATGCCCCTCTGGCTACCGGGTCCCTTCCATAGCCGAGCTGGAAACTCTTCGTCTCTCCTTCAGTACCAATAATGCCGCTGGGGCCTTTGGAAGCCCGGTTAAATTGACAATGCCCAGCGGCAGAAACTATTTCGACGGGAACCTCTACGGCTCAGTAGGCAGCCAGGGAAGCTATTGGAGTACAACTATCTATGACGCAAACAATGTTTATCAGCTGATGTTCGCCAGCAGCAGCGGCAGCACCACCAATTGGTTTTTTAAAGCAACCGGTTATTCTGTGCGTTGTATCGCGAATTGATTTATTTCCTTTTTCAAAACGTCCTATCATCCTCTACGGATGTGGGTTACCTGTCAGTTTTCACCCCTTTTCCCAACTATTTTTTCAACAAATAAGTTCATAAATAAAATATTGATCTATCTTTGCATGGAAATAGTCTAAATAAAGATAGAAATGAAAAGGTTACTTGTAATTACCCTGTTTGTCCTGTTTACCTCAAACTATTTATTCTCGCAGGAGAATAAGGAGGTGAGAATTCCGCTCATCGGTGAAACAGCCCCGTCATTTACTGCAGAATCAACCAACGGGAAAATTACATTTCCGGATGATTATTATGGAAAATGGAAGATCCTTTTCAGTCATCCTGCAGCCTTTACTCCGGTATGTTCCTCTGAACTGATAGAGCTTGCCGCAATGCAGAAGGATTTTGATAAGCTTGATACAAAGGTGATCGTTGTCTCCACCGATGGATTGAACAGCCACATTGCATGGAAAAAATCGATGGAATCGATCCGGTATAATGACAAGGAAACCGTGAAGATGACGTTTCCCCTGATTTCGGATAACAACCTGGAGGTTTCAAAAAAGTATGGAATGATTCATTCCTACAGCAGCACAACACGCGACATCCGGGGAGTGTTTATCATCGATCCCAACGATAAGATCAGGGCCATTTTCTTCTACCCGATGAGTGTGGGGAGAAATATGGATGAAATTAAAAGGACAATCATGGCGCTGCAAATGGCCGACGGGAAGAATGTTCTGACACCTGCCAACTGGTTGCCGGGAAAGGATGTTCTCATTCCGGCTCCGAAAACAGAAGCCGATGCAGACAAACTGGCTTCAAAAAAAGATCCTGATCTCAGCGAACTTGCCTGGTATATGTGGCTGAAAAAGATTAAGTAATAGCGTCATCCCGGGATTGCTCTGTTCATCCTCGAATCTTTTTAGAAAAAAAATCATCCTGATGGTAAAATATTTCACATCAGGATTTGTTTATACCCTATCTTTGACCCCTTGAACAAATTAGTCAAATAGTTTAATATGGTATCAATCTCACACGGCGGGGAGAATACGGAAAAACTTCAGCAGATCCTTTCAGAAGCAAGGAGAATCTTTGGTCTGTATGGATTTGAGCGGACTCCGATGAAGAAGATCGCTTCCGGGGTTTTTATGTCGAAATCGTCTCTTTATTATTATTTTCCGGATAAGGAGAGCCTGTTTAAAGGAGTGATTGAAGCAGAGCAGGAGGAATTTTTCAGCCAGATGAATAACAGGCTTAAGAAACGTTCGACGGTTGAACTGATGCTGAATGAGTTTGTCGCGGTCAGACATGAACATTTTAAAAGATTCATCAATCTTGATATTTTCCGGTTTGATGACTTTTACAAGATAAAACCACATGTGCAGGAGACATTCCTTCGTTTCAGGGAAAGGGAAATAAAAATCATCGAATTGATCCTGTTAAAAGGAAAAAACTCAGGAAACTATATCTGCAAAGACCCGGCCGCAACGGCTGCATTGTTTCTTGAAGTTCTTCAGGGATTGCGGATGGTCGTGATGCAGCACCGCGACTACCAGGAATTAAAGCAGGAAGATTATGACCGGATCGAAGAAAAACATCTCTCTTTTTTAGTATTATTTACAAAGGGATTAAAAAAATAGTTGACGAAAAATCCCGGAATAGAAACCAACCAAAGAATCATCATGAGTACAACAGAGAACAAGGGAAACAAAAAAGCTTCAAAAATCCGGGCCTATATTGCCCTGGGATTGGTCATCATCGCACTGATCGTTTTCGGCTGGCGATGGTATAAGGAATATACCTCCTATTACTCTACCGATGATGCCTATATTGATGCCGACCGGGTAGCCGTAAGTTCCAAAATACTCGGACGGATCACCAATATTTATGCCGATGAAGGAGACAGTGCCAAAATAGGGCAGCTTCTGGTGGTTCTTGACAGCAGTGACCTTTCTGCTCAGAAGCTCCAGGCAAAGGCTGCACTCGACCAGGCCTCTTCATCCATTGCACAGTCAAAAGCCCGTTACGAACTTGATCAGAAGACGGAGCTGGTGCAGGAGATCGGTTTGGGAAGAGCGAAAGAGGATCTTGACCGGGCTGTTGCCCAGTATGAGGGAAAAGTTATCGCAAAGGAACAATACGATCATGCAAAAAAATCCTATGAATCAGCCCAGGCCGTCCTGGATGCAGCAAAAGCACAGCTGGAGGTAAGCAAAGCGCAAATTACATTTGCTGAAAGCAATACAAAAACGGCTGCTTCACAGATCGGGATCCTGGAAACTTCCCTGAAGAACACCCGGATCTTTGCACCGGCCAGTGGCCGCATTGCAAAGCGATGGTTGCTCCCTGGTGATGTAGTTCAGCCCGGGCAGGCAGTCTTCACCATTACACGCGACTCCCTGTTTTATGTGATGGCCTATTTTGAGGAGACCAAAGTTTCCGGAATCCAAAACGGAAAGAAGGCGGAATTAACGGTGGATGCCTATCCGGACGTAAAATTTACAGGTACCGTCATTAATGTCGGTTCCAACACTGCTGCCCAGTTCTCGCTGATACCGCCCAACAATGCTTCCGGAAACTTTACCAAGGTTACTCAGCGCATACCGGTCAAGATTTCTCTCGACGGGCAAAAAAACGACAAGAGATCTTCTCCGGTTCGCTTTACTGCCGGGATGTCGGTTCTTGTCAAGATCATAAAATAGGGATGAAGAAGGTTCCCGGCATCAGTCATTTTCGCGAATTCATTCGTGAGCAGAGTGCCACTTTTGACACAGAAAGCCCCTCCTATAAATGGTGGCTGCTGGCAAATGTGATGATCGGGACATTTATGGCTGTACTTGACGCCACCATCGTCAATGTAGGTCTTCCCAAGATCATGGCCTCCTTCGGGGTCGGGCTCGACAAGATCGAATGGGTGCTTACAGCTTACATGCTTGCACTGGCGGTGATGCTTCCTACTTCAGGCTGGCTTGCCGACCGGTTCGGGTACAAACGGGTTTATTTTCTCGGGCTGTTCCTTTTCACCCTCGGATCCTTTTTGTGTGGAATTTCGCCGAACGAAGACATTCTGATTTTTTCGCGCATCATCCAGGGATTGGGTGCAGGATGTTTGATGCCCGTGGGCATGGCAATAATCACCAGGGAATTTCCACCGGAAAAAAGAGGAGTGGCCCTGGGATTCTGGTCCATCGCTTCTGCAGCCTCTGTTTCTTTTGGACCGCTTATCGGCGGATACCTGGTTGACCGTTTCAGCTGGCCGCTCATCTTTGATGTCAATGTCCCCATTGGCATCGCCGGAATGCTTGCCACTGCCATCATTCAAAAAGAATACCGGAGCAAACATGTCGGGCCTTTTGACCCGATCGGCTTTTTTTCCGTCACCATTTTTCTTCCCTTTCTTCTCTATGCATTAACAGAAGGAAGCACATCCACAAATTCTGCGGGTTGGTCATCACCAGTTGTACTGACCTGTTTCGCTGTTGCCGCCATTGCTTTTGTTGTTTTCATTTCTGCAGAACTCATCGTGGATCATCCGCTCATTGATCTGCGTCTACTGAAAGACTATAATTTCGCCATCGCCAATGTTGTCACCTTCATCTTTGGCATCGGGATGTTCGGCAGCACCTTCCTTTTGCCTTTGTTTCTTCAGAATTCACTGGGTTACACAGCCCTGCAGGCCGGAGCGGTCTTTCTGCCTGTCGGGTTCATCCAGGGGGTTGTGGCACCGATGGCCGGCATTTCCTCCAACCGGATCAACCCGAAGATACTGATCTTCTCAGGAGCGATACTACTGGCATTCACATTTTACCTGAACAGCGAAATGTCGTACCTGACAGAGCATGGTTTTATCATGACAACGCTCTATCTGCGCGGTGTTGCCATGGGAATCATGTTCGCTCCCCTGACCGCAGCTGCTGTAGTGGACATCCCCAGGCACAAGATGGGTCAGGCATCCGGTCTGCTGAATGTGATCCGCCAGGTAGGCGGCAGTTTCGGTGTGGCCATCCTCACGACCATTCTTACCACACGCATCACGTATCATACCCAGTCGTTCGGGGAAGTGATGCAGGCGAATTCTCCTGCGTTTAATTCGGTTCTGCGTAACATAGGGTACTTTGTTCACAACAGTGTTGGCGGGGCTGGTGCCCTGGTAGATAAGCAAAGCCAGGCGATCCTGATGTCGCATGTTGCACGGCAATCGTTTGTCCAGGCCATTGATGATGATTTCCTGCTGGCTGCATTCATCACCCTCATCAGTGCATTTCCGGTCCTCTTCCTCAAGATCGGCAGAAAGGGAAAAGGAAAGCAGGGGGGCGGTCCATCTGAGCAAAAGCCGGTCGGAGGTCCTGAAGAGTCTGCTGAACCGTCCACAATTATTTCAGACTAAAAACATAAAACCGATTTTATATGCCAAGGTATCAAAAAAAATGTTCTTTGTGGGTTTTGATCTTTCTCTTTCCCATCCTGTCAGCGGGACAAGGCATTCAGCAAAATCAGGCTCCCGTGGCAGACGATTCACTCTCCCTGCAGCAGATTTTGCAAGTGGTCACCACTTCCTATCCTACGGTTCTGAAAGCCCGGGAAGCCATTAACTCAGCCGATGCAGCCATCGGCCTTGCCCGGTCAGGTTACTATCCAGATATCTCCGGCATAGCCGGATATACCAGGCTTGGCCCGGTTTCTGCGTTGACCATTCCGAACATGGGCACTTTTCAGATCTATCCTGAAAATAATTACAATGCAGAAGTGGATGTACGGCAGACCATCTATGATTTTGCCCAGACCTCCCGGAAAATAAAAATGGAGGAATCGGGCAAAGAAATCTCAGAAAAGATGGTGGACCTTGTAAAACAAAGGCTTAACCTGGTTACTGCAGTAAGCTATTACTCGCTCGTATATCTGCAGGAAGCCCTGAAGATAAAAGATGTTCAGCTTGACAACCTCAATGAGCACCTTGCTTTTGTAACAAAAAAGAAAGAGACCGGATCGGCAACGCAATACGAAATCCTTTCAACCCAGGTCAGGATATCCACGGCAGAAAACCAGAAGGTCGACATCCAGACGGCCATCAAAACGCAGCAGACAATCCTGAATTCGCTGATGGGTTTTCCGGTCAGCAATGCCATCAAAGTAAAACCGAACCTTGTCCTCGGAAGTTCGGATGTAAATCCTGATTCCCTGGTTCATTTTGCCCTTCAGCACCGGTACGAGATGATCGTGGCAGGGTTGAAAGAGGAGCATGCAGCCCTTCAGCTTAAAGCCGTTAAGGTTCAGAACAACCCTGTATTAAGTGCTTTCGTCTCGGGAAGCGTTAAAAATGGGTTTATCCCCGATCTCAATGAGCCGACACCGAATTATGCCGCAGGAATTGGAATCCGGGTTCCGATCTTTGAAGCCACCCGCCATCAGAATTATGTCAAACGCGCAAATGTTGAGATCAATGTCATGAAGCAGGAAACCGAACAAGCCCGGAGGGAGATATCCACGGAAGTATACCAGAACGAGGCTCAGCTCAATGCAGCCCTTCAGAAAATCAAACAAAGCGACCTGCAGGTCAGGCAGGCTGAAGAAGCCCTCGGACTTGCCAAGATCAGTTTCTCGAGCGGGGTTATCACCAACCTTGACCTCCTGGATGCGGAAACCTCCGAAGCAGAAAGCAAGGTCAACCTTCTTAAAGCCAGGGCCGATTATGCAGTAAGTCTGGCCCGTCTCAATATTTCGATCGGGAAACCGATTAATTAAAAAAGTTCTACCTTTGCGCTTCACATATAGAAAAGATGGATGTTTCAGCAGAAACACCCAGGGTTTTTATCTTCTTTCATCCTTTTAATCCTGTTAAAGAATAAAAAAATGAACAAACGATTTTTTATCCCGGCAAGTATTCTTCTCCTGTCCGTATTGGCCCTTCCGGCATTTTCTCAAAAATTTCCGGGGTTTTCTAAGAGCAAAACCGGCCTTTTCTACAAGACCTATAAAACCGGTGCCGATACCATCACTCCCCGGACGGGAAATTATGTTGAATTTGATATGGTTTACAGCGGCAAGTCGCATGGAAAAGATTCGGTTTTCTTTGATAGCCGGAAACAGGATAAGCCCGGGCCTGTAAAATTCTTCCTTCCCCCTCCGGTTTTCCGCGGTGATCTGAACGAAGGTATTGCCATGCTTGCCAAAGGCGACAGCGGCGTTTTTATTGTAAATGCCGATTCTCTTATTTTCAAGACTTTCAGAATGAAGAGACGGCCCGAAGGAATTGACAGCAACAGCTATTTTACTTTTCGTCTTCACCTGATATCCTTTATCACCCAGGAAAGCATGATCTTCAAGGAAGAGACAGATATTAAGAAGTATGTTCAGGACAGCAATATTACGGTCAGACCAAACGGCATGGGGTTATACATCATCGAATCCCATCCGGGTGCGGGTGCAAAGATCGACAGCGGATGCCAGGTAACGATGAATTACAAGGTAACCCTGCTGGATGGCAAGGTGTTATTCTCCACGTATGAACGACCGGAACCAGTTACGTTTGAATTCGGAAAGAAAATCGATACTCCCGGTTTTGAGTTTGCGGTTACAACGCTGAAGAAAGGGAGCAAGGCAAAGTTCATCGTTCCTTCCAATCTGGCATTCGGGCGTAAAGGCAGCGGGTCACTGGTTGCGCCGTATCAAACGATCGTTTACGATGTTGAGATTCTGGATGTGAAGACAAAAGCAGAATTCGAAGCAGCACAAACCGAGAAACAAAAATCAGACCAAATGAAATCAGATTCTTTAAAAAATGCTGAACCCATCCTGTTGGAAAAATACATTAAAGACAACAACATTAAAGCTAAACCGCTGCCCAGCGGATTGTATTATATCCCGGTTGTTACCGGTACGGGTCCCAGGGCTGAGGCAGGCAAGACAGTGAAGGTTCATTATACCGGAAAATTACTGAACGGAAAAGTTTTTGACTCTTCAAAGGAGCGCAATACACCGATTGAATTCATGCTTGGCCGGAGCCAGGTCATCAAAGGCTGGGACGAAGGGATTGCCCTGATGAACCAGGGAGGCAAAGCAACCCTGATCATTCCTTCTGCCATTGCCTATGGTGAAAGGGATATGAGTGTTATTCCTCCCTATTCCACGCTTGTCTTTGAAGTGGAACTGGTGGAAGTAAAATAGCCGGTTTAATAGACAAGTACTTTCCTGGCTGCCTTTCCGGATCCGGAAGAGAGTGTCACGATGTAAACTCCCGGGCTCTGACCGGAAAGATCAACGGGTATTGTTTCCTTCACGATGCTTTTCATCTCTCTTCTGAATACAGGATTCCCAAGTGCATCCGTCACAGTGAGCTGTGTGTTTTCAGCATGATCCATGATGATCCCAACCGAGAACCTGCCGGATGACGGATTGGGGTAAACAGTCAGATATCCGAAAGGATTCAGCTCAGGTACCCGGATGTTCATTCCTACTGTAAAACTCTGCGCAACTCCATATCCAAAGTCACCCTGTAACGCCTTAACGATATAATCATTCATGTCTGTGAGCCATGCATATCCGGCAGTTCCGTTGCCGTTCGGAGGCATGTTGGCCCAGTACTGCAGGCCTTCCCCGTATGAGTTCTCAACAATCAGCCGGTAGCATCCTTTTGCAAGACGGAAAGTATCGACATACAGCGTATTGTCCTCAAGAGCTCCGTTTTGGTAAACAGGGGTGCCGTTCTCATCCTCCAGCCTCCAGGAGAGATAAGCAGACTCATGGTTGGTTTTAAATTTAAACTGAAAAATATTCTCATACGCCGGGGGAAGAACAAATTCTGAGGTCATGGTATTATTGTAGGGATAGGTATCGGTTGCCCCGTTCGGGTGATCAACGGTAAAGATGAAATGGTTGTTTCCGCCCGGCCAGTCAGTCCAGTCAACCGGAGGGAGAGTGATCCTTGTCGTATCCTGGAAAGCAAGGCTGCCGGTCCAGGTATAAACCTGCATTTTCCCGCCGGCTGGTCCGTAAGTGATGGCGGCGCTGGTGAGGGTTGTCGTTCCGTTGTTCCTTATCGCAATAACGGGTGATCCGCACATCGGGTTGAACCGGTTGTAATTCTGGATACTGTTTGGCGCCAGGATCTCTTCCATGGCGACATCCAGGTCAAAGTTCGGCTGTTTGTATGTGATCAGCTGGGATTCGATCTGGTAATAGGGCCAGCTTCCCTGGCCGTTCCAGGTATATCCAGCCTGAAGGTCATAATCGATGGTGAGGGAATCGCCCGGGGAAATGAAGGGTGTAAGCTCAAAATCTTTGGTCGAGACTTCAGCGCCCGGGCACCAGGCAGCACGGTCGTAAAGCCAGGTGCCTCCCTGTGGGTACAAAGGATTGATCCCGCATAAACGCCACACATAATGGGTATAGGCCTGGTTCCCGTTGAGAAAGAGCTTATTGGTTCTTGGACAGAATTCAGAACAGTCGAGGTTACCCCCGAAGCCATGTCCCGTAATGCGCATTTTCAGCCTGGCATCGGAGACATCCGGGCCGATTCTCACCTTCACCGGGGGAAGGTTATGTTGTGAGGCGTCTGCATAGCCATGTCCGCCTGTATAGATATTCCTGATACCAAGTGGATC
This sequence comes from Bacteroidota bacterium, assembly GCA_026391795.1. Lineage (GTDB taxonomy): Bacteria > Bacteroidota > Bacteroidia > Bacteroidales > FEN-979 > FEN-979. The sequence goes on from JAPLDI010000021.1 coordinate 65,877, forward strand.
GCGAGGTGGGATCCCTTCAATCAGTTTAAATTTTACATCCAGTAATTCCTGCCAGTTTCCTGACGACAGATGAACAGAATCATGCAATAAAGGTGCATAATCGGTCAGGTCATAAATCCAGGTCCAGCCATCTCCCAGGCTCAGGTTGTTGCCGTAAGGAGTGATATACCGGGCGAGTTCGTATCGTTCCAGTACCTCAAAGGGTTTCCCGTAATAAGGATAATCTTTCCTGTAAAGAACGCCGTCGTTGGGAACAAATGCCGAATCCGTCGCTGATCCCTGGGTATTGTAGGTATAATTATTGTAATAAACCGGCCATCTTGTAAGAGTGTCAGTGGCCAGATAAGGATGCAGGGTATCTCCGAAAATGACGATCATAAGCGGCGATTTGGGAAGGGTGTCGATCTTCAGCACCGAATCCAGTGAAGCGGGATTGTAGGTTCCCTGTTCAAAAACGACCATGGGACGCAGGGAGGAGGAAACCGCATTCCGGAACCGTTCCCTGCCTTTGAATGACTGCCAGTCGGGATATCCCCTCAGGATCGCGCGGTGGTTTCCGGCAGCGGAATCTGCTGTCTGGAATCCGTTGCCTTCGTTGAATTTGTACCAGGCGACCAGGTTCCCGAAATCCGGGTCTGAAGCCGTGATATCCCGGTACATGAAATTCCTTACGGCAGTGTCACTCAGCGCTTTGTTCCATACTGTGAAATCATCGATCATCCCGTCATAGAACAGGTCTGAACCCTGTGCATCCGAACCGATCCTGAATGTTCGGATGTCCTTCATCCGCTTGTGTTTACCGGAGATATACCTTACCAGTTGTCCGTTAATATAGATCTTCATCCTCCCTGATCCTAAATCCTTCACGAAGGCCCAGTGATTCCATTTTCCCCTGAACAGGGAAGGATCAGTTACCGGATGACTGAGCCGGTCATAGCCGGATGAATCCCGTCCTGCATCCCAATAAACCTTGCTGTCGCCCCAGGGAAGGTGCACATTGATCACACGCTGTCCGGCACTGTCAATACCTTCAAATGCGGTGTTGTTCTGGGGCTGTTTCAGGGGATCGCCATAGATCCAGAAAGCAACCGTTATCGCGCTGTCGATGGTAGTAAAGGCTGAAGCCGGGACCTTTACAAAATCATTATCATTGAAGTTCAGGCTGAAATCGGGTTGATGCGAACAAAGTACTGACGAAAATCCTGCATTGTCAGCAAGCAGTTCATTGGAACCGCCTTCGGTCCGGTCCTCATAACTGATATCCACAAGAAGGTTTGATGTACCGTCCCACTCGAAGGGGTAGGTAAAAGGAAGAGACTGCCATCCTGCTGAACTGAAGAGAGGATCACGTTTGAAGACTTCTGTGAACGTCCCCTCCTGGAACCCGGGGCCTGAGAGCGCATTCAGGGTTGAGCTTTTTATCCGTAACGATAATTTCTTCAGTCTGCTTCCTGCCGACAGGAAATTAAAACGCATCCCGGTGATCTGTCCTGCATGGAGGCCGGCTGATATCAATTCGTCTTTCATCCACAGGATCTGGGTCCTTGAATCTTTTGCCGGTCCGTAAAGGATAGACGGTGTCGACAGCGTCCCGTTCCCGATGGTCGCGGTGCTGGCTGGCAATGTCTGGTTAAAATACTCGAACCACGGATTGTAGCTCCAGGAAGGAGAATCCATGTACATCAGCGTATCGGGAGTGGTTCCGTTCAGGGTGAAATTGGGATGCGAATAGAGCGTGGAATCAAACTTGCCGGTGTGTTTATAGAGGTAGGTATAGGTCAGGTAATCCCATTCCCCGCATGCAGGGCTCTGGTTCGGGTTGCATTTTAAGGTATAATACATCAGGATCTTCTCCCATCTGTGCGTGGAGTCGGGGAAAAGGAATTTCCCCTCAAGTGCCGAGTTAAAGGAGAAGGCCTGCACCGTGGTAGTATCCCCGGGACCTGCAACCATGGCCATGGGGAGCAGCATGAAGAGGGTAACAGGAATGAATGTACGCATGGGAAAAAGCTTCATGATAAATCAATTTCCCTCAAAAATACGGAAAAGAAAAGTGTCAGGGAAGAAATCCGGGGAATCTGATTCAGGAATTTTCCGTAACACCGGCATTTCCCGCTTCGGATGTTAATCATGAACAGGTTCCTGGATTGCAGGACGACATTTTACATACGTTTTTGTTTCTTCAAGGATTACCCACGATACGGAGTTGATGATTTTCTCCCTGGTGATTGACCTTTTCTGGTGGCCGTCTTCAAGAAAGAGAACCCCGTCAGGTTTTGTGAGCCTTTGAAGTTCTTTCAGGAATTCTGTTGGATTGCTGACCATGTGAAACATGTCGAGGGCATAGATAATATCGGCCACGTTTGAAGGAAGGCCGACTGTTATCCCGTCAGTAAGCAGTGGCCTGACATTTTTCAGGTGTTGCTTTTCGATTAACCGTTCGGCGGATCTGACGGCGAGCGGATGGATGTCGACAGCATAGACCATTCCGTTCTCACCAGCATGCTCCGATGCGAACGGAAGGTACCTGCCCGTTCCGCTTCCGTAATCGATCACCGTTTGCCCCTTCCGGATGTTAAAAGGATCCAGTTTATTGTCGTGGTGTTGAAAGAGATCAGCGACCTTAAACATAAAGGCCATCATCCTGAATGCCCAGCCGGGCATCCGGTTCATGTTGTTTCCAAAGAGTACTTTTTTCATATCCGGTTATCTGGAGCAGAAAAATACAAACTTTTTCTGAAATCCTGAAATGAATACAGATTTTTCAGAAGGGGTACAGGCAAAATAGTCCGGCCAGGAAACAATTATCCTTGAAGGATTGCTTGTCTTCCCGATGGAATTTCTTTACTTTGCAGTCCACACAATGCAAAATTCCTGAAAGATGAGCCTGATCATAAAAGAACACAAGGATCAAATCGGGTGGATCACCCTGAACCATGATTCAAAGCGCAATGCACTCAGTGTTGACCTGCTGAATGAAATTCTCGCAGCCCTGAAATCGCTCAGGGAGGAGAAAGCACGGGTCGTCATCATCCGGGCAAACAAAGGAGCCAAAGTATGGTCATCCGGCTTTTATATTGACGAGCTGCCCCGTGACGGGAGCGATCCTCTTGCCTATGACAACCCCTTGCAGAAAGTAATCCGGGCGATTCAGGGCATCCCTGTGCCGGTTATTGCCATGGCGGAGGGAAGCATCTGGGGCGGTGCCTGCAACATTGCATTTGTATGCGACATCGTAGTCGGCACGAAAGATACCTGCCTGGCAATCACCCCGGCAAGGATCGGCGTTCCCTACAACACCTCCGGGATCCTGCAGTTTCTCGATATCATCGGATCCCACATTGTGAAGGAGATGTTCTACACCGCCGAGCCGATCAGTGCCGAGAAGGCATACGACCTCGGGATCATCAACCACCTGGTAGCGTCTGAAGAGATCGAAGAATTCACCATTAACCTTGCCAATAAAATCATCGCCAATTCACCGCTAAGCATCCAGGTGATCAAGGAACAGCTGAATATCCTGGGGAATGCCATGCCGCTTTCACCACAGACTTTTGAACACATCGATATGCTGCGGAGAATTGCCGGTACGAGCGAGGATTTTCATGAAGGCATCGCTGCATTTTACCAGAAGCGGAAACCCACGTTTAAGGGCGAGTAAGCTTTTCCATTCCTGTTGATTTTGGGTTACCGGATTTACGATCCGGATGACCTGTCTGCTTTCTTTTTGAGCCTGCGAAATCATTTCCCTTGCAGAAATTAATTTCCTGACTGTAAGTCACATTCCGGTAAAATATTCTATATTTACTGTCGAAAGGCAGTCCATCAAAATATATTTCTTTATGAAAAAGACGAAAGCATCCGGGAAAGTGGTCAAAAACCTTATTCCGAGAGCAGGATCGGCTTTAAAGAATGAATTTTATCTTGAGACCTCATGGATCATCTCCTCCATCCTGGAAATGAGGCTTAAAAACATCATCAGCCGTGTGGAAGGGAAAAGTACCGGAACAGGGTACAACCTCGACCGGTCGCTGAAACGGGTCAAGTACCTGATCCTTCGGGGTGATCAGCCTGCTCTTACCGAAGAAATCGGAGTTGGACTGATCGATGCGATCCGGACCTGGAAGAATAAAAGAAACAAATTGCTGAAGGAGATGTGTGATCAGCACATTTCAAAACTGAGATTTGCCGGGCTGGCCGAGGAGGGCATTGTTCTCATGCAGGAGATGAATGAATCGCATAAGAAGTTCAAGAAAGCATGGACCCGGTCAGTTGCTCCGCCTTCGGAGCCACCGGAAATAAAGACGGAAGAGCATGAACCGGTCTGAAACAGGTGAATACCTGTACATGTATTTTCGTAAACTTTCAGCCTCCTTTCAATCAAGCTTCTATAAAGCAGCCATTACCTGTGAAATTGAGGATGTTCACAAGGCCAGGGTGGATGTGAAGAAAATGAATGCCTTGTTCATTCTTTTCGAAACCATTTCCCCCGGGTTTTGCAAAGAGTCAGGCGGCTTAAGCCTTTTCAAAAACCTCTTCCGCTCTGCCGGGACCATTCGTGAGACCCAGCTCATGCTTCTTTTCCTTGATCGGAAAAACGATCCCGACCCTGTCCTTATCGAATTCACAAAATGGCTTGCCAAACGGAACCGGCTCCAGGTTCGTCAATATGTGAAAGCGGTGATGAGCTTTGATAAAAAAGGGCTCAAGGATCTTACCCGGTCAGTCAGGAAATTCATGACCCGGGTCAGTACAAAGCAAATCGTCACCAGTTCGTGGGATATGATTCACATGAACTCCATCCGTGTGAACTATTTCCTTTCGGGATGGAGCAATCCTAAAAACATTCACAGGATCAGGCAGAATATCAAAGATTTAACGGCAATTGTACATCAGGTTTCACAGGTTGCTCCCGATGCGGGTATGGATCAGATCCGCCTTGACCTTACACGAATGGAGATTGTGATCGGCGAATGGCACGACAAGGTGGTGATCATTGATGCGATGGAGCGCTTCATGAAAACAACGCACTATGCAAATACCGGCCCGCACAGGAATTTCCTGGATTTTAAGGAACACCTGAACAAGGAGAATGAGGCTGTTCTGGAAAAACTGAAACCTGAAGTGGAAGCCTTCGTTGCGCTGATTAAAAGCCTTACCCGGAAGAGGTATTTGTTGCACTGAAAAAGATATTTTTTTACCATTTTACCATCTTGCCAGTTAACAATTTTACTTTTCAGCCCCCTCCCGGCCTCCCCCACACAGGGGAGGTGAATATGTGCATTCATCCAACGTTCTTGACTTGAAATTCAGTTACTCCAAGCTGAGTAAAAAAGCAAAATGGCAAGATTTCGCCATTTAGCAATCTTGCCATTTCGCTGTTTTTTTCTGTTGTCCCGCCAGGATTCGAACCTAGACCAAGAGAACCAAAATCTCTGGTGCTACCTTTACACCACGGGACAATATTAGTTGATGAACTGACGAACTGATGAGTGAACGAGCTCGTCAACTCATCAGCTCATCCGCTCATCAGCTGAATGCGGGCAAAGGTAGAATTTTTTTTAATCTCCGCAAATTTTGTACTTTCGCCTTCTGAATCTGTTTCGCTAATTTTTTCCCTTATGATACAGTATAAAAAGCTTAACAACCTGCTGGGCTGGATCGTCTTTGCCATCGCTGCAGTTGTCTTTCTGCTTACCCTCGAACCTACCGCCAGCTGGTGGGATCCGGGTGAATTCATCTCCACCACATACAAATTGCAGGTCGGGCATCCTCCCGGGGCGCCTACCATGCAGATGATCGGCCGGGTGATCTCCCTTCTGACCTTTGGCGATACATCCAAAGTTGCCCTGATGTGCAATGCCATGTCAGGCCTTTCCAGCGCTTTCGCCGTTTTGTTCCTTTTCTGGTCGATCACCATGTTCGCACGCAAGATCGTTGCCCCCGAAGGTGAGATGACGAGAGGACAGATGTACACGATTTTTGCCGCCGGTCTCGTCGGCGCCCTCACCTTTACGTTCACTGACTCTTTCTGGTTTTCTGCCGTTGAAGGCGAAGTTTATGCCATGTCGGCGTTTTTCACATCCCTGGTATTCTGGTCGATCCTGAAGTGGGAAGAAGAAGCCGATTCGGCACATTCCTACCGCTGGCTGATTTTTATCGCATTCATGGTGGGTCTCGCCATCGGTGTGCATCTCCTGAACCTGCTGACCATTCCTGCTCTTGCGTTCGTCATTTATTTCAAAAAATACAAACCCACAAAGACAGGGATTCTGCTGACGCTGATTCTTTCCATCGCAGTCCTGGCCTTTATTATGTATTTTGTGATCCCCTGGCTGCCCACACTGGCGGGGAAATTTGAACTTCTTTTTGTCAATGGACTTGGATTGCCTTTCAATACAGGGATGATCTTTTATTTTCTGCTGATCATCGGACTGATCGTGTTTGGCCTGATCTATTCCAAACGGAACGGGAAGCCATTGCTGAACACCATCATCCTCTGTTTTACCTTCCTCCTGATCGGGTACACTTCTTTTATCATGCTGGTGATCCGTGCCAATGCCGGAACCCCCATCAATGAAAATGCTCCCAAGGATGTGGTAGGGCTCGTTACCTACCTTAACCGTGAACAATATGGTACCTGGCCCATCTTCAGCGGACAGTATTACAGCGCCCCGATCATTGATTATGAAGATGGGAGTCCTATTTACAGGAGGGATGATAAGACCGGTAAATATGTGGTTCTGGATGACCGTAAGGGAACCGTTCCCGTGTATGATCCGAGGTTTACTACTGTTTTTCCGCGAATGTGGAGCAATGAACGAAAGGGATCCGAACAGTTTTTTAAAGACTGGGGTGGCCCGGGAGTCCCGATTGATGTAACCACGGGGGAGGGCAAGACCGAAACCCGGTACAGGCCCACCTTCATTGAGAACCTGAAATATTTCTTTAACTACCAGGTAGGAGTGATGTATTTCCGCTATTTCATGTGGAATTTCTCCGGAAGGCAGAATGATGTCCAGGGGTATGGCGGACCCCAGGATGGAAACTGGATCACAGGGATCCCGTTCATTGACAAGATGCTGACGGGCCATCCACAGACCAACATGCCCGACAGCATGAAGAACAGGGGTACGAACAAATATTTCATGCTTCCGTTTATCCTCGGACTGATCGGGTTCTTCTACCAGCTTAAAAAAGAATACAAAGGCAACCTTGTGATCATCCTCCTGTTCCTGATGACCGGGCTGGCCATTGTCGTCTTTCTGAACCAGAAGCCTTTTGAGCCCCGTGAACGTGATTATTCCTATTGCGGTTCCACCTATGCCTTTTCAATCTGGATCGGACTCGGTGTGATCTACCTGATAAACCTGGTAAAAAAGTTCCTGAAGAAGGAAAATTTATCCATTATCCTGGTTTCGCTGGTCTGCCTGATCCTTGTTCCCGGTATCATGGCAGAGCAGAACTGGAATGATCATGACCGTTCGGGGAAATATGCCTGCCGCGATTATGCAGCAAATTACTTGAACTCGTGCGGGCCGCAGGGAATTCTCTTTACTAACGGCGACAACGATACATTTCCCCTCTGGTATGACCAGGAGGTTGAAGGGATCCGGACGGATGTACGGGTTATCAACCTGATGCTTGCTTCCGGATCGTGGTATATCGACATGCTCTTCAAGAAAGCGTATGAATCGGAACCGATACCGTTCGAAATTCCGCAGGATAAATACCGGCCGGGGTCGAACGACATCGTTCCGTTTTACGATGTCGGGATCAAAGGGTATATCAATCTGAAAGACCTCGTTGATTTTATCAAGAGTGACGACCCGCGTACCTTCCTGTCACTTCAGAACGGCGACAAAATGAAGTTCTTCCCATCGAAAAAGGTCAAGCTGGCAGTCGATTCAGCTGCCTGTATCAAGTATGGCATCGTGCCGAAATACCTGGCCGGGAAGATGGTAGATACCATCTACTGGACCATCCGTACAAACCAGCTTTACAAGAATGATGTGATGCTGCTCGACCTTGTTGCAAACAATCACTGGAAGAGGCCTCTCTACTTTGCCTCACCCTCCAGTGTGAACCATTGTTTCAATGTTGATTCCTTCTCCCTTGTCGTGGGATGGGTCTATAAGTTCATGCCTGTCAAGGCCAGCAATGACGACTATATCCCCAACATGGGCGGAGTTGATCCGCTGACCTCCTACGATCTCCTGATGAACAAATTTGCCTGGGGAAACCTGAATGATCCGCATGTTTACCTGGATCCGGAGAGTCTGAACAACCAGGCAAGGCCGAAGACCAACATGCTGCGTACCACCCAGGCCCTGATTGAAATGGGCAGGAAGAAAGAGGCGCTGAAGCTGATGGATAAATACTTTGAACTCTTCCCTGATTCCCGTTTCACGTACGATATGTACACGATGCCATTTGCGGAAATGTACTACAAACTGGGCGATACGGCAAAGGCGAACAAAATACTGGTCCGGCTGGGCGAGATCTATTCCCAGAACCTTGATTATTATTATATGTTCAAGGGGGATAAAAGGGAGTATTATTCAAAAGACATTGAACAGGCACTGGGTATCCTGCGAAGGTTGAATTACGTTGCAGAAGAACATAAACAGGTGAAGCTGGCTTCAAAAATGGATGCTCTGTTCCAGCAGGAACTTAAGAAGTACCAGTAGATAGGATTGCAGGAATTTAAGTGCAGGGAATGCAGAATGCAGGAATTCAACGAATATCTTGTTAAGCTATGATCCTCAGTTATATTAATTGGAATGTTGACCCCGAAATCTTCCGGACAGGAAGTTTCGCCATCCGTTGGTATGGGGTGCTCTTTGCTTCCTCCTTCTTCTTCGGATATTTTATTCTGCTGAGGATCTTCAACAAAGAAAAGATCCCGGTCAGTGTCCTCGATACCCTCACAACTTACATGGTCATCGGGACCATCATCGGTGCCCGGCTTGGCCATTGCTTCTTTTATGAACCTGCATACTACCTTTCCCATCCGGTTCAGATCCTGATGGTTTGGGAAGGCGGCCTCGCCAGTCATGGCGCTGCTGTCGGGATCATTATTACAATCCTGATTTTCGGCCGGGTAAAAAAGCTGCCCTTTCTCTGGGTGATGGATCGCGTTGTGATCGTTGTGGCACTGTCAGGACTTTTTATCCGTCTGGGCAACCTGATGAATTCAGAAATTTTCGGCCGGATCACCTCTCTTCCATGGGGATTCAGGTTTCTTCGGGCAGGACATCCTCTGGATCTCGATCCGAGGCATCCGACCCAGCTTTATGAAGGACTTTCCTATCTCCTGATTTTTCTTTTTCTCTGGTGGTATTATTACAAAAAGAGGGGGAAGCCTGCCCAGGGTATGATCTTTGGAATGTTCCTGATCATGGTCTTCGGAATGCGGTTCCTGATCGAATTTGTAAAAATGCCGCAGGAAAGTTTTGAGTCTTCGATGATCCTTAACCTCGGTCAGTTGCTCAGTATACCACTTATTATTGCCGGCGGTGTGCTGGTTTGGAAAGCATGGACGAGCGACAGAGGATTGAAGATCGAAAATGGAGGATAGAGGATAGAGGGTGGAAGATGGAGAATAGAGGTCGGAGGATTGTACCTAATGGCTAATTCCTAACCCCTTCCTGATCTCCCGTATCCTCTCCTTAAGTATTTTATAATCATTCTGCATCACCAGTCCTGGAAAGTTACGTGTCATCTCAATGGCGTAGAGAAGCTCAAAATGATCCTGCTGCATCGAGAAGTAGATCTTTTTTTCCATCAGATAACGTGCCAGGTACTCCTGTTCGGTTTGCCCGGGTGTAGGAACAAGGATGGCATTTTTTCCCAGCGTCACAAGGTCCATCAGGCTTGAATAACCTGACCGGCAGATCACAATGTGAGAACGCAGGATATACTCTTTCATTTTTCCCGTTTCCAGGTGTGAGAACACCTTGATCTTGTCTGTCAGGTTCCACTCTTCGTTTGTTTCTGTTAATCCCCTCACGATGATTCCGCTCAGTCCGGTATTCTGAAGCTGTTTAAAAACGATCTCCTCGAAGAGGGTCCTCTGGGGTTCCGGTCCCGACAGTGCGACCATGATGTCAAAATCGCAGGGAACGGGAACATCCCGTTGCCCGGGAGGCATGGAAAACCGCGACAGCGTACCAATATAATGCATGTTTTTTGACAATTCGGGAGGATGCGAGAGCTGTCCGGCCAATCCGTTATGCAGCTCGAAATCGGGAACCCAGCATTCCCTGAATTTTTCCGCCTGGCGATGGATCATGCGATTGATAAACCCAGTCAGGAACCTGACCGGAGCGGGAAGGATGATCCTCAACTGGTGTGTGATCAGGATGCTGAACCGGTCGTGTTTCCAAAGCCCATAACGGTTGTCGGAAACAATAACAGACGGATTTTCAATCCTGATCAGCTCTTGTATCTTCTTTTGCTCACGGAAATAACTCCGGAGCAGAAAAGGGGAGAGCCCGATGATTTTTATCAGGAATCCTTTTCCTTTTGAATAGGAGATGTGTGCCCCTTTAAACCGGATCATCCGGCATTCAGGGAACTCTTTTTTCAGGAATTCATACGGCCTTCCATCAGCTGCAATCACGACTTCATCTCCGGATTCCAGAAACTCCCGGATGACCGGGACACACCGGGTTGCATGACCGATTCCCCAATCGAGGGGACAAACCAGGACCTTCAAAATCCCTCCCTTCCTTTCTTTTTCACAAAAATACCGAATCTGGAAGGCGTCACGGATAAATAATTTCAACTTTTCATATTACTTTTTCACATTCCGGCCGATTAAGGGTTTTGGTTTGTTGGTTATTTCAATGCCCGTGAGTGAAAAAAAGCTTTTATATCAGATCGCACTGACCCTGGTTCCCGGTGTTGGCTGCATCCTGGCGAAGAAACTTGTTGCCTGCTGCGGAAGCGCAGAAGCGGTATTCAGGGAGAAGAACAGGTTGCTGACGAAAATACCGAGGGTCGGTCATAAGATCCTTGACGCCCTGGCTGATAAAACCATCCTTGAACGTGCTGAAAAGGAGGTGGCCTTCATTGAAAAATTCAGGATCAGTCCGCTGTTCTATTCGGATAAAGAATATCCGTTCAGGTTAAGAAACTGCATTGACAGCCCGGTCATGCTCTATTTCAAAGGTACTACCGACCTGAATGTTTCACGCATCATCGGCGTGGTCGGAACCCGCAATGCCACAGATTATGGAAGAACCGCCTGTCACGAGCTCATTTCCGACCTGGCTCAGGACCAGGTGATGATCGTGAGCGGCCTCGCCTATGGGATTGACAGTTGCGCGCACCGTGCCGCCCTTGCAAACAACCTCCAGACCACAGGTGTGCTGGGACACGGGCTCGACAGGATCTACCCCTACCAGAATAAGGCACTGGCAGGAAAGATGATTAAAAATGGGGGACTGCTGACTGAATTTCTAAGCAACAGCGAACCTGATCGGGAGAATTTTCCTATGCGGAACCGAATCATTGCGGGCATCTGTGATGCCATCCTTGTGGTTGAAGCTGCCAGCAAGGGGGGTGCCCTGATCACGGCGGAGATTGCAAATTCCTACAACCGAGATGTTTTTGCCGTTCCCGGACGCATCCATGATCCCTATTCGGAGGGAACCAACCGTCTCATCCGGAATAACCGGGCGGCACTGGTACAATCGGCCAGCGACATCCGCTACCTGATGGGTTGGGAGGAGCAGGGTAAAAAACCGGACGGGTTCCAGAAAAAGATCTTTCTGGAAATGACAACTGACGAGACCGCAATCGTTGACTACCTGAACCAGAAGGGCGCATCGGGAATCGATGACATCTGTATCCAGTGCCGGCTGAGTATGAGCACAACCTCCGCAGCATTGCTGAACCTCGAATTTGAAGGGATCGTAAAAAGCATGCCTGGTAAGATCTATGATCTGGCCTGAAGTTTTCCTCTTTTTGTTACCTTTACATCCTCAATGTTGAACATGGGTAGTATGGAAAAGGTGATTATTCAGAAGCTGGCCAACACAGAAATTGAAGAGCGCCAGATCCGAAAATGGCCCATCTGGGAAAAAGAGGTCTCGCGGTTCAGTCATACCTATGACGGGGATGAAGAGTGCCTGTTCCTGGAAGGGGAGGTGGTGATTGAATCGGGAGACCGGAACTATACGATCTCTCCCGGTGATTTTGTCGTCTTTAAAGATGGACTGGAGTGCATCTGGGACATTAAAAAACCGGTCAGGAAACATTATAATTTCCCCTGATCCAATATCGGAAGCAAGAACTTGAAAGGCGTAGTTACAAAATCAACAGGGAGCTGGATCACGGTGCGTTCGGAAGAGGGCAGGAGAACCGAATGCCGGCTGAAAGGGCAGTTCCGGATAAAGGGATTGCGTTCCACAAACCCGGTTGCCATCGGCGACAGGGTTGAATTCGAAATTCAGCCGGATGAGGAGACCGGTGTGATCACACAGATCCGGGAAAGGGATAATTACATTGTCAGGAAATCCATTAACTTATCCCATACCACGCACATCCTTGCCGCCAACCTCGATCATGCCTTCCTGATCGTTACCCTCGCCCGCCCTAAAACTTCGACCGGATTCATTGACCGGTTCCTGGTAACCGCCACCGGATATTATATCCCTGCAAGCATCATCTTTAACAAGATCGACCTTTATGACGATGCGCTTTCAGCGCGGGAGGCGGAATTGAAAAGCATCTATGAGCAGGCAGGTTACCCCTGTTACTCCGTCTCTGCCCTGAGAGGCGATCGTGTTGACCAGATCAGCCGTCTCCTCAAAGGAAAGACCAGCCTTTTTTCAGGCCATTCAGGGGCCGGGAAGTCGGCCCTGATCACTGCCATACAACCCGACTTGCAGCTGAAGACCGGACTGATCTCAGAGATCCACCTGAAAGGAAAGCACACGACTACATTTGCAGAGATGTTTGAACTGGATGCCGGCGGTTTTATCATTGATACGCCTGGCATCCGGGAGTTCGGTCTGATCGATTTTGAAAAAAGCGAAATTCCACGCTGTTTCCCTGAAATGGAAAAGCTTCTGCCCTTTTGCAAGTATAAGAACTGCACGCATACCCATGAACCCGGATGCGCCGTGAAAGATGCCCTGGAGACCGGTGAGATCAGCCGGATGAGATATAATAGTTACCTTAGCATCCTGAATGACAAACCCTGAACCATGATTGCACGACAACTCATAGCTGAAAACATCCTTCCGCTCAGGCCTGCTGAAACCGGTGAAAGCGCTCTTGCGATGATGGATGAATTAAGGGTATCGCAGCTGCCTGTTGCCGACGATGGTCTATTTCTGGGATTGATCTCCGATACAGATATACTGACCTACGACAATCCTTCAGAATCGGTCGGTACACACCCGCTGTCACTTTCCAATGCCTATATCCTGGAAGATCAGCATATCTACGAGGTGATCCGGATCATGGATGCGATGAAACTTACGCTCCTCCCGGTTCTCGATGAGAAAAAGCATTACCTCGGCTCGGTTACCCTTGTCAGCCTGAGTCATCACTTCGCCGGACTGATGGCTTTGAACAACCCCGGAGGGATTATCATTCTCGAACTCAATGACAAGGATTATCTTCTTACCGAAATAGCCCAGATCGTTGAATCAAACGATGCCAAGATCCTGGGAATGTACATCACCACTTTCCCGGATTCAACGCGCATGGAAGTGACGCTGAAGCTGAACAAGATCGATGTCGGGCCCATCCTTCAAACCTTTACCCGGTATAAATACAACATTAAAGCATCTTTTTCAGAAGACACCTACACGGAAAGCCTGCAGGAAAGATACAATTCGCTGATGAATTACCTTAACATCTGATTCATGAGGAAATTTTTTTCCATCGTGAAAGAATCTCCGGGGATTGGTTGGCTGTTTTCTCTCTTCTTTTTCATCTTTGCTCCATCCGCTTTTTCTCAGCCACTATTTGCAGAAAGGGTTCATGACACTTCCCTTCAGGTGGTTATACGTTCGGTTACCATCGACGGCAACCACCTGACCCGATCCTCCATCATCCTGAGGGAACTTCCCTTTCATGAAAAGGATACGCTACGGGAGGCGTCTTTCAGGCAGATGCTGACGGAAGGGAGAGAAAACATCTTCAATACGACCTTGTTTAACTTCGTCACCCTGGATACCTTGCCCCGGGATGGATCGCCGAGGCAGATGGATGTGGTGATCCATGTAGTTGAGCGTTGGTATATCTGGCCATGGCCCTTTTTCGAGATCTCCGACCGGAATTTCAATACCTGGGTCGAGACAACGGATCTCAGCCGTCTGACTTACGGGATTGACCTGACCATAAAGAATGTCAGGGGAAGGAATGAGACCCTGAAGGTCCCTGTCCATTTTGGTTTTAACCAGAAGATCGGGTTCAGCTACAAGATCCCCTATCTCGACCGCAGGAAAATCATCGGGATGGCTTTTGGCGCAGAATATAACCGGAACCATGAGGTGATCGTCGAAACCCATGACAACAAGACCGTTTACTACAAAGATCCTGACCAGTTTCCACGGCAGAACCTCTATGCCTTTGCAGAACTGCTGGTGCGCCCCTCCTTCTATGCCCGTCATACGCTTCATTTCGGGTTCAATGGCTGGTTCTTTTCGGATTCCCTGCTGAGGATCCCTGGCTATGCGGCTGACAGTTCCAACTACCTCAATTACTTCAGCATCGGGTACCAGTATAAGAACGATCGCCGGGATGTGCAGTTCTATCCTCTCACAGGCTCGTATTTTGATGCCGAGCTGGCCCAGAACGGGCTCGGGTTGTCGCCCGTGAATGAGTTTTTTATAAAAACCAATTTCCGGAAATACCTGCAACTCTATAACCGTTGGTATTTTGCATCCGGGCTGACGGTGAAGGTTACCTTCACACCCCAGCCTCCCTATTTTATGCAGCGCGGACTTGGTTATGGCAGGGAGTATGTGAGAGGATATGAGTATTATGTAATTGACGGCAGGGATTTTATTCTGTGGAAGAGTAATTTCAAGTTTGCCCTGGTTCCACAGCGTGACATGAGCCTGGATTTCCTCCGGAGCCCCAAATTTAACAAGGTTCCGTATGCATTTTATCTCAACGTTTTCTGTGATGTTGGATATGTCTGGTACGACGGCGACCAGCCCGACCCGACAAACGACCTGAGAAACAGCCTGCTGGTTGGTTATGGCGTAGGAATTGACCTTGCGACATACTACGATATTGTGATCCGCCTCGAGGCAGCAATAAACGGGAAAGGTGTTCCGGGGCTCTATCTCCATTTTACCGCTCCTATATAAGTGAACCGGGCTGATCAATGGAAAAATGGAGTATCTTTGCCGTCGGTTTTAAAAAAGCATAATTGATGAAGGTTGCACTGTTTGGAAAGACGATCTCCGGGAATGATGTTCCTTACCTGCAGGGATTTATCGACCGGCTGAGAATCCTCAACTGCATCGTTTATTTATTTGAACCTTTCTATAATGCCCTGCGGGAAAAGATTCATTTTGAGAATCAGCCCCTGCTCTTTACAACGCAACAGGAGATCCGCGGAGAGGTTGAATATCTTTTTTCCATAGGCGGGGACGGAACCTTACTGGATACCATAACCCTGGTGGGTGATTCGAAAATTCCCGTGATCGGGATCAACATGGGCCGGCTTGGGTTTTTATCCGGAATTTCAAAGGAAGAGATTCTTCCCGCACTGGATGATCTCATCGGGAAGAAATACACCATTGATGAACGTACACTCCTCCGTCTTGAATCTGCAAAACCCCTTTTCGGTGAGTTCAACTACGCATTGAATGATTTTTCAATCCACAAGAGCAGTCCGCAGTCCCTCCTTGCCATCAAGTTGTTCGTCAACGATGATTTTCTCAATACCTACTGGGCAGATGGATTGATCGTTGCCACCCCTACAGGTTCCACGGCCTATTCGATGAGTTGTACAGGCCCGATCCTTTCCCCCGATTCGGAGAATTTCGTGATCACCCCCATTGCAAGCCATAACCTTACCGTGAGGCCCATCGTCATCCCCGATACCTGCATCATCCGGATTATCATAGAATCAAGAAATGTAGATTGTTATATCGGTTTGGATTCACGAATTGTCAGATTGGAAGTCCCGACAGAACTGGTGATAAAAAAGGAAGATTTTAAAATTTGCCTGGTGCGGATGTCGGGAAGGAATTTCTTTGAAACCATCCGTGCGAAGCTTAAATGGGGCCTGGATATCCGGAACTGATGATTTTTTCATGGTTTTCCTCCGTCTCCTCCAATAAATAGAGTGAATCTGCGTTATGAATCAGACAAATTGCAAGAGCCGTTAATGCATTCTCAAACCGCTACCCATTCCATCCTTTCATCAAGGCCAAAACTGGGGTTTCTCTTTATTCCCTGGATTTTCCTGTTTTGCCTCGTGATGAACCCGTCTGCAAAAGCGCAAGTCACGCTGGAGGCAGGCGTATTTCTTGGGGATGCATATTATCTTGGCGACCTTAACCCGGATGTTCATTTTCGCATGGCCCAGATTGCCTATGGAGCTTTGGTAAGGTACAACATTGATACCCGCTGGGCATTAAAACTAGGGATTACACGCGGCAAGGTGAAAGGAAACTCCGAAAAGTCCAATTTCCTTCCCGGGCGGAATCTCCAGTTTGAAAGCCCGATCACCGATTTTTCGGTAACGGCCGAATTTAATTTTTTCGAGTACTTTACGGGTAGTCGATGGAATTGGATAACACCGTATCTTTACGCCGGCATTGGAGGTTTTATCTTTCAGCCGACCTCCGGTGGCGCAAATCTGAGATCGGCAGGAACAGAAGGACAAAACATCGGGTATGAAGGCCGCAAGCCTTATAATACAATCGGTGTGAACATCCCGTTCGGCCTGGGCGTCAAAGTGAGCATTGGCAAAAAGGTCGGCCTGACATTATTTTGGGAAATGCATAAGACATTTACCGATTATATCGATGATGTAAGCAGTACTTATTATCTGAATGGTCCTGCCATTGACCCGAATGATCAGAACGCGATCTTGTCCGATCCAAGTCGCAGTCATACAGCCGGCATGCAACGGGGCAACCCGAAATCAAATGACTGGTATTCGTTCTCCGGAATTACCGTGACGTATAAATTTGATATTCGGGGAAGCCGTAAATGCAAGGAAAACAAACATTTCTGAAACTGTGTTTTACATCGTGCCTGAATGAGTTTTAAAGATAAGATAATAAAAGACCGGATACCTGCACATGTTGCCATCATTATGGATGGAAATGGCCGCTGGGCTAAAAAGCGCGGGTTTTTAAGGACTTTAGGCCATGAAAAAGGTGTGGATGCAGTAAGGGAAACGGTTGAGGCAGCTGCTGCACTTGGGATCAGCTTCATTACCCTGTATGCATTCTCAACTGAAAACTGGAACCGACCCCGGTATGAGATCAACGCATTGATGAAACTCCTGGTAACCTCCGTGAATAAGGAAAGAAAGACCTTCATGGATAACAACATCCGGCTCCTGGCCATCGGAGACCTGAAAAATCTTCCTGCCAGAAGTCAGGGTGAACTGAAGAAGGCCATTGAAGATACTTCCGGTAATACCGGTTTGCGGCTGGTGCTTGCACTGAGTTACAGTTCGCGTTGGGAGATCGTGGAGGCTGCGCGTTCACTTGCCCGGCAGGTCAGTGCCGGAACCCTGAAGGCGGATGAGATCAATGCCGATTCCTTCTCCGGACTTCTCACGACAGCTGAAATTCCTGATCCGGAACTGCTGATCCGGACCAGTGGGGAGTGCAGGGTGAGCAATTTCCTGCTTTGGCAGATCGCCTACAGCGAATTGTATTTCACTCCGACCTTGTGGCCGGACTTTACAAAAGAAGACTTCTACAAAGCTATAGTGGATTATCAGGGAAGGGAAAGAAGATTCGGATTGACAAGTGAACAGATAAAACAAACAAAAAACCGCCATTTCAACTAATACCGGATGAAACTTAAATTTCTCTTTCTGCTTTTCCTGACCACATGGTTTCTTCCTTCCGTGAATGCCCAGATAACCTCCGGGGATGCGGTTCCCATCGATTACACTTCACCCAAAGAATACATAATCGGCGGCATCACCGTATCGGGAGTAAAATACCTGGATAACAATGTCCTGATCATGCTTTCCGGGCTTACCATCGGGGATAAGGTGAGAATTCCCGGAGAAAAGATTACCCAGGCGATCCGAAAACTCTGGGACCAGGGCCTTTTTGAAGACGTAAAGATCTCCATCGCACAGATTTCCGATAACCAGGTCTACCTGAACATCTACCTGAAGGAAAGGCCACGGTTATCGCATTTTTCATTTAACGGAATTAAAAAATCGGATGCCGACAACATTCGCGAAAAGATCCATATCTCGAAAGGGGAATATGTGACCGATAACATGGTCATCCGGACAAAGAATATTATCCGGAAATACTATACGGATAAAGGTTACCTGAATGCCGAGGTGGATATTGTACAACAAAGAGATTCTTCCTCTTCCAACGAAGTCAGCCTGGTTATCAATATCAGCCGCAACGGCAAGGTCAAGGTATATGAAATAACCATTCACGGGAATGTATACATGACCACGGAACAGATCAAGGGCGCAATGAAAAAGACCAAAGAGAAAGGGGTTTTCAACCCGATGAACGACCTTGACAAAGTGGTGGTTTCAACAGCTACCTCGGTGGCCACGGTCGATTTTGTCGAGATTGCCAATGTAATGGATGAACATGCCTCGAAAAACATCCGTTTCCGCATTTTCAAATCTGCAAAATTCATTAATGATGAGTATGAAGCGGATAAACTGCTGCTTCTCGCCAAGTACAATACCATGGGATACCGGGATGCGAAAATCCTCCGGGATTCCATCTCCAAGAACGATGACAACACGGTTTCGATCGATATCTGGGTGGAAGAAGGTCCTAAGTACTATTTCCGCAATGTCACCTGGGTCGGCAATACCAAATATCCGGATGAGTTCCTGAACCGCATCCTGAAGATCAAGAAAGGCGATGTTTACGATCAGAGTGCCCTTGAAACCGCCCTGACCTATAATCCAAATGGAACAGATGTGCGTTCCCTATACATGGATGACGGCTTCCTGTTTTTTGACGTTCAGCCGGTCGAGGTGAATGTGGAAAAGGATTCAATCGATATCGAGATCCGGATGCGGGAAGGGAAGCAGGCTACCGTGAATAAAGTCTCAATCACCGGGAATACAAAAACCAATGACCATGTTGCCTTGCGCCAGGTTACGACCCGCCCCGGACAATTGTTCAGCCGTGACAAGCTGATCCGTTCGCAGCGTGAACTGATGCAGCTTAAATATTTCAATGCTGAAAAACTGACGCCCGATGTCTCCCCCAATCCGGAAGACGGAACCGTCGACATCAATTATAATGTTGAAGAAACCTCGGCCGACCAGATTGAATTGTCAGGAGGCTGGGGATATGGAAGGATTGTCGGAACCCTCGGGCTGTCGTTCAATAATTTCTCTCTCAGGAACCTTTTTAACTTCAAGAGCTGGAGGCCCATTCCTTCCGGCGACGGGCAAAAACTCAGTTTGCGGTTTCAGACATACGGGGTTGGGTACATCAGCTACAGCGTTTCGTTTACCGAACCCTGGGTAGGCGGAAGAAAGCCTCTTGCGCTGAGCCTCTCCTATGTTCATTCAAAATATACCAACGGGATCTCGAAATCAGATACCAATTATGCCTATTTTAAGATTGACGGGATCCAGGTTGGTTTGGGAACTGCCCTTACCTGGCCGGATGATTATTTTTCCCTCTACCAGGCCGTCAATTTCAACAGGTACAATACCCACAAATATTCGCAGATCTTTTCATTCGGCGGAGGAAACGGGGTTTACAATTCCATCAGTTATTCCATCAATCTTTCCCGGAGTTCCATTGATCAGGAGATCTATCCGAAAATGGGCTCCCTGGTCAGCGTGAGCCTTGAAGTCACACCGCCCTATTCCCTCTTCCGTGGAAATGTGGATTATAGTTCGATGCCTTTGAGTGAGAAGTACAGATGGGTGGAATATTACAAGTGGAAGGTTAAGGGATCATGGTATACGAACCTGATCGACAAGCTCGTCCTGGCAACACGGCTTCAGTTCGGATTTCTTGGAGCCTATAACAGCGATATCGGAGTCACGCCCTTTCAACGATTTTATCTCGGGGGCGACGGGCTGACCGGCTACAACAACATGGATGGCAGGGAACTGATCGGTTTCCGCGGTTATATCAATAACTCGCTTACCCCTCTCTATCCGAATATGGTCGGCGGAACGGTGTATGAAAAATTCACACTCGAATTGCGTTACCCGATATCCCTGAACCCGAGTGCAACGATCTACGGGCTTGCCTTTATGGATGGCGGGCATGACTGGTTATCCTGGAAGTATGTCAATCCCTTTGATATTTACCGGTCGGTTGGTTTTGGTGTGCGTGTTTTCCTACCGATGTTCGGGCTTCTGGGCCTGGACTGGGGATACGGACTCGACCCGATCAGGGGTGTACCGGGTGTGGGGGGAAGCCAGTTCCATTTCTCGATCAACTCTTCGATCGATTAGCGGGATATGAAATATGAGATATGAGATATGAGATGTGGGATGTGGGATGTGAGATGAAAATTGTATAAAAAAGATAATTAACTTTGATCAACTATTGGGAGGAAGGTAACATGAAAAAAATAATCTTTACAGCGGTTGTATTTCTCTTTGCTTTTGGTATGGTACATGCGCAGAAATTTGCCTATGTCGACAGCCAGTATATCCTGGAAAATCTTCCTGAATATACAGAATCCCAGGCCCAGCTGGATGAAGTTTCAGCACAGTGGCAAAAGGAGATCGAGGCAAAATTTGCAGAGGTTGACAAGATGTACCAGGATTACCAGGCCCAGGCAGTCTTGCTGCCTGAAGATATGAAGAAGAAAAAAGAACAGGAAATCGTTGACCGGGAGAAGGAAGCCAAAAATCTTCAGCGACAGCGGTTCGGACAGAACGGCGACCTGATGAAGAAAAGACAGGAGCTGGTAAAGCCGATCCAGGAAAAGGTATACAATGCGATCCAGGAGATTGCAACCAACAGCAATTATTCCGTAATCTTTGATAAAGCGGGGGCACTTACAATCCTCTTTGCCAACCCGAAATATGATTTAAGCGATGAAGTGCTGGATAACCTGGGAGCCGCATCCACTGGCAGGAAAGGACGTTCAGCAACACCGGGTCAAAAAATCCCGGAAGCGGGAGCAGGATCTGGCGGGGCTTCAAAGTCGGGACAACAAGGAGGCCAGCAGGGCGACAGCAAGAACGAGACCCCTCCTTCCAATGCCCCCAAACAGCCAAAGAAATAGAACCCATCAGCCATTGGGATTTCAGATTTATTTATAATTTTGCAGTCGGGTAAATTATTAACCATAAATATCGAAAATGAAAAACGTAGTAAGATTTTTTGCAGCTCTTTCCTTTATTCTTGTTTTTGCAACAGCCTCACAGTCGCAGACTGTACAAAAAATAGGATATATTGATTTTAACGGCCTTGTCGCCGCAATGCCGGGTGTTGATTCCGTGAAGATCAAATTACAGAAATACCAGCAAACTCTTTCAGACCAGCTGGATGCCATGCGTGCTGAATTTGAAAACAAATACCTTGAATATCAGCAGGGATCTTCCGGCATGTCTGACCTGATCAAACAAACGAAAGAAAAGGAATTGCAGGACCTGCAGGGACGCATTGATGCATTCCAGCAGAAAGCCCAGACTGACCTTCAGGCAAAACAGCAGGAACTTCTCCAGCCTATTGTTACCAAGGCGAAAGCAGCGATAAAAGAAGTGGCCAAGGAAAACAAGTACACGTATATTCTCAATTCAATTGAGGACGTCGTGCTCTATACAGAGCCTGCAGATGACATACTTCCCCTGGTGAAGAAAAAACTGAATATTCTTTAAAACAGATTCCCGTCATAAAAAAAGCTGTTCCGAACCCTCGGAACAGCTTTTTTTATGCTCTTTTTTCGATGCAGGATGCGCCGGGATCACATTTTCACTCTTCTTTATCGTACCACCCTGCATACATCGTGTAATTCCGTGATATCCTGTTCACCTGTCCTTCCAGCAGTTCCTGGTCGATATCCCTGATTTTGACTGCCGGAACCCCGGCCCAGACAGAACCTGATTCCACAATAGTTCCTTCCTTTACCAGGGCTCCTGCCCCGATAATGGAATTGCTTTTCACAACGGCCCCGTCCATGATGATTGCACCCATTCCGACGAGGACATTATCGTGGATGGTGCACCCGTGAACGATGGCATTGTGCGCGATGGAAACATTATTCCCGATACTGACCGGTGCTTTCTGATAGGTACAGTGAATAATGGCTCCGTCCTGGATGTTAACGTTGTTGCCAATGCGGATGGAATGAACATCGCCGCGGATCACAGCGTTGAACCATACACTGCAATCATCCCCCATCACAACATCCCCGGTAATCGTTGAATTGTCGGCCAGGAAGCAATTGTTTCCAAATACAGGGGCCACACCTTTAACGGATTTTATCAGCGCCATGGCTTATCTCTTTTCTGTTGTCCGTGGAAAATCAAGCGAGTAATGCAGGCCGCGGCTCTCCTTTCTGTTCATCGCTGCCTTGATGACCAGGTAACCGATATTGATCAGGTTGCGGAGTTCACAGATACGCGGTGTCAGGATGGATTTATTGTAAAGTGCTTCTGACTCCTGATAAAGGATCTCAAGCCTGTCGAAGGCTCTTTTTAAGCGGAGATTGGACCTTACAATGCCAACATAGCTGGTCATGATTGCCTGGAGTTCTTTCAGGGATTGCGTGATCAGGATCATCTCTTCATTGTAAACCATTCCTTCGGCATTCCAGTCGGGGATCTCTTCATTGATCAGGATGGTCTTTGCACTTTCTATGGCATCTTCGCTCGACCGGTGCGAAAACACCAGCGATTCAAGCAGCGAATTGGACGCAAGCCGGTTTGCTCCGTGCATCCCGGTACAGGAACACTCACCCGAGGCATAAAGATGCTGAATGGAACTTCTTCCGAATTCATCTACCTTGATCCCCCCGCAGGTATAATGTGCAGCCGGCACAACCGGGATCATATCGCGTGTGATGTCGATACCGATGCTGAGACATTTTGCATAAATGGTCGGGAAATTATGGATCAGCTCATTTTTCGGGAGGTGACGGCAATCGAGGTATACATAGTCATCACCCAGGATCTTCAGTTCATTGTCGATGGCGCGCGCCACGATGTCGCGCGGGGCAAGGCCGAGACGCGGATCGTACTTCTGCATGAACTCTTTGCCCTGCGAATTCTTTAAAATGCCGCCAAACCCGCGCAGGGCTTCAGTGATCAGGAAAGAATGTTTCTCTTCCGGGTTGTACAGGGCGGTGGGATGAAACTGCATGAACTCCATGTTCTCAACGGTTCCTTTGGCCCTGTATACCATGGCGATTCCGTCACCGGTCGAGATGGTGGGATTTGTGGTTGTGCTGTAAACCTGTCCTGCACCACCCGTTGCGATCAGGGTGGTTTTTGAGAGAATGGTGTCGACAAGCTGGGTACGGGGATTCAACACATAGGCGCCAAAACAGGTGATATGGGGAGTCCGGCGGTTTACTTCGATTCCAAGGTGGTGTTCGGTGATGATATCGATTGCAAACGTGTCCTCGATCACCTCAATCTTCGGGTGTTTGCGGACCTGGTCCACCAGGGTGTTTTCAATTTCCCTCCCGGTACTGTCCTTGTGATGCAGTACCCGGTACTCGGAATGCCCACCCTCCTTTGAAAGATCAAATTTTCCGGATTTTGTTTTATCAAACTTGATCCCCCAATGGATCAGTTCTTTAATTCGTTCGGTCGATTCTTTAATGGTAAAACGTACAATTTTTTCATCACAGAGTCCATCACCGGCAATCAGCGTATCCTGGATATGTTTCTCGTAAGAGTCGGGCGTATAGGTAACGGCTGCTATTCCTCCCTGGGCATAACTCGTTGCAGTATCATCCAGTTTGCTCTTGGTAATGATGCAAACGGTTCCGTGCTTGGCTACCTTCAGGGCATAAGTCAGTCCTGCTATTCCCGAGCCCATCACCAAAAAATCAACATGCTTTCTCATCCTCAATCCTCCATTCTCTATTCTCGATGCTCGATGCTCTGCTGGCGCGCGTTTCCTAACGCGTGCCCGTTCCTCAATCCTCGATGTTCGATACTCTGCTGGCGCGCGTTTCCTAACGCGTGCCCGTTCCTCAATTCTCAGATCTCGAGCAGCCTTTTTACCGGATCCTTGCATTCTTCCACCATTCTGACCGGATCCTCGATATATTCCTTCACTTTGACCAGGAAGGTGACCGATTCCCTTCCGTCAATCACCCTGTGGTCATAGGATAACGCAATGTACATCATCGGTTGGATCTCAACCTTCCCGTTGACGGCAATCGGCCTGTCCATGATCTTATGCATCCCCAGGATAGCGCTCTGCGGCGGGTTGAGGATGGGAGTCGACATCATTGATCCGAAAACACCGCCGTTAGTGATCGTAAAGGTGCCGCCTTTCATATCCTCAAGGGTGATCCGGTTCTCTCTCGCTTTTACCGCCAGTTCCTTGATCCTGATCTCAAGCTCCGGAATACTCATCTTATCGGCATCCCTGATTACCGGTACCACCAAGCCTTTCGGGGCACTCACTGCAATGCTCATGTCAACGAACCCGGGGATTACCAGATCCTCTCCGTCCAGCATCGAGTTGACCTGCGGAAATTCCTTCAGGGCAAGGGTGACAGCTTTTGAGAAGAAGGACATGAAACCGATGCCGACCCCGAATTTCTCCTTGAATAAATCGTTGTGCTTTTCTTTTATCTCCAGGATATTCCGCATGTTCACCTCGTTGAAAGTGGTCAGCATGGCCGTCTCGTTTTTTACGGCTACCAGTCTTTCTGCAAGCTTCAGGCGTAACGTGGATAGTTTTCTCCGTTCCAGGCTTCTTGATTCTGAGAACTTCATTGCAGGGCCGGGGCTCTCTTTCCGTGCCACGAACGACTCAATCTCTTTTTTTCCGATCCTTTTTCCTTCAAACGCCGCGAAAACATCTTCCCGGGCGATCTTTTTTTCAACACGGATCTTATCCGCAAGCGGGGATATATGGGTATCAGTTCTCGACTTTTCTGCTTTTATTTCATCCTTCGTTCTAACAGGGGGCTTTATATCCTTAACCGGTGCTGTTTTTTTACGAACGGGTTTTACGGATCCCGCTGCAGATTCAACCCGGGCCAGGATCGTGCCCACGGCAACCGTTTCCCCTTCCGGGACAAGGATGTTGAGTATGCCATCTGCCGGTGCCATTAATGGGAAGGATGCTTTATCGGAATCGATTTCCACGACCTCCTGGTCCTTCTCCACCTCTTCCCCGTTGCTGACCAGCCACTTTGCAACCTGTACCTGCGTGATCGATTCTCCCGGGCTCGGGACAATTATCTCTGATGCCATATTCCTGTCGTCTTTCAACAATTCAATGATTTCCCTTCACAAAATTACAACTATTGTAAAGAAACTGATGGTTTGCCGGATTATTGTCCCTCCGGTGCTTCCTCCTCCTTTTCCGAACAATGCAGCCTGCAGCTCTCATTGGCCACTTCGCAGCTGCATTTCCCCATTGCTTTTTCAACGAGAAGCTGCTGCTGGATCTTGTGCAGGCGTGAGGACCCTGTGGCAGGACTGCCGCTGGGCGGTCGTGTCGTAAATTTCAGGGGTACCTCCCCGAAATTGCGAAGCATATAATCACAGGCTCCCATATTTGCAGGCTCTTCCTGTATCCAATGCCAGAGCCCGGCTTTGTCGTAACGTTTAACAATCGCCCTGAGCTGGATGAGGGGCAACGGATAAAGCTGCTCGATACGGACAAGGGCTACATCTTCCTGGTGAAGTTTTTCCTTTGCATCCACCAGGTCGTAATAGATCTTTCCACAGCAAAAAACAACTTTTTTTATTTTTCGCGGATCTGCGGCAGCATCATCGATCACTTCCCGGAACCCGCCTTTTGTGAAATCCTCAAGCGGGGATATACAACGGGGATGACGTAACAGGCTCTTCGGGGTGAAGATCACAAGTGGTTTCCGGAAGGGACGGTGCATCTGTCTCCTCAGCACATGAAAGAAATTGGCCGGGGTAGTGCAATTGACAACCTGTATGTTTGAATGACCGCTGATCGCAAGGAACCGCTCGAGCCTTGCACTCGAATGCTCGGGACCCTGACCCTCATACCCATGCGGAAGTAAAAGGACCAGCCCGTTCATGACCTTCCACTTTTCTTCGGCGCTGCTGATGTACTGATCAATGATGATCTGGGCGCCGTTGCTGAAATCCCCGAATTGTGCCTCCCAGAGGGTGAGTGTTTCGGGTGAGGTAAGGGCAAACCCATACTCAAACCCGAGAACCCCATATTCTGACAACAGGGAATTGATCACTTCAAACTTTGCCTGGCCTTCGGAAACCGTGGAAAGGGGTATGAATTTTTGTTCTGAATCTTCGATCGTAAGGACCGAGTGGCGGTGCGAAAAAGTACCCCGCTGTGAATCCTGGCCCGACAGCCTGACCGGAAAACCTTCTTTAAGTAAGGTCCCGTAAGCCAGCAATTCCCCCATCGCCCAGTCGAGGACTCCTTTCTTTTCAATCATCTCCCTGCGATCTTCCTGCAGCTTGATGATCTTCCTGAAGAAAGGAATTCCATCAGGAAGTGAGGTGATTCTCTGCCCGATCTCCCGGAGTGTCAATTCATCAACACCGGTGTCGGGGGAGGAGGCAAAATCACCCGGGGTCGCCCTTCGGATCCCTTTCCAGAGGTTGCCGAGAAACGGAGAAATGTCAGCCTTCTCAATGGCCTTCGATCCTTCCAGCCCCTGCTCCAGTTTTTCATTGATCGCCTGTTTCATGGAAGGGAAATCGATCGTCCGGAGGGTCTCCTCTTCTTCAAGTTTTTTTACATAAATCTCCAGCGGATCCGGATGGGTTTCAATGGCTTTGTAAAGGATAGGCTGTGTGAACCGCGGCTCATCGCTCTCATTGTGCCCGTATTTCCGGTAACCCAGCAGGTCGATAAACACATCCTTGTGAAATTGCTGACGGTAGCGTGTTGCCAGCTGAACGGTATACACGACCGCTTCAACATCGTCGGCATTTACATGAAAGACCGGCGACAGGATGGTCTTGCCGACATCCGTGCAATAGGTGCTTGAACGGCCATCCAGGTAGTTGGTCGTAAATCCCAGCTGGTTGTTGGTGACGATGTGGATCGTCCCGCCGGTTTTGTATCCGTTGAGTTCTGACATCTGCAGTACCTCGTAAACAATTCCCTGTCCCGAAATGGAGGCATCCCCATGGATCAGGACCGGAATTGTCTGTTCATTGTTACCCTTGTATTCATGATCGATCCTTGCCCTTGAGATGCCTTCCACCACAGGATCAACAGCCTCGAGATGCGAAGGATTCGGTGCCAGAACCAGGGAAACGGGTTCCCCGTTTTTAACCCTGATGGTACTGGAATGGCCAAGGTGGTATTTTACGTCTCCGAGAAGTTCGGTATCCTGGTACTCTTTCCCGTCGAACTCGGAAAAGATCGACGAAACCGGTTTCTGCATGATGTTGGCCAGTGTGTTGAGCCGCCCCCGGTGGGCCATTCCGATCACAAATTCCTTTACCCCCAAACCGGCACCTGTCTCAATGACAGCGTCAAGCGCCGGGATCAGCGATTCAACTCCTTCAAGGGAAAAAGTTTTATGCCCGGGAAATTTCTTGTGGATGAATTTCTCAAAGAGAACAGCTTCGGCAAGTTTGCGAAGGATATTTTCTTTCTGGTCAGGACGGAAGACGGGCATGTTCCGGCTGACCTCCATCTGTGATTTCAGCCATCCGATGATTTCAGGGTTCCGGATGTAAAGGTATTCGACTCCGACCGACTGGCAATAGGTCTGGTTGAGGTGGTCGAGGATCTTCTGCAATGTTGCTTTTCCCAGTCCCAGTTCGTTTCCTGCTTCGAATGATCTGGAAAGATCCTCTTTTGAAAGTCCGAAATTTTCAATGTCGAGAGTGGGACTGTATTGCCGCCGTGTCCTTACCGGGTTGGTCAGGGTGAAAAGATGCCCCCTTGAACGGTAACCGTTGATGAGGTTCATTACCTTGAATTCATCCGGGTAAACCGTGGCTCCGGCTTTGGGCTTTTTATAATTCTGTTGGGCGAATTCAAATCCGTCAAAAAATTCCCTCCAGCTGACATCAATCGATTCCGGGTCCTGCTTGTATTTTGAAAACAATTCTTCAAAAACGGAATTGTCCATTGTGTTCAAATAGGAAAATTTGTCCATCTCTTTAAACTTCATAGTAAATTTTATCGGATTGCAATTATCCCCGATCCTTTTTCTTTTTCCTGATTACCGGCTCCGGAAGTTCACTGCAGGTGATCTTTATCAGGTTACTGATCCATTCCCTGTCGTCAAGCTGGTCTTCTATGAGAAAGGCTGGCTTTGCACCCGGGTAAGCAGGAGCTTCCGTTACCACTCCGATGAATTTTCGCCCGCTCTCGGTGGGCTTGACAAAGAGTTTATTGTCACAAACCAGGGCAACAACCTTTCCGTCACAATAAACCGCATACTCACCAAACATTTTTTTACTTGTGATGGTACCCGCGCTTTCGATCTGGTCTGTAACGAATTCAATAAAACCCTGGTCTGATGACATCGTTGTTCTTTTGCAAGAGGATGGTTACTTATCTTTATACAAAGTTAGTAAAGTTCATCAAGTTCATCAAGTTCATCAAGTTCATAAAGTTCATAAAGTTTATAAAGTTTATAAAGTTCATAAAGTTTATCAAGTTCATAAAGTTTATAAAGTTCATAAAGGTTATAAAGTTCTCAGGGTTTACAGAATTGATCTGTTTTTGAAACAGTGTCATAGCCTCTGTGTAACTCTGTGCCTTCTCAGTGAACCTCTGTGTTATAAAGACGGACTTGTTCGCCGTCCTGGAATAACACAGAGAAAAAAGGGAGGTTCACAGAGATTTTAATTCGTGCCTTAGCGTCTTCGCTGTAAATTTGAAGTCGCAACGATGTGTCGCTACTTCTTCACCGGGTTCCGGAAGTTCTGCAACCCCGTATCCAGGAATTTGATGAAGTTGTCGATATTCAGATCATAGGCTTTCGGCGTTGTGAGCAGGTTTCCTGCTGTGTCGAGAAGCACATAATAGGGCTGGGCATTTACATTGAAACGGGCGATCTGCAGGTCGGCATAGATCTTCCCGATCGATTTTTTAACCTTGCCATCGTATTTTGAGGTGATCCATTCCTTCTGCGGAACTTCGGTTTTATCATCCACATAGAGCGCAGTGACGATAAAGTTTTCACGAAGCCTTTTCAGTACCTGCGGATCAGCCCAGACACGTGCTTCCATCTCCCGGCAGTTTACGCATCCATGGCCTGTAAAGTCGATGAAGAGAGGTTTGTTTTGTTTCCGGGCACAGTTCAGTGCCTGGTTATAATCGAAATAACCATCCAGCTGGTGGGGCAGGTCCAGGAATTCCTTGTATTTCGGAGTATCACAAAGGGAGGTGTTGGTGGTCCCCCCGGCTCCACCTGAAATTGATTTCACTTCGTTGCGGATGATGGCGGTGAGATCGAAATCATGCGACTGCTGGGGGGGAAGGTATCCTGCAAGTGCCTTTAACGGGGCACCCCACATTCCCGGGATCATGTAAACCACGAAAGTGAAGGTGATGATGGAGAGGGTAAGCCGTGGAACACTTAAATAGGGAACATCCGAATCGTGGTTGAACCTGATCTTTCCCAGCAGGTATAATCCCATTAAGGTGAAGATCACGATCCAGAAAGCAAGGTACACTTCCCGGTCGAGGATATGCCAGTGGTAGGTCTGATCGGCAATGCTCAGGAATTTCAGACCGAGCGCCAGTTCAAGAAAGCCCAGGACTACCTTCACCGAGTTCAGCCATCCGCCCGACTTTGGCAGGCCGGCCAGCCAGGAGGGGAAAAATGCGAAGAGCCCGAAGGGAAGGGCAAAGGCAATGGAAAATCCCAGCATCCCGATGATGGGCAGGAGGATCTTTCCGCCGGCCGACTGAACCAGGATGGCACCGACAATGGGACCGGTACAGGAGAAAGAGACAAGCACCAGCGTGAATGCCATGAAAAATGCACCGGTGAACCCGCCTTTGTCGGCTTGTTTATCAGCCTTTGAAACGAGCCAGCTGGGCAGGGTGATCTCGAACATCCCCAGGAAGGAAGCAGCAAAGACGATAAAGATCAGGAAGAAGAAAACATTCGGGAGCCAGTGCGTACTGAGGAAATTGGCAAAATTTGCACCGAGTGTAACCGCCACAACCGTGCCGATAACCGTATAGATAAAGATGATAGAGAGGGCGTAAACAATGGCCTGGAAACGTGCTTTCCGCTTGTTCCCGCTGTCGTGCATGAAGAAGGTAACCGTCATCGGAATCATCGGGAATACACAGGGAGTAACGATCGCCAGGAGCCCTGCCAGGAACGAAATAAGGAAAAACATCAGGAGTGATCTTTTTTCGCCAGTATCCATTCCTTCTGTTTTCACAACAGGCGGAGTTGCCGGCTTTGAAACGGTTACCTTGCTAGTATCGGCACTTTTGGCAGCAGAATCCCCCTTGCCCTGAACAGGAGGTGCCACCGTTTTTGCAAGTTCAGCCCCGGCAGGATTTCCTTTGATATCGAATGAAAACTCGATCTCTTCCGGAGGGATGCACTGTCCGTTGTCACAGCACATAAACTCAAGGGATCCCTTGACGGTAAAATCATTTTTTCCGAGAACCCTGATCTTCTGCTTAAAAACTGCCTTAGTATCGAAATACCTCAGCGTTGCATTCTCGAACTGGGAATCCTTCTCCTCGATCGGTTTTGGTTCCGTAACGTTGCCGGTGAGCTGGTATTCCTTTCTCTTGGTGAATTGAAAAGTAGTGCCTACCGGTCCGTCGGGGGGAAGCGGGTTGTTCTTTGAATAAATGTGCCACCCGTGATCGATTTTTGCGATGAGAAGCAACGTGGCCTCGTCGGGCTTTGACTGTTCCACCTTGAAACTCCATTTTACAGGGGTCAGAACCTGTGAGAATGAAAATAGCGGAAGGAGAATAAAGGCGAGAAGGCAGACAGGAAGTTTTTTCATCGGGCTGGCAGATGTATAATACAAGGTTGATTACCGCACAAAGTTACTATTTTTTCACTTCAACCACTTTACCTGCAATACCTCTTTTGTTTGCGGTGTAACACGGAACCGGTGATCCGTTCTGTGACCAATAACCCAGATAATCTCCTGCCCTGTGCAGAGGATCCAGGTGTTCTCTTTTTCCGGGATTGAAAATTTCAGGTCAACAAAGAAATCACTTAGCTTCTTCCGTCTGTTCATGCCGAAAGGGTAAAAGGTATCACCTTTTCTCCAGCGCCGGAGAAGGAGTGGGAATGTGATCTTTTTCAGGTCGAATGTGGCAGACTCTTTTGAGAGATCAAGTTCGAATCTTTTGGTTATCTTGATTTTTGCAAAGGAAAGACGAAGGGGCTTCCGGATCTCTTTTTTGTTTTCAGGGACGGATATCTCCTCTTTTTTTATATTGGATCTCTTTGTGGAAGGATTGGGCTCCAGGAGAAGTTCCTCCCGGTTTTTCACCAGCCGGTGAGTCGGCGAATAGAAAACCTGCCCTGACGATCTGTCCGGTAAATGAAGAATGTCACTGATCACAGCATCAGAAAAGCCGAAAGGAGAAAGGATCTCGAAGGCATAAATACCGGCCGGTTCAAGTTTTTTCAAGTCCGCACAACGGATATGAATACCCCTTTTATCGGTGGTGATGATCTTCTTTCTTGCCTCTTCGACCGTATCCCTGAAAATCAGTTCCGTTTCCCTCAGGCGCCGGATGGTTTCGGTAAGGGTTTGCGGAAAAGCAGGGTTGAGTTCGCAGAAAACCGGGATGATTTCATGCCGGATCTTGTTGCGCAGGTATTTTGTTTCTGCGTTGCTGCTGTCCTCACGGAACGCCAGCTTCTTTTGCATGGCATAGGTACCAATATCCGCCCTGTAACAAAAGAGCAGGGGGCGGATCAGGTTTCCCTGCCCGGGCAGGATCCCGTGAAACCCTGCTATGCCGGTGCTTCTCAGCAGGTTAATAAAAAAGGTTTCCACCTGGTCATCGAGATGATGCGCGGTGGCAACCGAATGGTATTTTCCTTTCTGACGGATTTCCTCAAACCATTCGTAGCGCAGATCCCGGGCAGCCATCTGGATTGAGATCCCCTTTTCCTTCGCATCCCTGGCGGTTGAGAAAGTTTTGCAATAAAAGGGAACCTTGTACTTCTTCGCCATCGCTTTTACAAATGCCTCATCCGCATCCGACTCCTTCCCTCGAAGTCCGAAATTGCAGTGTGCTAAAGCAAAAAAATAGCCGGCCCTGTGGAAAAGATCGGTCATGACTGCGGAATCGATCCCTCCACTGACAGCCAGGAGGATTTTATCTTTCGGGCCAAAAAGCTTCTCTTTCGCAATAAAAGCTTTGAATTTCGCTAGCATGGAACAAAGGTATAGTTTCTTAGTCACGGTTACTTTCCTCTTTGTAAATATTATGATACGACCATTCGCATGGGAAATAGTTCTATAGAACAATTTTTACTCACTCCATTGCCGCAAAACGGTTCAACCTGTCAGACCCATTCATAGGAAGGCAGGTTGCAAACAGAACCCTGTGCTATCAATTGACGAAATCATCTTCCCTTTATTGACAGGCGTCATCTCCGTGAAAAATATCGGCCTTTAACGAAATGAAATTCATTATTGCAATGGCAGGTTATATTTAATAATTATTTTTTATAAAAGGAGTATCATTTTTTTTATTCCGTTGTACATTTGCTGTTGCACCTATTTTCTATTTATTATCTTTATTGTATATTAAGGAATTTCGGAAGAATAATAATTACCTGTTAAGAACATGTATATCTATCAATATATACTCCATTTACTCACAGTCACCCTTTTAGCGTGCCAGCCTGACCCAATGGGAAAGGACTTCCGCACATATGGTCAAACAGACTGTTTAATTCGGGTTTGCAGGTAGATAATCTTCTGCTCTTTTTTTTTCAAGTTCCGGCAATATCCTTTTCGGGGATAATATTGGAGCTTAGATTAATATATCCTTTATCAAGTGAAAACTAACCTAAATTCAAATCTATGAAAACAAACCAAATCAAAATCCTGATCCTCGTTTTCTTCAGCCTCAGCCTGTATCAGGCCCGAGGTCAGAAAGCTGTGATTGCTGCAGGGGCAGATGCCACCGGCAGCGGAGGCAGTATCAGCTATTCAGTGGGGCAGATCGTGTATACTACTGCTACTGGAAGTAATGGTTCAGCCAGCCAGGGCGTTCAGCAACCCTACGAGATTTTTGTTGTTGGCCTGGATAAAAACCCTGAAATAAACCTGGAGTTGTCGGTCTATCCAAATCCCACTCCTTCACGTGTGACGTTAAACATCGGAAACCTTGATCCTGAGAAAATTCTCTGTATGCTTTTTGACGACCGGGGCAAGTTGCTGAATTCTCAGAATATCCATTCTGCACTGACAGTTGTGCCTATGGAGAATCTCGCTCCGGGGATCTATTTCCTGAAGGTCATGGATGATAAGACGTTACTTCGGACTTTTAAGATCGTTAAAAATTAATCTAATCAGTACCCTGTTTCACACCATCAAAATAATCATTGAATAAAAATCAAATCTGAAAACTATGAAAACAAAATCTATTTTCTCCATACTTGTGACATTTATCCTGCTTGCGTCACAATTTTCAGTATTAACTTCATCGGCGCAGTCGCCAAATATGATGACCTACCAGAGCGTTATCCGGAATGCAACCGGGAACCTGGTCGCAAATCTGGCAGTAGGTGTTAAGATCAGCATTTTGCAGGGAACCCCCAGCGGAGCTGTTGTTTATGCAGAAACATTCGCACCGGTCACAAACGCCAATGGGCTTTTAAGTCTTGAGATCGGCACAGGAACTGTAATTTCCGGTACGATAGCAGCTATCGACTGGGCCAATGGTCCTTATTTTCTGAAAACCGAAGTTGATCCCACGGGTGGCACGTCGTACACTATTAGTTCCGTAACACAGTTTTTAAGTGTCCCCTATTCCTTTTATTCGGCAAAGGCAGGTTCTACCGGCGGGTCAGCGGGTGGCGACCTGAGCGGAACCTATCCGAATCCCACAGTGGTTGGAATACAGTCAAAACCAGTTTCATTTACTGCACCGGTTGTTGATCAGGTTCTGGTGTGGGATGGTGTTAACTGGACTCCCGGCCCCAAAGTAACCGGTCCTGCCAGCGGTGACCTTTCCGGTACTTACCCAAGTCCTACCGTTGCACGAATTCAGTCCCTTCCCGTTTCCACGGCAGCACCTGCCACGAATGATGCATTGGTTTGGAACGGGGCTGCATGGGCACCCGTTGCAAATGTTTCAGGCTCCGCAGGCGGCGACTTATCAGGTTCCTATCCGAATCCATCCGTTGTCGGAATTCAGTCAAGATCTGTAGCTTCAACGGCCCCGGCAGTAAACGATGCTTTGGTATGGAACGGCGCACAATGGATGCCTACCGGAAATGTTTCCGGAGCTGCCGGTGGTGACCTTGGAGGCACCTATCCGAATCCGAATGTAGTGAAACTTCAGACACGGTCTGTATCCGCAGTTGCCCCTGTTGCCAATGACGCACTGGTATGGAATGGCAGCAACTGGACCCCCACGGCATCCAGCGGCCTGGGAACCAACTTCTGGACGCTGAACGGGTCAAACCAGATCTACAATAACAATACCGGCGGGCTTGTCGGCATCGGAACAAATGCTCCTACCTATAAACTGGATGTCCTGCATACCGGTGCAACAGGTATCCGCAGCCAGTCTTCTGCCAGCTTCTCCGTTGTGGATATTGACGGCTTCACCGGTGATGCTGCCTTGCGGTTCTATAAAGCCGGTATTGGGCAGTGGAATATCCGCAACCGCCCTGCAGATAATTACTTTGAATTCTTCGAATTGGGTGGCGGCGGAAGCCGCATGGTGATCCAGGATGCTACCGGATTTGTAGGTATCGGTGCTACCGCGTCAATTTCCCCGGCTTATCAGCTGGATGTCACGCATGCTGGTGCAACAGGTATCCGCAGTCTATCGGATGCTTCTTTTTCAGTTGTTGATATTGATGGATTTACCGGCGATGCCGCCCTTCGTTTTCAGAAACAGGGAGTGGGCAAATGGAATACCCGTAACCGGCCTGCTGATGATAATTTTGAAATTTTTGAGCTGGGAGGGGGTGGAAGCCGCATGGTTATTCAGCGTGCTACCGGTTTTGTGGGCATCGGGGCCACTGCAACAATTTCCCCGGCTTATCAGTTAGATGTAACGCATGCCGGAGCAACAGGTATCCGAAGCAAATCGGATGCTTCTTTTTCAGTTGTTGATGTTGACGGCTTTACCGGCGATGCCGCCCTTCGTTTTCAAAAACAGGGCGTGGGCAAATGGAATATCCGTAACCGCCCTGCTGATGATTACCTCGAACTATTTGAATTGGGTGGTGGGGGAAGCCGGATGGTAATCCAGGCCGGAACCGGTAATGTTGGTATTGGTGAAACCACAAATCCTGTTTACAGGTTAGACGTACTGCACGGCGGTGCAACAGGAGCCCGCATCCGTTCCAGCAGCACTTTCTCGATAGTGGATATTGACGGGCAGAACGGTGATGCAGCTTTGCGTTTTGTAAAGGCCGGCGTGAACCAGTGGAACGTCCGCAACAACCCTGCTACCGACGATCTTCAGTTCTTTGAACTCGGCGGCGGCGGTGAAAGGATGAGAATTGAGAATACTACAGGTAAAGTCGTGGTGGATGGTGATTTTACAGTACTGGGTGTTAAAGCCTTTACCATGGATCATCCCCTGGATCCGGCAAATAAAATCCTGATGCATGCAGCCGTGGAAAGCAACGAAGTGATCAACTTCTACAGTGGCAATGTCACCACCGATGCAACCGGGAAAGCAGTTGTTCACCTTCCCGACTATTTCGAATCCATTAATAAGGATTTTCGCTACCAGCTGACCGTTATCGGTGTTTTTGCCCAGGCAATTGTGAGTAAGGAAGTAAGTAACAACGCTTTTGAAGTATCCACAAGCCAGCCCAACGTAAAAGTAAGCTGGGAGGTGAAAGGCGTGCGTAATGATGCCCACATGAGGAAATATCCTTTTGTTGCTGAACAGGAAAAATCTGCTTCACAGAAAGGACAATACTTTGATCCTGCTGCCTATAACCTCTCCGAAAGCAACAGGGTAGGTGCAGAGGCAGCTGGAAAAGGGGTCTCGTCCCTCGATTATACACCTCCTGCAGATAAACCGGCACTTCCCGGCAATTCGGGTGGCAGCCTTGATCCGATGCCTGCCGTTAAAGCCAGAACAACTCCCGTCGACCGCAGCGGAAGTGTTGCCGATACACCTCCTGTTACAAAACCAAGAACAACATCGGTCGATAAAAGTGGCAGTGTTTCAGATGTGGCACCTGCCGCCGGACCGAAAGCAAATTAGAAACTGTTGTTTTACCGCTTCATTGGCAAATATTGCCTGCCTGATGAAGTGAACACTACGAAACGGACATGATTCAGTTCATGTCCGTTTTTTTTTAGAAAACACCAGGATCTTTATCCTGATGGTTAATTAAAACCGTAATCTTGATATTCAATTTACACCCGGCTTCGTATTATTACCGGAGATCCTCAGTTAGCGAGATGGTCATCGTTGCCATGGTGCTCACCATGACCTTGTCCGTTACCGTGTCCATGGTGTTCGTTTCCGGGCTGTGGAGGCCTTGAATGTCCCGGTCCCGGGAACATGCAGGAGGTAAGCATTGCTATCGAAAAAATGGCAGTGATAAGCAGAAGGTATCTGCCGATTTTCACAAAGGTTGATTTGATGAAACCTCTTTCATTCTTACTGATTTCAGAAGAAAGATGGATACAAGACGTTTTCATTATATGCTTTTTAATGTGAAGATAGTTTCACGGTGCAAAGGTGAGTACATAAATCCCGGGAAGTCTTACATAGTTGCAGGAAAGAGTTGCATCATTCACACATCATTTTTTTGGATTTAATAAATCATTATATTTATGCGGGAATTCATCATTCATATTAAATAATTGAACTATGAAAAACAGGTACTTTTTTTTCCTGATCCTCCTGGTTGCTATGACTGCCTGTAAAAAGAACGGATCTGACGGTTTGCCTCTCTCGTTTATTGCAGGTGGCTGCAGAATATTGACCATGTCCACTGCTTACACAGGCAATCCCTCTTTTTCAAGGTTTTATTATAATGAATTCGGGAAACTCCTCTACGCTGACGGGACATCTTATACGGGCGATACTACGATCGGCAGGCAATATCACTATACCGGAGATGTGCTGAATTACAGCTGGTTCAGCAGCAGCTCCAATTCCTCGGATACAATATTTTACTATTATGACGGGGACAAAAGGATTAGCCGCACTGCTGAGCATAACTGGACCGATACGCTCTTGCTTTCAACGATAACCGATTTTCACTATAATCAGGCCGGGCAGGTCATTCACACCCTTGCCCTGTCGGTCATGAATAACCAATTTTCAAGGGTCGATTCAGCCTTCTTTACCTATACCGGGAATAATGTCACCCGGTACCTGATGTATGAGAGGGATGCGTACGGATCTGTTAATGGTTTTTCCATTGATATTTCCTATGATTCAATGAAAAACTTCTATAAGGCAATGGGCATGCCTCCTGATATGTTTTATTTCTGGTCTGAAAATAACATAACGGAGATTAAATATGCTGACAGCGCTGATTTCGCAATGTCATTCATCTATTCAAAATACAATCCCTCCGGTTACCCGGCTGAATTTCTACAAATTGACCGGACTTCTCCTCCTGATACCATGAAAGCAGTGATAACCTATCAATGTAAGTAAGGGAAACAATTAAAAATACAATGATAGCTAAGAGCTAGAGCCTTAACTGATTTCCCAGGTATCACCCGAGTTCAGAAGGTCATCCATGCATTTGATCTTTGATGACTCTTTCGCAAAATCGATCTGCTCCTCAACGAGGTCGTCATAGGTTGGGGAAACGGCTGAGCGGATCACGCCGAATACCATTGGAAAATGAGGCGGCGCAAGTTTTGCCAGCATGGTTTGAATACCGGGATCCTGGTCGTACTGGTCATGAACAAGGATATCCTTGAGCGTAATGCCGTCGAGCCCGATCTCAACAACTTCCAGGCGGGTACCGTTCAGCCTGAGTCCTTTGTTCATCTCTTTGCCAAAGAGCATGGGTTCCCCGTTTTTCAGTATCAGCATATTTTCATCTTTCACCTCTTTCCCGATTACATTAAAATGGGCTTTATCGGCAAAAATGATGCAGTTCTGCATGATCTCGATGATGGAGGTGCCGTCGTGCTTTGCAGCTTCAAACATCGCTTCGGTCATCAGGTTGATGTTGTTGTCGGGAACCCTTGCGAAAAATGTGCCCTGGGCA
This sequence comes from Bacteroidota bacterium, assembly GCA_026391795.1. Classification (GTDB taxonomy): domain Bacteria; phylum Bacteroidota; class Bacteroidia; order Bacteroidales; family FEN-979; genus FEN-979. Next base: position 104,565 of record JAPLDI010000021.1, read on the forward strand.
CCCATCACAAGCTCGCCGATGTTGAAGGGATGTTCGATGGTTCCCTGGGGCGATGTCTTTGTGACCTTTCCCATCGGCGTGGTTGGTGAATACTGGCCCTTGGTCAGTCCGTAGATCTGGTTGTTGAAGAGCATGATGTTCACGTCAACATTCCTGCGGATGATATGGATAAAATGGTTCCCTCCAATGGCAAGTGAATCCCCGTCGCCGGTGGCGATCCAGGTGCTGAGTTTCGGGTTCGCGATCTTTACGCCGGTACCGATGGCTGCAGCCCGTCCATGGATTCCGTGGATGCCGTAGGTGTTCACATAATAGGGGAAACGTGAGGAACAGCCGATACCGGATACCATCATGAAATTTTCTTTCCGGTAACCAATCTTCGGAAAAACACGTTCCACAGCGGCAAGAATGGCATGTGCACCACAGCCGGCGCACCATTTTACCATCTGGTCGCTTTCAAAATCTGCTTTGCTCAGTTGAACTTCAGAGCGGTCGACAGTCAAATTGATAAAATCATCCATTTTATTTCTCCTCCAGCAATTGATTAAACTTATCGGTTAATTCGTTGATCATGAAAGGTAATCCCTGGACCTTATTAAACTGGTAATAATCGTTTTTGGGATGCCTCATTCTCAGGTAATTTACAAATTGTCCGCTGTTGAGTTCGCAGACGAGTATCCGTTTAAACCCGGACAATATCTCCCCGGTGTTCTTCGGCAATGGCATGATGTAGTTGAAATGTGAATGGCTGATCTTCTTCCCTTCGTCCTGCAGCTGTTTTACAGCCGAATGAACGGCGCCAAAGGTGCCTCCCCAGCTTACAACGAGCAGGTTCCCGGAAGGATCGCCGTCGACTTCCTGCAATGGAATGAAATCAGCAATCTTCTCCACTTTCTCATTCCTGAAATCCACCATTTTCTGGTGGTTGAGAGGATCCATGGAAACAGTTCCGATGATATCTTCTTTTTCCAGGCCACCGATCCTGTGACGAAGTCCCTCTGTTCCCGGGAGGGCCCACTGGCGTACCAGCGTTTCCGGGTTTCTCCGGTAGGGTTTGTAATCAGGGTCGTTGGCTTTGGCAATGGGAGGATTGATGGCCGGCATATCCGCCATTTTCGGGATCCTGAACAAAGCTGACCCGAACCCGAGGTACCCGTCGGTAAGAAGGATGCAGGGGGTCATGTGTTCCATGGAAAGCTTTGCAGCTTCGTAAGCAAAAAAGAAGCAGTTTTCAGAGGTGGAAGCAGCAATGACGATAACGGGACATTCTCCGTTTCTGCCAAACAAGGCCTGGTAAAGGTCTGACTGTTCTGATTTGGTAGGTAAACCGGTGGATGGCCCTCCGCGCTGAACATCCACGATCACGAGCGGGAGTTCGGTAATGACTGCCAGTCCGATGGCTTCACTTTTCAGGGAAAGGCCCGGACCGGATGTTGTAGTGCAGGCCAGCGAGCCTGTATAACTGGCACCGATGGAAGAACAGATGCCGGCAATCTCGTCTTCAGCCTGGAATACTTTTGCTCCGAGCGATTTGTGCTTGGAAAGCTCCATCAGGATCTCCGTTGCCGGGGTGATAGGGTAGGAGCCCAGGAACAGCGGGCGTCCCGACTTTTCAGAAGCGGCCAGCAACCCCCAGGCTGTGGCAATGTTCCCTGTAATGTTACGGTAACGGCCTTTCTGCATCTTGGCAGGAGATACCTGGATCACCGATTCAAGGGCTTCGATGGTCTCGGCATAATTGTATCCCGCCTGGAGAACGATCTTGTTGATCTCAACCAGTTCCGGTTTTTTCTTGAACCGCTTTTCAAAATAACGAAAAGAGGATTTCAGGTCCCGGTTGAAGATATAAAACAGCATGCCAAGGGCAAACATGTTCTTGCTGCGTTCGGCAGTCTTGTTGTCGATTCCTTTATCTTTCAGGCTCTCCTTGGTGAGGGTGGTCATCGGAGCCTTGATCATGTTGAACCCGTCAAGTGAATTGTCCGTGAGCGGACTCTGCTTGTACCCGGCTTTTTCTATCGCCTTCTCATCAAATGCATCGGTGTCGGTGAGGATCGTGGCACCTTTCTTTGCCCATTTGAGGTTTGACTTCAGGGAGGCAGGATTCATGGCGATAAGGACATCCACCATGTCGCCTGTCGTGAAGATCTTGGAACTTCCCATATGCATCTGGAACCCTGAAACTCCGGCGATGGTATTCTGCGGGGCACGGATCTCTGCAGGGAAATCCGGGAAGGTGGCCAGGTCGTTGCCTTCAAGCGCGGCAACCTCCGAAAACATGTCGCCGGTGAGCTGCATTCCGTCGCCGGAATCGCCGACGAACTTAACGACTACAGATTCCGTTTCAACAACATTTCTTTTTTTATTTGCCATAGTAGAAATTGATTTTAGCGGGCAAAGTTACCAATTTTGACGGGACGGTGAAACGGGAAAGGGTTTTTTTTAATGGATGCTGGATGCTGGATGCTGGATGCTGGATGCTGGATGCTGGATGCTGGATGCTGGATGCTGGATGCTGGATGCTGGATGCTGGATGCTGG
>JAPLDI010000042.1:0-6789 GCA_026391795.1 Bacteroidota bacterium
CGATGCTGGATGCTGGATGCTGGATGAGTTGAGATCCCTCCTGCGTCGGGATTAATTCGACTAATCATTTTGCTTCACTGCGTTCGCAAAATGATAGTCTCATTAACTTTATGAACTTTATAAACTTTATAAACTTTACAAACTTTATGAACTTTATGAACTTTACAAACTTTATGAACTCAATTCCTAATTCCTAATTGTTTCGTTATGTTTCCCCGACTGTGTGACCTGATCAACTACCTGCTGGGTACCGGCATCAACCTCCCGGTAAACACCTATGGATTTTTTCTGGCTATGGCATTTCTCACCGGGGGAGTTGTTTTGGGGTTTGAGCTCCGGAGGAAAAACCGGACCGGCGAGATTCCTTCGCAACAAAAAAAAGTATTAATCGGAGGTCCTCCGGATAAAATGGAACTGTTCTCCATCGCCCTGATAGGATTTATCGCAGGCTGGAAGATCGTCGGGATCATCCTGAACTACCAGGAGTTTTCGAATGTTCCGCAGCAATACATTCTTTCCCTGAAAGGAAGCATTCCCGGAGCTTTTCTTGTCTCGGCAATCCTGGTTGTAACTGCCTGGTTCCGGATGAAAAAGAAAGAGACAAAAAAGCCTGTATGGATTGAAGAAACCCTCTATCCCCACGAGCTTACTCCCATGATCGTTCTGATTGCCGCTACTTTCGGGATCATCGGAGCCAAACTCTTCGATATGATCGAGCACATGGACGATTTTGCCAGGGATCCCATCGGTACCCTTTTTTCTCTTGACGGACTCACATTCTATGGCGGACTGATCCTGGCCACTTTTGCCGTTCTCTGGTATACCGGCAGGAACAAAATACGGTATCCGGTTCTTCTGGATGCTGCAGCTCCCGGACTGATCCTGGCCTATGCGATCGGAAGGACCGGATGCCAGCTTTCAGGCGACGGGTGCTGGGGAGTTATAAATACAGCCCCCAAACCAGGGTGGATGAGTTTCCTGCCCGACTGGCTCTGGGCATTCCGCTTTCCCCATAATGTTATTGATGAAGGGATCAGGATTGCAGGCTGTAGCGGTCCCCACTGCAGCATCCTCCCAGCACCCGTCTTCCCGACATCGCTCTACGAAATGATCCTGGGGCTTATCATCTTTGGGATTCTTATGGGGATACGAAAGAAACTGACCATTCCGGGACAGCTGTTTAGCATTTACCTGATCTTAAATGGTTTCGAACGGTTTTTTATCGAGAGGATCCGGATCAATATCGTTTATAACCTCCATGGAATACACCTTACACAAGCTGAAATGGTTGCCATCCTGCTTGTCCTGACAGGGGTATTCGGGTTGTGGTTTACGGGAAGGAAGGCTGAAAAAGGTAGAATGAAAAATTAATGCTGGATGCTGGATGCTGGATGCTGGATGCTCGATGCTGGATGCTGGATGCTGGATGCTCGATGCTGGATGCTGGATGCTGGATGCTCGATGCTCGATGCTGGATGCTGGATGCTGGATGCTCGATGCTGGATGCTGGATGCTGGATGCTGGATGCTGGATGAGCTGATGATCTAAGGAACTTTAAGAACTTTATGAACTTTAAGAACTTTAAGAACTTTAAGAACTTTAAGAACTTTATAAACTTTATGAACTTTATGAACTTTATAAACTTTATGAACTTTATGAACTTTATGAACTTTATGAACTTTATGAACTTTATGAGATCCCTCCTGCGTCGGGATTAATTCGACTAATCATTTTGCTTCACTGCGTTCGCAAAATGATAGTCTCATTAACTTTATAAACTTTAAAAACTTTATAAACTTTCAACTACCATGGAACTGGAGAAGATAACGGAACAGGTTTGTGAACTGAGCAGGGAAACGGCTGTTTTTATACAGCAGGAAGTTAAAAAGCTTCGGGGTGCTGATATTGAGACAAAAGGCATTCACAATTTTGTCACCTATGTGGATAAGGGATCGGAAGAGAAGCTGTTGAAAGGTCTTTCGAAGATCCTCCCGGGAACCGGGTTTATTGCGGAAGAGAGCCCTGAACTCGAGATGAAAGAGAGGAACTGGGTGATCGACCCGCTCGATGGCACAACCAACTTCATCCACGGGGTTCCTGTCTATTCAATCAGTATTGCCTTAATGGAGAAATCAGAAGTGATCCTGGGAGTGATCCTGGAAGTCAACCAGGACGAATGTTTTTATACGTGGAAAGGAGCTCCCTCCATGCTGAATGGAAAGCGGATCCTAGTGTCGGAAACAACCCGGTTGTCAGACAGCCTGCTGGCAACAGGATTCCCCTATTATGATTACAGCCGGCTTGGACCCTATATGAATCTTTTCAGGTACCTCATGGAATACAGCCATGGCATACGGAGGCTCGGTTCTGCCGCTGCAGACCTGGCCTATGTTGCCTGCGGCCGGTTTGAAGGCTTTTACGAGTATGGACTCAGCCCCTGGGACGTTGCTGCAGGAACGATCCTGGTAAAAAATGCAGGAGGACGGGTTTCAGACTTTACTGCCGGGGAAAATTACATCTTCGGAAAGGAAATCGTTGCAACCAACGATCCCATTTATAACGAATTTATGAAGGTTCTGAAGGAACAGTTTGCGCAGTAGTTTGTATAGTTTATAAAGTTCTTAAAGTTCTTAAAGTTCTTAAAGTTCTTAAAGTTCTTAAAGTTCCTTAGCTCATCAGCTCATCAGCTACTTCTTAAGATCCACACTATCGAGTTTCTCATTCTTCGCGTTGAACACGGTCAGTGTGAGACGGCTGTATTTGACATCCAGAACTGCCCAGCAGTAATCCTTCAGGGCAACAAGTGTATAACTTTCTTTTTTCGGATCATACAACGGTGCACCCACGGAGCCGATCACGAGGTGATGAATGTCATTCACCAGGTTGTTTTCGTAAAAGTGGCTGTGGCCCGACAGAACAAGCTTTACACCATTTCGTTCAAACAGCTCTTTTGTCATGACTACCATTGCTTTATCTTCTCCATGGCCTCCTCCGCAATATGCGGGAGAATGGGATACCACGATCTTCCAGGAAGTCGAGGCATTGGCCAAGTCCTGTTTCGCAAATTCATATTGCGGACTTCCCGGTTTCAGATCGATCTCGGTGTTCAGGATAAGCACATGCAGATCACCGTAATCGAATGAATAGTAGAGCTGTGACTTTGAAATTGAATCGGGGTTCTGTAGAAATGCAAGTGTGTTAATGCCATTTCCTTCATGGTTTCCATTGGCATTGAAGAAGGGTATTTTTGAGATTAAATCCAGTTCGGCGGAACGGAAAAACTCCTTTTTCCAGGATAAATACTCAGGTTTGGCACAAAGGTCGCCCCCGTACACAGCAACCTGCGGGTAAGTGTCGGCAGCCAGTTTGGCGATCTTATCGTGGATGGATGTGTTGGTGCGGAAATCGGCCATGAAGAGCATCCGGAAAGATGTCCCGGGCTCCGGAGCCGCATGAAAAGTGAACCCGTCGCTGTGGGAGGTCCCCTGCCTGACCTTGTAGTAGTAAAGATTGTTTGCTTTTAATCCCGTCAGCCTGATCTTGTGGACATAGGTCGGCACACTGGCATCCGTGACGGAGATGATACTGGTTTTTGCAACACGACCATACATTGCTGATCGCCCATAATCCACCCAAACCGTATCCTGGCTGTCGCATTCCACCAGCACGTAAACAGAATTCGTCGTTACTGACTGGAGGTAAGGCGTCATCAGGATCTTAGCCTGCAAACTGACCGCAGCAGCGACAAACAATAAAATCAAAATCGTTTTTCTCATTTACCAAAGATTAAAAAGATTTATACCATCACACATCCCACATCCCACATCCCACATCTCACATCCCACATCCCACCTCTCCACTACCATATTTTAATTCTCAGGCTGTCAGGCCTCCAGAGTGCATCGCCTTTTTTCACCCCGAATGCTTCATAAAACTCAGGCATGTTCGAAACGGGTCCGAATACACGGAATTTAGCGGGGGAATGTTCGTTGCTTTTGACCTGTGTCGCAATGGCTTCAGGACGGTCATTGATCATCCAGGCCAGTGCATACCCCAGAAAAAATCGTTGGTCGGGTGTCAGGCCGGCAATGATCTCCGTCAACGGCGATGTAATCGTTGAACTGCTTCACAATCATTTTTGTCTTTGCATAAAAACGAATGCTGTCTTCCGGTGTCCACCAGTTGTTAAGGTTCCCCTTGTCGTCATATTTGCATCCCTGGTCATCGAATCCATGGGTGATCTCGTGCCCGAATGTAGATCCTCCGATAATGGAATAGAGCAGTGCATCATCGGCAAGTTTCCGCTCATAGCCGGGGACAATGATATTACAGCCCGGAACAACGATCTCATTATTGGAAGGGTTGTAATAAGCATTGTATGTTTGCGGCTCCATATTCCATTCCGTGCGGTCGACCGGTTTTCCGTATTTGGAGATCATGTATCCCATATGCCATTTACTGGCATTCATCACATTCTGAACGTAGGACGAGCGGTCGACCAGCATGCTGCTGAGGTCTTTCCATTTATCCGGGTAACCCACCTTCATGATCACCGTACTTAGCTTTTCAAGTGCTTTTTTCTTGGTAACCTCACTCATCCAGTCGAGGTTCTTTATCCGTTCAGCATACACAACCTTGATCGCATTTCCGATCTCGAGAAGTTTCTCCTTGGTTCCTTTTGGCAGGTATTCATCCACGTAAACCTGGCCGATCAGCTCACCCAGTAATCCGTCCGTCTCCGCCACCACCCTCTTCCACCGGGGTTTCGGCTCTTTCACACCCCGGAGAACCGTATTGTAAAAGCTGAAGGACTCGTTGTACGATTTGTCATCCATATATCGGGCCAACCCGGAAATGAGATGGAATTTCAGGTAATTCTTCCAGTCGTCGAGCGGGAATGACTTCAGGTAACCGTCAACGGCCTTCAGGAACTCAGGTTGTCCGACGATAACAGTATCTACATTCCGTAATCCGACACCCTCAATGAATATGGGCCAGTTCAGGTTTGGCAAGGAGGCATCAAATTGTTTAAAAGCAAGTTTATTATAATTTTTCAGCGGATCACGAAGTTCTTCACGCTTGCGCGAAACCTTTGCAAGGGCAGTTTCAAGTTTCATCAGCTTACCGGCCGACTTCTGTGCATCCGGTTTATCCATTCCCATGATCATGAAGATATTGGTCACATAAGCAATGAATTTTTCACGGATCATAACCGTGCGTGCATCCTTGTCAAAGTAGTAATTCCTGTCGGGAAGGCTGAGTCCGCCCTGTGCGAAAAAGACTGCATTCTTGTTGCTGATCCTGTCGTCCTGGCCAACACCAAAACCGAACATGGGGGAACCGGCGACAAGGTGAATATAAGCGGCTTCTTTCACTATCTCAGCTGTATTCCTGATCCTTCCGATCCTGTCAAGATCAGCCTGAAGATCTGAAATTCCTTTTTTGTTAAGGGAAATGCTGTCCATCCCGGTAAAGAAGAAATCGCCGATCTTCTGCTTGGCACTTCCTTTGAGGTTGTCTTTTACCCCTGAACAGGATTCACAGATATTCCTGACCTGGGCATTGATGGTATCCTGGATCAGCTGCCAGAGCCCATTGCTCTGCTCATTGGCAGGAATTGGGTTCTGTTTGAACCATTTACCATTGGCATAAAGAAAAAAGTCGTCGCCGGGTTTGACGGTCGAGTCAATGTGCGATACGAGCGCATCGGCACTCCCTTCGTTTTTCGGACGAAGCGTGCAGGAAGTTAAAATGAATACTACCAGTAAAAAGGATAGCAGGAAGAACAGTTTTTTCATGGTTTTGCTTTTATAAGGAAAGCAAAAATACAAATAAGAGTTATAAAGAAAGAACCTAATCTGCAAATCATGGAAAATTCCCGACAATTGATAAATCCGGCATCAAAAAATAAATTTTCATATTATATTTGTTGAAATGTTTTGCAATATAATTATCAAGGATAAGAATCAATACTAACGTAAATCCCGGGGATTATGGATGCAAGAATCATATTCTGGATCGTATTTGCAGCCCTTGCGCTGCTTGTTCTATTTTTGAATGCGAAGTACTTCCTTCTTCACGATGACAGCGTGATGGACAAGAAGAAACCCTACAGTTTTGCCCGAGCCCAGTTGACCTGGTGGACGGTTATCGTACTTTCTTCCTTCATTTCGGTTTTTTTTGTACGCGGAGAGCTCCTTACGTTTAACAGTTCTGCACTGATCCTGCTGGGTATCAGCGTCGCGACTACGATTTCTGCCCGTTTGACCGATCTTTCAGACAAATCCAGACTATCGGAGGAGCAGATCGTGCAGAACAAGCCCGGAAAGAATTTCTTTCTCGACATCCTCTCCGACTCAAACGGTGTCAGTATAACCCGGCTGCAAACGGTAATCTTTAACCTCGTGATCGGACTCTGGTTTATTCATCAGATGCTGATCAACCTTGTTGCCAGCCCTTCGCTTGATCTGAATTCAATTCTTCCTGTAATTGAACCAAACAACCTGATCCTTATCGGACTCAGTTCAGGCACCTATGCTGCATTGAAGACCCAGGAAAACAAGAACAATGAAAAAAAACCTCCTGCCCCAGGCGCCGGGGAAGAGCCGGCCGATCTGCCACCGGTAGGATAAAACGTTAAGCCATGGCATTCAAGGAAAAGTACACTATCAATCCGGCCTACCTGACAACTCCTTCGAAGAGAAGAAGCGGGCTTCTGATTTCTCCCGGAGTCAAATTTATCGTGGCCCATGATACAGGCAATCCCGGGTCAACGGCGCGGGGAAACCG
>JAPLDI010000042.1:6826-16057 GCA_026391795.1 Bacteroidota bacterium
ATGCATCCCGGCACTGACATCGACAAAGCCGGAAAAGGCATGGCATGTTCTTTACAATGTACCGACCGACAACCAGCTTTACGGTTTCAATGCCAATGATGCGGCGATCGGTGTGGAATATTGTTTCGGGGGAGCAATCGACGCCGATGAAGCCTACCGCAAATACATCTGGGTGATCGCGAAAATCTGTTTCACCTATGGCCTGGATCCGGCAAAGAGCATTGTCGGACATTGTTTCCTCGACCCGAAGCGGAAGACCGATCCGGTTACCGGGCTGCTAAAAAGCCGCAGGACCTATGAACAGCTATTACTCGATATCGTTTCGGAATTTAATGAATGTACAGGTTTAAGTGCCCCTCAGTACAATTTTACGGCTCAGCCGGGAACCGTCCGGGTGACTCACCGGTTAAACATCCGCAGAGAAAAGCCCAGTACACAGGCAGCCATCGTGGAGATCGTAAACCCCGGTGCTTCCGTCAGTTATACCGGGTTTGTGGATAACGGGGAGAGTGTGAACGGCAACCCGAAGTGGTTCAAAGATCAGAACGGCAACTATTTCTGGAGCGGAGGGGTTAGTTAGCTGGTGAGTCCCGAAATGTCCAAAATTTCATTGAAATTTTGTTGACATTTCGAGGATCCTCGAAAAAGCAAAATGCTTTTTCGGGACTGGCAGCTAGAAAAAATTGCACTTTGCACCTCACATTTCGCATTATCCACTTCACACTTCAAACCTGGCGGTAATATTTTCCGCTCACCTTCCCTTCTAACAATCACAACAGACGGACCAAAGACAGGGGATTTACCACCCTTTACTCAGAGCGTATTCAGGATATGACAGATTTAATTCCTTCCTTATTTTTACATTCATTCTCCAATGTTCTTCCAATGTTGATCCAATGGTGATCCAATGGTGATCCAATGTCGTCCAATTAAGAAATGAAAAAACAGGTTTTCATTGGACGATATTGGAGGAATATTGGAAGAACATTGGAAGAACAATGGAAGAACCTCAAAGGGATGTCTGGGAGATGAGCCCTTGCACTTAGTACCAATTTTCTCTGAAATCTGACCAATTATTTGCCCTTAGAACTTTCGACACGATTTGGGGGCTGCTGCCCTCCCCTGCCCACGCGTTGCCTACGGCAGCATTTTCTTTGTTTAGCATGATAGGTTATACCGGGTCAAGTATTTTTTACGAAAATCCTATGTCTAATCATGGTTTCTAAAATGGAATCACAAATTTTTAAACGAATGGGTCGAAGCAAATGGTAATCTATCTAATTTTAATCGATATTTCCCTCCAGTATGACTATTCAAGAGTACGTTAGCAAAATAAACACCAGATATACATCAGGTATCTCAACCGAACATAGTTACCGGGGAGATCTTCAGAATTTATTGGAATCCCTGGTCCCGGATGTCATGGTAACCAATGAACCTTCCCGGGTTGCCTGCGGTGCACCGGATTATATAATCACCAGAAAAAACATACCGGTTGGTTATATTGAGGCAAAGGATATCGGCGCCGACCTGGATAACAAACTATACAAGGAGCAGTTTGACCGCTATAAAGCCTCACTTTCCAACCTGATCATTACTGATTACTTAACTTTCCGCCTATTTCATGATGGCGTTCTCGTGGATACGGTTATACTCGGAAATATTGAGAAGGGGAAAGTCATTGGAAATACTTCTCAATATGATAATTTTACAAATTTCATTGTTGATTTCTCAATACAGGTTGGTAAGACCATCACTTCTGCAGAGAAACTGGCAAAGATGATGGCGGGTAAAGCCCGTATGCTGGCTATCGGGATAGAAAACGCCCTTCTGAGCGATGAGGAAGGTCAGACCGATGTAATCTATGAAAAAGCAAATAATACGCTCAGGGAGCAGCTTATCGCTTTTCAGCAGGTATTGATCCACGATATAAAACCCAAGGATTTTGCAGATATTTATGCTCAGACCATCACGTATGGAATGTTTGCCGCACGCCTGCATGATCCGACCCTGGATACTTTCTCCCGGCAGGAAGCAGCCGACCTTATCCCAAAATCAAATCCATTTCTCAGGAAGCTGTTCCAGTATATTGCAGGGTACGACCTGGATGACCGGCTGAAATGGATCGTGGATGCATTGGCTGACATATTCCGGGCGACCGATGTGGCCGCAATTCTGAAAAACTTTGGAAAAGCCACCCAGCAGAATGATCCCATGATCCATTTCTATGAAACCTTCCTGGGTGAATATGATCCAAAGCTGCGCAAGAGCAGAGGTGTATGGTATACTCCTGAGCCGGTAGTGAATTTTATTGTCAGGGCGGTGGATGATATCCTGAAAACGGAATTCGGACTGGAGAACGGACTGGCTGATACTTCCAAAACCAAAGTGAAGGTGAAGATCCCAACCCATGATTACCGCATGAAGGTGGACGGGCAAAAGGGGTATACGGAAGTTGAGCAGGAGGTGCATAAGGTACAGATCCTCGATCCGGCTGCAGGCACGGGGACATTTCTTGCAGAGATCATAAAACATATTTATAAGAATTTTGAAGGACAGCAGGGAATCTGGAACACCTATGTGGATGAACACCTGATTCCCCGGCTTAACGGGTTTGAATTGCTGATGGCCAGTTATGCCATGGCACATCTTAAACTTGACCTACTGCTTACCGAGACCGGCTACAAACCTCAGAAGGACCAGCGCCTTCGTGTATACTTAACTAATTCACTTGAAGAATATCATCCCGATACCGGAACCCTGTTTGCCGGATGGCTGAGCACCGAAGCCAATGAAGCCAACCACATCAAACGCGATACACCGGTGATGGTTGTATTGGGGAATCCGCCATATTCCGTTAGTAGCAGCAATAAGAGTGAATGGATTCAAAATCTGATTTCCGATTATAAACAGAATTTGAATGAAAGGAAGATCAATCTTGATGACGATTACATTAAATTTATCCGGTTTGGTCAACATTTTATAGACAAGAATGGGGAAGGTGTTTTAGCCTATATCTCCAACAATAGCTTTATTGATGGAAACACACACCGTCAAATGCGGAGAAATTTGTTGGAGAGTTTTGATAAAATTTATATTCTCGATTTGCATGGTAACGCCAGGAAAAAAGAAGTTTGCATCGATGGTTCACGTGATCAAAATGTCTTTGATATTATGCAGGGCGTTAGTATAAATATTTTTATCAAAACGAAAAATAAGAAATTTGGAACTCTTGGAGAAGTCGTGAGCTCAGATTTATATGGGTTGCGTGCACATAAGTATCAATTCCTTCTGGGGGAAAATATCTCCAATATTGACTGGAATAAAATAAATTCGAAAGAACCTAATTTTTTCTTTGTACAAAAAGATTTCACACAAGAGAAAGAATATATTGCAGGTTTTTCAATTGGTGACTTATTTGTTGAAAAAAATTCAGGTATTCAGACTAAGAATGATAGAGTAGCCATTCAATTTGACAGTTTATCACTTAAAAAGATACTTCTTGACTTCAACAACCTAAAATTAGAAGAATTAAAGAAGGAATATCAATTATCTGATACATCTGGGTGGTCGGCTTATAAAGCGCAAGAAGAGATAAAAGAAAACAATTTTCAATTCTCTAAGATTTTATATCGCCCATTTGATTTTAGAAATTCAATATATACAGGTCGATCAGGTGGCTTTATAGGTCGTTCCAGACATTCAACAATGAAACATTTAATCTGCGGTAAAAATTATTCTTTGTTAGTAACTAAGAAGAATCGTCAAGTAAGCCTTGGGTATGTTTTTGTAGCAAATATAATATCTGATTTGCATGTGCTTGATACAGCAGGCGATTCTATGCTTGTATTTCCCCTTTACAGGTATATAGAATCCAACATACAACAATCACTGGATATCAATCAAAACCGACAGCCTAACCTTAACAGAGGAATAGTTGATGAATTTGCATCAAGACTTGAACTGTCTTTTGCAAATGAGAAAGAGGATAATGAAGGGACCTTCGCCCCTATTGACATCCTGGATTATATCTATGCCGTATTGCACAGCCCTACTTACCGTGAGAAGTACAAGGAGTTCCTGAAGATTGATTTCCCGCGTGTGCCCTGTCCAAAGGATGCCAACACTTTTTGGCAACTGGTCAAACTTGGCGGTGAACTCAGGCAGATCCATTTACTGGAGAGTCCGGTGATTAGCCAGTTCATTACAAAATATCCAGTCGAAGGCAACAACCTTGTAACCAAACCCCGCTTCGACCCCGACCAACCTGCCCCCTCACACCCTGAACCCACAGACCCTACACCCTCCACTCACTTCTCACCTCTCACCTCTCACCACTTTGGAAAAGTATGGATAAATGAATCCCAGTACTTTGAAGGAGTTCCCCAGGTTTCCTGGGAATTCTACATCGGGGGCTACCAGCCGGCACAGAAATGGTTGAAGGATCGGAAAGGCCGGGTTCTGAATTTTGAGGACATCCTGCATTATCAGAAGATCGTTGTAGCCTTGGCGGAGACAGGAAGGATTATGGGGGAGATTGATGGGCTTTGGGTGGAATATTGAACTGCAACGTGCCTAATGGAAAAAACGCTGGCTTTGATCAGCCTTCGCCGGACCAATCTGACCACCTCACCCCATTGATATTTAAGGAAGTAGAGTGGTCAATCAGAATCGGCGGAGGGTAGTCAGATGCTCCGGCTTATCCAACATTTGTAGGCACATAGCAAAAAAAAGACTTTCAGAGAAACTGAAAGCCTTGATTTTACTGGAGCGGTAAATGGGGATCGAATGCCGGAACAGCCGAAACCTTCGGTTTCGTTGCTGTTCCGAGCATGCTCGCGGGAACGAAAATCATTGATTTTCGTTCCCGCGGCACCCACGACCTGATATGACTTCATTTTCAATAAATTCCCGTATCCGCTTCTGACTTTTGAAATTCTTCAGTCTCTTTTCCAATTTAACCGCTTCACTGCGGGTATTTAAACTACAATGATAGACCATCACCCAGGGTAATCCTTTCGATGTGTATTTTTCGTACCCACTATTATGCCTTCGCAACCGATCTTGCAGATCATTGGTTTGGCCAATATAATATCGACCTAATGCTACTGAAAAAAGGATGTATACGTAATACATAAAAAAAAGGGAAGTTGCCTTCCCTTTGGTTGTTGAGCGGTAAATGGGGATCGAACCCACGACCCTCAGCTTGGGAAGCTGATGCTCTACCATCTGAGCTACTACCGCAAACAATATGCGGGCAAAGTTAATAAAAGTCCACAGAATTCCATTCCATCAAAAAGTTTTTCATCAATATCCAGTGAAAACATTAACATTGACTTTATTTGAAATCACTATAATTAAGCATTAACTTTGCACCGCTGTATTTTAATTTTTTTGTGCATCGATGAAGAAACTTTTCCGCCGTTTACTTATGGTGTTGTTGATATCTCCACTTTTTGTTGCGGGCCAGCAAGGATTGGTAAATTTTCCTGTTCACGCTGATGTTTCGATCCCGTTAAGGGAGATGAAACCCGCTACAAAACCGTTCTGGCAAAAATGGTTTAAAAAAACAGAAGAAAGGGAAGTTCCAAATAAGTTCACCTACATTCCGCCAATCTCGATTCCCTTTGATGACGAAGCCCGCCAGATTAATTACCCCGCCGGTACAGATGCCCCTTTGGCAAATCTCCTCGTCAATGTGAGTGGTTCATCGAACAACCAGAATGTAGGGTACCTGGTTACACCTCCCGACCCCACCGGGGATGTGGGACCAAACCATTACGTGCAGACGGTTAACTCCCTTCTCCAGGTCTTCAATAAAAGCGGTGTTTCTGTTTTCGGGCCAGTTGCAACTTCTACCCTCTGGAGCGGGTTTAACGGACCCTGGAACGGACATAATGACGGAGATGCAGTGGTTCTTTACGATGAAAATGCAGACCGATGGCTTATCAGCCAATTTGCGATTGATTGCGGAGCATCCGGATCTTATACGGAGTATGAATTGATTGCAATTTCGACTTCCCCCGATCCAACCGGATCCTATTACAGGTACGCCTACCAGTTTGATTACATGCCCGATTATCCAAAGATTGGTGTCTGGAACGACGGGTACTATATGGCTATTAACAGGTTCAATACAAATTCAGGGGGCACATTTATCGGAGCCGCCGGGTGTGTCATGGAACGTAACCTGATGCTCATCGGAGATCCGGCTGCGAGGCTGGTTTATTTCAAGACAGAAACCCTGGGAGGAAGCGGTTCGGGGAATGGAAGCAGTTGTTATTCCATGTTGCCTTCCGACTGTGATGGGACATTCCCCTCTGCCGGAACGCCCAATTACTTTACTTATATTCCGTCAAGTTCAGGCAGCGAATTAAGGATCTGGTCCTTGCATACAGATTGGACCAATATTGCAAATTCAACATTCACCTATGTTACAGCGCTGGCTGTAACTGCATTTACAAGACTTGCAACCGGTGGAACCGGTGTTGTACCCCAGCAGGGAGCCTCTGCACCAAAATTAGATGGATTGGGCGACCGCCTTATGTTCAGGAATCAATATCGAAATTTTGGTTCGTATGAAACCTTTGTGACCTGTCATAATGTAAGCACAGGTGGTATATCAGGAGTACGTTGGTATGAATACCGTAAAGTCGGTTCTGCCTTTTCCATTTATCAGCAAGGCACCTACGCTCCTGCCGACGGAAAATGGAGATGGCTTGGCAGTATTGCCATGAATTCCATTGGGGATATCGGACTTGCCTATACTGTATCAAGCAGTTCCATGTACCCGTCAATCTATTATACCGGGAGAAAATCGGCAGATGCATTGGGATCCATGACCGTGACCGAAGGCATCATTCAAACAGGGACAAACTATATCACCGGAGCCTCCCGGTGGGGAGATTATTCTGCCATGAACATTGATCCTGCCGACAATCTGACTTTCTGGACCACGAATGAATATATTGGCACCGGGACACCAGCCAACTGGCCTTGGACTACCCGGATTGCCTCCTTTAAAATTGCGAATAGTCCTGCAACAATGACCCTCGATGCTACATCGATCACTTCTGTTTCAGGAACGTTAAACGGATCCGTAAACCCCAACGGGCTATCAACAACCTATTACTTTGAATGGGGACCTACAACAGCATATGGGAATACCACCTCTTCCCAATCCGCCGGATCGGGGGCTACTTCTGTTCCGGTGTCGGCTGCGATCGCCGGACTGACTACCGGTACTACTTACCATTTCCGGATAAAGGCAACCAACAGTGGAGGAACATCCACCGGCAATGATTTGTTTTTTACACCCGGAATAGCGGTTATTATAACAACTCCCCCATCCTCAATCACTCAGACAACAGCCGCATCGGGTGGAAATATCACGACTGACGGAGGTGCAGCAGTTACTGTTCGGGGTGTTTGCTGGAGTACTTCAATAAATCCGACAATAACCGACAGCCACACTACTGATGGTTCAGGCACAGGCTCTTTTACCAGCTCCATTGCGGGATTGACCGCTAACTCTTCTTACCACCTGAGGGCTTATGCCACGAATGCAAATGGAACCTCTTACGGGCTTGATCAGCCATTTACAACGGTTTGCTCAATTGTCACCCTTCTTCCTTTTCTCGAAGATTTCGAGACCCATGCCTACACCCCTTCCTGCTGGAATGAAGAGAATGCTAATCCTTATTGGATGTATATCAATGGAGACGGAAATGGTTTTCCGGCATCCGCTCATAGTGGTACCAAAAATGCATGCCTGATTGATGGTTCAACGGCAGATAATAAAAACAAACTAATTACACCGGTATTTGATCTTAGCCTCTACAACAATGTTATTCTTACCTTCTATCACACGCAGGCTGTTTGGGGATCAGATCAGGATCAACTTAAGGTCTATTACCGGACATCTTCCGGAGGCGTCTGGACACAGCTTGCAAGCTACACTGCCTCGATAACTTCCTGGACGCTGGAAACAATTACGCTTCCTAATCTGGGATCGTATTACCAGGTTGCTTTTGAGGGTAATGCAAAATACGGGTATGGCGTTTGTCTGGATGATATCTCCCTGAAAGCCCCAGGGAACTGGATTGGAGGCACTTCCGGCAACCTGAACACCTGGGAAACCGCAACCAACTGGGGCGATGGTAATGTACCGAATGGAACTACCGATGTTTACATACCACCCCGGACTTACCTTCCTGTCGTGACCACCACCACTGCCACATGCAGAAATCTTGTTATCGAAACAGGCGCCGGCATGACGGTCAATGCCCCTCAGAAAATCACCTTGCTTGGGAATATGACGATGATACCCTGACGATAAAATTATACTTTTAACAGAAAAGCGTCTTTAACTTACTTATATTCCTGCCTTATGCAAACCCACGCACAGATCGTATGGATTACCTTCAGCATTTTCGGACTGGTAATGATTTTCGTGATCCTGCGGTTGCAGAAACACGGATATACGATCGCCGGCAAGCCTGCTATCCGGCCCATACTGTTCTATATGGCCAAGGTTGTTTTCTTCCTGAACTGGATGCTGTTCCTTGTAAAAGCCATCTTCCCTGACGTTGGATATATCCCGGTACCCAAAGCCCTCTCCTGGGCCGGCGTTATCCTGTTACTCATTGGTGGCTCGCTGTTTGTCCCGGCAGTTCTTCAACTGGGAAGTTCACTGCGATACGGTATCCCTGAAGAAGAGACAAAATTAAAAACCACGGGGATCTACCGGATCAGCAGGAACCCCTTGTACCTTGGGCAATTCATCATCTGTACCGGTTCAGTCCTCTACTTTCCCGACCCGGCGAACCTGGCATTCTGCGTTATCACGATATTCTTTCATCTCCAGATCATTAAGGCTGAAGAGCAATTCCTTGCTGCCCGGTTCGGGCAGGAATGGACAGATTATACCAGGAAAGTCAGAAGGCTGGTTTAAAATCATTCTTACTATTCTGTTGTTCCCGCTGCCCCTCCCCTGCCCCTCCCCGTGCAAGGAAGGAACAAAACTCAGCCATTACTTTGGGGAGGGGTTGTTATCCACCCTGTCCCGTTATTATAAATATGTGACCCCTACGGGGTCATCCATTAATCTAATTATTCTCCCTACAAATATGTGACCCCTCCGGGGTCATCCATTAATCTAATTATTCTCCCTACAAATATGCGACCCCTCCGGGGTAATCCATTAATCTAATTATTCTCCCTACAAATATG
>JAPLDI010000031.1:0-8837 GCA_026391795.1 Bacteroidota bacterium
GCCCGGGGCAACTCATGACAATTAGCAGGGATCTTCATTGCCTTGCCCCGGGCTTAAGCCCGGGGCAACTCATGACAATTAGCAGGGATCTTCATTGCCTTGCCCCGGGCTTAAGCCCGGGGCAACTCATGACAATTAGCAGGGATCTTCATTGCCTTGCCCCGGGCTTAAGCCCGGGGCAAGGCATGACAAAGGTTTGGGTTGAGCTACCTGTAAAGACAGAGATAAGCTGCATCCGAGCTGATCTTCAGCTTGAATTTGGTCCCTTTTTCAACAGTGAAGGATTCAAACGGATGAAATTCCTTCCATTCGGTCGTACCCGGCAGCAGGATGGTCATGGTTCCTGAAACGACGGTCATGATTTCAATGGTAGATGTCCCGAATTCATATTCGCCTTTCGCCATTACCCCCAGAGTAGCGGGGCCTTCAGCGGTGCTGAATGCGATGGACTTTACATTTCCGTCAAAATATTCGTTGGTTATAAACATAGAATCTGGTTTTTATAACGTTTGTAATTATTTTCATCCCATTAAATCCTTCTCAGTATCCAGCATCGCGCATCCAGCATCGAGCATCCAGCATCGAGCATCCAGCTATTTCACTGTCAGCTGAATCTCATCCACCTTGATGATCTTTTGAGAGATCCCTTTTGCGAAAGGCAGGGGAGGCATCGGCCGACTGGAAACAGCTGATTTTGTTGTAAAAGTCACATTGGTGCCTTCGGAGAATTGCTGGCAGATCAGGTAAACAGAGGCGGTTCCTTTCCACTCCCTGACTTTGGAACTATTCCGGATCAGGGTCCGGATCGATTTTACCTCTGGTCCTGTGATCACCGAATACCACGACCACAATCCTTTTTGCTGCTGAACAACGGGTTTTGTCTCCATCTCACCGCAGGTAAAAGTGAAAAGAGGAAAGTCAAGGTTCTCCGATTCTTTGTCGGGCTTCAGCAATATTGCGTACCGCACCTCTTTAACTGAAGGGTCAATGGCGAACTTTGACAGAAACCCGGTCCCGGTCGCAAGGGCAGTGACTTCAACAGGTTTTGCAACAGCTGCTTCCGGAAGGTTTTTTACGTTGATCACGAGTTGCGAAGGATCTGTCAGGACACCTCCCGATGTTGCTTCTTTTACAATCTCCGGATTCAACAGCCGGATCCCCAGCGGAGCATCATACACGGATAGCGATACCCGGTCTCCGGAAGAAGCTTCACAAGCAAACCTTGTCCCGCAAACCAGCGGTTCCGTAGCTTGCTGGAGAGGGTACAGTTCAAAGATAGCCGTTTCATAACCTTCAAGAGGCAGGTCGATGGTGATACCTGATGCATAAAGACTGGGGGAGATCCAGCGGTAAGGATAGACTTTTTCAAGCACCAGGTTCGAAGCACGGGGATCGAGACCATATTCACTGCCAAGGTGGATCCGTAGGGTCGACGGTGTGATGAAGGGATTACGGAGGGCGAGGATCCCTCCTGATCCTTTGAAATGAACAAACCCGTAGGGCTCACGGTTCGTAGGATCTCCTCCGATCATTTGCGTGTTTGCAAGTATGGACTGGCGGTCTTTTGCCCAGCTGATCGCACCCCCGATGGCATTCCATTCTCCTTCGCTCAGAAGGTCGGGAGAGAGGTAGAGTTCGATCATGGAGATCCCGCGGGCAACATAAAACACGGCATCGTTGGTGAACTTATCGAGCGGATCATCATCGCCTCCCAGCCTTTCCAGGTTCCCTTTAATGATGCCATGTGTCATCATGTTCGACAGGGGAAACCAGCAATCCTGGTTCTTGAAATCATCGTACAGGACAAAATCCTTATAGGTGATCGCGGCATCGCGCTCACTGATGCTTGGAACATCTGCATACCCGTAATCGGCACCCTGCATCCATATCTGGTTCGCATATTTCACCCACCATGGACTCAGCCATGTACCCGAGGTGATGTTCAGGTAAGTTTCGGGGTTGATGGCCCTTACGGCTTTACATTGGGCAATCACCGAATCCAGGATCGCCCGCCTGGAAAAGATCCCAACCGGGTGACCGTGATCCTCTTCACTGCAGGAAAACTGGATCCCGTCCCATTTGAAATACCCGACTCCTTCCTTTGCTGTAAAATCGGTCACCCGCTTTTTAAACAGGGCGGAGTAGTTTTTTCCTCCCATGCAGAGCATCGCATAATCGCGGCCTTTGCCAACCACTTCATAACCGTGATTCTTCATCCAGTCGACCCGTTTCATCCGGAATGAATACCCCCCGGTGGGTCCCAGCCAGATCCCTAGGGCGGTTCCGGTTTTCAGAAGGGTGTCGGCAATGGGTTTCAACCCGTTCGGAAACGTTTCTTTCCTCAATACCCAGTCGCTCTGGTAAACATCCCATCCGTCGTCGAGGACAAATGCATCCAGTTTTATCGAGTGTTTTTCAATCATATTCTTTCTGAAAAGATGAATGATGTTAAGCACATTTTGCTCATTCATCACATGGTCGGCCTGTACTTTGGGATATTCAGGCGAACGGAGGCATACCAGCTGTTGTAGAGGGTGTATGGTTTTGCCGGTGCCACCCTGATCTCATCCACGTACCGGTAGAACCAGTCCTTAACATTCAATGACGGGACCAGGGCTTCGACGGTCCAGTCGGTTTCAACCTCTTCTTTGCCAATCTTCCTTCCGAATTCCTGTGAACATTCAACCATCGCCTGGTAGGTGTTTTCACTCTTTGCGGAATTCTCCGAGGCAGGGTATTCCAGTCCGAAGAAGGCCCCTGTTTGCTGAAAAGTAAAAGCTGCCGGTTGCCCGAAATCACCGCTCTTCAAAATGCTGACCGGGTCCTGGAAGAAGGATCCTCCCGATGCAGGCTGAAGCGGCTTGCCAGTGGTCGAACGCTCTTCAAATATTTTTGAGGCGGTGCGGATCCCTGATTGCCCGTACCCTGATATCCTGCATTGAAGCCCAAAGATCTTCTCAAGGAAATGATACCCGAAGGTTGTGTCCGATACTGCGATTTTTCGTTTAAAGAAAAATGTGCCCGGATCGAGGTGGTAGGTGACCTTTACCAGCAGGGGATTGTTAGTCCCTCGGAAGGCAATCTCAACCTCGGCACCCCCGTTCCCGAGTTTCCTGAATCTATGACCCGTCATCTCCAGATCGGTTTTGTCGAAGATGACAGGGTTATCGGCATTTACCAGTTTTTTCGGAGCCTGCCAGTCGGTCCAGGTAAACTGCAGCCCGAACCCTGCGTCCGTGCAGAGGATGAAGGGGGATGACCCGTTCGAGGACAGCCAGACTGAATTCCCGATCAGGGAATCGCCTTCCAGCCGGTTATCTTGGATGACCACTTTGCAGGTGATGTTCTCATTCTGAAGATGAAATGTCTTCGTTTTGCTGACCGATGATTCAAGGGTCTTTACATCCTGGCCTTGCACCAGATCGGGATAGAGTGAATAAAAAATAAGAATGGCGGTGAACAGTATCCTATGCATTTTTACAGGGTTTGATGTTGCCAGATAATTCTATAGTTGAGTTAGATATTTTTTTACCGCAAAGGCGCAAAGACGCTAAAAGGTTGTTATGCATTTCGTGTTCTTTGCGTTTTTGCGTTGTAGTGGTAAAAAACAATTTTCTTTGTGTCTTAGCGACTTAGCGGTAAAAAATAGTTTCCAGGATGACCCGCAGTAGATCAGGTATGTGTTTCCTTTCACTCCTGGTTGCTGTTCTTGAAAATTAATTCGTCAGAGGAAGAAAGTAAGCCCGATTCCTTCAGTACAGTTGGTGCAAATATCGATGGATTTTCGGGAAGATAAAATTTTTGACCGGAACTCCCGGTATGCATCATTTTTCCATATCTCAGAAAAAGATTGCCTGTTGAGACTTCCCATGCTATTTGCTGCATCTTTATCAAAGCAGCAGGGCACCACCGATCCGTCCCAGGTTACCACACCCGAATTCCACATCCTGAAACAATGGTTTGGCAACCGGTTCCGGATCTCATACACAGGTCGACCGTCGGGATTCTGACCTGTCTTTTTATACCTTGAGAATTGAGGATTATCCGGTATCAGCGGATTCCCTTTCCTGAAATCACAGATCTGTGCGGTTTTCAATTGGACTTTATCCACACCCAGGTGCTTCCCGAATTCACGGAGATTTTTTACCTGGTGCTGGTTATGTTTCAGAAGAAGAAATTGAAGGATGATCCGGGGATTCTCCGACCGGGCTTCTTTCTTCTGTCGTACAATCTCTTTGATGCCTTTGATGACCTCGTCAAAATTCCCGCCGGTACGGTATTTTTCATAGGTTCCGGCATCGGTTCCGTCAAGCGAGATGATCAGCCGGTTAAGTCCCGATCCAACAGTTTTCCGTGCAACATCCGGTGTCAGAAAATGGCCGTTGGTGGAGGATGAGACGAAGATCTTTTTTGATTTTGCATACCCGACCATTTCCGTGAACTGCGGGTGGAGGTAGGGTTCCCCCTGGAAAGAGAGGTTCAGGTAGAAAAGGGAGGGGGCGAGCTCATCGACCAGGTTTTTATAGAGGTCAATATCCATGACTCCCTTTGCACGTGTAAGCTGGTTCATCCCTGACGGGCACTCCGGGCAACGGAGGTTGCAGCAGTTGGTCGGTTCAACAGAAAGGCTTGCCGGTTTCCCCCAATGAATGGCACTACGCACTACACGCGAAAGGAGATAACCGGAAATAAGCTGGATCAGGTTGAGGAACTTGGGGAACAATGAAAATTACGAATTAAGAATTACAAATTAGGTATTAGGTGTTAGGCATTGGAATGTGTATCGGCTTTATAACCTCCGTTCTCAGACCTCCGTTCTCAGACCTCCGTTCTCAGACCTCTGACATCGATCCTCCATCATCGATCCTCGATCCTCCATCATCGATCCTCGATCCCCGGCATCCGACCTCCGACCCCTACTCCGCCTCCACGGATCCCTCCTGATGCGGTTGACTTTGCTGCTGTTGTTGCTGCTGCTTCTCCTGCTTCTTCTTTTTTTTCTTTTTCCGTCTGGAGAGCCAGTTCATCCCGAGGTTCACTGTTTTTGCCAGGATGGAAGAGGAACTGGCAAACTCGGTAGTTACTGTTGAAAGCAGGTTCCCCAATGAAAATGCATAGAGGATATTTTTATAACTGGCTTTGATCTTGTCTTCCGTTTTGACCAATTCGAGTTCCAGCCGTGCTCTTTCCATCTGAAGCTCATGCATTGAATGGATTTCGCGGATCCTGATCCGTTGATCTTTATTTGTCTTCATTCTCTTCCTCCAATAAAATTTTTGTGATTTTTGTCACCAGGGGATCAATAAATAATCCGTTACGCATGAAAAATACGATAGCGCCTATCAGGAGGTAAAACCCTGCAACGATAAGTGCTCCGACATACAATGGTCCTACATGATCGCGAAACCAGAAAATAAATGCCACGCTGATAAACATACTGACAAAAAGGAAGACAAGAAACAGGATAATCGAGATGAGCATTGCCGAAATGATCAGTGACATCTTTTCCGTCAGGGTAAGTTTCAGAAGGTCGGTTTTCAGACGGATGTATGCCCTGACATTCTCAGAGATCTCGTTTACATTATCAGTTAATCGATGGGATTCCATGGTTTGATTTGTTACTTGGTAAGTAAAATTCCGAAATTGTCCTTTCCGCGTCACGCGTTACGCGTGACGTTTTTCCCTGAAGCGGGAATGTCTTCTTCATCATGATCATCATCATCTTCAGCGGCCCCTGACAACGCCGACTTTATTGCTTCCATTTTGTCGGTAACATCAATTTTAACAAGGTCGGCAAGGATTCTGAGTCTTTTCTTGACTTTTTTCCGGGTCTTCGACCCTTTCGCCGGGGCAAAGAGCAGCCCGATCGCTACCCCTGCAGCAAGGCCTGCAATGCCGGCCAGCACGACTTTTGAACTTGATTTTGCCATAGTATATCTAATTAGGAATTAGGAATTTTTGTATTAGGTATTGGGTATTAGTTGTTAGTTGCTATATCTACATTTCCATTTTCCATTTTCCATTCTCCATTCTCCATCTTCCATTCTCCATCTTCCATCCTCGATCCACTATTTCAATACCTCATCAGCTCATCAGTTCAACAACTCATCAGCTTTCTTAAAGATCCTCAGCTGGCTGAACAGTTCTTCTCCGATGATCCGGATAAAAGCATAGGAGGGGACTGCAGCGATCATGGCAGGAATGCCTCCGATGCTCCCGGCTGCAATGATTACCAGGAAGATCTCCACGGGGTGAACTTTTAGCCTTGATCCCTGTATAAGGGGCCCGTAAACGATATTATCGAGGATGATGACCACGATCATGGCGAAGAAAACTTTGAGGGCAATCGATCCGGCATCCCCGTATGCCCCTTCACTCACAGCACCTGTCACGCTGAGAAGGATCCCGGTTCCCACCGCAATGAGCGGTCCGATGTAGGGTATGATATTTACGATCCCTGCAAAGACAGCAATGGCCAGCGCACCTTTTGCACCGACAATGGTGAGTGTGATGGAATAGGAGGCGATCATCACCAATACATTGATGACCAGTCCGATAAAATATCTCGACAATACCGCTTTGCTTCTTTTCATGATGTGCCGGGTCTGTTCTTCATAATGTGCCGGTACAAGCTTTAGTATTAAACGGGGAAGCATCATCACATCAAGAAGGAAGAAAAAGGAAAGGAACAGGATCGTAAACACATAGAAAAAGAGACTCCCGGCCAATGAGATGGCTCCTGTAAGAATATTTGAGAAGATGCTGAGATCAAGGGTATGGGTTATATTTTCTTTCAGAAGCGACCCGAAGGTTGCATCCTGTTTAATAATCCCATAACGGGTAAGGTTACTCTGCAGCCAGAAAATCTCAGGTTTGTAATAGTCGAGCAGTTTCTGCCAGTCGATCGAGGCAATCATGCTCGTTTCCTTGACGATCAGGGGGATGAAAAAGCTGATCAGCCCAAGCAGCACAGCAAGGAGGAGGATGAGCGTGAAGAAAACACTGAGAAAATGAGGAAATTTAATTCTTTTTACGCTGAGCCTGTCAAAGAATTCGACCAACGGTAACCCAATGATGGAGATGACACCGGCAATGAGGATGCAGATGAGGATCTGCGAAAAATACCAGGCAAGAAAGCAGACAATGGCGACTCCAAGGATAATAAAAAACAGTTTATTTTTCTCGTAAAGCGTTGGCATAGTTCAGTTGTAATTAGCAGAAGGGGAATGATGATTTTTTGACCCTTCAGAAATTTCACCCCGAAAATACAACAAAAAATTGTTTTTTGGAATCAGAAAGGGAAAATCATCGTAACCTTCGCGGCTGCGTTATCCCATCCGTAGTTCATGGAATAGGGTCCCCAGCGGTAGAATGCACCGATCCCGATGGTGTAGATCTTCAGGTTGACAAGGTTGTTGATCAGTAACCCCGATTCATAGAACCCCAGATCCATGGTTTTATAAGGTTCCTGCCCGGGTTTTATATACTTGTAATATTCGGGGTGGTCGAGCCAGCCGAACCCGATATTCTGGGAAAGGGCGAATTCGGGGTGGAACCATTTTTTTCCTTTGAAAAGAAGGTATCCAAAATCGTGATACAGGTAAAGAGATGCATACTTGCTGCTGAGAAATTCATTCATCCGCATGGTCCCGAAAGTGTTGGGCGCATAAATGGTGAATTCGCGGTAGCTGGCATTCCCGTAATAGAGGTTGCATGCCGGAACGGGCTGATCCACGTAACCGGCATTGACCTGGAAGGTAAGTTTTCCAAGATATTTGATCATGAATGTCTTCCGGATCTTAAAGTCGAGCCGGTTGTAATCGAATTCCCCGTCCAGAAAACCCTTGAATCCGTGGGTATATTGAAGCCAGACCACGGGATAGTCGGTTCCGAGCGAGAACTTGTCATCGATGGTCTGGATAAACTTCTCCTTATACGCCCACTTCACTGCCGCAATCGCCTCCATAAACTGGAACTCATTCTGAAGGATGACTGCATTTCCGACGGTTGTTGCAAAATCAAAAGTGGTTGATTTCTTATAGCTCCGGGAAAGACCGAGGCTGAGAAGCCAGTATTTTCGCGCCCTGATCGTCATGGACAGGTTCTCGTTTTCCACGCGGTCAAGTTTCTTGACCAGCAGGGGCTGAAAATTTCCTCCCAGGATTGAGTTGTAATCTTCGAAAATCCTTACACCCCCCGATTCCAGCAGGTCGAAGAAATATCCGCCGCGGAGGGTGAAGTCGTACCGTCTGCTAAGCAGGAAACTGGCATCACCGCCGTATTTGGCAGTGGAGATGGCAAACGAATACTGGTAAAATCCACCCACCTTGAACCACTTCAGCATCCGGTCGTTGGTATGGATGCCGAGTCCGAGGATCAGCCCTTCGTATTGGTTGTATCCCAGGATCTTGTTCAGGTCGAAGTCAATAAACTTATAAGGTATTCTCCCGGACAGAATGGTTTTCAATCCCCTGGCATACTTGTCAAAATTTGTTGCTTTGCCGATGCTGTCGATCACCTGGTAGGTCTTTCGGTCTTTCGTGCTCAGGCTGTCGACCCTGAACTGGTTCCAGTATTCCTCCGGCCGGTCGGTGGCTGCCTTCTCCACTTCCACATCGAGATGGTTGAACTCGCGCCGCACCATTTCGGGGTTGAGTATAATATCCCGGATGTAGCTTCGCCCTTTTGCAATGGCCGCATATTTTCCCACCTGCATCATCAGGAATGTGACATCCGTATTCAGCTGAACCGGAAACCAATGCTCGCCATCCACAAGTTCATAGAGCTGTTGTATCTTGATCCGGATCCCGCCTGTACTCTGGCCGGGCTCCGCGATG
>JAPLDI010000031.1:8890-58447 GCA_026391795.1 Bacteroidota bacterium
CACTCCTTTCATGCCATCGAAGTTGGTGCCTTTCCTGGGCCGGAAGGAGATGACAAAGACCGTATCTTTCGACGAATAGATTGTGTCTTCTATTTTAAAGAAGTATTTAGAGAGGCTTCCGTTGCTGATCGGGTTCACATAGTTGCTCTGGATGATGGTGATAAAGGGTTTGTAAAATGAAAACGACTGGATCTGGGTTGTCAGGAATACGAAAATAGGATCCTTGAAGCCTGACATCCTCGTTGCAATGACCTGGTTGTAGTTTTTATCGGGAGCGAGAAATTTGCGCTTGGTTACATTCTCCATCAGGAAGAGGTACTGCCTGTTTAAGAACTTTTTTACCCGTGCGTCCATCGAATCGACCCTGACCGAATCTTTCTTCAGGGTATCGGGCGGGAGGAGATCGGAAACCATCTTCTTTTGATCTTCGTCCAGGGAAATCGTGTCCTTGAATTCCTTGTTGACGGAGGTGTCTGCCTCCGCAGTGAAAATGGTCTTATCGTAGGAAGTATAGGAGAAGGAGGACAGTTTTTCCGGGTCATTCTGATCCCGGTTTTCGATGGCATTCCGGATGATGCGGTGGGCAGGATTGATGCCGGGCAGGATATCCACCTCGGTAAGTTCAATCTCTGTCCGTGTAAGCTGAATTGCCAGGTTATCAGTTTTGGAGCCAACCGGATAGGTTAGCGGAAGATATCCGACATAGGAGAGCTGCAGTTTCTTTACCGGCTGGGCACTGTGCAGTTTGAATTTTCCGTCGATGTCAGTGGTGCCTCCGAACTGGCTGTTGTTGATGACGATATTGACAAAAGCCAGGGGCTCCCTGGTCTTGCTGTCGGTTACTTTGCCGGAAACATAGAACATCTCCTGCCCGGAAACTGCCAGTGAGGCAATAAGGAGGAACAGCAGGAGTATATTTCTGGTCCCCCCGATCATAAATAGGGCTGGTTAAGGTGAATGTTCGTAATTTTGCTGACGGGAATTGTCATTCGCTGGAAAAACAAAGGAAGTTCAGTTCGTTATAATTCCCCGGTCCAAACCGGGAGTTTTAATTCTCAAAGGTAAGAATCATTTTTAATCCTCTGTTTTTCACCGGATAAAAATTCCTCTCTTTAAACGCATTCGTTGCCCATACACTATTCATTTTAAACCTGAAGGATTGAAAAAAGAAGACATTGTTTCGGAATACACAGCCAAAACGGTGGCGGGCATGGAGGAGATCCTTCAGCGGGAACTGGATCTGCTCGGTGCGGCTAACACAAAGATCCTGAAGAGGGCGGTCTCCTTTGAAGGCGACAAAGCCTTGCTGTACCGTGCCAACTACTGTGCCCGGACTGCTTTACGGATACTGAAGCCCATCCTGGTATTCCCGGTTACGAAACAGGAGGATCTGTACAATAACATCAACCGGATCCCCTGGGAAGAATACATCAGCAATGAAAGCAGCCTGGCCGTGGATGCAGTGAATGCCACATCGGTATTTACAAATTCCCAGTATGTTGCCCTGAAAACAAAGGATGCCGTCGTTGACCGGTTCCGCGAAAAAACAGGCAGCCGGCCTGACGTCGATCTCGACAATCCCGACCTGAGGATCAACATCCATCTTTTCAAGGAGACCTGCACAGTGTCGCTCGACAGTTCAGGTTCTTCGCTCCATAAAAGAGGGTACCGCCATGTAACCGGGCCTGCTCCGCTCAACGAAGTGCTGGCAGCGGGGCTCATACAGCTTTCGGGCTGGAACCGGACGGTGCCGTTCCATGACCCGATGTGCGGGTCGGGAACCCTGCTCATCGAAGCCAACATGTATGCCAGGAACATGCCTTCAGGCTATTTCCGTCCGGTATTCGGGTTTGAAAAGTGGGCAGACTATGATGCAGAACTGTGGACCCGGATCAAGGATGAAGAAAATGCAAAAATAACGGAGACGGGTCCTGAGATTTACGGATCCGATATCTCCTCACGTGCCATCGCCAATGCAACCGAGAATGTCGGTTTTACCCGGTTCCAGAAGCAGATCCGGCTGGAAGTTGCCGCGTTTGAAAATACTGTTCCCAAAGGCACGGCCGGGATCATCATCTGCAACCCTCCGTATGATGAACGAATGGAGGTGGATGACATCATCACATTCTATAAATCCATCGGCGATGTGCTGAAAAAGAAATATACCGGTTTTGAGGCCTGGATCATATCCTCCGATCTGAAGGCCCTGAAATTTATCGGATTGCACCCTTCCAAAAAGATAACTGTATTCAACGGGCCGCTCGAGTGCCGTTTTGTGAGGTTCAGCCTGTATTAGGTGTTAGGTTTTAGGTGATAGGGGTTTACTGGTCCAACTATTATTTCGTTCCGTAGGACGTAATATTTCTCGCAATTAAACACACCGGTAATTATTCAAGGCCCTTAGGGACGAGATATTTCTGGCATCTTGCATGTAAACACAATTATTTTCAGGAGGGATCAGAAATTAAAAAAAAAGCTGCCCCGGAAACCGGGACAGCTAATCTGATAGATTTCGCTAATTATTTTGTAGCATTCATCTTGTCGAGAACATCCATCACTTCTCTCACTGCCTTAGCCGATGCGTAAAGCAGCTGCTTTTCATCGTCGTTCAGTTTGAGTTCAATGATCTGTTCAATGCCCTTCTTACCCAGTTTGACCGGAACGCCCAGGTAGATGTCTTTCAGCCCATATTCGCCCTGAAGCCATGCGCAGCAGGGGAATATACGCTTCTGATCTTTCACGATGGCTTCCACCATCTGGGCTGCAGCGACACCCGGTGCGTACCACGCAGACGTACCAAGCAGGTTTACGATTTCCGTGCCACCCTTTTTGGTTCTTTCAACAATGGCATCGAGCTTATCTTTGTCAATCAGTTCAGTGACGGGAATTCCTCCGACCGTTGTATAGCGGGGCAGGGGAACCATGGTATCACCGTGACCGCCCATCAGCACCGACTGAATGTCTTTCGGTGAGCAGTCGAGGGCTTCTGCAAGAAAAGCGCCGTAACGGGCAGTATCGAGGATGCCTGCCATTCCGAATACCCGGCTGGAATCGATTCTTGCCGTCAGGTATGCGCAATAGGTCATCACATCAAGCGGGTTTGAGACAATGATGATGATTGCATCCGGTGAATATAACAGGATGTTCTCCGTACTGGTCTTCACGATATCGGCATTGATGGAGATGAGGTCATCACGGCTCATTCCGGGTTTTCTCGGAACACCAGCGGTGATCACCACGATATCTGAACCTGCAGTTTTGGTGAAATCGTTTGTGGAACCGAGCACCCGCGTATCAAACTTGTCAATGGGCGACTGCTGCCACATGTCAAGGGCTTTTCCCTCAGCAAGGTTTTGTTTGACATCGAGCAGAACGACTTCCTTCACGATATCCTTGTGTGCGATTGAATCTGCACATGTTGCACCTACCAGACCGGCGCCGACTACTGTAACTTTCATATTTTCTCTGTTTTTAAGATTATTTTTTTATTCCGGCTTTTTCCTGGAACCATTCCAGCGTAAAGGATGACGGGCGCTCGATCTGCAGGCCGAGTGCACGGTCCCAGAGCAGTGATGCCAAAACACCAAGCGCTCTTGAAACCGCGAAAAGCACCGTGTAGTAAGGAGCTTCATTGATCCCGTAATGACGTAAAAGGGAACCTGAATAGGCATCCACATTCGGCCACGGGTTCTTCACTTTCCCAAGGGATCCGAGGATCGGGGGAACAATTTCGTAAAGGTCGTTAACAACCTGGATGAAATTGTCGCCTTTGCAGTATTTTGATGCAAATTCACACTGTGCTTCAAAGCGGGGATCGGTTTTTCTCAGAACGGCATGCCCGTAACCCGGGATCACCCTGCCGGCCCCGATGGTCTTTTCACAGAAATCGTGGATCTGCTGTTTGGTCGGATTCTCGGTCCCCATCTCCTTCAGGATATCAAGGATCCAGGCAACCACCTCCTGGTTTGCATAACCGTGAAGCGGGCCAGCCAGCCCAAGCATCCCTGCTGCATAGGAATAATAGGGATTGCTCAGGGCGGAAGCAACCAGGTGCACAGCATGTGCGGAAACATTCCCGCCTTCGTGGTCGGCATGGATTGTAAGGTACATCCTGAACAACTTGTAAATCTCGGGAGAATCGTATCCCATCATGTGGGCAAGGTTGGCCGACCAGTCCAGTTTGGGGTCTGCGGGGATCACATTGCCTTTAAAGTAATGCTTGCGGTAAATGTAAGCTGCAATGACGGGAAGCTGTGCGATCAGCGTCATTACATCCTCGTATGTGGAATCCCAGTAATCTTTCTTCCCGATACCGGAATTATAGGCTTGCAAAAATTTTGATTCCGTTGCCAGGGCCAGTATGCCTGCACTCAGGTCAGCCATAGGGGCTGAATCCATCGGCATGGCATCGATGACCTTATAAACATAATCGGGAATGGCAGCACGGTCTTTCCATTCTTTCCCGATCTCCATAACATCAGCAAGAGTGGGAAGTTCATCCAGGAGCATCAGGTAAAACAATCCTTCGGGCAAAGGTTCGTCGTCAGGGCCCAGTTTGGGCAGTTTTTCCTGCAATTCCGGGATTGAATATCCCCTGAACCGGATCCCTTCCTGGGGGTCAAGTTTAGAGGTAAGGGTAAGTAACGATGGCAACCCTTTCATCCCGTCGATGACCGATTCAATGGTAACCTGTCCGATGACCGTACTCCCGTATTCCTTGAAAAGTGTCTTTACTTCCGCTGCCACAGGAACAGCCTTGGCAGCAAATTTAGTTTTCAGTGAACTCATGGCATTTTTGGTTATTTTGGTTAATACGTACTGATGATGGTATTTATTGCTTGATGCTTGTTTTAACGAGGTAAAATTAATGTTAAAAAAGTAACATGCAAATAGATTGATGTGTTTTTCTTGAAAATATTGTACTATGTAGATATTTTTATAGATGAGGACAGGGTCGGAATTCAGAGGTCGGTGGATTGCGAGAAGCGAATGGCGAATGGAAAAGCAAAACCCGGAGTTTAGATGGCTCCGGGTTTGTTTGATCCGAAATAATCAGACCGATGGGTTTGGGACCCGGTTACAATTTTATCCTTTTCGGGCCGGCATTCATAATATCTTCAGGGCATCCGTCGAGGAAAACCTTGAAGTTCTCGATGTACCTGGAGGCGAGGGCATCATACTTCATCCAATACTCTTCCTTGTTTCCCCATGCATTCGACGGATCCAGAACATCATCCGGAACATTCGGGCAGGTTTTCGGGATGTCGAAGTTGAAGACCTTGTCTTTCCTGTATTTTACATTGTCGAGTTCACCGTCAAGCACAGCATTCAGCATATTCCGCGTATGGCGGATGCTGATACGCTTGCCGACACCGAATTTTCCACCGACCCAGCCTGTGTTGACCAGCCATACCTTGGCACCGTGATTTTCAATTTTCCTTCTCAGGAGATCTGCATAGTAGTAAGGATGATGCACCATGAAGGGGGCTCCGAAACAGGCGCTGAAAGCGATCTCGGGTTCGATCCCCAGTCCCAGTTCAGTCCCTGCGATCTTCGAGGTATACCCGCTGATAAAATGGTAGATCGCCTGGTTCATATTCAGCCGGGCAATGGGGGGCATCACACCCTGCGCATCGCAGGTTAGGAAGATGACATTTTTCGGATGTGATTTCACCATCTTTTCGGGGATCGCATTCGGGATGAACTCAAGAGGATAAGAAGCTCTTGTGTTTTCCGTCACCTGGTCATCATCCAGGTCGATCTTCCGGGAGGTGGGATCAAAGACCACATTCTCGAGGATGGTTCCGAACTTATGGGTACATTCGTAGATTTCAGGCTCACTCTCGGCAGAGAGACGGATGACCTTGGCATAGCAGCCGCCTTCGTAATTGTATACACCTTCATCGCTCCAGGCATGTTCATCGTCGCCAATAAGGCTCCGGTTCGGGTCAGCCGAAAGAGTGGTCTTCCCGGTTCCGCTCAGTCCGAAGAACAAAGCAACGTCACCCTTCTTGCCGACATTTGCCGAACAGTGCATCGACATGATGTCCTGCAGGGGCATCAGGAAATTCATAATGGTGAAGATCGACTTTTTGATCTCACCGGCATACTGTGTATTGGCTACGATGGCCAGTCGTTTGGAGAAATCGATCACGATGGCGGTTTCACTGTTCGTTCCATCAATCCTCGGATCGAGCTTGAATGAAGGCGAAGCAATAACGGTAAAGTCGGGGATGTGTGTCTTACACTTTTCAAGCGTGTTTATCGTCATGAACATGTTGCGTGCAAAGAGGCTTTGCCAGGCAGTGTCGGTGATGATCCGGATGGGCATCTGGTAATCGGGGTCGGCTCCGGCAAACACATCCTGTACAAAGAGTTCTTCTCCCTGCAGGAATGCCTGAAGGCGGCTGAAGATGCCGTCAAACTTCTCGGGCGTGAGGGGACGGTTGTTTTTTCCCCAGTCGATCTTGTCGGAGGTAGTATCTTCCTGCACGAAATACTTTTCATTTGCAGCCCTGGCCGTCCATTTCCCGGTGTTGACCAGAAGGGCGCCGCCGTTCACGATCTTGCCTTCGTTCCTGAAAACCGCTTCTTCATACAATGCGGGTGCCGGCAGGTTCCAGTATACTCTTTCCAGGTGCACCAACCCGTGATTCGCCAGTCCGTATTCGCTTTTTAAATTTGCAGCCTGCTTTTGCGCAGGTGTTTCAAATTTCAAATATTTTGACATAATTTATATGGTTTTTAATATCCAATGATTACTGTTATAACCAATCTCTCACCAGTTTCCGGTCGCCGATAAACAATTCATTCGGGGAATTGGGATCAAGCGCCCATTTTATGCGTTCAATGCCCTGGGTGATGTCTTTGATCGATCCGCAGGTTGAAAGCCGCAGGTATCCGTCCAGGCCGAATTCCTTGCCGGGAACCGTGATCACCCTGACTTTCTCCAGTAAGAAATAAGCCAGTTTGCTTGAATCTTTATTATAGTGACTGAAATCGACGAAACAATAGAAAGTGCCATCAGGACGTGTAGCTCTGACTCCCTCGAAGGAGTTGAGCTGATCCATCATGACGTTCGTGTTGTTTTCAAGGGTAGCGCAGAGGTTGGTCACGCCCGACTGGATCCCGTTGATTGCACCCACCGCCGCAGCCTGCAGCACCACGGAGGGTCCTGAGGTCTGGTGGCTCTGGATGTTGGTCATGCAGGTGATCAGTTTTGAGTTTGCCACGGCCCAGCCTATCCGGAACCCCGTCATCGCATACTGTTTGGAGACCCCGTTGATCACGATGAGTTTGGACTCTTCAATCCCGCTTTTCAGGAATTTATAACAGCTGATCGGTTTCTTTCCGTTGAAGATCAGCCGGTGGTAAATGTCGTCCATGATCAGGTAGATGCTGCGTTTTTCACAAAACTCAACCATCTCTGCGATGAACTGTTCCGAATACATGACGCCTGTGGGGTTGTTCGGGCTGTTGATGATGATGGCTTTGGTATTCGAACCGCAGGCCCTTTCAATATCGGTCAACGTAGGATAGAAACTGCCGTCCTCCGGATGTACCGCAACCGGGATGGCACCGCACAGCCTTACCATTTCAGGATAGCTTACCCAATAGGGGGCCGGGAATACAACCTCATCCTGGGGATTTAAAATGGCCTGCAGCGCAACCATGATGGCCTGTTTTGCGCCGCCCGAAGCAATGACATTCTGGGGTGAAACAATCCGTCCGTACATATCGCCCGTATAGCGGATGATAGCCTGCTTGAGGGCAGGGATCCCGTCGGCGGGAGTGTACCGGACTTCCCCTGAATTCAGCAAACTTGCTGCGGCGATGATCGCATCCAGGGGGGCTTTGCTTTTTGGTTCCCCGATTCCCAAATGAATGACCGGCTCACCTTTTGCTCTGAGAATAGCGGCTGTTTCGTTCAGTTTGAGCGTAACAGATTCCGCAATTGACCTTCCAATAATACTTAAACTCATAACTCTCCTTTTATCTTAAATAAATAATAAGAAATTTTACAGGTTATTTTTCTGTTTTGCCTGCATGCTGGGCATCCATGGCAGCGATGGTGGTCATGTGAACGATCTCCCTCACACTGCATTCCATCGGAACCACATGGATGGGTTTGTTGATCCCCATAAGGATCGGGCCGATGACCTCGGCGCCACCGATTTCCTGCATGATCTTGTATGCGATATTTCCTGAACTGAGGTTCGGGAAGATCAGCGTGTTCACATCATGGTTGGCGATTTTTGAGAAGGGGAACTTTGAAGTCATCATCTCCCTGTTCAGCGCAAAATTGGCCTGGATCTCGCCGTCGACCAGCAGATCCGGATGATTCTGATGCAGGTAATTGGTGGCTTGTCTTACCTTCTCCGGGCCCTGGGTATGTTCACTGGGTTTTATGGAACCGAAGTTTGAATAGGAGATCATTGCGATGACCGGTTCAATGTTGAACCTGCGCACCATTTCTGCCGTCAATAAAGCATTTTCAGCAAGGGTCCTCCAGTCGGGATCAAGATTTACCGTGGTATCGGCAAAGAAATAAGGACCTCTTTTTGTGAGCACGATGTACATGCTTGAGATCCTGTAAAGATCCGGTTTGGGACCGATCAGCCGCAGGGCGGGGCCCATCACTTCGCCGTATTCATGGGTGACACCGGAAACCATTGCGTCGGCTTCCCCGGTTTCAACCATCATGATGCCGAAATAGATCCTGCTTTCTGCCAGTTCACGTGCTTCATCCTTTGTGATTCCTTTGCGCTGGCGTTTCTTCCAGATCATTTCAGCAAACCGGTTCTTCCTTTCCTCTTCCTCCTTGCACCGGGGGTCGATGATCTTAAGACAGGCAATATCGAGGTTGTTTTCTGCGATCAGTTGTTTGATCACATCCACATCACCCAGAAGGATCGGGGTTGCGATTCCTTCATGAAAAACCTCATTGGCTGCTTTCAGCACTTTTAAATTGGTACCTTCGGTATACACGATGCGCTTGCGGTCCAGTTTTGCTTTCTGGGTGATCCAGCGCAGCAGTTGGTTTTCGTGACCAAGGCGCACGCTCAGTTCGGTTTTATAGGCTTCCCAGTCCTGGATCGGCTTACGTGCAACACCTGAATCCATGGCTGCCTGCGCAACAGCAGGCGCTACCGTTGTGATCAGTCTCCAGTCTAAGGGTTTCGGAATGAAATATTCACGGCCGAAGATCAGGTTTTTGACATTGTAGGCTTCACTGACATTCTCGGGGACATCTTCCTTTGCAAGCTTTGCCAGCGCATAAACAGCAGCGATCTTCATCTCTTCGTTAATGCAGGTGGCCCTGACATCGAGCGCTCCCCTGAAGATAAACGGGAATCCAAGCACATTGTTCACCTGGTTCGGATAATCCGACCTTCCGGTTGCCATGAGTACGTCAGGCCTTGCATCCATCGCGTCGTCATATGTTATTTCCGGGTCGGGGTTGGCCATGGCGAATACGATCGGGTTCTTTGCCATCGAACGCACCATATCCTTCGATACCACATTCTTCGAGGATAATCCAAGGAAAACATCGGCCCCTTTCATTGCTTCAATAAGGGTATGCACATTCTTTTCGGTTGCAAAGAGCTGCTTGTATTTATTCAGGTCTGTACGGTCTTTGTGAAGAACCCCCTTGGTATCGAGCATGATGATGTTTGCTTTTTTGACACCCAGGGATACCAGCAGGTTTGAACAGGCGATGGCAGCTGCTCCTGCTCCATTCACAACAACGGTGACCTTTTCTATTTTCTTCCCGGCAATTTCGAGTGCATTGATCATACCGGCAGCGGAGATGATCGCGGTACCGTGCTGGTCATCATGCATGATCGGGATCTGCAACTCCTTTTTCAACCGCTCTTCGATCTCAAAACATTCCGGTGCTTTAATGTCTTCGAGGTTGATCCCTCCGAAAGTAACCGCAATGTTCTTTACCGTATCAATGAATTTTTCGATATCGTGGGTATTCACTTCAATATCGAATACATCAACGTCAGCGAAGATCTTAAACAACAATCCTTTGCCCTCCATAACAGGCTTTCCGGCATCCGCACCGATATCGCCAAGGCCGAGGACGGCTGTCCCGTTGGAGATGACGGCAACCAGGTTCCCTTTAGAGGTATATTTGTAAATGTCATCCTTGTTTTTTTCAATTTCGAGGCAGGGAAATGCAACGCCGGGTGAATAGGCCAGTGAAAGATCCCTCTGGGTCCGGTGAGGTTTGGTCGGAACGACTTCAATTTTTCCGGGGCGACCCTCTTCATGATACTTTAATGCATCATTCTTCGTAATTTTTGCCATAGTTCAACAAGTTTAAAGTTTTTAGCTGTAGGATTGAATAAGCGAGTATGGTTGAGAAAGATTCAGTTGTCAGTTATAAAAACATCAGCGTTCATCAGTACAGTTCAATTTCCGAATTGGATATTATGACGGTCGTTAACGAATTCACAAAAATAGCAATTTTATTCATTTCAAATCTCCTTCCGGAGGAAAAAATTGTCAAAACGTGACGCGTAAAGCGTAACGCGTTAAGAGTTATGCCTGTGAATGTTGCTGTTACTTAACTATCCTGATCAGGTTCGCTCCGTGCGGCAGCACCTTCATCTCGAAATGCTGCTCAACCTGGCCGAGGTCGGTTTGCCTCCAGAGGTCCCGCATGTTCCAGCGACCCTTCAGTTTGAGTTCTTTCAGATCGACCGGGATATTCAACGGCTGTTCCGTGAGGTTAAAAAGACCGATGGCCCTGCTGCCGTCTTCCAGTTCTTTTATCCACAATGCATACGATTCGTTCGATTTTGCCAATGTTGCCTGTTTCCCCAGCGGGTCCTGGTTAACCGCAAGTACTTCATCGTTGGTTAAAAGACTCAGGGTGAAGGGATCGAGCTGGCTGAGATCGCAGCCGATGAGCAACGGGGATGACAAGAGGCTCCAAAGGGTGATGTGGGTATATTGTTCTCCGGGTGTGAGCCGCGTGTAGTGCAGGTCGGGGCCCCATCCTACCCATCCTACCACAAGCATATCCGGGTCATTCCAGCGACCGGGAGCAGAAAAGGAAGAACATTTCCGCTGGCTGTACCCGATCCCCGACAGGCTTCGCCATGTGTCTTCAATATCGCCTGTGGTTCTCCATGAATTTCCGTCCACCTCTGCACCCCATTCCCAGACATCTCCCATTCCATACTGGCAAAGGCTGTAATGGATGTCGCGATTCACTTTGCGGATCGCCTTCCGCATGACTTGGTAAGGATATTTCATCTGCGATTTGGTGGGATTCGGATAGAGGCGTCCGTAAGAGCACCAGTCGTACTTCAGGTAATCGATGCCCCAGGCGGCATAGGCTTCTGCATCTTTTTCCTCGAAGGTATAACTCCCTTCATAGCCGCCGCAGGTTTTCGTTCCGGGCGAAGAGTAAATACCAATCTTCAGTCCCAGCGAATGAACATAGCTGCACAGGGCATACATGTTCGGGAATTTCGAGTTGGTCAGGATCTTCCCGTCCTTGTCGTGTTTGTATTCCCATCCGTCGTCAATGTTGATGTAAGTCCACCCGTGGTCGATCAGCCCGCTTGATCTCATGGCATCGGCCGACTGCCGGATCTTCTCATCACTCACGCTCAGCCCCCAGCAATTCCAGCTGTTCCATCCGAGCGGGGGCGTCAGCGAGATCGTGTTGCCACAAACAATCTTCAATTTCCGGGTGGCACTTCCGGATGCATTTTTTACGGTGAGGGTCACCATGTGTTCACCTTTTTTCTTCAGTGCACCTGTGATCAATCCGCTTACCGAATCGATCGTCAGCCCTTCAGGAATGTCTTTTGCCAGGTATTTTAACGGTGGTTCACCGGTTGCAGCGACCTTAAAGAGGAACGGCGACCAGGGCCTCACACCAAATACCTTTGCCCCGTTAATCCGGGGTTCTTTTTTTACGGAAGGAGTCAGGATGTAAGGGAGTTCCATCTTCTCCGTTACACACTGCCCGGTATGGTTTTCCCGGAAGGTGATCTCTGCAAATACAGGATTCGCCGGATCTGGCTGAAACGTGAACCCGGTTTCAGTCTTTGAATTCCTGGAAAGATTAATAGCCGTGTCTTTATGGAAAAGAACGGCTCCGTTCGAATAGGAACTGACTTTCAGCGATAAGGTGCCGTTGAAATCATCTTTTCCCGATCGGTTTTCAATGATAAATTTCCGGCTGAGGAGGTTGTCGTTTCGGAAGACAAAGGTGTTTTTTGTCATGTCAAATTTTACATAATCGGCAAAGCTCACCATGGAAACCGCGAAGGGTTTCGAAAACATTCCTCCGGCACCGTTCTGGTCATATACCCTCACGGCAATCACATTCTCCTTATCCCAGCCTATCCGCTGATCATTCACATGCAATACATACCGCCTGTCGGTATTCCAGACTCCCTGTGCTTTTATGAAGTTCTCGTCAGGAGGTGATTTTGCTGCCATGACGGCCGTATTCTGCCCGATCAGTTCCCCGTTCAGAAATACCTGGTCACAGTCGTCAATCTTGCCGAGCAGGATCTGCAAGCTGTCTTTCATCAGCGCTTTTTCTTTTAAGGATGAAGGCAGGAAAAACCGGGTACGGTACCAGGCATACCCGTCGAGTTTCTCATATCCCTGTTCTTCCCATATTTTATCTGGAAGAATGGTTTTCCATTTTGAATCATCAAAAGCAGGAGCTGCCCACGACAGATCATCTCCCGGCATGAACTTCCAGGGGATGTTCAGATCAATGCGATTTTCTTTTCTTTCTGTGGAACAGGAGGCGGCAAAGAGCAGTGCCAATAAGCAGAGGATGGAGATTTTTTTCATGGTGTTCAGTTATCGGGTTTACATTTTCAATATTACGAAATAGTAACGAATTCTCAAGATCATTTTATTTATGAAGAGCGGTAAAATAGGTTAACCACAAAGGCGCACAAAGATTGCAGGGGCGGTTAATAACACAGAGGTTCACAGAGAAGACACAGAGAACCACAGAGGGCTTGTCGGTAATACTCCATCTTCCATCCTCTATTCTCCATCCTCCTACCCAACACCCAATACCTAAAACCTAACACCCATCTTAAACAGTCCATGGATCTCATGACCTGTATTTCGTGCAGGATCAAGACGAATGAGCCAGTGGTGCTTGAGCCAGCAATACCGGCTGATGATCCGGGTGTTTTTTGTGCGGAAGATGAAGGAGTCAAGGATCTCATCCTTCCGGAAAGCATCCGCAGGTTTTTTTTGTTCTTCTGTCCTGATCAGCTCTTCTGCATTCAGACCAATGGAAACCGGCGTTGCCAGTTTTTCTTTCATTCTCCAGCCCTTTCCCCGGAATGTATATTTAACCTGATAGGTGTAATACTCAACATTGGTAAATCCGGAAGCAAGAAGGAAATCGAGCAATCCGGAACCCTCAAAATAATTGACGTGGTTCAGGAGCAGTTCGGAGGGTCTTCTCCGGAACTTCCAGTTGAGGTAATGCCCCCAGACATCTTCTTTTCCGTTCGGGGTGATGAAATG
Source organism: Bacteroidota bacterium (assembly GCA_026391795.1). Lineage (GTDB taxonomy): Bacteria > Bacteroidota > Bacteroidia > Bacteroidales > FEN-979 > FEN-979. Next base: position 22,424 of record JAPLDI010000031.1, read on the forward strand.
AAACAGCCCTTCCGGGGAAAGCAGGGTGACAATATTCCGGGTCACCTTTCCGATATCGGTCACATGTTCCAGGATATCCCGTGCAATGACAAGGTCGAATTTTCGGTTGCCGAGCATATGGATATCTTCAGGGCTTCCCCTGAAAACTTCAAATCCGTGGTTCTCATGGATCCTGTTCAATACCTCATCCACGATATCCACCACGGTGATCCTGCAGCCGGGGAAGATGAACCGGATGCCTGCTGAGAAGTACCCCGACCCGGGCCCGAATTCGAGGATGTTCTCCGGATGAACCCCTTTTTTTTGGAGTGACCTGCCAAAAACGATGCCCCTGCGGTAATTCCGTACAAGGTTCCTTTTTTGCTCATGAACCGGTATTTCGTGAATCTCCCTCAGAAAATAGGCATGGCATCCGGTCGCTGTATTTGCCTCTGTGATCATCGGATCAAGCTGGATCAGTCTGCAGGATGTGCATTCCACGATGTCAGAATGCTGGAGGTTCCAGAATTCCGTTTCGGCAATTTTTTTCCCCTCCACAGAACCGCAGATTCTGCAGGGTTCCTTGCGGATTATACGTTCTCCTGTAAATCCTGAATGGCTCTCCGTTGAGTTCATAAAGTTTTTAAAGTTTGTAAAGTTAAGAAAGTCTTTTTATTGTCCTTCGTGTTCCTTCGTGTTGCCCTTTGTGTTCCTTTGTGTTTAAACAATTTTACCACAAAGGCGCACAAAGGTTTTCATAAAGGCGCACAAAGTAATAATTCGTAATTGACTTAGGGTTACCTTTGTCCTCAATTATTAAAGAATATGGGATTCAGGATTATAGAGTTAAAATTGCCGACAGGATATTCGGAGAACGAGCTGAAGGAACGGATTGCGAAAGAATGCAGATCCCGGAAATTTACCTGGCAGATTGAGACAAAGAGCCTGGATGCGCGGAAAAAAGGAAGCATCCACTGGCTGTTGCGGGTCGGTGTCAGTTCGCAGGAAATAAAAGGGGAGGAGCCGGAACCCGGTTTGTCACTCGAGATTCCTTATCTCCGGAAGAATAAGCGGGTTGTGATCACAGGAAGTGGTCCGGCAGGATTTTTTGCAGCCTATGTATTGCAGAAGGCGGGATTTGATACACTCATCCTGGAACGCGGGGCAGAAGTTGACAAGAGGGCGAAAGGCATTGCGGATTTCGAACATACCGGCGAATTCAGCCCGGTGGCAAATTACTCCTTTGGAGAAGGCGGGGCCGGGACTTTCTCAGACGGCAAACTTACTTCGCGTTCAAAACACATCTCACCGGAACGTGATTTTTTTCTCTCAGAATACATCAGGGCAGGGGCTCCGGAGGAGATCCGGTACATGACACATCCCCATGTGGGAAGCGATAACCTGAAACGGATTGTTAAGAATCTCAGGAAGGCCTATACGGAAATGGGAGGAGAGATCCGGTTTGAAAAAACGGTTCTGGGTATTACCGTCAAAGATGGTAAAATGATGGAGGCGGTCACGGAAGAGGAACCTTTTCCGGCCGATTATTTCATTTTTGCGCCGGGGCACTCTTCATATGAAACCTACCGGATGCTGATTGCAGCCGGTGTTCAGTTCCGTACGAAAGGATTCGCGCTCGGATGCCGGGCTGAACACCTGCAGTCGGATATCAACCGTGCACAATGGGGTGTTGAAGGCCTTCCGGGCGTGAAAGCCGCGGAGTACCGGCTGGCCTCCGACGGCGACGGCAAACATCCTGTCTATTCCTTCTGCATGTGCCCGGGCGGGATTGTGGTTCCGGCCGCAACCTACAGGCACATCAACATTGTGAACGGGATGAGTTTTTATGGCAGGGGAGGAGAGTTTTCCAATGCTGCCTGCGTGGCGGGCATCCATCCTGACGAGCTCACCGGCCGCAAGGCGACCCCGCTCGAGGCCCTGGAATGGCTTGAGAACCTGGAAGCCACTTTTTTTGATTATTCCGGAAGTTACCGGGCGCCGTTTTGCAGCATCAGCGATTTTTTGCATGAATCGGAGCCGCACAAGGTTCCTGAAACGAGCTATCCGCTTGGACTTGTGCCAGCTCCCCTCTGGAACATGATCCCGAAGGGGGTAGCAGACTCTTTAAAAAGCGGACTGGCAGATTTCTGCAGGAAGATAAAGGGGTATGAAAAAGGGACCCTGCTCGGACTGGAGAGTAAAACATCTTCTCCGGTCCAGGTGATCCGTGAGAAGAACGGACTCTGCACCGGGTTTGATAATCTTTTCCTGGCAGGGGAGGGGAGCGGTTATGCAGGAGGCATTGTCTCCAGCGCAGCCGATGGCATCAAAATAGCCATGAATATTATCGGAAGCTGCGGCTGATCAATGAATGCCCATGCACGACTGGGCTGCCAGCCAGGCTGTTGAAAAGGCCAGCTGAAGGTTGTACCCTCCGGTATCGGCATCCAGGTCGATCACCTCGCCGGCAAAGTATAGATTCTTCACCACTTTTGATTCCATTGTTTTTCCATCGATCTCCCCTGTCACAACCCCGCCGGCGGTGATGATCGCCTCTTTGAAAGGCCGGTACCCGGTGACCCGGAACCTCAGGTCTTTCATCATCAGGAGTATCTTTTTCCGTTCCCTGGCACCCAGCTGATGGGCTTCCTTGTTCCCGTCGATTTCCAGCTCTTTCAGGAATACCGGGATCAGCGAGGAGGGAAGCCAAAGCCTGAAAAGGTTTTCAATTTTTCTTTTTCCGTTCTCATCCAAGTCGCGCAGCAGCCGGTTATCCAGCTTCACTTCATCCAGCGCAGGTTTCAGGTCGACGGATACTTCAACTTTATGGCCCTTCAGCAACTCGTCAACAATGAAGCGGCTCAGGCTGAGGATGATCGGCCCGGTAAGCCCGAAATGGGTAAAGAGCATCTCCCCGAATTCTTCTTTCAGTTTTTTTCCACTCACCCAGACGATGGCTTTGACATTCTTCAGGCTGAGTCCCTGGAGTCGCTGGGCCAGGTCTCCTTCCGTTTCAACAGGTACCAGTGCGGGTCTGGGGGTTTCGATGGTATGTCCGGCTTTTTTTGCCATCCGGTATCCGTCTCCGGTTGACCCTGTACCCGGATAGGAACATCCCCCGGTACAAAGTATCACCTTCCCGCAGGTGATGTTCATCGATTTTCCATGGACACTGACCAGCAATCCTTTGACCTCTCCACCGATCACGATCAGCTTTTCGACCTGGTGTCCGTAACGGATCTCAACCTGGTGTTCCTGGACCCACTTCAGGAGGGCCTTTACTACATCGGCCGAACTGTTTGAAACCGGGAAGACCCTTCCGCCTCTTTCCACGACGGTTTCTGTTCCGTATTTTTCAAGCAGCCGGATGATATCACCGGAAAAAAAAGTGGAAAAAGCATGTTTCAGAAAACGGGCATTCGGATAAATGTGGTTGTAGAACTCGCTTTGCGGCGCGTCATTGGTGATGTTGCAGCGGCCCTTCCCCGTGATCAGCAATTTCCGGCCGGCCCGTTCCATTTTCTCGAGCAGCAGCACCCTGCCTCCCAGTTCGGCAACCCTGCCGGCGGCGATGAGCCCGGCAGCGCCTGCTCCTACTACAACGACATCAAATTCATTCATGGAGGATCCGGAATAAAATCAGGATTGTTGCATCTGGCTGTTTTATTTATCTCAAAACACAAAGGCGCTAAGTTCGCGAATTATTTAGCGTCTTAGCGCCTTTGCGGTGATATTTACCTTAAAAGACGGATCCTGAAAAAAAGCTTATTTCTTAACCACAAGCTTCCTCAGGGTGGATTCTTTTCCGTTCGAGATCCTGAACAGGTAAGTGCCATCCGGCAGCAGGCCAAGATCCATTTTTTTGGAAACAAACCCTGAAACCTCAATGTTATTCAAAGAATAAACCGTAACGCCGGAAGTATTCATGACTTCGATGGTAAGGGTTTCATTCTGGAAAGCATTGAATTCCATGGTGAAGATCCCGTTGTTCGGGTTCGGGTACATCCTGAAGGTGACACCTGACAATTCACCGATGCCGGTGCAGTTCTTGAAGGTGACTTTGATGGTTCCTGAACCTTTGCAGGCTTTTGAATTGGTAACATCCACCGAGATGGTTTTTATACCCAGTCCTGTACCGGTTGAATCAACATTTAGTGTCGGTGTCGTTGCATTTGAAGGATGCCACAGGAACGCAGTCGCATCGGTCACTTTCGGATCGAGGATGATATGTTTATCCGCGCAGATCGTGGTGTCGTTACCCAGTTTTATCACCGGCAATGCATTGATGGTCAGCAGAAGGCTGTCTGAAGTGACAGGACAACCGCTGGCAGCCGGTGTAAGCGAGAGTTTCAGGTAAGGATGACCGTTGACGAGATCGTTGGCGCCGGGTGTATAGACCGGGTGCAGCGTGGCAGCATTATCAAAAGAACCGTCACCGCTGGTGCTCCATGAAAGAGCAGAATAATTGGTGGCCGACGACAAGGCGGCAGTATAGGTTGATCCTGCGCAGATTTCCTGGTCTCCACCTGCATTTGCAACAGGAGCCGGAACAATGGTGAGCGTCATCACACTTGCAGTGTCATGGGTGAGACTGCTGAAGGCGGTGAGCGTCAGATTCACACTGCCTGCAGTGATATCACCTGCACTCGGCGTATAGAGGGGGTCAACGATCTTCGGATCACTGAAGATACCGGTTCCCGAAGTTGTCCAGAGCACGGAGTCAAATGAAGAAGCCATCCCGTTCAGCTGGTAAGAGAGTCCGGAACAAACCGTTGCACTGCCTCCGGCGTTAGCGGTAGTCTTGTATTCCGGCGGGAAGACGATGAAATCGAGATAGGCTGAAAAATCGTTCGGGTTGGCCGTACTTGTTTTCAGAAATTCCCATTTGAAGTCGTGCGGACCGGCCAATACAGGGAATGCAGAATATTTCCAGGTTGTTGAATTGCCCGACCATTGCCCCACCATCGATCCATCGATATAGAATTTCATCATGTCGGCCAGCGGCTGTGAATGTAATTTCCGGTGGAAAGAGATGCTGTCATCCAGAAGAACATTGTAGTGGAGTGTCAATCCGGAATTCCCGGCGCCGGTCATGTGAACCGTTTGAGCGCTGTGAAGCTTTTCCCAGACAACGGTATCGCAGATCACCCAGGGTGTATCGGTGAATTGCCACGGGAATTTGGTGAAGTTTCCGGTTTCCCAGTCCTCCACGATGAGTCCGATCCTCTCAGTCCATATCTTCTGGTCGTGCTGTGTTACCGCATGTGCATAGTTTCTGAAGACTACAGCGGATCCGATGGCTGCAGTTGGATTTACCGAAACTGTAAACGGAACGGTAACCTGCTGCCCGGGGATCAGTGTGCCCAAGCCCTGGCTGGGGTTGACAATCGATACGTATGGATTATTGCGGAAGAGGTCGCTGATGGCATTGACGGCATCATAATCACCCGTGTTCTTCGTGACAATATTCAGGGTAACTGTTTCTCCCGGATCGAGGCGGCCATTGCCGTTTCCTCCCGGAGCCGGGTCGTTGATGGTTGTCGACATGATGGTCACGGCCGGGGCATGCGACATGATGGTGAAGGAAGTTGTCCATACGCTGTCGTTTTTGTCTCTTGCCTTGACCAGGAACTGCACGTTCATCCCGTGAGGGATGGAATCGGAAACAGTGAATTTAAAGGCATCCATGATCGTCTTGGATCCGCCGATTGAAAAGTCGCCAAAGAACTCCGTACTGTCGATCATGGTGATGTATGGGGAATTGGGCGTCACGGTAACCGTCACGCTGTCGGCCGGGGCAGTCCCGGTATTTTTCATGGAAAGCCCGAGAAGTTCTGTTTCTCCGAAATCCATCTTGCCGTTGCCATTTCCATAAGTTGTGTCATTAAGGATACTGGCAGTAACGCCCACAAAGGCCATCGGAACGACAAGAACGATCGGCGATACATAGGTCATGCAGTAGCCGATCCGGTTATCTGTCCACGCGGGGTAGAACCTTCCATCATAGGCTGATATTGCCAGGTAGTCACCCATATAGCCGGTGGCCATGTTTGGAATCGGTGCGGGTGTAAACGACACGTCGCTTACCTTCATGTCGGTCCAGCTGTTTCCCCCATCGCTCGAATAGGCCATATAGGTCTCTACCTGGGATGAAGATACGTTGCGGCCATCATAGAATACCACGCCGAGGTACCCGTTTGCAGGGTCACAGGTGATCCACGGGAAGTAATGATCTTTCCCGTCACTGCCAACGGTGTTGATCCTGGTCGGGGTCGACCAGGTATCTCCTTTGTCGGTAGATTTCATCATGTAAACATCGCATCCGGGGCCTGTATTGACGCCCGGCACTCCTATATTTGTCCAGACAACATAGATTGTTCCCCGGTGGGGGCCGTTGCTGATGTCGCAGGTCATAGAGGGAAATGAATTGCTTCGCTGGTTCTGGGTAAGGCTGCCGTTGTTACGGATCCCCTTGATGTTGTTAATAGCCCGGAAGGCTGTTGACCAGGTGACGCCACCATCCAGTGATTTCGAAAACCCGATGGCTTTTTCGTCGGAAGGCCAGCTGTCGTATACAGCCCATGCACAATAGACTTCACCGTCAGGACCGGTTTTAATGTTCACGCCCTGGTTATGGGAGCCTGCCTGGGTCCCGCTGCTGATGCTGATGTCGGTTTCATAGGATGTGCCGTTGGTGATTGATCTGCACACATGGATCTGGTTGTCGAGGTGCATCCATGCATCATAGATGTATCCTTTATTGGGACTGGTTGGACTTATATCCACCCATAAATGGTTTTTATCGAGAATATTGTATGCCGTTCCTGCGGGGCAGGCAATGACAGGGGTCCAGTTTGTTCCGTGGTCATCCGAATAGGAGACCCCCTGGTGACCTGAACTGGTGATGTAACCAACAAAAAATCTCCCGTCAAGATTGATGCAGGCAGCAGGGTCACCTGAATTATTACCGCCAGCACCACCGGAATTTCCGTTGAAGGTCGCGGCCCCGTCGGAGGAGTTGTACCAGTCGGCGCCGGAAGTTGTGCCGTTGCTGGGCTGGGGAGTTGCATTGTTGGAATTGAAAACACGGTCATTATCGCCGAATTCAACGGCAATGGAGTTCTCACTTTCCGTATTCACATTTGTGGTAACAGGAACGTCGGGAGAATCTGTCACGAGGACCCCTTTGTTGGTGAAGACCTGGCTGCCGGTAAAGACTGCGGGTACCGGTTTGTACATGGCCTGAACAGGAACGAGTCCCAGTTCCGCCAACCTCTGCCAGTAACCCATATTGTCAATCCGGGTGTCGATCTGGAAATTTGGTGGCAGAACAACCTTTGCCTTGTTATTCTGGGTAAATGCGGCAATACTCAGAAGGCCTAAAAGCATTGCAATGGAGATTTTTTTCATGGACGGTTTGATTTGGGTTGGAAAAAAAGTTCGTTCTACAAATGTAGCAGTTTTACGATCAGGAAAAATTTTTTCAGGATGATTATTTTACTTATTTATCCGGATACCGGGTTGATAACCTGAAAGTAGACACAAGACACAATGAAAATCGGCCATATGACAAATTTATCCCTATCTTTGCATCCGGAACAAGAAATGAAAATTGTGATAACCCGGATCTTCCGTTCTGCTGCAGTCTTTCTGCTCCTGCTCATCTTCCTCGCAGGAAGCACAGGAATTTCCTTTTTTGTTCATACCTGCGGAAGCAGCCATAAAAAAGATGTCTTCGCCTTCCGGGAAATATTTCATCAGGATATCGGCTGTTGCTGCGTTGAGAATGATGCTGCAAAAACTCCCCCCGGCACATCATCTTATTCGGATGACGGATGCTGCAAAACCTCACATCTTTTCGTTAAAGCTCCTTTCATCGGATTCCCGGTTACGGAGAAACTGACAGTGAACCTCTCTGTTGTTGAACTTCCGATGTTCTCACCTTCCCAACCATCGCCTTCTGAGGATTCAGGAATTTCATTTGTCCCTTATACCGATACCTCCCCGCCTCCCTTATCGGGCATAACCCTGGTCTATTTTCTTCACCAGATCAGGATTCCCGCTCCTGCCTGCTGATTTGATCCCTTCTCCTGAAGATCCCCTTCCAGGAAGAAGTATGTCTGTTCACCGATCAAGTCATCATACAAAAAATACACAGGTTCATTATGCCAAAAAGAAAAATAGTACTTTCAGGAATCCTGATCTCGTTTTTGCTTTTCAGTTTTCAGGGGCATCCCCAGGTTGTTTCAGGTTTTATCTATGAAAAGCAGGAGGGCAACCCGAAATCACCCCTGCCCGGCGTCACGGTACAATGGGTCAAAACAACGAAAGGTACAGTGACAGATAATACCGGGAAGTTTGAACTTTCAGCAAAGGGGATCAGTGACAAGCGGATCGTGGTGAGTTTCCTCGGTTACCGCCGGGATACGCTGAAATTAACTGCTCTTGACAAGCCGGTTGACATTGTCATGGTCCCTGAGAAGACTACCCTTCCGGCGGTGGAGATCAGTGAGAAGCAGGATAATTCACTGATCTCTAAACTGAATGCACGGCAAACCCAGGTGATCAACATCGGCGAATTGCAACGGGCAGCCTGCTGCAACCTTGCCGAGAGTTTCGAGACCAATGCCTCCGTTGATGTTTCATACAGCGATGCTGTCTCGGGCGCAAAGCAGATTCAGCTGCTCGGTTTATCCGGGATCTACAGCCAGATCATGACAGAGAACATCCCGCTGATCAGGGGACTTGCAAGCACCTATGGACTGAACTACATCCCCGGCCCCTGGATGGAGTCGATCCAGATCTCCAAAGGAACCGCATCCGTTGTAAACGGGTACGAATCCACAACAGGGCAGATCAATGTGGAATATAAAAAACCGGAAACCGCAGAAAAATTCTATCTCAACCTCTATGGAAACAGCAACCTGAGGTTCGAGGGAAATGCTGACGGTTCGGTCAAACTGAATGACAAACTCAGCACAATCCTGCTGATCCATGTGGATGAATTCGGCAACAAGATCGACCGGAACAACGATGGTTTTATGGATCTTCCGAAGCTCCAGACCTATAACTTCTTCAACCGGTGGGATTATATCAATCCCGGGAAGATGGTATCCAAGCTGGGCATCAAATACCTGGATGAGACCCGCAATGGCGGACAGATGGATTTCGATAAATCAACCCTGAACTTCGATACTACAGGCATTACCAACGATACGAAGAAATATGGTTTCGAGGTCCGGACGAAGAGGCTCGAAGGATTCTGGAAAAACGGGTTCTTTCTGAAAAACCACCCGGAAGCCAGCATCGGACTGATCCTCTCCGGGGTGAACCATGAGCAGACCGGCTATTACGGTCTCAGCCAGTATTACGGACATGAACGCAGCCTCTATGCGAACCTTATTTTCAATACTTCCCTGAAAAATAACAAGCATAAGATCGCAGCCGGACTCAGTTACCTCCTGGATGATTTCAAGGAGAATTTCTCGCAGGACTCGCTCATCTACCTGTACCAGATCAATCATGGAAGTACCGATCACGATCTCTTCACACTTGTTAACTATAAGAACATCTATTTCGATATGAACCGCACTGAGTGGGTTCCGGGAGCCTTCCTCGAATATACCCTGAACCTGAAAGATAAATTCACGATGATCGTGGGTTTGCGCGGCGATTATGACAACCTCTGGGGATTTTTCGTTACACCGCGGCTCCACCTGCGTTATAAATTCAACGAAACCACCTCCCTGCGTGGTTCCATCGGAATGGGATACCGCACTGCAAATGTCCTGGCTGAAAACAGCGCCTACTTCATCAGCCAGCGGACCTTTGTCTTTTCCGAAAAGCTGAAGCAGGAGCAGGCACTGAATTTCGGTTTGAACTTTACCAAGGAGTTCAAACTCTTTCATAACAAGGCAACCTTCGACATCGATGCTTACCGCACCAGCTTCATGAACCAGGTAGTCATCAACGCCGACAGTCTTCCCACAGCCGTATTCTTCTCCAATCTCCATGGTCAGTCGTATGCAAACAGCATCCAGGCCCAGTTTATCTTTGAACCCGTTACACGGTTCTCGATCACCATGGCATTCCGGGTGAATGATGTGAAAGTGACGGAAGCAGGCGTGCTTCGCGAGAAACCTTTTGTCAACCTTTATAAAGGTTTGCTCACCCTCTCCTATGCGACAAAGTTTGAAAAGTGGAAATTCGATCTTACCGGGCAGGTAAACGGCCCGGCAAGGGTGCCCGACTCGGAAAAGATGCCTGCGAAACTTCAGCGTCCCGGTCATTCACCGGTCTATTTCCAGTTGCTGGGCCAGATCACGAAGAAATTTAAAATGTTTGATATCTATCTTGGTGGAGAGAATCTGACTAATTTTACCCAGGATAACCGCATCGTGGAATACTGGAAACCCTATCACACTCATTTCGATGCCTCGATGGTATGGGGACCGGTAGTTGGAATTACAGTCTATGCCGGGATCAGGCTGGTCATAAAGTAATTACTAAATCGTCACGCGTCAGGCGGTAGATCAAACTATGCTGGCGCGCGTTTGTAACGCGTGCCCACTCTTATGTAATTTGTTTAAAATAAATCAAATAAATAAAATAAACCAATATCATCATGAAAACAAAAATCATTTTAAAGAGCCTGGTCATCCTGACCGGGCTGGTATTCCTGGTCAGCAACGGTTCCTGTTCTGCGGGCGGGAAAGATGTTGAATTGAAGATCAAGACCTCTGCCGTCTGTGGTCAGTGCAAAGACCGCATCGAACAGGGGATGGCTTTTGAAAAAGGGGTTAAGGATTGCGTCCTGGATGTGGAGACAAAGGTCGCAACTGTCAAATACAATCCTTCAAAGACGACACCGGAAGCAATCCGCCTGGCAATCTCTAAGCTGGGGTATGATGCCGACGACATTGCTGCCGACAAGACAGCTTACGACAAACTTCCACCCTGCTGCAAGAAAGATGCGAAGAAACACTAAAGATAATTATGAATTCTGAGATCAGATATCTGAAATCTGATCTCAGACCTCAGACTGCCGACTACCGACTGCCGACTGCCGACTGCCGACTCCTGATCTAATGAATTATGACGAAGATTGTTTTTGCATGGTTTTGGATTCTGATCTCCCTTGGTGTCTTTTCATCCGCCAGGGGACAATCAAAGCCTGAGATTTTCAGGGATTCAAAGTTTTCTCTGGAGGAGAGGGTCGACGACCTGGTGTCGCGGCTCACGCTGGAAGAGAAGGTGCTGCAGATGCAGAATGACGCACCGGCGATACCCCGTTTCGGGATCCCTGCTTACAACTGGTGGAACGAATGCCTGCACGGAGTTGCACGCAACGGCATCGCCACCGTTTTTCCCCAGGCCATCGGTATGGCCGCTACCTGGTCGCCCGATCTCATTTTCAAAGAAGCCGATGTGATCTCAACAGAGGCAAGGGCGAAATACAATGCCATCCGGTCAACCGGGCAAAGCGGCATTTACCAGGGGCTGACCTTCTGGTCGCCGAACATCAATATTTTCAGGGATCCCCGGTGGGGAAGGGGACAGGAGACCTATGGCGAAGACCCGTTCCTGACCTCGAGGATCGGTGTCGCCTTCGTGAAAGGGCTTCAGGGGAATGACCCCAGGTACCTGAAAGTGGTCTCCACGGTAAAACATTTTGCCGTTCACAGCGGTCCCGAACCTGCTCGCCATAAATTTGATGCCTGGTGCAGCGAACAGGATCTTTATGAAACATACCTGCCCGCGTTCGAAGCCCTCATTCGGGAGGGCAAGGCTTATTCTGTCATGGGCGCATACAACCGCCTGTACAATACACCCTGCTGTGCAAGTGACCTTCTTCTCGATGAGATCCTTCGGAAGAAGTGGGGTTTTCGGGGGTATGTTGTTTCCGATTGCGGAGCCATCTGGGATATCTACAACGGGCACGGACTTGTTCCGGGAGCTGAGAAGGCATCCGTTCTGGGAGTCAACGCAGGGACCGACCTCACTTGCGGAGATGAATACACTTCTTTAATTGATGCCGTTAAAGATGGCTGGATCAGTGAATCTGTAATTGACCGGTCGGTGAAACGGCTCTTTACGGCACGCTTCCGGCTGGGTATGTTCGATCCTGATTATAAAGTCCCTTTCGCGGGAATTTCCCCGTCAGAGAATGATAAAGAAGAGAGCCGTCAGCTGGCAAGGAAGGTGGCACAGCAAAGTATCGTCCTCCTGAAGAATGAAAATGGCACGCTTCCTCTCTCCCGGAAAATCAATTCCATTGCCGTGATCGGTCCTTATGCGGATAAGCTGAGCGTACTTCTGGGCAATTATCATGGCGACCCTTCGCGGCCGGTTACATTTCTCCAGGGGATAAAGAACAAGGCCGGGAAAAGGACTGTGGTGAAGTATTCCATGGGTGTTCCTGCCATGGAGGAGATTGACTATAAGAAAGAGGTCATCGACTGGATGCCTGTACAGGAGGAGAAAGAAGCCCTTGCCCTCGCCTCTGCTTCGGATGTGGTGATCTTTGCCGGGGGCATCTCTCCGTCCCTCGAGGGGGAGGAGATGAATGTTGAACTTCACGGCTTCAGCGGAGGCGACCGTACCATCCTGGATATCCCCAATAACCAGACTGAATTGCTGAAGAAACTTCAGAAGACCGGGAAACCTGTCATCCTGGTCCTGACCGGAGGAGGCGCCCTCTCTTTCACCTGGGCAAAGGATAACCTCCCGGCAATAGTGGATGCCTGGTATCCGGGGGAAGAAGGCGGCAATGCCCTCGCCGACGTCATTTTCGGTGATTATAACCCGGCCGGGCGCCTCCCGGTGACCTTTTACAAGTCGGCAAGCGATCTGCCGGCTTTTGAAGATTATTCGATGAAGGGAAGGACCTACCGCTATTTCAGCGGCGAACCCCTGTTCCCGTTTGGCTTCGGATTGAGCTATACCACCTTTTCCTACCTGTCTGTGAACCTTGAACGGAAATCTGTTGCAGCTGCGGATACCGTTACGATCAGCATAAAGCTGAAAAACAGCGGAGAATACGACGGTGATGAGGTGATCCAGGTTTATGTAAGAAAGCCGGCAGCGGGGATTCTTCAGCCCATCAAATCGCTGGTGGCTTTTCAACGGACCGGGTTGAAAAAAGGAGAAGAACGGACGGTCAGCATCCCCCTTGTCATCAACGGGTTTCGGCAATGGGACGGTGTGAAAGGGGATTATTCGGTGGTTCCGGGAGTATATGATATTCTTGTCGGGGCTTCTTCAGCGGATATCCGCCTGCAAACAAAATTAGAGATTGATTCAAAATAATTCACCTTGAAGTTTTGAATTGTTGAAATGACACAGAGGTTCACAGAGAAGGCACAGAGTTACACAGAGAAACACAGCGATAAAATATTCTTGCCTTCTGATCAGTTGAGTGATCCTTTAAAAAATCTCTGTGGTCTCTGTGCCTTCTCTGTGAACCTCTGTGTAATAAACTATTGGCAAATATCATTACTGTGATCTCAATCCCGGCTCGTCACAAACTTTACTTTTTCCTTTTTACAGATCTTTTTGATTGCGTTCCTTCCGGTGATAAGCCCGGAAGGTAAACCTCCTCCGGCCGAAACCCATTGGCCTGCCATGTAGAAGTTTTCGAGCCCGGGCAGGATTTGCGGAATCTGCTTCGACAATGCTTTCTTATCCAGCAGCCATCCCTGGTAGGAACCCCGGAAGTTTCCCGTGTACCTTACGAACGTAGTCGGCGTTGCCACATCAACGACTTCGACTTTTCGGGGCAGGTCAGGGAATACCTGGCCGAGGCTTTTGATCACTTCCTCGCCGACCCTCTTCTTTTCTGCCAGGTAGGCTTCACGGTTCTCACTCAGATTTTTCCAGTATTCAAAATTGGTAGAGATCATCAGGGTGAAAACACATTTGCCGGGAGGCGCCATGGAAGGATCAAACGTGTAATTCTTGAAGAACAGGCTTTCAATTTCGTCAGGGCCGATGCGGAAAGGTTGTTTCAGATCGAAATTTAGGTTGTGCGGGGTATCAGGGTATGTTCCGTTGATCCCGAGACTGACAAATACGAGTGGCGGAAAAGGTTTGTAGGAATTGTAGATCTTCTGAAGGGAAGGACTCACGTACTTTCCTCCGAGCCATTCGAAGATCGTGGAATAGCCGTCGGCAGCCGATATGACGATGTCGGCTTTTATGTCTCCTTTGTCTTTAAGGATCAGTCCGATTGCCTTGTTGCCTTCGGTGATGATCTTCTCGACCTTCGAATGAAAATGTATCCTTCCGCCCAGGTCAAGGTATCTTTTCTCAACAGCCTGTATAAAGGGAAGCGAACCACCCAGGGGATATCCGCCATCTCCTTTTGCAAAAAGTGCCAGGGTCCAGAGGACAAAAGCGGAGCACATGTCGCCCCAGTCGAAACTTTTCAGGAAGAGGTTGCGCATCACCGGGTTTGTAAAGCCGGCAGCAAGATCACGAACCGGTTTCCTGTATTTGTAAATGATCCTGAGTGCCCTGAGGGTCCGCAGGAGATTGGATATCCGGACTTCTGCGGGAAGGTCGTTCTTCATAAGTTTCCGGATATCCCGGATGATACGGTCAATATGCTTTTTATCCCCGGGGGCGAGCCTGATCATCTCCGCCCTGAGTTTCTCAATATCGGCCCAGGAATTGAAAATGTTACCTTCCTTGTCCATGGCCTGGCTGTAGCGGTCGTAGTTGTGGAACCAGCGGTTCTGCACGGCCCCGATCTCCTGCCAGAGTTTATTGTACTCTGACTCCGGGCTGGAGCCTGTCAGCCAGTGGAGGCAGCCATCAAAGGTGAATCCGTGATCCTTCCAGGCGGTACAAAGTCCCCCGGAAATTGAGTGCATTTCGTAAATGTCGGTTTCAAAACCGTTCATTCGGGCATAGATCCCGGTGCTCAGGCCTGCAATGCCTCCGCCGATGATAGCGATTGATTTTGTCATCAATTTCAGAATTAATTTTACTTGTTAAAGATAAATCATCGTAAAATTAAAAACTCTGAGATAATAACAAAAGGAGATGTTTAAAAATATCCTTTGTGATCCTTCGCGCAAACTTTGTGCGCCTTAACGGTGAAATTTTTTAACCACAAAGCCTCTCTGCGGACTGCCGACTGCCGACTCTTTATTACTGCCATTAAGAGAAGAACTTAAAAAAATCCCCCGGGTTTTGAGGCCCGGAGGAATTTGCCAATTTCATGGCTGTACGATCGTCAACAGGAAGTTTACGACCTGATGTCACTACCGTTTACGGGCAGATGAAGTGTTTCAAAACCGGGATTACTGGCGATTGATTTTTGAGAATTGGCAAATAGGTTTATCAAAGATATTTTTGAACAGGATTTGAATTTTTTCACCGATACAAAGGTGAGGCTGTTTCTGCTGAAAAGTTTTACATCTTTTTGAAAAAAAGTTACATAAATCACACTTATTTTGGAAGGAAGAATAAAAAATGAAGAATGAAAAATTAAGGATTTTGACTGCTGACCTCCGACTTCCGACTTCCGACTTCCGGCTCCTTTTTACCGCAAAGGCGCAAAGTAGCACCTCCGTGAACCTCAATTTATTTCTCTGTGTAACTCTGTGTAACCAATTTTTTTGGTTTTGTTATTACACAGAGGTTCACAGAGAAGGCACAGAGGACCACAGAGGCCTGGTTGGTTTCTGAAAGTTTTGCGTCTTTGCGCCTTATCGGTAAAATCTTTAACCACAAAGGCGCACAAAGGAAAGGAAATAAAAAAATCCCCCGGGCTTTCACCCGGAGAAATCAGCTATCTGCCCTGAAGCTGAGTTGTGGGGAAAAGGGAAAGTATTAAATATTATTTCATTCGACACACAGCCTGTCATTGCGTATCGGTAAACCAGTTGACATCCTGAAAAGTCAATACATCCCCATTTGTGCTCGATGTGCACCAAACTTCGAAATAATCTGCAGGCCCGGCGTCAGGTAAATAGACCACAGTCGAAAATTGGTAGGGTTGGTTTGCGTTAACGACACGGAGCTGGGTTTCCCCGTAATGCGTGCCGGTAACCCCGTTTTTTACAATGCATATGCCTACAGTCCTTGGGTTTTGACTGTTGGAGAGGTTACCGGAAATAATAATGAACATATCCCTTTTATTCACTGGCAGGTATGTTATGCTGTTATTGCTGATGGTAAATTTACAGGTATACGATGAAGTGTTCGTCCAGTTGGCCTTGTACCAGGTATTGGCAGTAGTGATTGTAGTTGTTACTGTAGTGTTGTTGAGTACATTGATTTTGCAATGCGGCTTCTCCGACTCTATCCCCGCATTATTTTCCAAAAATATCCTGGCATCCCTTGAAAGCGTGAAATCAAAACCGCTGAAGAAAAATGATCCTGTGTAGTTATTCCAGGCGTTGTTTGTGATGAACATGGAAAGATAAGCCGTGGTTGTATTAAAGGCTGCACCATCATACGATATCCCGATTTGCCCGGATGTTCCGCAATAAAAAGTTGTGTTGATGATTGATACAATTGCACCGGTTGACTTGTGAAGGTAGATTCCTATTCCATCATTTGTAAAATCCGTCTCGGAAATTTTCAAAATGGATCCGGCAGCCGTTCCAGTCTCATTAAATTCAACGCCGGCGGTCGAACAATTGTTAATATCACAATTAAACAGCCAGAGGAAATCATTGCCTGTAATGTTGATTCCCCTTGTAAACCCGCTGATCGTACAGTCAGTAACTTCATGATAGGTAGCTGTTCCGTTCAGAAGCAGGCAATCAACCGCGACAGATGTCGTAAACAGGAGTGATTTGAAATAGCATTCCTTGGTGCAACTGAAAACAGGGCCCGTTACACCTGTAAAATTTATTGTAGTCTCCCCATAGGATACTCCCTCAATTGTAACAGGGAAATTAAAACCGATTGCCAGAGTGGAAGAGACGGTGTAAGTCCCGGAACCCAATTCGATCGTGATGGGTTGGGTTGGTGCATGGCTGGTTAAAAATGAGAATACCTCTGCAAGTGTAACAAAACTCCCTTTTTCTGAGACTTCATAAATATTATCATGACGACTTTGTTTTTCCTTGATCACCCAGTTTGTCCCATTAACAACATAGGTGTTGCTCTGCCAGCGTGTGAGAAGGGATGTTGTTGCAAGGCCGTCAATTGTTGCACCGCCATTTCCCGTCACTGTGATCAGGTTGGTATATGTCCCGACATTTTTAATCGTTATTGCCAGTCCGTTATCGGCAGAGGTTACAACAGGTAATGTCATGGTTGAATTACCGCTTGCTAAAACAAGATTTTCTGTTTTCAACAGGGTTGCATTTGCCGGTTTAGATACTTCATTCAACTGGAATGTACCGCTGCTGAGGCGTGTCCATGATCCACTCCAGAAATAATACCCCGGAGTAACATCATTGGGTGCAGTGCCGGCAGTGGCTGTATTGTAAACCACCAGTCCTGTTGCCGGAGAGGTTACCGGAGATGCTGAATTTGTGGCTGTCAGTGCCACTCTGGGAGGCAGTAATCCGCGTGTTGTTGATTTGACATCCAGCATGGCGGATCCATCGGGTGCTGAACCATCGTCATTCACGCCTACATTCTGCCCGGAGGTCTGCAGGAATACCACAATTACAAAAAGACCCAAAAGGGTCAGAGCTTTTTTCATATCGACTGTTATTGATAATCAGGATTTTTTAAGTGAAATTGTTTCGTTCACAAATTCAGGTGATGGGCACTACCCGGTTTTCTGGTTTCAGCCATCATCTTATTTTCAGGATACAAATTTGATCCAATCCACTCTGTAAAGTATTACATAACTCCATTAAAAAGTTACATAGTTGCCACATTCTGAATCCTGAAAGTTGAGCGTCTTTGCCTTAGCGGTAAAATTCTTTACCCTAAAGGCTGCTGACTGCCGACTGCCGCACCTGTTTTGCATACTAATGTGCCCTGTTGTGCCTATTGTGGTTCATTAATTCATGAGTTACTTCCAATTCATTCATATACCCACGAAAGAAAATAATTCATTTTTACGTATTACCTTTTCCGGAGAAGCCGATTAAGTAGAAAATGAGTATACCACAATAGAAACAATAGGACACATTAGGAATTCATCAATCAATAAATGATTACACAGAAGTATGTAAATGAATTGACACACGCCATTATTGGCGCTGCAATTGAGATCCATAAAGAACTGGGCCCGGGATTGCTTGAGAGCATTTATGAAAAATGCCTGGTGCATTTACTTAAAGAAAAGGGTCTAAAGTTACTCATGCAGCAAAAGGTCCCGGTCCTTTTTCGGGGAATATATCTTGATTGTGACCTTCGGTTTGACCTGATGGCTGAGAATTTAATTATCGTAGAGTTAAAAGCAGTGGATGGTTTGTTGCCAATTCACGAAGCTCAGTTACTGACCTGCCTGAAACTTCTTGAAAAGCCGAAAGGCATTCTTATAAACTTTAATTGTACGAACATTTTCAGAGAAGGACAAAGAACCCTGGTAACAGAACACTTTGCTGCACTACCCAAAGGCTACTAATGTGCCCTACTGTGCCTATTGTGGTTGATCTGGTAAATAAAAAATCCCCCGGGCTCTCACCCGGAGGAATCAGCTACCTGCCCTGCAGCAGAGTAGTGGAAAATGAAACACTAAATAATCAACTATTTAATTTGTGCAATTCCAGAAAATATTAAAGATTACTTGGAATCTGTGTACCAATTGAGGTCGGAGACAATGATAACATCGCCTCCATTTGTTGTACTTGCATAAAGTTCAAAGTAATCTGATGTTATAGCACTTGTGACATCCTCAATATAAACATTTGTTCCGAATGCGAAATACCCAGTATTTGAGGAGGTTCTCACAGTAACAGGTCCGTAAACAGTTCCGGTTGCTCCTTTCCTAACAATGCCGAGTGTGATTGTAGCAGTGTTATTGTTATTGCACCTAACATTTCCTGCAATATGCATAATAACGTCCCTAGCATTCACAGGTTGATAAGAAATCTTATTGTTAGCAACGGTCCATTTGCAGGTTGCAGAGGATGTATTGGTATAGTTCACTTTATACCATGTACCTGTGTTTGTCAATGTAGTGGTCGTCAAATTGTCAATTAAATTTATTTTTACATGCGGATTTTTATCTTCCATGCCGGCATTCTGTTGTATAAATGCTTTTGAATCCCTTCCGACTGGTGATTCCGTTCCGTCAAAAACAAATCCACTTATAAATGTTCCAACATTGTTCCAAGCGTTATTTGTAATGAACATACTGGTGAAAGTGGAAAAAGTTGCTGATACATAAACAATTCCCGTCTGGGTTCCGGTGTTATAAAATGTGCAGTTGAGAATTGAAACAGTATCACCTGTTCCTGAGACGAGGTTAATTCCTTTCAGGCAATTTGTGAAATCACATTCGGATACTTTCAGAGATGTTCCGCCTGCCACTTCAATCCCGGCAGCACCTGTTCCACTGGCATCATTGAAATCGTTTTCAAATGCCCAGAGAGAAGCACTCGTGCCAGTCAGCGCAATTTGCCGTTTAAAGCCATCAAATTCACAATCCTTTACTTCATAATACCGGTTGCTCCCGCTAAGAACAAGGCCGTCGTTGCTTGTTGACCCTGTACCGTCAAAAATGATAAACTTAAAAAAGCACTGCGATTGGCAATTGAATGCAGGACTGGCTCCTGTAACTGCTATGGTGGATTCACCGAAGGATGCTCCTTGGATGGTTACAGGTTTAGCAAGGTTTATTGTTATTGTTGAAGAGACAGTATAGGTACCTCCCCCCAACCGGATTGTTATGGGTTCTGTTGGTGCATGACTGCCTAAAAACGAGAACACTTCGGGGAGTGTGGTAAAACTGCCTTTGGCGGAAACATCCAGCACATTATCTACCCTGTACTCTTTGTCTTTTACAAACCAGTTGCCTCCGGAGGCAACAAAGGTCCTGCTTTTCCAGCGGGTCAGTGTGGCCGGTGCGGATGCAACTCCGTCAATCGTTTTACCGCTTTGCGCTTGTACCGAAATCAGGTCAGTGACAGCACCGGTATTTTTGACTGTTATTGTCACTCCGTCGTCCGTTCCCGCCGTTACTGCTGGTAGGGTCAGGGTGGTTGAAGTGCCGCTGGCCAATACCATATTTTCCGTCTTCAGCAGGGTTGCATCGGCTGATTTGATGACAACATTAAACGGTATGGCTCCCGTAGTAAAACGTACCCATTGACTCGTAAGCCAGTAATAATATCCGGGTGTGACATCACTGACGGAGGCTGTGTCATAGACGAACAGTCCGTCGGCAGGTGAGGTTATTGGAGACGCTGAGGATGTTGTCGTTAGTGCCACACGGGGTGGCAGAAATCCGCGGGTTGTTGATTTTACATCCAGCATGGCGGATGCATCGGGTGCTGAGCCGTCGTCGTTCACGGCTACGTTCTGTCCGTAGAATTGCAGGCTTCCCACGGCAAAAAATACCACTAACAGGGTCAAAATCTTTTTCATAAGATGTAATTTTAGGTGCAGGGATTAAATCCAATAAAAGTATTCGCTGATTGCTTTGCGAATACACAAGAAGAATGCCATGAATTATTTAAGTATCTGAATATATAATCGGGGAATTGTGAGAGCGTTGAATTTGCTGACTTTTTTTCAAAAGAGAAGTTGAAAATAATCGTTCAGAAATTGTGTTACGGGAAATTCCCGGGGTGATAAATGTAAAATACCGCACATGTGTGCGGTATTGGGTAAGGGGAAATATAAAAGAATGTAACTTAAAGATCATTTAACCGCAAAGTGCACAAAGTTTTCTGCAAAGGGCGCAAAGAGGATAGTGTTGAAATTATAATCTTTGCGAACTTTGCGAACTTTGCGTAAAGTCTCTGCGGCCTCTGCGGTTAAATTTCTCAGCCTTTCCGACAATCTCTCAGTTGAAATCAGAAAAATCAGTTTTTACCTGTTTTCTTTGCTTTCGAAGCTTTCGCTTTCTTTTCCTTTATCACAGCCTGTGCAGCAGCAAGGCGTGCGATGGGAACGCGGAAAGGAGAGCAACTCACGTAGTTGAATCCCAGCGAATGGCAGAACTCGACCGATTTCGGTTCGCCGCCATGTTCGCCGCAGATGCCGATCTTCAGATCCTTGCGTGTGCTGCGCCCTTTGTCAACGGCGATCTTCATCAGCTGGCCAACGCCTTCAAAATCGATCACCTGGAACGGATCCACCGGGAGGATCTTCTTCTCGAGATAGTCGGGGAGGAACCCTCCAATGTCATCCCTCGAAAATCCGAAGCTCATCTGCGTGAGGTCGTTCGTACCGAAAGAGAAAAATTGTGCGGGTCCGGCGATCTGGTCGGCGGTGAGACAGGCTCTCGGGATCTCGATCATCGTACCGATCATATGCGGGATCTCTTTTAAACCGAATTTCTTGCATACCTCCTGGTAGATCTCAGCAACGATTTTATACTGGTTTTCAAGTTCCTTCACGGCACTTGTCACCGGGATCATGATCTCCGGGAAGGGATGCTTCCGGTCTTTGATGAGTTCGGCCGTGGCTTCGAAAATGGCCCTGACCTGCGTCTCGGTAATTTCAGGGAAGGTGATTCCGAGCCTGACGCCGCGGTGCCCCATCATGGGATTGGTTTCATGAAGCGCTTCCGCCCGTTTGTCGAATTCTTCTTTCGAAATCCCCAGGCTCTCTGCGATCTTATGACGTCCTTCAGGATTGTGGGGAATGAATTCATGAAGCGGCGGATCCAGTGTGCGGATCGTAACAGGATATCCGTCCATGGCTTCGAGCGTGCCTTTCATATCGGCTTTCATATATGGGAAGAGTTCGTCGAGGGCTTTCCTCCGTTCGGCTTCGGTATTCGAGGCGATCATTTTCCGCAGGATGAACAGGGGTTTCTCGGCATGTTTGCCATAGAACATATGTTCGGTGCGGAACAGCCCGATCCCTTCGGCTCCAAAGGCACGTGCCTTGGCAGCATCATCGGGGGTATCGGCATTGGTGCGGATCTTCATGGTGCGGATCTCATCGCACAGGTTCATGAACGCCTGGAAATCGGGATTCTCCTCGGCGGCTTTGATCATGTTGATCTTCCCGTTGTAGACATATCCTTTCGATCCGTTCAGCGAGATGTAATCTCCTTCATGCAGAACGATACCATCCACCGCGAGGGTTTTTGCAGATGCTTCAATCTTCAGGTTGCCGGCTCCCACAATACAGCATTTTCCCCAGCCCCTGGCCACGAGTGCGGCATGACTGGTCATCCCACCGCGTGCGGTGAGTATGGCATAGGCGGCACGCATCCCTTCAATATCTTCGGGATTGGTTTCTTCCCTGACAAGGATCACGGCCTTGCCTTCTTTTGCCCATTCCACGGCTTTCTCCGAATTGAACACGATCTGTCCGGTAGCTCCGCCGGGACCGGCCGGGAGGCCTTTGGCCATCGGCTTCAGCGCCGCTTCCGCTTTCGGATCGAGGATCGGGTGGAGCAGCTCATCCAGCTGTGAAGGTTCCACGCGGCTTACGGCTTCTTCTTTGGTGATCAGTTTTTCCTTGAACATGTCGAGCGCCATCTTGACGGCAGCCGGTCCGTTCCGCTTGCCGACCCTGCACTGCAACATATAGAGTTTCGTATCCTGGATCGTGAATTCGATATCCAGCATGTTGTGGTAATGCTTCTCAAGGGTATGCTGGATCTTGTTCAGATCTTTGTAAACCTTCGGCATGGAGGTCTCAAGGGAAGGAAGATGCATCGTATGCTCGTTCTTTCCAACCTCATTGATGGGGTTCGGGGTCCGGATGCCGGCTACGACATCTTCTCCCTGTGCATTTGCAAGCCATTCGCCGTAGAAGTAGTTTTCGCCGGTGGCAGGGTTCCGTGTAAATGCAACTCCGGTTGCTGAGGTATCGCCCATATTTCCGAATACCATCGACTGAACGTTTACTGCGGTTCCCCATTCATCCGGGATGCTCTCAAAGCGGCGGTAGGAGATGGCCCGTTTTCCCATCCAGCTCTGGAACACGGCGCTGATAGCGCCCCACATCTGTTCCATCGGATCTTCCGGGAAGGGCTTTCCAAGCACTTCCTTCACTTTCTTCTTATAGATGTCGATCAGCGCCTTCAGGTCATCGGCCGAAAGCTGTGTATCGCTGTAATAGCCTTTCGATTCCTTCATCTTGTGAAGTTCTCTTTCAAGCTGGTTCCGTACACCCATTCCCTCGGCAGGTTCTATACCGGCTGCTTTTTCCATCACCACATCCGAATACATCTGGATCAGGCGGCGCTGCGAATCATAAACAAAACGGGGGTTGTTGGTCTTTTTGATCAGACCTTCACGGGTACTATCGTTAAGGCCTACATTCAGAACAGTCTCCATCATTCCCGGCATGGATGCCCTTGCACCCGACCTCACAGAAACAAGCAGGGGGTTATCTTTGTCGCCAAAAATGGCGCCCATCTCTTTTTCAGTCTTCTTCAGGCACTCTTCAACCTGTTTCTTCAACTCCTGCGGGTAGTCGTTTTTGTTCTGGTAGTAAGCCGTGCATACTTCCGTGGAAAGTGTAAAACCGGCAGGAACGGGCAATCCGATATTCACCATTTCAGCGAGGTTGGCACCTTTGCCCCCCAGTAGGTTTTTCATGTCTGCTTCACCTTCTGCCTTTTTACCTCCAAAAAAGTATACATACTTTTTCTCTCTCACATCTTTTGACATAGTTCACAAAGTTTAATTAGTTGATAATCTATTGTATTAGGATTTATTAATCTTGAATTTTTGAGTCGGCAAAATTACGAATATTTTCGGCATCAAGTGGGGATTTTAAATAGAATTAATATTAGATCATCAGACGTCAGAGGTCAGAGTTCAGAGGTCCGACATCCGATTTCCGACCTCCGACGTCCGACCTCGGTTCTTCAAACTCCATCCTCCACGCTCCATCATCAGTACCAAAGCCTCCCTATATTCGCCATATTCCAGAGTATCCATGATTCTCTTGACAGGAGATACCCGGAGGGACGGGAAGGATCCCACTTCCGCGGATTGGGAAGAATGGCGGCCAGAAGCGCTGCCTGATCACGTGAAAGCTGGAGCGCAGGCTTATTAAAATACTTCCGGGATGCCGCTTCGGCACCATAGAGGCCGTCTCCCGTCTCGATCACATTCAGGTAGACCTCCATGATCCGCTTCTTGCCCCAGACGGTTTCGATCAGAAAGGTGAAATAAACTTCAAGCCCCTTCCTGACCCATGTGCGGTCGGGCCAGAGGAAAACATTTTTTGCCGTCTGCTGCGAGATCGTGCTTGCACCCCTGACCTTTTTTCCTTGTTTGACGTCATTGTAGTTCTTTGCCCTTTTGATCGCTTCGAGATCAAACCCGTTATGGTCCAGGAAACGGTTGTCTTCGGAAGCAACAACCGCAAGTTGAAGCTGGTTGGAGATCTCATCCAGCGATTTCCACTCTTTCTTCAGCTTCAGGGGTTCACCGCTGATGAGCTGCTGGACATTCCTTATCAGCATCAGGGGCGTTACCGGCGGATTGACAAACCGGTATAGCAGCACAAAGAAGACCGAGGAGGCGAAAAAGAAGATCAGGAAATACTTTGTAAAAAGCAGAAAGAACTTAACGAATTTCTTCATTCATCACTATTTGGCAGATGAGATGTACCGTTCAAGATCATCCTTTGACCGGATGCTGTTCAAAGCATCCTTTACATCCCCGTAATTCTCCGGATCATAACAATGATGATAGGCCTCTTTGGCAAGGGAGAGGCGGGAGGACTCGGAACTCATGATGTACATGAGTTCAACGATCTGGCGGCAGTAGAGGCAATGGGCATCCACCACCTTCTTGGCCTGAGAAAGTTTGATCCCGTCGAAGGGCGCATTGGAAATCGCTACCGTGGAGGCCTGGAAATCGCCTTCCGGCATGGGATTGCTGCACCCGCTTCCGGATTTCTTCGCAGCGGGTTCTGTTTTTGCAGCCGCCTGTTTTTCTTCTTTCACAGCAGCGGTAGTTGCTGAAGCTGCTTTTGCTGCTTCGCCGGTATGGACATAATCCGAACTTGTTTTTTCAAAAATGTAATCTCCTTTTTTCCCTGGCTTTACAACATAATAGAGTTCCCCTGAAGTCGAATTGAAGACCGTTTTGCTGATCTCCCTGATGCTCACATCCTGGAACACAACCCTGAGCTTAAAACTCGGACCATACAGCCCCTGGATCACCACATGGTCTCCCGGTTTTGTGTTCTTCTGATCCCCGTTGACAAATACGGTGAAGTTCTCATTCTTCTCCGAAAAAATAGTCAGGGTGGTTCCCTGGGCCATGGCTTTTGCACTTATGCCGAAAACCAAAAGCAATAGAATGGTTCTGATGTATGTCTTCATAAGAAATTGATTTTTTTGCAAAGATACAGCACTTTGCGGCTTTGAGGTAAAAACGGTGATTGGAAGAAAAAATTACACGGAAATAGATATAACCACGAAGGCGCAGAAGGATCATCACAAAGGCGCTCAAAGGAAGGCTGGCACGTCACCTCTCAGTGAGCTACCTTTTTCCCTCAATATATTTGTTCAGCTCTTCGATGGACGATTCAAACTGGAAGGCTTCATTCACCTTGTAGTAATTGCCTGTATCAAAGGTGTACCGGTAGGCATACTTGGCAAACTCAAGACGGCTGGCTTCGAAGCTGAAGAGTTCCATGATCTCTTTTACTTCCGACGCGAAGAGGCAGTTTGCACCGGTCACCTGCTTTGCAATGCTCAGCTTGCTGTCTTCAAACGATTTCGAGGCGATGGTCTGCTTTACATTCGTAAAGTCAAGGTCGGTCATCGGGTAAGGACATCCTATCTCCCCATGGTATCCGGGCATTTCATAATGGTTTCCATGGGGATGGATGGTATTCTGGTGGTTTATTTCGGTGCCTTCGGTGGTGGAGGAGCTTGTGGAAACAGTTGTCGTTGCAGAAGTGATCGTCGGCGTTCCCATGTTGATGTTCATATTCACATCACCGGTCGCGGAGGTTGACGATGCATTGATAGTAGTGCTGTTTGTGTTGTTGATAACATTGGTCTGGTTGATCGTGACACTCGTGGCCGGTACGGTTGTGAAAACGACGACATCCTGGCCCGGCGGGGGTGGAGGCATCTGTTCGATCGGAACCTGATTCAGGAAACGGACAACATATTCACCTTTATTGTTTTTCCGGATATTGAAGGAGGTCTCGGTGCCCTGCTGAAACATGAGATTCTTGTCCAGCTCGGGGATTTTGGGATCCTCGAAGATGACCTTCAGCTTATAGGAAGGAGCCGGCAGCCCGGTAATCTTGATGTTTGTTTCAGGTTTGGCATTCTGAAGAATCCCGTTCAGCACGACGGAGAAATGCTCACCCTGCTCTGTAAAAAAGATAAGGTTGGTGAGTTGTGCTTTCGACACGACTGAAACAGACAGGAGTATAATAGTAGTGACAAGAAAAGGAATCGTTTTTTTCATAGGTTATAAGTTAAAGCCCCTCCCCATTTGGGGAGGGGAAGGGGGTGGGGCTATTTAAAAACGCCGCAAATTTAAGAATTTTTCCTAATTTTGAACCCTGATCTCTAACTTCCTACCTGATGAGCAATTATATCGGAATACGTCACGAAGACAAATATTTACTTGAGAGGCGCTCTCCATTAACACCCCGGCATGTTGAATGGCTGGTGAGGCATAAAAAGCTTGATATTATTGTTCAATCATCTGAAAAACGGATTTTCAGGGATGAGGAGTACAGGAATGCCGGAGCCGAGGTTTCGGATGACCTGAAGAAATGTTCTGTCGTTTTCGGTGTCAAGGAGATGCCCGTCTCTTTTTTCGAGCCCAATAAAACCTATGTCTTTTTTGCCCATGTCATCAAGGGACAGTCCTACAATATGCCCATGCTGAAAAGGATGATGGAGCTGAAATGCAACCTCATTGAATACGAAAAGGTCATTGATGAACAGGGCAAACGGCTTATCTTTTTCGGTAAATACGCAGGGCTGGCAGGGATGATCAACTCTTTCTGGGCACTGGGACTGCGGATGAAAGATCACGGGTACATCTCAAACCTGCTAAAGATCAGGCAGGCCCATACCTATCCATCGCTGAAGGAGGCGCGCGAAGATATCTCTGCCATCGGGCAGAGGATTGCCGAAAAAGGGATTCCCAACGAATTGTTGCCATTCGTAATCGGGTTCACCGGGTACGGGAATGTTTCCCAGGGTGCCCAGGAGATCTGCGGATTGCTCCCGGTAAAAGAAATTTCGCCCGAAAAACTGCTGGAACTCCGTAACCGGAAAAATCTCCCGAACAACATTATCTACAAAGTGATATTTCACGAAGAAGACCTGGTTGAACACACCGGCGGTAAACCTTTCGACCTTCATGACTATTATGCAAACCCGCATTATTACCGGAGTGTTTTTGAGAAATACGTTCCTCATCTTTCGATGCTGATCAATTGTATTTACTGGGATAAGCGTTATCCGAAACTGATCACAAAAGAGTACCTTAAAAAACTGTTCGCCGGTGGCCGTCCGAAACTAAGCGTGATCGGGGACATCAGCTGTGATGTGGAAGGATCCATCGAGTGCACGCTGAAACCAGCGGAGATTGACGATCCGATCTACATCTACAATGTGGATACGGAGCAAATCACCATGGGGCACCAGGGTGATGGAATGCTCGTCATGGCAGTGGATATCCTTCCTGCCGAGCTTCCCCGGGATGCCTCGAACGGTTTCGGTGATGTGCTGGTGAGTTTTGTAAAGCCCATTGCAGATGCCGACTTTGAAGATTCATTCGAAGACCTTGATCTTCCGAAAGCAATAAAAAAAGGGCTGATTCTCCACCGGGGAGAACTAACACCTGACTTTAAGTACCTTGAGGAGTTTTTAATTGGAAATTAGGTATTGGGTATTAGTTATTAGAAATTAGATAGAAGGGAATAATTAAAGGGTTAACGAGTCTGATGAATGATTATTCAACTCAAATCACAAGCTCTACGCTTCCTTCACCAACCCCCAACCCCTAACCCCAACCCCTAACCCCAACAGCCAAAACCTAATACCCAACACCTAAACCCCAACACCTATAAAACACAACTATGAAAAAGATCCTTATCCTCGGTGCCGGCCTTGTTGCAAACCCGATTGTTAAATACCTGCTGGGGAAGAATTTTAAAGTTTCCGTTGCCTCCAACACACCCGAAAGGGCAGAGGTTATGGTGGCCAACCATCCGGCGGGTCAAACCATCTACTGGGAAGCGGATGATGAGGAGACGCTCGATACCCTGGTTGCCGGGCACGACCTTACCGTCAGCCTGCTTCCGTACCGTTTTCATGTGATGGTTGCAAAGCATTGCCTGAAGCACCGGAAGAACCTGGTTACATCCTCCTATGTGAAACCGGAGATGATGGCACTGGATGAGGAAGCAAAGGAGGCCGGGATAATTTTTCTGAACGAGATGGGTCTCGACCCGGGAATTGATCACATGTCTGCCATGAGGATCATTGACAAGATCCATTCCGATGAAGGCGCTGTTCTTGAGTTTTATTCTATTTGCGGTGCATTACCCGCACCCGAAGCTGCCGACAATCCGTTCCGGTACAAGTTTTCCTGGAGCCCTAAAGGCGTTGTCCTGGCGGGTAACAGCGATGCACATTACCTTCGTCACGGCAAGGAGGTGAGCGTTCCGACCAGCGATCTTTTCAAAGATCCGTTTGAGGTTGACTTCCCCGGGGCAGGCAAACTTGATGTCTATCCCAACAGGGATTCCATGGCATACCAGGGCATCTACGGGATTCCCGAGGCACAGACCGTGTTTCGCGGAACCTTCCGCTACAAAGGCTGGTGCGAAACGATGGATGTGATGAAACGGCTTAATCTCATTGCGGCCGACGCATTTGACATGAGAGGAATGTCGTATGCCGGTATGATCGCACACCAGGCGGGCCTGAAAGAATCATCCGGGATCCGCCAGCAGGTGGCCGGATATCTCGGTATACCGGAAAAAGCATATTCACTTGATGCCCTCGAATGGCTTGGCCTGTTCAAAACTGAACCGATGGGCAGGGGTATAGACTCGACTTTTGAAGTCACTTCGGACCTGATGATCAATAAAATGGGACTTGGGCTGAATGAAAGGGACATGGTTGCCCTGCAGCATACCTTCCTGGCCGGCTATTCCGATGGCAGGAAAGAGGTGATCCGTTCACGTATGCTCGATTTCGGAACCCAGGCAACTGATACCTCCATCGCCCGTACCGTTGCCCTTCCTGCCGCTATCGGTGCGGAAATGATCCTTTCCGGAAAGATCACCGCTAAAGGCGTTCATATCCCTGTCATCCCGGAGATCTACAATCCCGTGCTCGACCAGCTGGAACATATGAACATCCGGATGGTGGAGGAATACGGCTTACCCTTAAACGAGAATATTTCATGAACGAGGCAGGCATGTCCACCTATATCATCATCATCTGCCTGATTCTTTTTGTCTATGCTGTTTTCAGTATGACAAAAAAGAAGCAGGATGGCGAAAAATCCGGAACGGGGAACAAATACGGAAAATGGATCGGCGGAGGACTCGGGTGGGCTTTCGGCGGCCCCATCGGAGCTATCCTTGGTTTTGCGATGGGCTCTGTTCTTGACGGGGTCAGGATCGGGAAGAGCTTCTACCAGGGAACTGCGCGAGGAGATTTCTCCATGAGTTTGCTGGTGCTTTCCGCGGCTGTGATGAAGGCTGACGGAAAAGTTGTAAAATCGGAACTCGAGTATGTAAGGAGTTTTTTCCTTTCACAATTCGGGCTGGAAGAGACCAACCGGCTCATTCAGATACTCAGGGAAGTCCTCAACCAGGAGATTAACCTCAGGGATGTCAGCGTCCAGGTTGGACAATTCATGGATTATCCTTCCCGTCTGCAGCTTCTGCATTATCTCTTTGGAATTGCTATGGCCGACAAAATGGTCGACAAGGCCGAAGAGAATGTCATTGAACAGATTTCTGAATACATGGGTGTGGGCCATGCAGAATTCGCATCCATCAGGGCCATGTTTGTCAGGGACATTAACAATGCCTATGATATCCTCGAACTGACACCGGATGCTACCAACGACGAGTTGAAGAAAGCCTATCGCAGGCTGGCTGTCCAGTATCATCCTGATAAGGTAGCCCATCTGGGAGAGGATGTTAAAAAAGCCGCCACCGAAAAATTCCAGAACCTGAATGCCGCGTATGAAGAGATAAAAAAGCAGCGCGGCATGATCTGATAAAGAACCATCAAAAGGATTATCCAACTGCCTATGGATCTCTTTACTCCCGGAAAGATCGGGAACCTTGAACTCAGGAACCGTTCTATCAGGGCCGCAGCCTTTGAAGGTATGTGCCCGGGTCATGCAGCCGGCGATTCCCTTTTATCGTACCACCAGTCGGTGGCAAAAGGCGGTATTGGGATGACCACCATCGCCTATGCTGCCGTGAACCGGATGGGGCTCTCCTTTCAGCACCAGCTGTGGTTGAGGGAAGAAGCTGTTCCGGGACTGCGCAGGGTCACGGATGCCATCCATGCGGAAGGCGCTGCTGCTTCCATCCAGATCGGACATTGCGGACTGATGGCCAAACGATCGATTGCCGGGGGACGCCCCCTTTCCTCAACCGGTGGATTCAACCTCTATGGGCCGACCTTTCCTGTCGCCATGAAAGAAAACCAGATCCTGGAAACGGTTGAGGACTTCAGCAGGGCCGTCAACCTGGCCAGGGATTCGGGCTTTGATGCGATCGAGGTTCATGCCGGTCACGGCTACCTTATCAGCCAGTTTCTCTCTCCCTTCCTGAACAAGAGAAAAGACAGGTGGGGCGGAAGTTTTGAAAACCGGAGCCGGTTTATGCGGGAAGTGATGATAAAGGTGAAGAAGGAAGCCGGCAACGATATTGCCGTCCTCGTTAAAATGAATATGCGCGATGGCATTAAAGGCGGCATCGGACTCGATGAGGGCATCCGTACAGCCGTTTTACTGGAAGAACTGGGAGCCGATGCTCTCGTGCTTAGCGGCGGCCTTGTAAGCCGTACACCCATGTATGTGATGCGTGGGAAGATGCCGACAACGGTGATGGGACATTTTATAAAGAACCCTTTTATGAGCATGGGCGTAAGGTTGTTCGGGGATATGCTCATGAAACCGGAACCGTTCAGGGAACTCTATTTCCTGGAAGATGCCGTTGAAGTAAGAAAACAGGTGAAGCTACCGCTGGTCTATGTCGGAGGAGTCGCCTCGGGAGAGGCCGTCACCAAAGTGCTGGATGCCGGGTTCGAGTTTGTTGCCATGGCCCGTGCCCTGGTTCACGACCCCGGTTTTATTCTTAAACTGAAGGATGAGAAAACGGCGGAGTCGGGCTGCCTGCACTCAAACTATTGCATTGCCGTAATGTATTCGGGAGAGATGGCCTGTTTCCAGGATGACCCTTCAATTCCTGAAAAGTGGAAAAAATCACTCGGGGCTTCTGCTACCTGATCTTCAGACTTCAGATTTTCCCCGGTTAACTTCCAGTACCATGAAGAAGATTGTAACAACCTTTATCCTGATTGCAGTTTCAGTGTTCTGTACTGCCCAGGAGCCACCCTATATACCGGAAACGGATCCGGCAGTCATTCAAAAACTGGAACAATGGAAGGATCTTAAGTTCGGGCTGCTGATGCACTGGGGAACATACAGCCAGTGGGGAATCGTTGAATCATGGTCACTCTGTTCGGAAGATGAGCCGTGGTGTACCCGGAAAATAAAAAATTACATGGATTATTGCCGGGCCTACACAAACCTGAAAACCACGTTTAACCCCACCCGCTTCGATCCTGATAAATGGGCTTCAGCGGCTGCGGCGGCAGGAATGAAATACGTGGTTTTTACCACCAAGCATCATGACGGGTTTTGCATGTTCGATACGAAACAAACCGATTATAAGATCACCGATGCCGGATGTCCGTTTCATTTGAATCCCAAAGCCAACATTGCAAAAGAGGTGTTCGATTCATTCCGGAAGAAAGGTTTATGGGCAGGTGCCTATTTCTCCAAGCCCGACTGGCATTCCAATGATTACTGGGCGGAAGAATGGGCAACTCCAAACCGCAATGTCAATTACGACATAAAAAAATACCCGGAACGCTGGCAGCGTTTTTGTGCCTGCACATACAACCAGATCGAAGAACTGATGAGCCAGTATGGGAAAATCGATATCCTCTGGCTCGACGGAGGCTGGGTCAGTGCATCCAACAACCAGGATATCAATATGACTGCAATTGCCGGAATGGCCCGGAAGTACCAGCCGGG
This sequence comes from Bacteroidota bacterium, assembly GCA_026391795.1. GTDB lineage: Bacteria > Bacteroidota > Bacteroidia > Bacteroidales > FEN-979 > FEN-979. The sequence goes on from JAPLDI010000031.1 coordinate 54,745, forward strand.
ACTCATCGTCGTTGATCGTGCCGTTCCGGGAAAATATGAGAATTACCGTACACCCGAACAGCAGGTTCCTTCTGCACCCCCGGGTTATCCCTGGGAAACCTGCATGACCATGGCAACTTCCTGGTCGTACGTACAGGATGATATTTACAAACCGACAAATCAGCTCATTCACCTGTTGGTTGACATTGTTGCGAAAGGCGGGAATTTTCTTTTGAACATCGGACCATCCCCTGAAGGCGAGCTCGCCGATACTGCCTATGCCAGGTTAAAGGAGATCGGCGACTGGATGAAGATTAACGGGGAGGCCATTTATAAAACGCGACCCATCCCTCCGTATAAAAACGGCAAAACCTGTTTCACTTCGCTCCCTGACGGAACGATCTATTTGATTTACCTGGCAGATCAAAATGAAACAGTGATGCCTGAATTTATTGATGTTAAAGGATTTCTGCCCTTGAAGGAATCAGGAATTGAATTATTGGGAAGGAAAGATAACCTGAAATGGGTGAGTGCTGGCAATGATCTCAGGATAACGATCCCGAAGGATTACAGGAATCATCCGCCCTGTAAACATGCGTGGGCTTTTCGGGTCACGTTGAACCAGAGGAAAAGGTAGACATCCATTCTCCATCTTCCATTCTCCATCTTCCATCCTCCATCCTCCATCCTCCATCCTCCATCCTCCCTTTTCAGACCTCTGTCCTCTGACCTCAGAATTCAATTACCTGTCGAAGAAAGGACTTTTGGCGCTGACCGAAAGAGGAATGCCGAAGGCGATCCTGACCTCTTCACCGAGCATCTTCATTTCAAGAACTGCCTGTCCGATGGTGTACATCACCCGGTTGTCAACGCGATGATCCATTGCGAGGCTGACAGCTGATCCTATGGCAATTCCAAGATCCCCGACATTAAATGTGCAGGGGAAGCCGGGATGTTTGTCTTTTTCTTCACAGTCCCTGAAACCGCAACGACCGCAAAGTTTAACCCCCTGTGAGTTGATCTTTGTTCCAAGGAGAACCACCGCCTGGGCCTTCCGGATATTTTCCGCATCCCTCAGAAAGGAAGGAGTTCCGTCAGGCCGGTTCCCGATTTTTGTCATATGATCTGCAATCTTTTCAATGTCGGATCCGGTAACCATGGCCAGTACAAGGTTGTCGATCCCTTTGGCTTTCGGGGCTGTACGGGCAGCAGTAAGCATCAGTTCTGCCACGCGTTGCACAGTTTCTTGGCGAATTGATTCTTCGATCTTAAAAGTCATGTTTTACAGATTGAGTAGTAAAGATATTATTTTGACACCGGGTTCACTCATCAGGAATATTCACATCCCATCCCATCCCACATCCCATCCCATCCCACATCCCACATCCCACTTCTCACATCTCTTCTAATCATGAAACCGCCAGGCGAGTCCGAAATGGAAGGCGCCGTCCTGCATCGGATAGGAAGGAACCGTATAATAGCTTCGTCCCATGAAACTGGCGTTGAGATGTGTATAGGCAACAAAGACACGTGCCCGCTGGATCTTGATGTTTATAAAGAAATCGATGTAAAGATAATTCCCAACTTCTTTGTATTGCTGAAGATAGTAGGATTGCAAAGCAGGCATGTAGGCATTTGCATAATAGGAAGTGTTATAGTTGAAATTCAGGCCGGGCTGTAAAAAGGCAGCACCATGGAATAAAGGCTGGTTATAATAAATGGCCAGGTTCCCGAGGAAGGCCGGAAGCATGAGGACGCTTGCTCCCTGAATGGTCTGATAAGCGAACTGACCGGAAAACCGGAAGCGCCAGACATCCACCATGCCATTCAGGTAGCTGTAAATATGGCCGAATTCCTTGTTGTACTGTGCGGGATGCGCGGTTGAGTCAAGATAAACATAATGGTTGAGCCGGGTGATGCTGATACCGGTTGTGAAAATATTCCGGAACGCGTATTCAAAGCAGCCTGAGATCAGTCCCTGTTTCTGCCAGGTAGTATCCCAGCGGAAATGATTCCCCTGGTAATGTTCATAGAACCATCCGGGTTTCTGGAACGCATAGTACCCTTTAAGTGTGACGCTGCCCCCGTTTTTCTGCCCGGGTTTTCCGAGGGTTTGGCTCAGGTTTACTTTCAGGCTCATATCGTTTTGATTGTACCCTCCAAAAACGTAGTCTCCCTGGGCTGTAAGGGAAAGGCTTGCAAAAGGATGGAAATAAATTGCAGCAGAAGGGATATACTCAAGATAAACGTTTTTGATGTCATGATCCCTCACTTCTACATACAGCTGCCTGATGCGGGCTTCCACCATGAGAAGCCTCTCCTTTTTATCCGGCCGGAAACTGGGATTGCTCCAGGTAAGCTCGTTGACGATCCGTGTAACTGTTATGGAATCATAGCTCAGGGTGCTGTCCATGTAGATGGCTGGGTAAAATCCCGAATTGGGCTGATAGTCTATATAGTTCTGAATCTGTTTGTTGTACTGAAAGGAATAGACCAGCCGGCCGAGTTCAACACGTTTGCCTGATGCCAGGGAGGTGTCTTTTTCATTTTTCGGATGACGGGAAAGATTAAAATAGTGTTTCATGAAGAATCCGTTTTCCCGGATCCTGTTTTGTGCATTGGGTAGATTCACCTCAAGGATCTGCCTGTTTTTTTCAAGATTTTGTTCGAAGATGCTGTCGTATTTGATACCTCCGTTTTCGTTGATTTTCAACCGGTTCAGCATGAAATTCATCATGAAGCCATACCGCTTGTCTTTAGTGAAGAACTGGAGGGTGGTGACGAAGTTGATGTGGTTGGTTCGTTGCCGGAGGTATGCACCGGGGACGTTCATTGCACGCACATTAAATCCAAGGTTCAGGCTGCGGTAGAGGTTACGGCTGAAAACGGCACGGAAGAAGACCTCTTTTTTTGCGCCTTGTTCATATTGAAGCTCAGTATAGGTCTTTACGACTTTATAGTATTTTATGCTGTCGTTTTTGTAGAGGTAAGGATCGAATGAATGGATGCCATAGTCGAACCCGCTGCTGCCGGTGATGAAGGGGTAGGGGGTCAGGTTCCGGGAAGCCTGGCCCATGTTTCCCTGCGTTGCGTGGAAGAGGGATTGCTTCAGCAGGGGATCATAATTCTGGTAGCCGGTTATTGCCGTATCGAGGTTATGAAGGTGAAGGAATCCGAATTTCTCAACGTCATTGTAAAAGAAATTGACACGGGTTGAATCCAGTTTTGTTTTGACGGAATCGGGAACGGCTGCGGATAATTGGATGACAATGAAGAGAAACAGGGCTAAAAATGCGGGACGATGAATATTTTTCAGCATTACCGGAATGGAAAAGGAGGAGTAAAGGTAACAAAAAATCGTGATGTTGGCCGGGACTTAAGGATAAAAAAAAACCTCCCAGGTTTCCCGGGGAGGTTTATAAAAGATCGGCGACGACATACTCTTCCGCATTGTAGTGCAGTACCATCTGCGCAGGTGGGCTTAACTTCTCTGTTCGGAATGGGAAGAGGTGATCACCACCGCTATAGTCACCGTAAGATCTTCAGTAGAGCCTGATAAATCAGGGCAGTACAAATATCTTCACGTCTTTTCAATAAGTTTGACATATATAAGAAAGAAAATACAACGGGTTATTCAATAGATTAGCACTGTATTAGAAGAAAGCTTACGGGTAATTAGTAATACTCGGCTTTGGCATTACTGCCTTTACACCTGTATCCTATC
>JAPLDI010000047.1 GCA_026391795.1 Bacteroidota bacterium
ATGCTGGATGTTAGAACTTATAAAATTAATAATACTTTATGAACTTTACAAACTTTACAAACTTTACAAACTTTACAAACTTTACAAACTTTACAAACTTTACAAACTTTACAAACTTTACAAACTTTACAAACTTTACAAACTTTACAAACTACTTCCTGCAGACCACAACAAATTCCTTTGACGTTGCCGATAATGGATTTTCGTGATAATCACCGAAAATTGACCAGGAATTGAATTTCGATTGTTGCAGAAGGTATTCGAGTTCATAGCGGAAAAAGAAACGAAGCTCCGAGTTCCAGGTCTCCGAGAAATTCAGTTTTCCATCATTCCAGTCAAATCGCATGGTGAGATGGTTGATCTGGCTGATCATATCGCTGTGCGAAGTGACAAACCTTCGAACGAAATTACCCGGTGTATATTCCCCTTCAAAATCCATCACTTCGTTCATGCCGGAAGAGAGCAGTGCGGGGTTTGGGATGTACAGATCGAAGATGAAGCTCCCACCTTCCAAAAGCTGATCATAAACGTGGTTCAGTGCAATGAGCTGGTCGACCGTGTTTGCAAGGTGCATGAAAACACGGAAGGGTGCCAGTACAAGTATAAAACGGAAACCAGTGTCGAAATTCCGGATATCCTGCAGGCCCACCCTGCTCTTTTCTGTTTCACCGAGCCGGGCATTGAGTACATCCAGCATTGCCGGGCTGATGTCTATACCATAAATATCGGCACCTTGTTTCAAGGCTTCCAGGAAGAACCTGCCTGTGCCTGTGCCTACCTCCATCACGGGACCCTTTGCACTCTTTATCCTCGAAAGAAAGAAGTCAGTATCAATATCCGGCCGGATCTTTGAATAGATCAGATCATAAAACCTGGCAAAACAGGAAGGGTAAGGGGAGTCCATATGAACTTTACAGACTTTACAAACTTAAACATTCAGGGCAATCACAGTAGCAATCAACCCCAATACCAGGGGGACAAGAATCAGGACCTTCGTCCTGTCCTTCCGGATCTGCTCATTACAGGCATCGATTCTTTCCAGGGCAAAAGGATCTCCGGGTTTGTAAGCTAATGCCTTTTTATAATGCTCCCTTGCTGACCGGAACAGTTCGATTTTGATAAAATCCAGACCTCTCTGCACATAGTAACGGTATTGGATCTCCTCATGGGAGAGATTTTCTTCATTGACTTCCTGGTGTGCCATGGGTTTCAGTTTATATTTTAAAAAGGGCTTTGAAGGTCCTCAAAGCCCAAAATTACAATTTCTTTGGTTAATTGGAAAGGGGTTTTATTTAAAATTATAGGTCAAACCGATCCCGAACAACTCCTTGAACTGGGTTCGCGGCCCGGGCTCACTTGTTGGAGTTGTCTTTATCTTGATATGGTCATCATAGATGAGCTGGGTTGCGATGGAAGCTGCCAGCCACTTGTTGACTTTCAAAGTCAGCAGCAGGCTCCAGTTGACGTCCACATTCCCGAAATTCTCGATATAATCTGAAAAAAGCTCAAGTGTGGTAGCCAGATTGATCGTTTTCGAAAGGTCCTTGTTAAAGTCCGCCCTTACATAAGGTCCAAACTCCGCATGCATCTTTTTACCTTTATCAACCCCGAATGCTCCTGAATCAGAAAGTTTTTTATCCAGGACGAAGGTAAATCTCCCGGAAGAGGGCGACATGTACAGGTAAAAATACTTGACTGGGGCATAGGTTATGCCTAAGCCTGCAACCAGGTATCCCGGCGCCATGAAATTGGAAATGACCGTGCTGTCGTCAGGATAATTATACCCGGCACTGAATTGAGTACGTAAGTTGACCAGGACTGTGAGAAGCCATTTATAATCCTTTGAGATGACATATCCATAGGCTGTGGTCAGTTCTATTTTATCATTTGATTTTGTGAATTTTGCGTCATTGCCTTTTCCCTGGATATTAAATCCATATCCTAGATCGAGCGTATTTCCCCATGCATGTTTTCCTTTTTTGTAGTTGGCTTTAAGATTAAAGAAGGTCACAAGGCCCAGGGAGTTTTCCCCGCCGGCTGACCAGTTTGAGAAGGCCGCCTGGGTGAAATTCAGGGAGCCGCTTCCTTCAATGTACCAGGCTTTGGCTGAATCGGCTTTTATCTCTGCTACAGCATCCTTGGCTTTTGCAGTTTTTACTAATTCCTTATCCTGGCTCATTACGAATCCGGAAAGGAAGATCAGGAGTGTGAAAAGTATCAGTTTTTTCATAGTAGGTGTATTTGTGTTTAGTTTTTGGTGTCAGGTATTAGGTATTGGGTGTTGATTTTGATTTGCTAATTATCATCTTTTTTAACTCGCCAATTCACCAGCTACTTTTTCAGCAGATCGCGGATCTCTGTGAGTAATTCCTGATCTTTCGTTGGCGGGGGAGCTGCACCCAATGCCCTGACTTTTTTTTCTTTCAACCGGGCCACAGCCTTGATGACCATAAAGATTGAGAAAGCGATGATGGAGAAGTCAACCAGCGTCTGGATAAAGTTCCCGATCCTGAGATTGACCGCTTCCTTCAGGATCTTACCTGTTGCCGGATCTGTGATCGCTTCTTTCATGGTAATGTGGATATCTGTAAAATTCATGCCCCCCAGCAACAGTCCGATCGGTGGCATAATGATATCGCTGACAAGGGAGGCGATAATTTTCCCAAAGGCTGCCCCGATGATGATACCCACTGCAAGATCGATCATGTTGCCTTTCACGGCAAAATCAGTAAATGCCCTGAATTCCTTTACTATTTTCATATCTGTATTCTTATATTTGAGAGGCAAAAATACATATATGGGAAGAAAAGAAAAACAATCTTCAATAACTTATGAAATCTTTTCGAACAATTTGTGAGAAAATGGGTAATTCACCAGTCCCGGAAAAGCATTTTGCTTTTTCGAGGATCCTCGAAATGTCAACAAAATTTCATTGAAATTTTGGACATTTCGGGATTCACCACTTACTTTTTCAACAGGTCGCGGATCTCGGCAAGCAGTTCCTGGTCTTTTGTCGGTACTGGGGTTGCAGCAGGTGCTTCTGCCTTATTCCGGTTAATCCTGGACACCATTTTTACGATCATAAACACGGAGAAGGCAATGATTGTAAAATCAACCAGCGTCTGGATGAAGTTTCCGAGTTTTAGGTTGACTGCCTCTTTGAGAATCTTTCCCGTACCCGGGTCGGTCACCGCATCTTTCATCGTGACATGAAGATCTGTAAAATTTACGCCCCCGAGCAAAAGCCCGATGGGTGGCATGATCACATCGCTTACGAGGGAAGCGATGATCTTTCCGAAAGCTGCGCCGATGATGATCCCTACGGCAAGGTCTATCATGTTGCCTTTCACGGCAAACTCTTTGAATTCCTTAACTATTTTCATATCCTGATACTTTGTTTATACCGGGTAAAGATAAGGAAAGGGAGTAAAAAAATCAAATTTCGGATACATTGGTAATTGATTTTTCAGACGGGAATCGGGCGGTATAAAAAATATTTTTGTTACTTTTGTAGTGAAACCGAGAAATATTCAATGAAACGAGTCTTTCCATTGCTGATGGCATTCTATGTTATGGTGCTTGTTTTTGCACCCTGCGTGGATGATGACTTTTCATTCTGTTCAAATTCACCCACAGAGATCTCTTCCTCTACAACCCCGTCTCACCAGGACCAGCATGACTGCTGCTCACCTTTTTGTACCTGCTCCTGTTGCAGTATTCCTTTTGAGATGATGAAGCCCTTTATCATTTCTCAGAATTTCACACAACACCAAACCCTGCCGTTTTTCTTTGATCCTAATTTTCTGTCAAGAAACGATTTTTCAATCTGGGAGCCTCCGAAAGCTTAATCTCTTAAGCTGATTTCCTTTTTTTCAATCCGTTCATCATTAAAAGATATTGGTATGATCAGTCGTGTCATTCATTTTTCAATCAACAATAAATTTGTTGTAGGGCTATTTGTGCTGGCCCTGATCGGATGGGGGATTTATTCCCTGACCCGGCTTCCCATTGATGCAATCCCTGATATCACCAACAACCAGGTTCAGATCATTTCGCTGGCACCATCCCTTGCCGTTCAGGAGGTGGAGAGTTTTATAACGGCACCGATCGAAGTTGCCGTGGCAAACATTCCTGATATCATCGAACTCAGATCAATTTCCCGTCTGGGGCTTTCGGTTGTGACTGTAGTTTTTAAGGATGATGTGAATGTTTACTGGGCGCGACAGCAGCTTGGTGAACGACTCAAAGAGGCAGAGGATGCGATCCCCCCCGGATTGGCTAAAATTGAACTGGCGCCCATCAGCACCGGATTGGGTGAGATTTACCAGTACCGGCTTGCTGTGGAAAAGGGGTACGAAAAAAAATTCAATCCGATGGAGTTGCGTACCCTTCAGGATTGGATTGTCAGGCGCGAGATGCTCGGCACCCCGGGTGTTGCTGATATAAACAGTTATGGAGGATTTGTCAAACAATATGAAATTGCGGTCAACCCTGAACGTCTCAGGGGAATGAATCTGACTCTCACAGATATTTTTGTTGCATTGGAGATGAATAATGAGAATACGGGAAGCGCTTATATTGACAAAAATCCGACTGCCTATTTTATACGCGGTATTGGTCTTGTCAAAACGCTGGAGGATATTGAGAAGATCGTTCTCAGAACAAACGCTTCCGGTATTCCCGTGCTGATCAGGGATGTTGCTACTGTTCAATATGGAAGCGCGACACGGTATGGTGCATTCGTTGTTGACACTTCAGAGGCTGTCGGGGGTGTTGTGATGATGCTGAAAGGGGCAAATGCACACGAGGTGATCGACAACGTTGAAGTTCGCATCCAATCCATCCAAAAGTCATTGCCCCGGGGCGTAACCATTGAACCCTTCCTGAACCGATCCGATCTTGTTGGCAGGGCCATCGGTACCGTCTCAAAAAATCTGATCGAAGGGGCATTGATTGTCATCTTCATCCTTGTCTTGTTACTGGGTAATATCAGGGCCGGGTTAATTGTTGCCTCGGTGATTCCTCTTTCCATGCTTTTTGCGATTTCGATGATGAACCTGTTTGGCGTATCAGGGAATCTGATGAGCCTGGGAGCCATTGACTTCGGACTTATCGTGGACGGGGCGATCATTATCGTGGAAAGTGCGGTTCACAGGATATTCATGAGTAAGCACCACCATCCGGGAATAGCCAGGCTTTCCCAGCAGCAGATGGATGAAAATATCTTTGAATCGGCAAAACGAATGATGAGTTCTGCCACATTCGGCCAGATCATCATTCTTATCGTTTATCTTCCCATCATGGCGTTAGTTGGCATCGAAGGGAAAATGTTCCGTCCGATGGCGCAGGTTGTGGCTTTTGCCCTGCTGGGGGCGGCCATACTCTCCCTGACCTATGTCCCAATGGCATCCGCTCTTTTTCTCAGTAAGAAAACCGAGCATACGCGAAACTTCTCTGACCGTCTGATGGATTGGATACATGCAGTTTATACTCCGTTGATCGAATGGGTGCTGAGGCATAAAATTATCGTCTCCACTTCCGCAATCGCCTTATTCCTTTTCAGCATGTTTCTTTTCAGCCATTTAGGCGGAGAATTCATCCCCCAGCTTGAAGAGGGCGACCTGGCTTCAAGTGTGATCACTCTGCAGGGAGGATCACTGACCAATACCATTGAATCAGTGATTAAGGCAAATAAGATATTACTGGATAATTTCCCGGAGATCAAACACACGGTTTGCAAGATAGGTTCCGGAGAGATTCCCACCGATCCTACACCGATGGAAACAGGCGACTACGTTATTACCCTTAAAGATAAAAGCGAATGGACATCAGCGAAAACCCGCGAAGAGCTTGTAGGAAAGATGGAGGAAAAACTGGTGACCCTTGCAGGGGTTAAATTTGAATTCCAGCAGCCTATTCAAATGCGTTTTAACGAGCTGATGACGGGAGCTAAACAGGATGTTGCTGTAAAAATATTCGGGGACAACCTGACTATTTTGGCAGAAAAAGCATCGGAGATTGAAGGGATCATTCAGAAAATCGAAGGCGTTGAAGACATCAATGTGGAGAAAGTAACTGGTCTCGCACAGGTGCAGGTTGATTTCAACCGTGACCGTCTCGCCCAATACGGGCTTTCGGTTGATGACGTGAACAAGGTGTTGAGAGCTGCTTTTGCCGGGAGTGAGGCCGGGGTGGTATACGAAGGGGAAAAAAGATTCGCGCTGGTAGTCCGCCTTGACAAAGATTTCCGGCAAAGCCTGAATGATGTGAAAAGCATATCTGTGGCTTTGCCAAACGGATCACAATTACCGTTGGACCAGGTTGCAGATATAACGATAAAGTCGGGTCCGGCACAGGTTTCGAGAGAAGATACCAAACGGAGGATAACAGTAGGTTTTAATGTCCGCAACCGGGATGTTCAAAGTGTTATCGCAGAAGTGACCCGGAAGATAGACCAGCAGATCAAGCTGCCAGCCGGGAATTATGTTTCCTACGGCGGCCAGTTCCAGAACCTGGAAGCTGCCAGGGCCAGGTTATCGGTTGCCGTCCCTGTCGCCCTTCTCCTGATTTTCGTATTACTCTATTTTACTTTTCATTCTGTTAAGCAGACCTTATTGATCTTTACAGCCGTGCCGATGTCGGCAATTGGCGGTGTGTTTGCCCTCTGGATGCGTGGGATGAACTTTTCAATTTCGGCCGGGGTTGGCTTTATTGCCCTGTTTGGCGTCGCCGTACTGAACGGGATCGTACTTATAGCAGAGTTTAACCGGCTGGAGAAAGAAGGAGTAACCGATATTACCGAGCGTGTTCTTAAAGGTCTCCGGACACGTCTGCGTTCTGTTATCATTACCGGGGCTGCTCCGGCGCTTGGTTTCTTACCCATGGTCATTTCTACATCCGCGGGTGCTGAAGTGCAAAAACCGCTTGCAACAGTCGTTATCGGCGGACTAATCAGCGCCACCCTGCTAACCCTGATCGTTTTGCCTGTTTTTTATATCACCTTCTCCCGGAAACTGAAGATGCCGGTCTGGTGGAGATCGATCAAGGGTGCTGCAGTCCTTCTGTTATTCTTCCTGATTACGTCATCATTCTATTCTCTGTCGGCGCAAAACCCCAGGAATGTCACACTAAACGATGCCATTCAGATCGCACTTGACAGCAACCTCTCCGTCCGGTCAGCAGTTTATTCGGCAGATGTTCAGAAAGCCCTTAAAGGGGCAGGATGGGATATCCCCAAGACGATCGTTGAAGGACAGTATGGTCAATTTAACTCGTATCAGAATGACAACAGCTTCACAGTTTCCCAGGCTTTTGCCTTTCCAACCGTTTATGTAAACCAGACAAGGCTTTCCACTGCAAATATCAAGAGTGCTGAATGGCAAAAAATGAATGCACGACTCGATATAGCCATTCAGGTAAAGCAGGTATACCTGCAGCTGGCTTACCTTCATTCGAGTCAGCGGCTTCTGGGTTATCAGGACAGTTTGTATTCCGGGTTTTTACATGCGGCGGAGCTCCGTGCGAAGACAGGTGAGACAAACCGTCTTGAGATGATTACAGCACGTACACAAAGCTTTGAAATAAAGAACCAGCTGCGGCAGGTTTCCATCGATATCGGGATCTATAACCGGAAATTGCAAACTCTTCTCAATACACGGGCTCCGGTAATCCCAACGGATACCATTCTCCACCGGCTCACTTTCGAACCGATAAAGGATAGTCTGGCCCTGAATACAAACCCTTCACTGGGACTGATCAGACAACAAGTCGAAGTTTCCCGGATCACCGGTCTTGTGGAACGTGACCGGATGATGCCGGACCTGAGTATCGGATACTTCAGCCAGACGATTGTCGGGACCCAGGAGATTGACGGAGTGGCTCGTGATTTTGGTCTTGGACACCGGTTTACAGGAATCCAGGCAGGGATTGCAATTCCGATCTGGTTTGGGCCTTCCGTCTCAAAGATCAAGGCAGCCAGGTTGCAGGAAAAGGTATCCAGGACAAATGCGGATTATTATTCTGCCACCTTGTTAAGTAATTACAAATCATTGCTGGATGAGTATCTTAAGTATGCCACCAGCGTAGATTATTATGAACAGCAGGCAGTGCCTGAAGCCGAGATGATCATCAAGCAGTCTACGCAGAGCTATAAAGCCGGGGCGCTGGATTACCTTGATTACGTCATAAATCTCAACCGGGCGCTGGATATCAGGCAGAACTACCTTGAGGCACTTAATAATTACAACCAGACCATTATTAATATTGATTATACAACAGGTATAATATTTTAATCCGTAAACCCCATGAAAAAGTATAAAATCATTATTTCATTCCTTCTGATACTTGTCACCCTCCTGGTTGTTTCCTGTAACGGAGGCAAAAAGACAAATACAGAGATCAAAGAAGCAGAGGTTCTGCCTGCAGATGTTGTGGAGCTAAGGGCCGACCAGGTTAAGCTGGCAAACATTGAAACCGGCCTTATACAAATGCGTTCACTCAGCGGCAACCTCAAAGTGAACGGCTCAGTAAGCGTATCGCCCGACAATCTTGCAACTGTCTGTATGCCATTCGGAGGTTTTGTAAAAAGCGCCAATTTGATCCCCGGCAGGGCAGTTACCAAAGGACAGACCCTCGCTATTATTGAAAACCAGGAATTTGTTGATATCCAGCAAAATTTCCTTGAAGCAAAAAGTAAACTTGAATATGCAGAGGCAGAATATAAACGGCATACAGAATTATACAAGGAAGATGTTTACTCACAGAAAAACCTGCAACAGGTCACGGCAGAGTACAACAGCCTGAAAGCCCAGGTTCATGGTCTGGAACAGAAACTTATCATGATCGGAATCAATCCTGCCGGGTTTACTGAAGACAATATCACCAGTTCTGTGGCCGTGATTTCTCCGATATCCGGTTATGTGAAGAGTGTGAATGTCAATATCGGCAAGTATGTGGCACCCACCGACGTGCTTTTTGAGATTGTGAATATCGACAAGTTGTATCTTGAACTGAACCTGTTTGAGAAGGATGCCGATAAAGTATCGGCAGGACAAAAGATCCACTTCTTTATCAATAATGAAACCGAGCAGCACGAAGCTGTGATCTACCAGACGGGCAGATCGGTAAATGCTGATAAAACCTATAAGGTCTATGCCACTGTTGCAGGAAACTGCAAGAATGTGATTCCTGGAATGTATGTAAATGCAATCATTGAGGCCTCAACTGACAGTGTTACTGCCCTTCCGGCTGAAGCAATTGTCAGTTTTGATGATAAGGATTACATCTTTGTTTTTGATAAAAACAAAATGGAAAAAGGGAATCAGTTTTCAGAGTATAGAATGGTAGAAGTCCATAAAGGAATTACGGATGGTGGATATACGGAAATTATTTTACCCGGAGGCTTTGATGCTAAATCATCAAGGATCGTTATCAAAGGTGCATACAACCTGCTTTCAGCCATGAAAAACTCAGGAGCAATGGCATGTTAGATCAGAAGTCGGATGTCAGATGCCAGATGTCGGACGGCACCTTTCCGACTTCTGACCTCTGACCTCTGAATTTAGATGTTCTTCCAGAAGTAAAGCCGCTCCCTGTTCATTTCGATTTTCTCATTATCGAGCAGCCATTGGACGGCACGGATGACTTTGTCCTCACTTACAGTTGTGGTCACAGATACAAGTTCCTCCAAGGAACAGGGTTTTGTATTCAGCAGGGGTTTGATTTCTTTCAGGATGGAATTGAATTCAAGATCTGTCAGTTCGATCTTATTGCGCTGGATACACACGTCACATTTTCCGCACCGGCGGGTAGTAGATTCGCCGAAATAGGCCAGCAGGAGCTGGCTTCTGCATTTATGGGTGGATTCGGCATACCTGATCATGGCCTCTATACGCTGCTGTGCACTGTCGAGACGGTCTTTATAATATTCCGGTGAGATGTGAAGGTCTTTGCTTTCCACCCTGTTTTCTGTGAAAACGATTCGGGGATTATCCGTTCGGGGAATATAATCAATGACCTGAAGTTTTGAAAGTTTCATCAGCATTTCAATGACCTTATCGGTTGTAAGGCCGGTCCGTTTTGCCACCTCTTCTTCCCGGATGGGCGAAAAGTCAGAGAAGATGCCGCTGTACGAACGCAGGAGCGTTTTTATGAAAGGGTCAAAGAACACGTTTTCCACCTGGAACCGGTAAAGCGATTCTTTATCTGTTTTAATGAAGATCCGGGACGGCGTATGAACGGCTTCACTCAATAAAAGGAAACCCTCTTTTTCAAGAAATTTCAATGCATTGAAGGCAATGACGGGTGCGAAGTTGTAGCTTTCAGAGAAATCACCCAGGTCAAATTCGGCAAAATAATCTTTCCCGTTCCCGTAAGGGATCTTAAGGTAGTTGCACAGTGCCTGGTAGATATCCCTAATCTTCTGCAATTCGGGATAAGAGGAGGCCAGGTTCTTCCTGGCTTCCAGGATATCGGCCTGCTCATAGAGCAGGACGGCAAAGGCGGGTTTCTCATCGCGCCCGGCCCGTCCGGCTTCCTGGAAATAGGCTTCGATGCTGTCGGGCAGGTCAAGGTGGATGACAAAACGGACGTTGGGTTTATCGATTCCCATCCCGAAAGCATTCGTGGCGACGATGACCTGCCGGGTCTCTTTCATCCATGCCTTTTGATTCTTCTCACGTTCTTTCGGATCCATTCCGGCGTGGTATCCGATGGCAGGGATTCCCTGACGGGTAAGGTATTCAGCGATCTCCCGGGTTTGCCGCCGGTTCCTCACATAGATGATCCCGGCTCCTTTCACCTTTTTGATGATGTTCAGGATCCGCCTGCGTTTGTCCTCTTCTTTAAAAACGAAGTAGGTGATGTTGGTCCGTTCAAAACTTTTCCTGAAGACGCATGGTGCGCGAAAATGAAGCTTATCCTGGATGTCCGAAATAACATCAGGGGTTGCGGTTGCTGTAAGGGCAAGGATCGGTGCAGCCGGCAGAACCTCCCTGATCTCGGCGATCCTGAGATAAGGAGGGCGAAAATCGTAACCCCACTGTGATACACAATGCGATTCGTCCACTGCGATCAGGTTTACCTTCATCCGCTTCAGGGCATCACGCAGGGTTGCGTTTGTGAGCCTTTCAGGAGAAAGATAGAGCAGTTTAATGTCGCCATACCTGCAGTTGTTAAGCACGGTTTCGATTTCGGCCGGATACATACCCGAATGGATGGCTGCGGCCGGGATTCCTTTCTTTTTCAGATTTTCGACCTGGTCCTGCATCAGCGAAATCAGCGGAGTAACCACAAGGCAGATTCCTTCCATGGCCATAGCCGGTACCTGGAACGTGATGGATTTGCCTCCGCCGGTGGGTAAAAGCGCCAATGTGTCCCTGCCATCAAGGACCGACTGGATAATCTCTTCCTGCAATGGCCGGAAAGAAGAATAACCCCAGTATCTCAGGAGTATTTGGTTTATGGTCAATCCGGAGCGATTTAAACGATCACTCTTCTGACAGAGTCAAGCACCGTGCCGTCAACCCATTTCACAACGGCAACAATCTCATCACTGAATTTAGGCTTTTCGGGAACTCCGCAGATCTTCTCGGCCTCTGCTTTGAGTTGCTCAATTGTTTTGATGGGCAGTGCCGAGTTTTTCATCTTTTCAAGGAGATCCTTCCTCCGCGGATTTATTGCGATACCACGCTCGGTGACAATCACATCGATCAGTTCACCGGGTCCGCACAAAGTGGTCACATTATCCAGGATCACAGGAATCCGGTCACGGAAAAGGGGAATAGGCAATATCGTGCACTTTGAGAAGAGGCAATTCTGCCATCCCCCGATGCCATGAAGGAGATAACCGTCGGAATGGGTAACGACATTGGCATTGAAATTCACATCCACCTCTGTAGCGCCAAGGATTGTCACATCCACCAGGGAGGCAAAATTCCCTTTCCCGTGATAATTGTAGGATGTGAACGGACTTGTATTTACGTGATTCGGATTTTCACGCATCGAGCGCACACCCTCGAGGTCGAAAGTTTGACCGTCGAGGATGTATTCCGTAAGTCCTTCCTCGAGCATCTGCACCAGGTATTTATTGCTTCCGCCGCGTGCAAATCGTGCTTTCCAGCCTCGTTTGCGAAGGATGTCGGCAAAATAAATTCCGATCGACAGGGCTGTTCCGCCGGCGCCGGCCTGGAAGGAAAACCCGTCGCGGAGGATTCCGGCTTCATCACAGAATTGGGCGGTCCACTCGGCCAGCAGCAAACGGTCCGGACTCTTTGTCACTTCCGTCGTTCCGCTGATGATCTTCTCGGGAATCCCGATTTTATCCATCACCACCACATAATCCACGAGATTTCCATTGATCTGCCAGGGAATGCAGGGGAAGGACACCAGGTTGTCCGTCACGACGATCACTTTGTCTGCATATTGGCTGTCGGCCAGAGCGAAGCCCAGCAGTCCGCAGGCCGCGGGGCCGTTCACGCCGTTTGAATTTCCGAAGGGATCAGATGTCGGGGCGGCAATAACGGCGATGTCAATATGCACATCCCCGTCCTGAACCGCCTGGTAACGTCCGCCGTGTGAACGTAAAACACCCAGTCCTTTCATCTTCCCGTTGGAAGTAAACCTTCCAAGGGCTCCGTTCATGCTGCCTTCAATGTGATGGATCGTGCCATCTTCGAGGTATTTTATCAGCGGCTCATGGCAGGGAAAGGAGGCGGATGGAAACCACATAAGGTTTTTTACCCCAAGTTCACTTGCAATATCAAAGATCTGGTTGGCTACAAGATCTCCGTTGCGGAAGTGATGGTGCGTGGAAATGGTCATACCATCCTTAAGTCCCGAGCGGATCAGGGCATCTTTCAGGCTTTCAACAACTTTATTACCATCATCCGGGTAATCGGCGCATGTGGAAATGGGTGGGGCTGCTTTTCTCCCTGTCGGCTTGAATTTCCCGACTCCCATGTAAGGAACTGCCGGCTTCCCGTTGATGACCGTAGGGACAATACGTCCGGCTGCATTGGTTACGGGTTTGTCATACTTGCTCATAATTTTCCCTCCAGTTTTCTGTCAGTATTCCCATCTTAACAGCCAGATTTATCGTATTCAGTGCCCGCTTTACCACAGGAGGATCGATCATCTTGGTGCCGAGTGAAACAACACCAAGTCCCTGTTCCGTTGCTTTATGATAGGCAGCCACGATTTTCTTCGCCTTCTCGATCTCCCCGGCTGATGGAGCAAAATTTTCATGGATCAGCTGGATCTGGCGAGGATGGATGCATCCCATCCCGTCAAACCCCATCGCCTTCGACATGAGTACATTCTGCTTCAATCCCTCCATATCGCCTACATCCGAGAAAACGGAATCGATGGGTTGGATCCCTGCTGCCCTGGCTGCATTTACCATCATGCTGCGTGCGAAGAAAGATTCTTTTCCTTCTTTTGTCCGCTGTGTGCCCAGATCGGCTGTATAATCTTCAAGTCCGATGGCAATCGAAACTACATTTTCGGCAGAGCTTGCAATCGTGAAAGCATTTATAACGCCGAGTGCACTTTCGATGATCGGCATGATCCATACCGGGTTCTTCTGCTTGGTTTTTTTCCGGATGACTTCGATCTTCTTATTGACTGCGATGACTTGATCGGCGTTCTCACATTTCGGCAGCAGGATCAGGTTAACATTGTGCGGGATTATCCAATCAAGGTCGTCGAGGCCTCTTTCTCCCTGGTTGATCCTGACCATCCGTTCAGCACCATAAAAGTCAATGCCGCGGAGCGAATTTCTGACCAGGTAGCGGGCTTCATCTTTTTTGTCGGGGGCAACCGCATCTTCAAGGTCAAGGATAATTCCATCCGGGCGATGGATCCCCGCGTTGATCATGAGACTTGGCGTGTTTCCCGGTAGGTAAAGCCGGGAGAAACGGTTGCGGTCTTTTGCCGTGACATATTGGTTCTCAGGGATCAGGTCGAGAAGATATTCCTTATCGGAAGGGACCAGTTTTTTTATGGCAGCTTCAATCCGGGCGGCCAGAACCAGGGGGAGTGCCCCCGAGTCTTCGATCTTCAGGGAAGCATGTTTGATTCCGAAGAAGTTCAGTACCTCTCCGGCGAGTTTCCGGTTCGCATTGCCAAACATAACCTCCACTTTGCTCTCCAGCAAAATTTCATGCCCTCCGCCCGCCTTCAGTTCCAATGTGATAAAACAATCCGACCGGATCGTTTTGCCTTTGTTTCCGGTTGTGATGATCTCTCCCATAATGATATCAGTATTTGCAGAATCGTCCGTCAAAATTATGAAAAAGTGTTGAGAATCCATTGTTATTTGATGAAACTTGCTTCTGGATACTGGATGCTGGATGCTGGATGTGTGAGTGTGAGCAGGAGTGGGCAGGGGAGTGAGTGTTGGTATTGAATAAGAACAAAACCCAATTCACACACCCACACACCCAGCATCCAGCATCCGGCATCCGGCATCCAGCAAAACATTTTTTCAACAATGATGATAATGTCAATGCTGAACGCTAAATTTGCCTGCGTTATCATATACAGGATATGGGCAAGAAATCAAAAAAAGGATTCCGGATCTATGATGGTGATGTCGTGCTGGTCACATTTCTCAGGTTGCTCGTTGTGCTGATCATCTTTTTCCTGTCAAGGGTTTGCTTCTATCTGTTCAATCTCCATTACTTCTCCAACCTGGGATTTGGCGAGGTATTGAAGTTTTTTATCATCGGGTTGCGTTTCGATATCTCAGCCATCCTCATCCTGAATTTTCCTGTCATCATATTAAACAGCCTTCCTTTTCGATTCAGGTATCATAAGGTATACAAGGGGTTTGTCGCATTTCTGTTCTATTTTGTGAACATTGCCGGGTTGATGTCAAATTTCATCGACCTGATCTATTTCCGGTTCACATTGAAAAGGCTGACTGCCGATATTTTCTCCTATCTTTCGGTAGGCGGTGATTTTGACAAGCTGGTTCCGCAGTTTCTTCACGATTTCTGGTACGTTCTCGTCGTCTGGGCATCGCTATCCTTCCTGATGGTCTGGCTGGCATCCCGGTTTTCTGCTGTTGCACCCAAAGGATCGTCCAAAGGGAAATCCACTCAGTACATCATCATCCATAGTTTTTTGTTTTTTTTTATCATTGCCATCACTGTGATCGGGATCCGCGGCGGCCTGCAGTTGAGGCCTATTGGAATCATCACGGCCGGAAATTATACGCTGGCAAAAAATGTCCCCCTGCTTCTGAACACACCTTTTTCCATTGCACGCACCATCGGGCATGAACAGTTACAGACGATCACGTTTTTTCAGAAGGAAGACCAGCTGGAAAAGATCTATTCCCCTGTTCATAAAGGGCATCCGGGCTCTTTCAAAGGCCTGAACATCATGATCATCATCCTGGAAAGTTTTTCAAGAGAACATATCGGTTTCCTGAACAGTTCGCTTGAGAATGGCACGTATAAAGGGTTTACTCCTTTTCTTGACTCACTGGCCGGGACCAGTCTGATGCTTGACGGCTTTTCCAATGGTAAGACATCAATCCAGGGCATTCCTGCTGTTCTTTCAGGAGTTCCGTCGCTGATGAACGAATCCTTCATTCAATCCAATTATGCAGCCGATAAGATCTTCAGCCTCGCCGGTCTCCTTAAAAAGGATGGATACACTTCCGCCTTTTTTCATGGAGGAACGAACGGCACAATGGGATTCGATTCATATACGAAAATAACCGGGTTCGATCATTATTTCGGAAGAAGTGAATATAACAATGATAAGGACTACGACGGGAAATGGGGGATACGGGATGAGGAATTCCTGCAATACACAAAACGAACGATTGATGGACTTCGCCAGCCTTTCATGGCTGCATTCTTCTCTCTCTCCTCGCATCATCCCTATCATGTTCCGGATAAATACGCAGGTAAATTCAGGAAAGGGAAGCTCCCGATTCAGGAAAGCATCATGTATGCTGATTATTCGCTTGGGAAGTTTTTTATGGCTGCTGAAAAAATGCCATGGTATAAGAATACACTCTTTGTGATCACTGCCGATCATACTTCAGAAGGTTACTATCCGTATTACCAGAGCGATGCCGGTCAGTATGCAATCCCTATCCTCTTTTTCAGGCCGGGCGAAAAGCTGGAAGGAAAGAAAGGAGAAACCGCATCGCAAACAGACATCATGCCTTCCATACTCGATTACCTTAACTTCAACAGAGATTATATTGCCTTCGGCAACAGTGTGTTTGATTCAACAGTCCCCCACTTTTCCGTTCATTATATCTCTGGTATCTATTCGATGATGAAGGACGGGTTCCTGCTTGAATTCGATGGTGTTAAGTCAACAGCTTTCTTCAACCTCCGGAAGGACGAGATGCAGAAGAACAACCTGGCAGGAAAGAATCTTCCGGCCATGAAGAGCATGGAAGAGCTGCTGAAGGCTTACATCCAGCAATATAACAACCGGCTGATCGAGAACCGGATGTCAACAGAGTGAAAAACAAATGACCGACGATTGAGTGATGTTGGAGAAGTGCAGAACAAGTGTCCGATAAATTATGGAAGAAACAATCCGGAAAAAGACGATCCATTTCATCATCAATCCCATATCAGGTATCGGGAAGCAGAAGAATATTGAAGAGCTGATCCGCAATTATGCCGATGTATCTGTTTATGAATACGAGGTGAAGTACACGAAAGAGCAGGGACATGCCACTGAGCTTGCAAAGGAAGCCGTGGCTTCGGGGGTGGATGTTGTGGTTGCCGTTGGCGGCGATGGTACGGTAAATGAGATCGGTAAAGCCCTGGTGGGCTCAGATACCGCATTGGGAATCATTCCTACAGGTTCCGGGAACGGGCTTGCACGTCACCTGAAGATCCCGTTCCGGTTTGATAAGGCCATTGGTGTCATAAACCGTTGCAAGATCCGGAAGATTGATACGGCAACGATCAACGACCAGGTGTTTTTAAGTATTGCAGGGGTTGGGTATGATGCATATGTAGCAAAAAAATTCGCCACTGCACATAAAAGAGGATTCTTCTCTTACTTCAGGATCGTTTCCAATGAATATCCTGAGTACAGCCCGAGGAAATACACCATCGAAGTGGACGGAAAGATTATTACCCGCAGAGCATTGACCATAACCTTCGCCAATTCCAACCAGTTTGGAAACAACACTTCCATTGATCCTCATGCAAAGCTAGATGATGGCCTGGTGGATGTTTGCATTGTGCGCAGGATCCCATTATGGCTGATCCCGTTTTACGTTCCCATGCTGTTTACAAAGACCTTCCACAAAACCCAGTACATTGAGATCATCAGGGCAAAACATGCGGTCGTCACACGGAAGAAGGGGAAAACGATCCAGCTCGACGGTGATCCTTCAAAGACGGGAAAAGTGATTGAGATGAAGGTAAATCCGCTCTCATTGAACATTATCGTTCCTTAACCTTTACTATGAAAACATTTCACAGCTACACCTTTACGGAAAGGTTCAGAGAACTTCTCATGGAATGGGGAGTCTCCGGGAAGATGTCAAATTACATTGCCGACTTCTTCGGGCTTTTCATAGTCTTCATTGCCTCGGTAATCTTCTATTATATCCTCCGGTTTATCATTAAACGATTTCTGAAAAGGATCGTCCTGAGGTCAAAGAGCAAATGGGATGATTA
The DNA here is from genome assembly GCA_026391795.1 of Bacteroidota bacterium. Classification (GTDB taxonomy): domain Bacteria; phylum Bacteroidota; class Bacteroidia; order Bacteroidales; family FEN-979; genus FEN-979. The sequence goes on from JAPLDI010000047.1 coordinate 17,667, forward strand.
CCTTTACGAGCACAAAGTGTTCACACGTCTCTGCCTGATCGTTCCCGCCCTGATCATCAATCTTTTTCTCACCTCAATCATCGCAGACTATCCCAAAGTAATTCATTTCATCCAGGTGGTGCTTGAGGTCTATACGGCAGTCATCCTGGTAATTGTCGCCAATTCCTTTCTGAATGCAGTTTATCATATCTATGGTGATCTGGAGGTGGCCAGTTCTAAGCCTATCAAAGGGTATGTACAAATCATGAAAATCGTTGTTTATGCGATCGCTGCCATCATCATCACTTCCATGCTGATCGGCCAGTCTCCGCTGAACCTGCTTGCCGGCCTGGGCGCTCTTTCTGCTGTTCTCCTTCTGATCTTCAAAGACCCCATTCTGGGTTTTGTAGCCGGCGTACAGCTTTCGACGAATCACATGCTGCAGATCGGCGACTGGATGAGTATGCCCGCCCGCAATGTTGACGGAACCGTCATCGACATCTCCCTGGTGATCGTCAAAGTCAGGAATTGGGATAATTCCGTAAGCACGATTCCCACGTATACCCTGATCACTGAATCGTTCCAGAACTGGAGGGACCTGATGCCTTCTGGCGGAAGACGGATCAAGCGGGCGCTGCTGCTCGACATTACGAGCATTAAATCACTCGATAATACTTTGCTGAAGAAGCTTGTGAAATACCAGGTTCCTGAATTGATCCCGGGAAAAAGTCCGCTCGAGCAGACCAACCTAGGTCATTTCCGGTACTTCCTCATGGACTATTTACGGCAGCACCCGGATGTTAACCAACAGATGACGATCCTGGTAAGGCAACTACAGCCGACAGAGAGCGGATTGCCGCTGGAAATCGTCGCCTATTGCATTCTTGATGACCTCGTCCTGTATGAAAGCTTCCAGTCAGGATTGTTTGAATACATTCTTTCGGTACTTCCGGATTTTGACCTCAGGCCTTATCAGAAATCCATCACGGTCGTGCAGTGATTTTTTATTCCTAATTTTGCATCATACTATCGCTTTAAGTATTCACATCTAACAACAATCTATTTTATGGCATTCAATCTCAGAAACAGGAACTTCTTAAAAGAACTGGATTTTACTCCGCGGGAACTAAAATTTTTGCTCGACCTCTCCCTTGATCTTAAGAAAGCTAAATACGCCGGAACAGAGCAGCAGCACCTGAAGGGCAAGAACATTGCTTTGATCTTCGAAAAAGCCTCCACCCGCACCCGCTGTGCATTTGAGGTGGCTGCACTCGACCAGGGTGCGCGCGTTACCTACCTAGGCCCGGAAGGTTCCCACATCGGGAAGAAAGAGACAATGAAAGATACGGCACGCGTACTTGGACGTATGTACGACGGTATCGAATACCGAGGTTTTGGGCAATCGATCGTTGAGGAACTCGGAAAATATGCCGGCGTGCCGGTATGGAACGGACTCACCAACGAGTTTCATCCGACCCAGATTCTTGCAGATTTTCTCACCATGATTGAACATTCTGATAAACCCTTGAACAGGATCTCCTTCTGCTATTGCGGTGATGCCCGCTTCAACATGGGGAATTCACTGATGGTTGGTGCTGCCAAGATGGGAATGGATTTCCGCGCTGCTGCCCCGAAGAAATACTGGCCGGCGAAAGAACTCATTGACCAGTGCAAAGAAATTGCCAGAGAGACCGGGGCAAAGATCCTGGTTACTGAAGATGTGAATGCCGCTGTGAAAGGTGTCGATTTTGTTTATACCGATGTATGGGTCTCCATGGGTGAAGCCCCCAGCCTCTGGGAAGAAAGAATCAAAGAGATGATGCCTTACCAGGTGAACAAAGCCCTGATGGAAAAAACGGGCAACCCGAAGGTGAAGTTCCTGCACTGCCTCCCGGCATTCCACAACAGCGATACAGAAGTGGGAAAGGATATCTTTACCCGTTTTGGGATCAATGGCATGGAAGTGACCGAAGAGGTTTTTGAGTCGCCTGCCTCCATCGTATTTGACGAAGCGGAAAACCGGATGCACACCATCAAAGCGGTAATGGTGGCTACGCTCGGCGATTAACTGGATTCTCGGATGTTCCCGTCCTCGCACCTCAGGGTCCTGGCCGGGAACTTTTCAAAGAAAGTATAATTATGGGTTGCCATGAGCACGGCACTGCCCGTTTTTGAAATATCGAACAGAAGGCTGATGATGCCTTCGGATGTTTCAGGATCAAGGTTTCCCGTCGGCTCGTCGGCAAGGATAATCTCCGGGTCATTGACAAGTGCACGGGCGATTCCCACGCGCTGTTGTTCCCCGCCCGAAAGTTTATGTGGCATTTTGTTGCCCTTGGTTTCCAGGTTGACCTTTGCCAGCACTTCGTTCATCCTGCGGTGCATATCTTTCTTATTCTTCCAGCCTGTAGCCTGCATGACGAAATAAAGATTTTCCGCAACGGTACGATCCATCAGAAGCTGGAAATCCTGGAACACGATTCCAAGCTTTCTCCGTAGAAAAGGAATTTCTTTGGTGGTAAGGGTCTTCAGGTCAAAGCCGGCAACCAAGGCAACCCCGTTACTAACCTCAAGGTCGGCATAAAATGTCTTCAGCAGGCTGCTTTTTCCACTCCCGGTCTTGCCGATAAGATAGACAAACTCACCCTTGTCGACCTCAAGACTCACATTGGCCAGGATGAGGTTTTCGTTCTGGTAGATGGATACTTTCTCGAATTTGATGATGGCACTGCTCTCCATGGAAGTCATATTGATCAGTCAAAAATAAGGAAACTTTCCGAAAAGCCCCGTTAAAATTCCAGTTTGCGCATTTCCCCGTAAGGAAGTTGAGAAGCAATGGCGAGGATCTCATCCTTTTTATCCAGCAGGTCACAACGGGTCAGTGCGCGGGTCGGGTTGTTCAACCGGAAATAGGCGATCAACGTGAAATTCTCATCCCTGATCTGGATGTAATCGGGAATCTTTTTCGTTCCCTGAATTCGGATGATGTTCATCGTATGTTTCATTTTACAGGTATTTGTACCCCATCCAACCGGGTATAATGAACCTCATCTTTCAGAGAGATAAAATCTATCGTCAGATCATCAATAAACAGGGGAACGCTTCCTTTATTGTTGAAGAAATAGATCTTGGCGACGCTTTTTTCCGGAATGCCGCGCGGAATATAAAATGCGGTTTCAACCGGTGTCCATTGATCAGCCTGGACATAAGGCTCAAGGTAGAATGAATTGTAGCTTAGCCTTTGTTCGCCGGAGTTGACCTCCACAACGATGGAAGACCCGGATCTCTTTCCGGGCGACCACACCATCGCAGAAACCCGGATCATCCGGTTTGGTGAAATGAACATAGGTGCCAGGGTTTCGTACCTACCAACACTGTATGGATGCTTGGAAGTGATCATGGAGCAGTGTCTTCCTGAAGTTCCGAACGGGGTCCTGACCGTCCAGGGATTTTCCCAACCTTCAGGCTTTTCCATATCCGTGAAGAAGGTTTTCCTGGCGATGATTCCATCCTCCTTATAATAAAGTTTTGCCTGGGGATGAAGGCGGCAAAAAGAATCAAGGTAGATTTCACGGTTGATATCCACACCCGGAAAAACCAGGATGGAATGCTGATAGGTCTGAAAAATGTTCAATCCGGTGAAGAGAAGCAGGACAGAAGCAAGAAGGATACGGCCGGCCTTCCCCTTCTGAAAAGAACGGAAGAGGAAAAACAGAAGGATCGCAATGAATGCGTATAGATCAATGAAGATCCGCTGCCCGCATTTGGAAGCGTAATACCACATCCACCAGCAGGAGGAAACATAGATGAAAATGACCAGAAAGGCTGTGGTCCAGAGGAAAATGGTTTTATTTTCTTTCCACAAACCCCATAAACCAAGCACTGCGATGAGGGCCACCGGCGTATAGACAAACCAGCCCCGGTTGAAGCTGAACAGGATGCTGAAAAAATGAGGATGGAGAAAATGAAAGCGTTCATTGCCGTATTGATAAACAAACCAGTGTCCGGTGGTATGGTGCCAGAGCAGGAGGGGGAGGGAGAGGATAACCAGGAAAACCAGGATTCCGGAGGTAAAATGGAGGATGGGGGGTTGAGGATGGAGAATGGAGGAAAGCCTGAACCGGATCCCGGGATTGGCAAGCCAGGCCATCAGCGGCACAAGAAGCAGGATCATCCCGTTGGTCGGCCTCACCAGGATAATAATCCCCAGGAGGATGGAGGAGAGGATAAAGTACTTTCCCGTCTTGCCATGAAAATATCGGTATACCGTATAAAGGAACAAGGTGACCAGGAAAAAGGAGTAGACATGGCTCATGGAATCTTCAACCAGTGTAAAGTAGAGGATGTTTGTACCAAAAGCAATGATGAAAGTGATGAGGGAGGCGTTCATGACTGATGATCCGGCACTCATAAGCAGGATCAAAAGAAACCTGCATCCAAGCCAAAGATAGAAAAGTGCCGCGATCGAAATGGCATACTGGTAAATGAGCGAATAACCATCGGTCGGAAATCCAAACAGAAAGCTCAGAAGATGGGCAATGAGAAAGAACGGCAACCACAGGATGGCAAGGCCGGGAAAACATTTGTTAATGGTCTTTCCAAACACCTGTGTCCTGAATTCCTTAAATACAGAATGGTCGGGCGGATAGTATTTTTCCTCGTACGACTCCACGAATTTATAGCTGAGATCATGGTAGATAAAGAATGCCGGCAGGTAAGCATAGTATCCTTTTCCGTCGCTGTTGATGGGCCGGTCCCAGGTCTCGCCGGGATGTTTGAAAAAAAGAAAGAGCAGGATATAACAGACCAGGATGAATTCAGGAGTATATTTCAGTACCTGCTTCATGTGCGATCGTGTTTACTTCCGCTGACGCAGAACCTCATAGAGTATTACACCCGCTGCAACTGAAACATTCAGCGACTGGATTTCACCCAGGATCGGGATCTGGATCAGTTCGTCAGCAATGCCCAGAAGTTCTGCCGAGATCCCGCTCTCTTCCGAACCGAGGATCAGTGCCATCGGCTTTGTCATGTCTACTTCGGTATAATCGGAATTTGCTTTTTCAGTCGCCGCAATGATGTGCAGGCCGCTGTTTTTCAGGAAGGTAATGGATTCCCTGACCGAATGGTAGCGGCATACCGGGATCTTGAAGAGGGCGCCGGCAGAGGTTTTAATGGCATCCTGGTTGATCTGTGCAGATCCTTTTTCCGGAAGCAGGATGGCATCCACTCCGGTACATTCAGCAGTCCGTGCAATGGCTCCAAGGTTTCGCACATCCGTGATGTGATCGAGCACCAGCACCAGCGGCACCTTGCCCTGTTCGTAGACAGTCGGAAGGATCGCCTCAATTTTCTGGTAGGTGATTTCAGAGACCGTAGCAACAACACCCTGATGGTTTTGCCGTGTCATCCGGTCCAGCTTTTCCAGCGGAACAAATTGTATCGGGATCTCCAGCTCCTTGATCAGCGAATGAAGCTGCTGAAATCCTTCCCCTCTTAATCCTTTCTGGATCAATACTTTTTCAATCTCTTTACCCGACTTCAGCGCTTCCACCACCGGGCGTATGCCGTAAATAAAATTTTCTTTTTTCAATGGCGTTGTATAAGTGATTCTTTTCGCGTGACGCGTCACGCGTTACGCGTTACGACTCGTCTTCATTATTTTCTGACTTTTCCAGTAGATTTTTAGGTAGTTTCTTTTCCGATTTCACACCCAGTTCCCGGATCTTTTCCGCCCTTCGGATGAGGTTCCCCTTTCCGGTAGCCAGTTTGTTCATGGCATCGTCATAACTGCTGCGCGTGGAGTTGATCTTTTTACCAATATCTTCAAGGTCGTCGACAAAGCCTTTGAATTTGTCAAAAAGTTCACCGCTTTGCCTGGATATCTCAAGTGCATTTTTATTCTGGTACTCTACGCGCCAGAGATTGGCGATCATCTTCAGAGATGCGATGAGGTTGGTCGGGCTGATGAGCAGGATCCTGCGGTCGTAGGCATAACTCCAGAGGTTGGGATCATTTTGTACTGCCAGCATGTATGCCGGCTCGATCGGGAGGAACATCATCACGAAATCAAGGGTCTTAATCTGGTAGAGGTCCTGGTAGTTTTTGCTGCTCAGGTCATTCACGTGGTTACGGATCGCCTGCAGGTGCTCCCGGATCGCAGCATCCTGTTCCTCCTTTATATCTGATGAGGCATACCGTTCATATGCGTTCAACGACACCTTCGAGTCGATGATCACGCTCCGTTCACCCGGGTAAACCACAACAACGTCAGGCTGTAGCCTTTTCCCATCTTCATTGGTGAAAGATTGCTGGACGAAATATTCCCGGTCTTTCACAAGTCCTGATTTTTCAAGGATGCTTTCCAGGATGATCTCACCCCAGTTACCCCTTGTCTTTGACTGTCCTTTCAAAGCCTGTGTGAGGTTACTGGCTTCCTGGCTGACCTGCTGGTTAAGTTCAGCCAGTCGTTTGATCTCCTTTGCAAGGGAAAAGCGCTCGTTGGATTCTTTCTGGTAGGCTTCTTCCACCTTTTTTTCAAAACTGAGGATCTTTTCCCCTAGCGGTTTCAGGATCTCCTCCAGTTTTGTTTTGTTCTGATCTGTAAATTTCTGTGTTTTCTCTTCGAGGATCTCGTTTGCAAGATTCTTGAATGCCGCACGCAGCTTTTCCTCGGCCGTTTCGATCTCGGTTTGCTTTGTCCTGAGGTCTTCAGTCAACCTGCGTTTCTCAGTGTCCAGCGCGGAAACCTGGCTGCTGAGGCTGACGATAAGATCTTCCTTTTGCTTTAATGTTTTGGCGGCTTGCTGCGATTGCTCCTCCAGCATGTTTGCCCTGCCCTCGGCATTGCTTTTATCGGCTGCAAGGGCCTCGGCCCGTTTTCTGAGTTCATCAATTTCAACATCATTCCCTTTTCCCTGTTTCCGGTTGATCTTGAGAAGAATAAAAACAAGCCCAAGGAGAATGATGATGCTAATGCTGATCTGCAAAACACTGGACATAGGACGCGGTTTTGATATTTATATCAGGGTACGATGGATTGGCAATCAGCCCAATTAGCCATCCGGCAAACCAGGATGTCGCCATGGCCTTTGTAGAAATTCACATGGTTTGTAGCCGAGAAGCTGTAGTAGAGGCGATAGATCCCATCCGGGAAAAGGGTTGCATCGTCTAAAAATTCTCCTGTCTCAAAGTTGCCGGTCCATTTGATAGACTCGGTAATGAGGCGGTTGAAATTCTTATCCACGATTGCGGTTTTCAGTTTCATCCTTCCCGGTAACTGGAAATGCAGGAATAAATTTCCAGTTGTCGGGTTTGGAAATGCGATAACTTCGCTGTGATAGGTGGAGGTGTCGATATAGGTTCCATCCAGGTTGACAGAGTCGGGGAAATTCAATACAGCAGTTTCCTGGGATGTCCAGCTGGCATCGTATGACCAGTCACCGTCCTCTGTGCCCCACACGCCGAGGTGGTCGCCGAACCCGCTGGTCACAACAATTCCCCTGAAGACTTTCAGGGGAGAACCTGTGTTTTCTTTATCCTTGCTACAGGAGGCGAAAAAAATAAGTACCGAAACAAAAACGATTAACTTTTTCATAGTACCGGATGGCCTGGCATTTCTTTTTCAAAGATCGGGATTTTCGGGGATTGGTGATAAATTCTTTTGCATTTTTTGCTTTTTCACTTTATAACACTATGATTCTGTTAACCTGCTCCCCGAGCATCTGTATTTTGCTCTCCCCAGCCAGCTTTTCAGCGTATCGGGTTGCTGCTTGGTGTTTTCCGGCTTCCAATTTATAATTACCGTTCATTCCGGAAACACTGTTCAACTTCAGCCAGATGAGAATCAATGCGAAATTTACTGCCCTCCAGAGACGAGATGAATAATTTCAATGATAAGTGCAAACTTGATTGTTGTTTTGCACTACGGGGAAAGTTATTGAACATATTTCTCGCAATACTGGATTCCGGGCCCGATGTTCCACACGGTGGTATCTTCAACAAATGTTCCATCCAGACTGACGGTATCCGGGAAGCTCTGGATTTCATTTTCAGAGGCAGACCATTTTGAATCCGTTCTCCAGTCACCGTCGTCGGTTCCCCAGGTTCCCATTTCCTGTCCGACCTCATTGATCACGACGATGCCTTTGAAATGGTGAGCCTGGGTCAAGCCTTGATTGTCCGTGTTTTTTTACAACCTGCAAGGAGTGTCAAAACACAAATGGCGATGCAAAGATGTTTCATTAGTGGATTTTCTGATGGTTTCCAATTGATCTTCAAATGTCGTTTGTTGTTTTAGGTGGCAGGAGTACTTTTTTTCTGTACGGAAAAGGGTTGAACGTAGAACAACCCCCAAGAATTTGTCAGTTATCAATATCACGCGAATTAAGAAATGTTGAAAAATATTTCATGAAGTTATCAAAATTGAGGAATTGTTGTATTTTTACACTGTAAAGAACTTATCGAAAGTTGTTCCTTACAGCTACATAGTTAATTGGTTTACATGCGAGGTGCCGTTTTACATTGGCATTAAAATTTCTTAAGCCGGATTCCGGACTCTTTGGTATTTAGGGTTTGTATATTCGGATTGACCATAGGGCTATCGATATCTCAGGATGAGAAAGGGTCTACGGGTTGGAAGGGAGAAATAGGTCCCTGGTGGAAAGAACATAGGTGCAAATATTCATTGACCGTGAATAGATTTCCTTTCAGGAAAGAATGTGAGTTGATTTTTACGAATCTTAACAACAACCATTCTTATGAAAGTGAAATTAGTGTTTTTAACTGGCTTGATGCTGGTTCTGTTCTCTGCCCGATCAATGGGCCAAGTGGGAATCAACGACAATTCCAGCCTTCCCGATAATTCGGCAATGCTGGATGTGCATTCCTCCAGTAAGGGTATGCTGATACCCCGTGTTGCGCTTACTGGCAAAAATGATGTAACCACGATTTCATCTCCTGCAATGAGTTTGCTAATCTACAACACCGCCACTGCAGGTACTCCACCCAACAGTGTAAAACCGGGTTTCTATTACTCAAACGGTTCCGGTTCCTGGATTTCATTAGCACTATCGCCGGGTACAACTGTTGGTGATATGTTGATCTGGGATGGGTCTCAATGGACGATTTTACCACCTGGAGGAAATGGAATGGTACTGGGAATGCGGGCTGGAGTTCCTACTTGGGGATTTTTTCCAGGCATCCCCGACCTGGTAACGACTGATCCGGGAAGTAACATATTGGCTTTTTCTGCCACAAGCGGAGGTACTTGCAGCGATGGTGGTGCACTCATTATTTCTAAAGGTGTATGCTGGAGCCTCTCTCCAAATCCTACAACTTCCGACAGCAAAACCAATGAAGGACCAGGAGAAGGTACTTTTACAAGCAGCCTGACCGGATTGACATTTTCCACAACCTACCATGTGCGGGCTTATGCCACTAACAGCGTGGGAACAAGCTATGGGAGTGATATCACATTTACCACCCGGAACGGGGTTGCTTCTTTAACGACCATCGCTGCGACAAATGGTCCTGCTGGTTGGACAATCGTTGCTTCCAGCGGGGGTAATATTACAGACAACGGCGGAACTCAGATAACAGCAAGGGGTATATGCTGGAGCACTTCCCACAACCCGACAACTGCTAATAATAAAACAATAGATGGAAGTGGAAACGGAACATTCACAAGCAATCTCACCGCCCTGACTGCAAGTACAGTTTATTATGTTAGGGCGTATGCAACAAATGTACTGCTGACCACCTATGGCAATGAGATCACTTTCACATCATGGCCATTCGTTCTCGGTGACAGTTATGCCGGTGGACTAATTATTTATCTCGACGGAACTGGGATCCATGGATATGTATGTGCCACAACCGATCAGAGCACGGGAGCAGTTTGGGGTTGTTATGGTACCGACCTTGCGGGTGCTCAGGGAACAGCAGTTGGAACAGGGAACCAAAATACCCTTGATATTATTAACGGATGTGGCACAGCGGGAATTGCTGCCAGGTTATGCAGTGACCTGGTACTGAATGGATATGACGATTGGTTTTTGCCATCAAAAGCTGAGATCGAGTTAATGTATACATTAAGTACGCACAGTCTGGGAGGATTTTCATCTGTATACTATTGGACTTCCAGCGAGTATGACTTCACATACGGAACCAGGAGGGGCTTCTGGTCTGGTGGCGAATATTACGCCTACATCAGTAAAAATAATGCATATTATGTGCGTGCTATGCGAGCGTTTTAACAATTTTCCTGTTTCCCGAGTCTGCTGATTCACTTTCTAAACATGTGAAACTGGAATTAAACACCCAGATTTTTGATGGGTGTTTTTTTTTACAACATGATCATCATGGAATTCTGAATATAGGGATGAAAGTTTCAACAAATAATGTGACCTTTACATTATTATTTACCTGCTATTTATTTTTCATTTTTAATTCTTCATTTTTTATTCTTTATGACCCGGATCGGCATTCTCTCAGATACTCATTCGTTCATACACCCCAGGGTTTATGAGTTTTTTAAGGATTGTGATGAAATCTGGCATGCAGGCGATATCGGGAATCACCAGTCGGCAGAAGAACTGCTTAAGTTCAAACCATTGCGTGCCGTTTATGGCAATATCGATGGCGGTGAACTTAGGAAGATGTTCCCCATTGAACTTGTCTTCAATGTTGAAAAAGTGAAAGTGGTGATGACACACATTGGCGGATACCCGGGACGGTATGAAAAAACAGCAAGGGAACTGATCATCAGAGAAAAACCCCGGTTATTTGTCACCGGCCATTCCCATATCCTGAAGGTGATGTTCGATAAAAAACACCAGTTGCTCTTTATCAATCCCGGTGCAGGAGGGAAATATGGTTTTCATAAATCCATCACAATGATTAGATTTGTGGTGGATGGCGATCAGATGAAAGATCTCGAGGTCCTGGATATTCCAAGAAACTGAGAAGGCGGGAACATTGAACAACGAACAACGATTAGCGAATACCTAATACCCAATACCCCTTAAATGACGAATTTTCTTGAGAAAACGGCAAACCATCTTTACAAGACATACGGCGAAAAGATCTCCGATCTCTGCATTGTGGTTCCCAACCGCCGGGCGGGGCTTTTTCTTCAGAAATATCTTGGAAATACTGTTGGGAAAACGATCTGGTCACCGGCCATTTTTTCCATCGAGGATTTTCTTGTCAACCTTTCCGGACTTCGCATTTGCGATCCCACGCAGGTTCTGTTTGAATTGTATGAGATCCACAAAAAACAGGAAGGGAAAAATGCCCAACCCTTCGACGAATTCACCAGTTGGGCGCAGCAGTTGCTCGGCGATTTCAACGAGATTGACAGCTACCTGGTGGATGCCAAGGAACTTTTCAGCTTCCTGAATGAAGCCAAAGCGCTTTCGGTCTGGAATCTCGACAACCAGCCTCTCACAGATTTTGAAAAGAAGTACCTGCGGTTTTTCAATTCTCTTTACACCTATCATGAACAGCTGGGTTCCCGGCTGCTTGCCTCCAACCTTGCTTATCCCGGACTTCTCTTCCGCAAGACGGCAGAACAGATCGGGAAACTTCAGGAAAAGATTGCCTGGGAGAAAATTATCTTTGCCGGGTTTAATGCCCTGACAAAAGCTGAGGAGAATATCATCGACACCCTGGTCTCCCTCGGTAAAACGGAAATGCTCTGGGATGCTGATTCATACTACCTGGAGGATGAAAAACAGGAAGCCGGGTTCTTCCTCAGGATGTGGAAACGGAAATGGAAGAATCAGCCCTTCAACTGGATTGAAAAAGATTTTGCTACATCGTCGGTAAAAATTAAGATCATCGGGGTCCCATATCATGTGGGACAGGCAAAACTCTGCGGAGAACTGTTGACCGGTCAGATGCTGAATGAGCACCCGGTTGAGAGTACTGCTGTGGTGATGATGGATGAACAGCTCATTCTTCCTGTATTAAACTCGCTTCCACCCACCGTGAAGGATCTTAACATCACCATGGGACTACCCCTGCGACAAACTCCGGTTTATGATCTCTTCGACACGATCTTCAGGATGCACGAGAATATCTCCCGTTTCGAAAAACAAGGATCTGCAGGAACTGAAAAATTTTATTACCGCGACATCCTGAAGGTGCTTCAGCATCCCTATGCGTCGCGGATGGCGGGGAAATTGCTGAAGGGAAACGCCTTCATCCTCGAAGAGCTTGTTTCTGACATACGTTCCGGGAACCGCGTTTTTCTGGGGAAAGAGGAGCTGATCCGGTCGGGGACAGGAATCTTTTCCGGGAGCCTTGGTTTCCTGGAACCGGTTTTCGACTCGTGGCAGGACCCTGCCAGAACCATTGAATGCCTCAGAAAAGTCATCGCGAATCTGCGTGATGGATTTATTTCCGGAAATAATGAAAAAGAGTCACGATCTGTTCAAATTGAAGTTGAATTCCTGTATGCCTTTTCCAGGATCATCTTTCGCCTCTCAACCCTCTTTGAAAAATACGATGCCATAAAGAATCTGAAGGTATTTCATTCCCTTTTCAACCAGCTTGCCGGGTTTACCTCCCTGCCATTCTATGGTGAACCTCTGCGTGGGCTGCAGATGATGGGAATGCTGGAAACACGTACCCTCGATTTTGACAACCTGATCCTTCTCTCTGTAAATGAAGACCTGATTCCCAGTGGAAAAACTAACCAGTCGTTCATTCCCTTCGATATCCGCCGTCATTTTCGCCTTCCGACCTATCAGCATAAAAATGCAATCTATGCATATCATTTTTACCGCCTGATCCAGAGGGCAAAACAGGTATACATGCTTTATAATACCGAGAGTGATGAGATGGGTGGCGGCGAAAAAAGCAGGTTTATCACACAGATTCTTCAGGAATTAAGGAAATACAATCCTGCTATTACCATTGAGGAAGAAATCCTTGTGACTTCACCCCTGAAAGCCTCATTCATGCCGGAGATCGTGATTCCAAAGAACGGTGAAGTTGCAGAGATGCTCCGGAAAAAAGCTGAAACGGGATTTTCCCCGACCTCTCTGAACAACTATATTCAGTGCACCCTGAAGTTCTATATGCAGGAACTCCTTGGAATCCGGGAAGAGAAGGAGGTGGAAGAAACCATCGATTCACAGGTGCTTGGTCTTGCAATCCATGAAACCCTTGAGAAACTCTACCAGCCATTCAAGGAGATTGTATTGACGGAAGATGCCATCGGACAGATGCTTTCTCTTTACCTGCCGACGCTCGATAAAGCATTTCAAAAGAAATTCAAAGGATCCGATGTGGCCTACGGCAAGAACCTGCTGCTGGTAAAAGTTGCCGGAATTCTTGTCCGGAAATTTCTTGAGAAAGAGAAAGAATTGCTTGCAGATCTCAGGAATGACGGAAAAGATATCATTGTTTCCTTCCTGGAGAAACCGGTAGCTGCAAAAATCGATATTGCAATCGGTGATCAGTCCCTGGAAGTGAAAATCAAGGGATTTATCGACCGGATCGATAAAATCGGGGAGGAGTGGAGGATCATCGATTATAAAACCGGCAGTGTCTCGCCATCATCACTGAAGTTTGAAGACTGGAAAAGGCTCAGGGAGGATTCCGACCTTTCAAAAATTGTTCAGCTTTATATGTATGCACTTCTGTTCCGGAAAGGCAGAAATGAAAAACCGGTAAAGATCAGGGCAGGAATCCTGTCCCTGAAAAATCTGAATGAGGGATTTATGCAGGTCCCGTCGCTTGTCTCAACAGAAAAAAATGACACTCTGATCAGGGATGATGATCTTTCTGCATTTGAAAGGATCCTGAAAGATATACTTGCTGAGGTTTACGATCTTTCCATTCCGTTCCGGCAGACAGAAGATGTTAAACGATGCCAGTATTGCGATTTCGTCAATCTTTGCGACCGTTGATATCCTCCTCTGAGAAAACAACCGCTTCATAAATATAAATATCCGCACCCTTCCAGCCGTTCCAATCAAGTCCGGCTTTATCGCGTGCACAATGCCCCAGGAATTCCTCTTTGTTCCAGCCTGTTTCGGTGGCTACCTGCGGAAGGAATGTCCCGGAACTGTATCCTTTTTTAATATAAATTCCGTGTTTTCCCAGGATGATCTCATCAATAGAGCTGATCTTTTTCATAGGTGAAAGAACAGAAATCTCAATCGAGATCTTGTTGATCTCCCCGGGATCGACCGGGGAGAAACGATTGTCCTGAGTGGAAGAAGCGATGGCCATTTGTTGCACAACCTGGTAGAGCGGTTCTTCTGCGGTAAAACGGCCAATGCATCCCCGCAGGGAACCCCCTTCCTTCAGGGTGACGAAGGCCCCGGAAGAGGTTCTCAGTATTTCAGAGAAGCCTGACGGATCAATGGATGGGGTTTTATTGCTACGGATATATTGTTCGATCGTGGTCCGGGCGATCTTTAAAAGTTCTTTTTTATCTTTCTTGCTGAGATTAAATCCGGGGGAAGGAGCAGGAGGCGCAACTGTTTTTGCGGCAATGATTGACCAGTACCCGACAACCTGGCTTTTGTCCTTGTATTTTGAGTCACCGGAGTTCTGATAGTGAACCGCTTTCATCGTTACGGCCGGATCATTCTCAGTCATATACAGAAGTGTAAGAACTGAAGTCCATCCGCACAAACTGGTAGCCAGGTTCGGCACATTTTTTTCATCATTCTCCTTCAGGACCTTGAGCAGGTTGTCAGGCTGGTTGGTCAGAATGGCATCACAGGTGCTCTTATCAACAGTCAGGGCGTCGTTGTAGGGCGGATAGTGTGAGAAATCGCTGCTGATTACAAAAAGATTGTTCCCGCCGAGGTAAGGTTTCAGGGCTTTTGCGATCTTCCTGCACGACTCGGCCGATTGTGTTCCGAGAACAATGGGGACCAGGTTAAAACTGTTCTTCAGATAATACTGCAGGAACGGAAGCTGCACCTCGATGCTGTGTTCCTTCCGATCGGCTTCAGGGTTGTAGGAGAAAACCGCATTCTCCCTGATCAGCTTATTCGCAAGGTCAACATTTACCTTTACTTTTCCAAGCGGCGTCTGATAGTCGCCAATGTTGTAGATGGATGCCCCCATGAAGGATACATGATGGCTTGATCCGATGATGAATATATTGTCATATTGTTTGTCGGGACTCAGCTGGTTGTAACTGCTGGCGGCCACCGTCCCGGAGAACACATATCCGGCATGCGGGCAGATGACCGCGATGACAGTTTTTCTTAGTGCCGGAGGTTTTGCATCTGAGAACAGCTCTCCGAGCAGCGTCCTGAGCTCTGCAGGATCGGAGGGATAAAAACTGCCTGCAACGGCCATCGGCCTGTCGACAGATTCCCGGGTGGTTTTCTGGTCTTGCGAGCGGCATCCCGGTGTGACAAAGAAGAAGAGGAATAACAGCCAGAACCAGGAATGAGACTTCTGCATATTTTTTCTAAATTTGGTACTTCTCAACAAAGTTAATGCATGACGGTCAGATTTGAAAATACAATCCGGATTTCTTTATTTACCCTTGGCTTTTCTGCTCTTGCCACCCAGGTATTTCTTATCCGTGAATGTTTTTCTGTCTTTAATGGCAATGAACTCGTTATCGGAATCGTCATGGCGAACTGGATGCTGCTAACCGGCGCAGGAGCCTACATTGCAAGGTTCTATTGCAGGATGAAAGGGCGGCTCACCTTTCTTCTCTTTCTGCAATTCCTCTTTTCCATTCTGCCAATACTGATGTTGCTGAAACTGGATCTGTGGAAAGCAGATTCACTTCCTGCAGGAACAATTCCCGGACTTATTCCGGTTATCCGATCCATGCTCCTCTTCCAGCTGCCTTTCTGCCTGCTCAATGGTTTTCTCTTTGTGGCTTTTGTTTATGAATTGTCGGAGGTTAGAATGAAAAATGCACTCTCCGTCTCTTATACCCTCGAAACCGTGGGAGGAATGGTCGCCGGGATCCTGGTGAATGTTTTTATCCTGACCTTCTCCGGCATATATACCGGACTTCATGCTGTCCTGTTTATCAACCTGATGGTCTGCATGCTTTTTTGTTTGACCAGTGCCAGCCGATTGCAGAAATTCATCATGCTCCCGGTATCTCTTCTTTTTATGGTTGTCCCTTTTTTTGCAGATCTCGACGCCTACACAGTTAAACTGTTTTATCCGGATCAGCAAGTGATTTATCACAAATACACTCCATATGGAAAGCTGGATGTGACCATGAATGCCCGGCAGCTGAATTATTTTGAGAACGGGTTGCTGCTCTTCTCTTCCAGGAACGAAATTGGAAACGAAGAATCCGTTCATTTTGCAATGGCTCAGCATCCGAATCCTGAAACAATCTTAGTGGTTTCAGGCGGGATATCCGGAACACTGACGGAAATTCTGAAATACAACCCCGCCAGGATCGATTATGTAGAACTTGATCCTGCAATAACCGATATCGGACGAAAGTATTCAAAGATTCTGGATAATAAAAGGATTCATGTCATCCATGCCGATGCCCGTCGTTTTATACGTCATTCCAATGAAAAATACGATGTGGTGCTGATCAACTTGCCGGAGCCCTTGTCATTGCTCATCAACCGTTATTATTCCCGGGAATTTCTTGTTGACCTGAAAAAGGTGCTGAACCCGGGGGGCGTCATTTGCGAAAGTTTGCCCGCCAGTTCCGATTATATGAGTAAAAAAGCAGCCGCTACAAACTCCACTCTGGTTCAAACCCTGAAAACCCGGTTCCGTATTGTGATGATCCTGCCGGGGCAGAGAAATTATTTTCTCGCTTCCGACAGCGCACTTTCCTCTGATATTCCTGACCTGATCAGGCAGCGAGGTATTTCAACAGTATATGTGAATCCCTGGTACCTGGATGTAAATTCCCTGAAAGAACGATCGGAATATATCCATTCACACCTCAATACGACCGCAGAAGTGAACAGCGATTTCAGGCCACTGGCGTTCTTTCTGCAGATGAGATACTGGAATTCCATGTTCGAATGGAGTTTGCCTGTATCGCTGATTTTCATCCTGGTTTTGCTGGTTGTGATCGTTTTTACCTTGAACAGGATAACCGTCGGGCTCTTCACGGGTGGTTTTACAGCCTCATCTCTCCAGTTGATGATCCTGGTTTCTTTCCAGGTTATCTATGGATATGTTTTTCTGGCCACGGGGATCATTCTTGCTTTGTTCATGGCTGGACTTGCTGCGGGTGCCTTTTCGTTTCCCCGGTTGATTCCGGTTCCTTCCGAAAAAGATTACCTTCGTGTACAGTTCACACTGGCCTTCTATTCGCTCGGTTTCCCATTTGTCATCCTGGCTCTTAACCTGCCTGGATTTTCAGAATTTCTGGTCCGGATCATTTTCATTTTCTTGATAATTTCTCTCTCCTTTATTATCGGACTGGAGTTTTCGCTTGCATCAGCCCTCGGTCGCCGGGGGATTACCGAAAAGGTCTCTTCCGGTTATTCTGCCGACCTCTTCGGATCCGCTTTTGGGGCCATCGCAACAATCCTGCTTCTGCTCCCTTTTCTCGGGATGGTAAATTCCTGCCTGGTAATAGCATTGATGAATCTTTTCAGTGCAGGATTTCTTTTTTTAAGGCCAAAAATATTGTAATTTTATAGAGTATTTTCGGGATGTGGATTAAAAAATACCTCCCTGTTTATTCGAAGGATGGCAAGAAAGATATCGAAACGGGATTTTTTACGCCTCAGTGTTTTGGGACTTGGTGCTGCTGCCGCTGGTACCGGGACGGCCAGGGCCCTGGCGAAAGGGATGATCAACAAAGGAGGAAATGCCCTCACCGGCTCCCCGGATGACCTTTCAAAATATACCCGTGAAACGCCATATTCCATTCAGATGGCACGAGGGGTGAAGTGCCAGATCTGCCCGAACAACTGCATTCTGAAAGAAGGTCAGGACAGCCTCTGCCGGACTCATGTTGTCAGGGACGGGAAACTGTATACCATCGCTTATGGAAATCCCTGCTCTGTACATGTCGATCCTATCGAGAAAAAACCATTGTTCCATTTTCTTCCCTCTACCCGGAGCTTTTCAATAGCCACAGCCGGCTGTACAATAGCCTGCCTGAACTGCCAGAACTGGGAGATATCCCAGGAAAGTCCAAGAAACACATCAAACTTTGACCTTATGCCTGTTAAGGTTATGGAACAGGCTGTCCAGAGCGGCTGCAGGTCGGTAGCTTATACGTATTCAGAACCCGTGGCATTCTATGAGTACACCTTTGATACGGCGAGATTCGTCCGGGCGAGGGGGTTGAAAAACGTGTTGATCTCCAACGGCTTTATCAATGAAAAGCCGTTACGCGACCTTTGCAAATACATCGATGCGGCCAATATAAACCTGAAGTCATTCAGTGAGGAAATTTACGCGAAACTGAATGGCGGTTCGTTACAACCCGTGCTGAATACATTGAAGATTCTCAGGGAAGAAGGGGTCTGGCTGGAGATCACCAACCTGGTTGTTCCCGGGTGGACCGACAAGCCAGACATGATCACGCAGATGTGTGAGTGGCTTGCAAAGAGCGGTTTCGGGGATACACCCTTGCATTTCAGCCGTTTTTTTCCGCTGTACAAACTGAAAGATCTTCCCTATACCCCGCTGGATATCCTTGAACGTGCAAGGGAAATTGCTATAAAGGCCGGGATCAGGTATGTTTATATCGGTAATGTTCCGGGATCTCCGGCAGAAAACACTTACTGCCCGGAATGTAAGAAGGTAATTGTAGAGAGAAAGGGATTCTCAATCCTTAACAATAACATCAGCAATTCCGCGTGTAAATTCTGTTCGGCAAAAATTGCCGGGGTGTGGAGTTAAGGTCCTTCTGCTTCCCTGTTTTTCCAGATATCCAGATAGATTGGCAGATGATCTGAGAAGCCGCCTGTATAGCGGGGCCCGGCATAAGTGCGTACAGGTCTTCCTCCCATGAACCGTTCATCGTCTTCCATCAGGAAAGCAGCATGAAAGATATGAACGGCTTCACGTGAAGTTTGTAAACTCTTCCGCTTAAGAAAAAAATTCCCTGTGACCATAAATTGGTCAAGAATGGCCCACTTTCCCTGAAATTTATGCGTGCCTTCATTTGGATTATGGTTCAATGGCAACATCAGGTTTACAAGGCCTGACGCTCTGGTCTGGTCTGAAAGTCCTGCTGCACCAAGCACCCTGGCAATCGCCGGCTGGTCGGGTTCATCATTGAAATCGCCCATGATGATGATTTGCGGATCAGCCTGATTTTGCTGAAGCGTATCCAGGACCGAACGGAGTTTTTGTGCTGCAATCTTTCTTTTCGGAACACTTTCTGCGAAACCTCCTCTTCGGGAAGGCCAGTGGTTAACGAAAAGATGGAGGGTGTCACCGGTAAAGAGGATGCCTTTGACGTAGAGGATATCCCGGGTGTGAATCAACGAATCAAAAGGAAACTGAATGCGGATGCTTCGCGAGTATTCAATCCTGAATAGATCCGGACGATACAGGATTGCTACATCAATTCCCCGGGCATCTTCCGATTCGAAATGAATGAAACGGTATTTGTACTTTTTCAGCGGTGTTTCATAGATCATTTTATTAAGCACATACCGGTTCTCTACCTCACACATCCCGATGATCGCAGGGGGTTCCCATTCCCCGATGGCCATGAAGGTTTTTGCCAAGTGATTCAGCTTCTGAAGGAACCTGCCGAAGGTCCATCTTTTAATCCCTTTCGGAGTGAACTCTTCATCCAGTTTTGTTGTGTCATCGAAAGGATCATAAAGGTTTTCAAGATTGTAGAATACGACTCTGACAAATTGGCGTTTTTTTACCAAGGTTTCGGGATTGGCATGGTTTTCGGAAAGGTCCGGATCCTGCCTTCCGGTTGTTTTCTGTCCAAAAAAAAAGACAGGGAACAGGAGAAAAGCAAGAGTAATAAATGTTCTCATAAGGACTCTATTTATATGGATTATAAAGAGATGGCAGGATTTTAGGGAAAGCGGGATTCCCCTAACCTTGAAATGACATTCCTGCTCTTAATCGGCCAGAAGGAAAAAAGTAATCCGGATGTGCCGGTAAAGAAGCGAAATGTTAACAAAATTTAACATTGAAAGATTATACTATTAAAAAATACGAACCGTTTTCAGATCAACATTAATCAACCTAAAAAAGAAGAAACAGTATGAAACGTTTGATTGGTCTTTTTCTGGTAGCAGTGGCCGGTGGTGCTGTTGCCTTAGGCGCTTATAAATTGATGGAACAGAAACGTCCTCTTTACACTTCAGCAGTGCAACAATCACTCCCGCTCAGGCCGGTGAATTATATTCCGGGTGCAGCATTCGATCAGCCCGATTTTGAAATGGCAGCGTCCATTTCGGTCCATGCGGTTGTTCATATCAAAACTGAATTCCAGAGGAAAAGCAATGTATATGATGATTTTTTTAATCTATTCAACTTCGGACAAGGTATGCCCAACCAGGCGATTGAAGCCATGGGGTCAGGCGTGATCGTGGATCCGGAGGGATATATTGTTACCAATAACCATGTCGTTCAGGATGCAGATAATATTATCGTTACCCTGAATGACAAACGTGTTTTTAAAGCCACCATCGTCGGTGCTGATGCAAGTACAGATCTGGCTTTGATCAAGATCGAGGAGAAGAACCTGCCTTTCCTTTCATACGGAAACTCTGATGATGTAAGGATCGGAGAATGGGTGCTCGCAGTTGGGAATCCGTTCAACCTCACATCTACCGTCACCGCCGGAATTGTCAGTGCCAAAGCCAGGGATATTAACATTCTCGGCTCTCAGGGATCTGTTGAATCGTTTATCCAGACTGACGCTGCCGTAAATCCTGGCAATAGCGGAGGTGCCCTCGTCAACCTGAAAGGACAACTCATCGGCATCAACGCTGCCATTGCTTCCGGAACCGGAAACTATGTGGGTTATTCATTCGCAATTCCTGCTAACATCGTAAAAAAAGTGGTGGGTGACTTCATGAAGTTCGGGAAGATCCAGCGCGGCTATCTCGGCATCAGGTACAGGGAGATTGACGACCAGTTTGCAAGAGACAAAGATCTTCCATCCGTAAAAGGTGTTTATGTTCAGGAGGTTGTGGAAGGCGGAGCCGCCGAAAAAGCGGGCATGAAAAAAGGAGATGTCATCCTTCAGATGCAGGGGTTGCCCGTTAACAGCGGATCCGAACTCCAGGAGATCATCACGCAGCATAATCCTGGCGATAAAATCGCCCTGTCGGTTTTCCGGGACGGAAATCAGGTGGATCTGTCACTGACGCTTCTGAACGAAAATGAAAATCTGGCATACACCAAAGATAACCAGATCATTATCCATGGTGCTACCTTTCAGCATATCACCGATAGCGAGAAACAACGGTATACGATCAACGACGGATACAAGATCGTTCATCTCGATAACGGTTTGCTGAGAAACAGCGGTATCAGGGAGGGTTTTATAATAACAGCAATAGACAAACAACCAGTCCATTCTACGCAGGATCTGAAAGAGGCATTTACTTCCCGAAAAGGAGGGGTGCTCGTTGAAGGGGTTTACCCGAACGGTATGAGGGCGTATTATGGCATAGGACTATAGGAGTGAACCATAATGAGACAATTAAAAATATCCAAATCAATAACAAACCGGGAAACCGCCTCGCTTGACAAGTACCTTCAGGATATCGGGAAGGAAGAGTTGATCACCACCGATGAAGAAGTACAGCTTGCCCAGCGGATCCGGGCCGGTGACCAGAAGGCACTGGAGAAACTGTGCAAGGCAAACCTTCGGTTTGTTGTATCGGTTGCCAAGCAGTACCAGAACCAGGGACTCAGCCTGCCTGACCTGATCAATGAAGGAAACCTGGGGCTGATCAAGGCGGCACGCCGTTTTGACGAAACCCGCGGATTCAAATTTATTTCCTATGCGGTCTGGTGGATCCGCCAATCGATCCTGCAGGCCCTGGCCGAACAATCCCGGATCGTCAGGCTTCCTTTGAACCAGGTAGGTTCCCTGAGCAAGATGAACAAAGTTTCATCACGCCTGGAGCAGCGTTTCGAAAGACCACCTTCTGCGGACGAGATCGCTACCGAGATGGAGGTTACGCAACATAAGGTGGAGGAGACAATGAGGATCTCCACACGGACCATCTCAATGGATGCACCGCTCGATCAGGACGATGACCTCAGGTTTCTTGATGTCTTTGTATCGGAGGATGCACCGGGTACGGATGAAGACCTGATCAGGGAATCGCTGGCAAGGGAAGTACAACGCTCGCTTTCCACGCTTGCGGAGAAGGAGCGGGAGATTATCAACCTGTTTTACGGGATTGGGGTTCCGCACAATTACACCCTTGAAGAGATCGGCGATATGTTCGATCTGACCAGGGAGAGAGTGCGTCAGATCAAAGAAAAAGCCCTGAGAAGACTGAAACATTCTTCACGGAGCAAACTGCTGAAAGCATACCTGGGCTGACAGTTATTGGTTTCCGGGTCCTTGCAGATTTTTTTAATTTTTTCATTTGTCAAATGGAAATATTGATATATTTGCACCGTTAATTATTTAACACAGATGACCCGTAAATCCATTTTGCGCAAACTGATCTTCTTCCCCTTGACGATCGCTGCTTTCCTGCTTTGTACGGGTTCATTGATTAATTTCCATCAGTATCGGATCTGGCACCGGCCGCTCATCCTTGAGTTCGTAGCATACAAACGCGACAGTGAGAAAACAGCGGGACAGTTCGGGGTGAAGGATTTTGCCCATCCCAATCCGGTACATTTTATTTCACTGGATGCAATCTTTTCTTCCTTTGTGGAATTCCCTGCTTGTTCGGTCAGGTTTTCTCCGGTTTTAACATTTTCCTCACGTATACCTGAATTGCTGAGGCATGGGATCCATGGCCTCCGTGCGCCTCCTCTTGCCTGAATTGATCCTTCCTTTTCTTCTCCCGGAAGGAGATTCCCTGTATTTTGATAAATCCGTTATACCCAGTCAGGGTTGAACATGTAATAATTGGATTTTTCAAATACCGGGATCATCTGGCATTTTCACCACATTTATTCTTTCTAAAATATTCAACAGTAAATGAAAAAAGTATATATCGTTATCGTTGCGGGACTTATTTTATCAGGGGCATTTACTTTCGGTCCTGCCCTTCATGCACAGGTTGTTTTAAAAACCGACAGTATCACGATGGGGCAATATTATGCCAATGAGATTTATTACAGCATGAAGAATGGGGAAGTTTCTTCCTATGCAAGAAATTCATGGGACATCGCTTTCCGGACAACCATCCGGAGTTCAAGCATTCTTACCAATGACGGTTACAGCGTGATCTTATGGTCCTATCCCAAAGCCGATACTGCCGGCTGGGCTTCAGTTGATACCAGCGGACTGTATACCTGGACCCCGATGTACAACGATCCCGGAGATTGGGAAAATGGCGCATTCAGCAGGAATGCCACCGGGCATCCTGACTATGGCTGGGGCAGGTACAACGACCAGACCCACGATGTAGTGGGTGATTCAATCTTTATCATCAAACTGCGGAATGGCAGTTTCAGAAAACTTGAGATCATCCGGAAAAATTCAGTAAACAATATTTATTATTTCCGCTTCGCCAAACTGGATGGAACCGGCCAGCAGGATCTTTCCCTTAACTGCAACACTTATCTGGCCAGGGAATTTGTCGGATACTCAATAGAAACCAATGAGGTGGTGGAATACCAGCCGAACAAGACCGATTGGGACATCCTGTTTACAAAATACATGTCCATTCAGCACAATGGCCAGCCTTATGCAGTAACCGGCGTGCTGAATCGGGACGGAGTAAAATCCAAAACGTTTTATCCGGTCTCACTTGATTATGTCGACTTTACCCGGGGGACCTGGGATTCAACCCGTTCTGCGATCGGCTGGGAATGGAAATATATAGATACCAATTATGTATATCATATAAAAGATTCAACGGTATATTTTGTAAAATCCTCAAACGGGGAAGTCGTCAAACTTGTCTTCTCGAAATTTGCAGGAAGCAGTACCGGGCTTATCGTTTTTAAAACCGGAAAGGTTCCGGGACTTGGAATTCCTGTGAATCAGAATTCCGGTGAGATTTCTGTTTATCCAAACCCGGCAACTGACCTTGTTCATGTCACCTTTACACGCACCTCCGTTGAACCGTCAATCCTGGAACTGACAGATATTTCAGGCAGATTAGTAGAGAAGAGACTGGTAAATACGGATTCCGGAATGGTATTGCTCAATGTCTCCGGACTTGGAAGCGGAATCTACATAATTAAGCTATCATCGCCCGAAGGAAGTGTCATCCGGAAAATCATGATAAGCCGCTAATGGGCATTAAAAAAATTAGATTTCACAAATTTGGTTTGGTTTGGTTTGTCTTGTTGGTTTGTCTGACCGTAGGCTCTTCCTACGGTCAGCGCCAGCAGGCTTTCATTCATGTAACCGATCAGAAGAGCCATGAACCGGTTGCTTTTGCCCATGTCTGCTTTGAAGGGATTAAGCACGGTACACCCCGATATGGATTAACATCCATCGATGGAAAGATCAGCAACGACATTACTGAAACGTCGAAGATTGCAGTTTCCTATATGGGTTACGTCACTTACCGCGACTCGATCCGCCCCGGTCAGACTCTTGAAATTGTTTTAAGACCAGCGATTGTAAACATGGATGAGGTGGTGGTCACCGGGCAATATTCTCCCGAAAAAGTCGATAAATCAATCTACCGGATTGAAGTGATCAGCAGCCGGATGATTGAAATGAAAGGCGCCACAAACATGGGTGAATTGCTGAAAGATCAATCCAACATGAGGGTTTCACAAGACGGGGTACTGGGAACAAGCCTCACAATCCAGGGATTATCGGGGGAGAATGTTAAATTTCTGCAGGATGGCGTTCCGCTTATCGGCCGGATGAATGGAAATTTTGACCTCAACCAGCTCAACCTTAATAATGTGGATCACGTAGAAATCCTGGAAGGACCAATGTCGGTCATTTATGGAAGCAATGCAATGGCAGGTGTGGTCAACATTATTACCAGGGAAAACAAATCATCCCGGTTTTCAGCCACTGCAGATGGGTACTATGAATCTGTCGGCGTTTACAATGTGGATGCAGCGGTTTCTGGAAATGAAAAAAAACATGGTTTTTATCTCGATGGCGGAAGAAATTTTTTCCAGGGGTATTCCTATGTTGACAGCAGCCGGGTGCAGACCTTCAAGCCCCGGCGTCAATATTTTTTTGACGGTTATTATGCCTTTACCGGGGAAGTCATGAAACTTAAATTTTCAGGTGATTACTTCAATGAATTGCTTGAAGACAAGGGTGCTTTGATGCCTGCATATTATGAAACAGCGTTGGATTCCTATTTTACTACCGTGCGCTACAATGGCAGGATGGACGCCGTCTTTACATTACCCCGGAGCCACTCTGTCAACCTTCTTGTTTCTTATTCCGACTATTCCCGAATCAAGAGTACTTACTTCAAGGACCTTACCACGCTGACACAAAACCTCGTGGAGACGGTCTCTGCCAATGACACTTCCCGGATCCAGTCGTGGATTGCCAGGGGAACCTATGCGAATACCAACAGCCAGAAAAAGCTCAATTACCAGGCAGGGTTTGACCTGAATGTTGAGACAGGCACAGGAAAACGGATCCAGGATTACCGGCAGCAGATCGGTGATTATGCCGGCTTTCTGAGTCTCAAATGGGATCCGGTGAAGACACTCTCCATTCAGCCGGGTCTGAGACTCATCTATAATACGAAATACCAGGCTCCCCTTGTTTATGCTCTGAGCACCAAATGGACTATCGTCAAAGATCTGGACTTCAGGCTCTCTTTTTCACGGGGCTTCAGGGCTCCTGACCTTAAGGAACTCTATCTCTCCTTTAAGGACATCAATCATGACATCCAGGGGAATCCTGAACTGAAGGCGGAAAAATCCTATAATGTTAATCTGAGCCTCAACTGGAATACCGAGAAGAGAAAATCCTCCTGGTCTCTCCAAACGATTGGGTTCTATAACAACATTGAGAATGTAATTCTTCTTGCCAGCATCAAGGGCCTTCAATACCAGTATGTGAATCTCGCAAAATACCAGACGACCGGTGTCCAGCTGGACGGATCCTGGAGTTTGTTTCCTTCCTTACGGATCCAGGCAGGGATTGCAGAGACGGGCGTCGCAGGTTCAACGAGCAGTACCGATAATTCAAACCGTTTTATTTTTGCAACGGATGTCACCCTGTCCGGATTCTACCGGATTCCGAAACCGGATATCACTTTTTCCCTGTTTTATAAGTATACGGGTAAAACTCCCCAGTTTGCGCTCGATGGTGAGAATGTCAGTATCGGTTATATTGATCCTTACAACACGATGGATCTTACCGCCGCGAAGGGTTTCTGGAAGCAACGGATAAGGATTTCCACCGGGGTGAAAAATATCTTCGATGTAAAGTCGGTTCCCTCAACAGGTGTCATGGGTACACATGGAAGCGGCGGTGATGCATCCAACATTAGCTGGGGGAGAACGTTCTTCCTGCGTCTTTCACTTGTCATTAATAAATACAAATGAGTACCCTCCGGATTATTTCTTTGATCATCCTGTCACTCGCTCTCCATTCCTGCTTCAAGAAGGATGAAGCGGTCCCGGTACATCCCCGTGGGCCTGTAAAGACGGATACCATCGCCATGACCGATACCTATAAGTACCAGGTCTATTTCGATCTTGCATCCGGAACAACCGTCAGCACGAACATACGAACAGCCAGTGACCTTGGATTTGAAGGTTCTGAAGAGGGATGGAAAATTATCCTGAATACTTCTGATTTTATGAAGGTTGCCGACCTGGGCCTCATTCCTTTCGGGCAATCGCATGACACTTCGGGGATGAAATGGAAATTTGATAAGTCGGATGGGAGCGCTGATTCACTCGCTTTCGGAAAATGGTTCAGCATTATCAATGGAGACACGGTTTCATTAAATCATGTTTATGCAGTAGACCGGGGTTTGGATAATCTTGGAATTCCGCTTGGGTTCTACCAGCTGGTTTTTGACAGCCTGAAACATGGAACCTATTATTTCCGGTCTGCCCAGCTCAGCGGGAACAATGTTCATGCAGGATCAGTAAAAAAAGATCCCTCCGTGAATTTTGTATGGTATTCGTTTTCTTCAGGTGGATCTGTGGTGAAACTGGAACCCCCGAAAAACGCATATGACCTTTTATTTACGCAGTATACCACACTATTGTATACCTCCGTGGGAGAGGCATATCCTTACCTGGTGACGGGAGTATTGCTTAACCGCAACGGGGTTGAGGCTATAAAGGATTCGACTCACAACTTCAGTACAGTCACCCTTCAGGATGTGATGAATACACCCCTCTCTGTTTCGCTGGATGCGATTGGATACGATTGGAAGACTTTTAATTTTGATGCGGGCAGCTATACCGTAAGGACCAACATCTTTTATGTGATCAGGGATAAATCCGGATACTTTTACAAACTCCGGTTTGTTGCATATTATAATAATCTGGGGGAAAAAGGTTACCCTGTAGTTGAATACCAGGCGCTATAAGGAATCCTGAAAGTTCATCCGGATGGTTTTTACCAGGTCGGGGTGAAGGCTTAAATAAACCGGGCATGTTTTTGCTGCATTCCAGATGATTGCCTTTTCTTTATCAGAATAGGTTTGTTGAGGGAAATCAAATTCCATAACCACTTCACCCACTCTTCTTGGATTTTCCGCCATGATCTTGGTGATGCGGATGATGGTCTTGTCAACGTTGAATCCATGAGCCCTGGCGGCAATCCCGATGATTGTCATTGCACAGCTTCCCAGGGATGTTGCAAGCAGATCGGTAGGGGAGAAGGCTTCTCCTTTACCCTTGTTGTCCAGCGGCGCATCCGTAATGAGGGTATTGCCTGAACGAAGGTGAGTGGCCTGAGTCCTTAATTCACCAAGGTATATTGTTTTTGCTGTTTCCATTTCGTCATCATTTACCGTTAGTAATGTAAAATTACCATATTTTTGCACCCCTATGAATACAAATCTGTCTGACTCCTTTATTCCGTTACTTTCCGGACAGCATAATTTCCGCGATCTTTGCGGCATCCCTTCCAGAGACGGAAGAAGGATTAAACCGGGCATACTTTTTCGCAGCGGGGATCTTCATTCGATAACGGACCAAGATGTGAACGTATTGACTCACTTAGGACTAGCCCTGATCATCGATTTTCGTTCGCCAAGGGAATGTGCAAAACGGCCTCATCGTGAAATTCCTGGTCTTAGGGAAACAATACATCTGCCGATTTTTGATGCGCCCCGCGACCTTGCTTCACACTATGTCGGAGAAGGCAATGAGGAAGGACTTAGTAAATTGCTGGTCGATGAGTACAAAAGGATCGTCCTGAATTATACCGTTGAATACCGTCAGTTCTTCCATGAACTTGCACATAATCCCAATGTACCGCTGGTATTTCAATGCTCAGCCGGGAAAGACCGGACAGGTCTTGCAACAATTTTTCTCCTTACTTCACTTGGTGTTCAGAGGGAAGATATTCTCAAAGATTATTATGTGACGAATCTCTTTGCCCAGGCTCACGCCCGGGAGATCATAGGGATTCTGAATAATAACGGGCACAACGGAGAATTGATGCGCCCCATGCTCGAAGTACGCCAGGAATACCTTGATGCTGCACTGTCAACGATCAATGAACATTATGGTAGCCTTGAAAACTATGTGTTTGTTGAATTGGCAGCCGAGCCGGATCTGCTGCAAGAGCGGTTTCTTGAGTAAAGTGGTGAATTGGCAAGTCAGACTAATTCCGAATCATTCCGTTTCCGGGCCTTACCAGGGAATCAGTTTCCGTGAAAAGGGAATAAAT
This sequence comes from Bacteroidota bacterium, assembly GCA_026391795.1. GTDB lineage: Bacteria > Bacteroidota > Bacteroidia > Bacteroidales > FEN-979 > FEN-979. The sequence goes on from JAPLDI010000047.1 coordinate 46,558, forward strand.
GGGGAATTGTAATTCGTAATTCCTAATTCGTAATTATTTCTACGATTCCTTTGTCTCCATTCAATTTCACGACATCGCCGGTCTTCAGGAACTTTTTGGCTCCTTTTGCCCCGACTACTGCCGGTATCCCATATTCCCTTGCAACAACGGCACCATGTGAAAGCGGACTTCCGATTTCTGTAATAAGTCCTGATACGATACTGAAATAGGGTGTCCATCCGATATCTGTAAAGGAAGCCACCATGATCTCCCCGGACTGGAGCTGGGCAGCGTCATCCATCGTGTTGACGATCCTGACCCTGGCCTCAACAACCCCACTGCTGACGGGGATTCCTTTCAGCTGACCATCAAGAATCTCTATTTCTTCCTGTTCTTCCAGCGGTTCAGGTATTCCATGACACACTTCAGTAAACTGGAGTGCCGCGGTCTGTGGAAGAAGTTCCCTGCGTTTATTTGCCTTCGCCCGCCAGGCAGGGGAATAGTCTTTGATCAGCTTCCCGATCTCTTCATGGGTCAGGTAGTAAACCTGGTCGGAGTCGTCAAGCAATCCTTCCTTTATAAGCACCTCTGCAAAGTGTTGCCAGGCCGTCCTCAATCTGTGCAAAACCTTTATGGATGCGGATTTTGTGATCTCCCGGCGTGAAACAGCGATTCGGGCATTGTTGAGGAATGATTTAATGATGATCCGCTGAAAGGGTTTTATCCCCGCAAGTATTTCCTGGACTTTTTTTGGAGTTGCGTGAAGGTGCTCACGGCCTCCTGCCTTCACCCGTGTCTGCAGCATCTGTACGAGCTGAAGCGGATTTTCTTCCCAAGGCTTTTCATGGAGTTCGGCCTCCCGAACGCAACGGTGCCCGTGCCTTTCCAGGAAAGCTTTGTATGCACGACTGACTTCCGGGGGCGAATCCTGTACCAGCAACCGGAGTGCTTCTTCCGGTGATGCTGAAACAAAGATACCGGCAAACCTTTTCTCCGCCTGGATGAGCATTGCAAACCTTTCAAGGGATTGAACCGCATCAGCACTCTCGATGTTGGGAATATCGGTCAGCAGAAGGGTGGCGATGTGATGATCTTCAGAAGTCGGAAGACGTTTGTTGGAGGTGAGAATCCCCATCATCGCAGAATAGAGGGTGCCTGACTGCGATGAGGCAATAATGTGGTGCCCGAATGCTTCTTTCAGCACTTCGCGGGCTTCATCCAGTGCCTGATAATCGCTTTCGATATTTCCGGTCTCAGAGATCCTGTAATTTTTGGCAAGATCGATCAGTCGCTTTACATTCTTTTTAGTCCAGCTCAGGCTGATCATCTGTTTTATAAAATGAGCAACCCGCATCGGAAAATTAGAAGTGTAAGGAAAATCAGGGATTTCGATAACCTTCCCTATCACGGCAAACTGCACATTTTCTGCTTTGTTCATCCAGACATTCCTGGGGTAGTCCATCATGTTGGTCATGTTGATGAACAACCGGTTATAAAACATCTGGATGTAGCGGAATCCTTCGTATTTTTTGAGACTGTAAGCTCCTGCAGCCTCCGCCCATACTGTCATTCCGTAATCAACGGCATGAAATGAGACCGAATAGGTAAGTGGTGTGACAACCCCCGGCATCATCTCTCCGATGTTGCCAAGTGTCCAGGTGTCGTTACTGTGGCCTTTCACCGTGTCCAGCTCATTGTAATGAACTTCGGGAAGGGTGGTTACAGGACGTACCTGAAGCCACTGGAGAGCCCCTTCCTGATCGATGGCCCATTCCATGTCAACCGGGTATCCCAGGTGCTGTTCCGCTTTTTTCGACGCCTCCAGGATTTCGGTTATCTGCTCTGTAGAGAGGAGATCTCCCTGTTTCTTTACCTGGTCATTTATGTTGGATCCGCTTCTGAATATTTTATAATGGATGGCATCCTTCACTCCGCTTACAAGGTCTTCACCATGGCCTTTGACTGCATTGATGACGACCTGGTCACGTCTGCCGGTCACAGGGTCGGCAGAGAAAACAACGCCGGCCACTTTTGCATTTACCATATTCTGAAGGATGACGGAAATCCGGAGATCCGCATCTTCCGAGAGGTTGGTCACATATTCGCGCACCCGGTGGGACCGGGTAGCCTCGATGCATTTAACAATTGCATCTTTGATTTCAGAATAATTGTTAAGGTGAAGGAACGTTTCAAACTGCCCGGCAAAAGAGGCGCTGATGCCATCTTCACTGACGGCTGATGAACGAACTGCCTTCGGCCCCTTTCCCAGCCTGACAATGCTCTTTTCAAGTGAAGGATCATCAAGAATGTGAATATCGGGATGGATAATCACAAATGCATCGGGAACCGAAAGACCAAGATCACTCAGGATCTTCAGTCCCCTGGCTTTTCCTCCGATATTTTCGTCAGTTATCTCGTGAATGAACCTGATCACAGTGTGTATTTATCCGCATGAAACCCGAACTCCACCATTCCCAGCCCCTCGACATTGTCGAATTTATAGGTTCCAATGGCTTCGAACATCAGGTATTTCTGATCCATGATGTAAGGAAAATGTCCATTACGGAAAAATTCCATGGTGTGTTTTTTACCGCTTCTCATCTTTAATTCGATGAGAGCATTATCCGGCAATGTCTTGAGTTTTGAGACCGTTTCAAGGTCGGTGCAGTCGATCACCGCATCAATGGTGCCATCGGGTTCAACAACAAATCCTGCTGTCAGCCTGCCCAGAAAATCAAACCGGATCGTAGTCACAGTCCAGCTGTAGCCTTTATCCGATTTTCCTGTGATCCAGTAATGACGGTCCCAGGTTGTCCAGTTGCGCGAACCGAATGAATGGTCGCGTGAGCCCCACATCTTAATATCATGTTTCACACCATCAAGAATGATGTACCCGGTCAGGTTTCCGGTTTGTTCATAATGAACCTGGTGCGTATCTTTCAACTTGAAAAAGAATTGCTTGTTCCATTTTGAAGCCGCAATGGCGTCTGCAATGAGCCTCTGGTCTGAGCTTTTCGCAAAATCATAAACTTCATGTTCTCCTGTGAACAGGAGGTTCGTTTCACAGGAATGTTCTTTCCCGGTTTCATCGGTCACTTTTCCATCGTAAGTGATTCTCCATATCTTTCCAACCTCAACAGGTTCCCATTTCAGGTTTCCCAGCTGGAATCCTTCTCCTTCAGCACCCGGATCCTGGTGCAATCCAAAAAAACCAAGTCCGTTGAACTTAAAATCAAACCAATGCTCATGCTGGCGATCAGGTCCGCGAAAAGCCATCCTTGCAATGAATGCATTTCCTTCCTTATCTCCCCCATAAAAGTAAGAACTGTCGTTCGGAAAGGGCTGGGCAAGATCTACATGTTTCTGTTCAAGGATTTCAACAGGTAACTGGCGGCTTTTGGTCTTTTTGACCATCTGCCGGGCAATGAATCGTTTCAGCATGGTTTTTGTTTTAGACGGCAAACTTAGAAAATTCTATTGAATTCAGGAGGGTAGGAAAAAGAGAAATATTATTCTATATTATGAGGCCCTGTTTTGAAATTACGAATGATGAATTATGTTGCTTCGCTTCGCTCGCAATGACAAGCCAAATATTGAGGTACAAAGCAGGAATTCTTTTGTACTCACTTACTCACCAGGTCATTCCTTCACAACCTGCTCTTACATTCCTGTCAGCTCGGCACAATCAAACCAGAGTTCCTGTCCTCCCTGATACATAACCCGGAATTCGACACCGTTATAATCTTTGTCGAGGGTTGTTTTCAGGTCAAAGTACTGGTATGAATCCCGGCGCTGGAAGTCACAGGAACGGATCGGCAAAGTTGCCAGGATTTTCTTGCCATATTCGGCGGAAATTTCCAGCACAGCAAGAGTCCGGGTCTCGAGTCCGGGTTCCGATCTCAAACGGTACCTGACGAGAATAGTGCCGTGCTGCAGGGAGATGAAGGGGCCGAAAATAAAATGTTTCTTACGGTCATAATCCTTTGAAATAACGACTGATTTCCCCGACTCCGCCAGCGGGTCTTCAACGACAATCCCCTGGTGTTGCATCTCGTTGCAGTTGAAGGTTCGTTTGTAATAAACCCGCTCATACTGGCATAAGTAAAGGTTCCCGATGGGGATCTCGGTTCCTTTGCGGGCAAGGATATGCCCAAACTGGGTGATTGTATCCGGGAATGTATCCATCCACCCATCCCTTGCCAGGTAAAGTTTCGGCATCCTGAAAACAGATTCGGCCAGGTAGTAGTTTCTTACCTGGCTTTTATCGTGGGGAGTTGCAACGATATGTTTTGTATCCATACACATGCTTAAATAGGCAACCCAATAATCCGAAATAATCCCGATATCGCCCAGTTTCCTGATATCACCCATTTCCGTCATCCGTGAGGGAACCCGCTTTGGGAAATAGAAATTGCTGAACGAGCTGATCGCGCCGCACAGGGCTACCGTGAAGAGGAGGATCAGGCGCAACTGCCTGTTATGCGAACCGGTTGCTTCCACGTAGAGCAATACGGCAATCCATACAAAGATGTATACCAGCGTAAAATACCTTCGGTTGGTCCCATTCAGGAATACCCAGTGTGATAAAATAAGCAGAACGAATAAAACGATGCCGTTCAGAGCAAAAAAGACGAACAATTTATTGGATGAACAGAACTTCATGAAGTGGCTTCGTGTATTCGATAGCCGCAGAATCAGGGGAGTACCGGCTACAATGGCCCATGCATAGATACTTTCCATGAAATTTTCGGAGGAAAATCTAAAAACCCGCCAGAGAGACCGGAACATTATGTTCAGAGTGGCGATAATCTCTCCCGGGCGGTTGATGGCATGCGCGTAATAGTCATCGGTCCGCGTCGCCTTGTGCTTTGCATAGAGGATAAATGCAGTACCGGCAATGAACCATGCCAGTACCAACGCCGTATGAACAGATGTTTCCTTATCCTTAAAGAAGAAAAAATACCCCCTGTCTTTAAATGCCTGCCTGTATTTCCAGATTACAATCATGACCAGGATCATCAATGATACGATTGCCAGATCGGAGACCCAGATGCACAGGATCCAGGTCAGGCAGGACAGGGAGAGCCACAGCAGCTGCCAGTAAAAGGATACACCCATCTGCATCCTTTTTAAACAGTATATGGCGATAATTGTCAGACACATCTGAACTCCGAAGAGGGGCATCACCTGGTCCAGGAAATGCCAGCAGGGGAAGAACCAGACAAGTGCAAGAATGAGTTTAAGGTTACGGTTACGGAAAAAGGAAGCCATCGCAAAGAAACCAACAACCAGGATAAGGTAATGGATCAGCGAAACTGCCATTACCGGTGGAAACTTGTAAGCTTCAACCAGGATGTTTGCCAGCAAAGGGATCAGGCTTCCGCCCCTGTCCTGCCCCCAGAAATAAAGATCCGCGGGAAGGTTCAGGTCCTGCGACATGATGATGGTCACTGCCATGTCGGAATTCAGCAGCGGAAAGTTGATCGCGGAAAAGTTGTAAAATGAGAAGAGAATGAGCAGAATGAACAGGAGATAATAGAAAAGGGAAGGTATCCGTTTAGTGTTCATAAGGATTCGTTAAAGGTTATATTCTGAAAAGATCAACATCGGGTTTTTGGTCAGATTGATTTTCATCCCCAAAATTAAAAACTAATTCCGGAAAGCAGCAGAATTATTTAAGTACCTCCGATCTCCTTGTAGAGTTGTTTGAGAAGTTTCTTACCGTGTGCACGAAAGCCCGGTGTTTCTTCGTGCATTCTTAATTCAATGGAATCAACCAGCTCTTTTTTCATCTCAGGTTCCTGCTGCGAAATTTTATAAAGGACCTCCATCGAGTACATTTTCACGGCAACGGACTCACTGGAAGAGATGAGCCAGTCGAAACAAAGTGTGATCAACAGGCCGAGCTGGTCAGCGGGGAACCTTGACCGGGCCAACATCCGTAACGATTCCCTCTTCATTCCGTCGTGTGTGAAAGTTTCAAGACGGGTAACGATTTCTTCAAGGTACCGTTCCAGAAGGTCGGGCCTCTTTTCAGTGACGGTATCCGTTACCCAGGCAGCTCTGCGGCTCACAGGTTCTTCGTTTTTAAGATAAATCATGATGAGTTCATCAAACAGTTCCGGCTTCTTTAAAATAAGATCCGCAATCAGATCTGTGTTTCTCCTGGAATTCTCAACCAGCAACAATGCCTCGAGGCTTTCTTCATTCGTCATTCTTCCTTCTTTGTTTTTTACTGTACTGACTATATTGTTTGCTTTTATACCTTGATTGCCAAACAGCCTTTCGTAAGACAGAATAATTGTATGGAATAACCGTACTTGCCTGATAACTAACTTTTACTATTCAGGTGAGCTGACTTTTATTTTTTTCAGGTTAATAGCTGCAATATGATCTTCATATTTATAAATTATCCTGTGCAATGAGCCATCAATATGCTTTTCCGGTACAGAATGATGTCGTACACGATCCAAAAGTAGAAAGAATATTCAATGATTTTTCAGTAATATCGTCAGTTTCTATGAAATTATGTCATACTTTTGCCCACCCGTATAAATCCGGGTTACTTACATTGAGTAAAAATCTGTAATCCGTTTTACTTACATTTAACAAAATAGTATGAAAAATAAATACATTGATCTGATCGAACAGACCTTTGAATTTCCCCAGCCTGAATTTGAAGTCCAGGATAATGAACTTTATTTTCATAAGGTTTCCCTGATGGACATCATCAAACAGTATGGTACCCCGCTCAGAATAAGTTACCTTCCCAAGATATCTACGCAGATTCAGGGAGCAAAAAGGCTGTTTAATGTTGCAATGGCGAAGGTTGATTACCAGGGTGATTACCATTATTGTTACTGCACAAAAAGCTCGCATTTCAATTTTGTTGTGGAAGAGGCCTTGAAGAATGAGATCAACCTTGAAACATCTTCCGCATTTGATATCCCCATCATTGAAGACCTGCACTCACGGGGATTATTCAGCAAGGACCAATACATCATCTGCAACGGCTTCAAACGGCCTTTGTACATTGAATACATTGTAAATCTTGTCAACCAGGGATTCAAAAACACAACCCCGGTACTGGATAACCTTTTCGAACTTGATAAATATGAGAACCTGATCGGCAACAACCGTATGAAGATCGGGATCCGCATTGCATCGGAAGAAGAGCCCAAATTCGATTTTTACACATCCCGGCTCGGGATCCGGTACAATGATATTCTTCCCTATTATGTCGATAAGATTAAGGACAACCCGAAGTTTGAACTTAAGATGCTTCATTTTTTCCTGAATACCGGGATCAAGGATACGGCCTATTACTGGAACGAATTGCACAAAAGCGTAAGTGTATACTGTGACCTTAAGAAGATCTGTCCGGAACTGACTGCCCTGAATATCGGTGGAGGTCTGCCGATCAAAAACTCGCTTGATTTTTCCTATGACTATGAATACATGGCCGAGGAGATCATCTCGCAGATCAAGAGCATTTGCGAACGTAATGAGGTACCTGAACCGGATGTTTTTACAGAATTCGGACAATACACCGTTGGGGAAAGCGGAGCCGTCCTGTTCTCCATTATTGACCAGAAAAGGCAGAACGACAGGGAGGTCTGGAACATGATCGACAGTTCTTTCATGAACACGTTGCCTGATACCTGGGCCAGTAACCAGAAATTTATTTTACTGGCCATCAATAACTGGGATGTGGAATATGAACGCGTCTTCCTGGGTGGGCTGACCTGCGACAGTGAAGATTATTACAATGCTGAAGGACATACCAATGCTGTTTACCTTCCGAAATTCCAGGAAAAAGTACCGCAATACATCGGGTTGTTCCATACCGGGGCTTATCAGGAGGCGATCGGCGGTTACGGCGGCATCCAGCATTGCCTGATCCCGGCACCGAAACACGTTCTTATTGACCTTGATGAGAATGATGAAGTCACTTACAAGCTTTTTTCCAAAGAACAGAGCTTTAAATCCATGCTTAAAATTCTTGGGTATTGACCCTTTTAAAAATTCATAAATCGATCAACGATCCTCGAATTATATCCGGAAGTAAGGCTTCTGAAAAGAATTTTTACTTTTGCAGTAGTTTATAAAAGTTATTATAATAAAATCCATCCATCGATATGAAGAAAAAAGAGTTCCTGAAAAATCCGGTCAAGCATTTTGATGTAAAGAAAATCAATGCAATACCCATCATCGATGCCATGAGGGACATGTCATTCACCTCCCGTGACACTGCCGGCGCAGCAGATATCCTGAACCGGATGATCAGGGACAAAGGATGTACAGTGTTCCTGACCATTGCCGGGAGTACCAGTGCCGGTGGTTGTATGCAGGTTTATGTCGACATGGTCAAGAGCAACATGGTGGATGCCATCATTGCAACCGGAGCCTCAATCGTGGATATGGATTTTTTTGAGGCACTCGGGTATAAGCATTACCAGGGATCCTACAACGCCGATGATAAGCAGCTAAGGGCATTGTATATCGACAGGATTTATGATACCTACATCGATGAAGAAGAACTGCAGGCATGTGACATGACCATCGGAAAGATCGCTGATTCACTGGAGCCCAGGCCTTATTCGTCCCGGGAGTTCATCTGGGAGATGGGAAAATACCTGAAGAAAAATTCGAAGAAGAAAGATTCGCTCGTGCAGGCCTGTTATGAGCACAATGTTCCCATTTTCTGCCCGGCCTTCAGTGACAGCAGTGCGGGGTTTGGCCTCGTAAAGCACCAGTGGACCCATCCGGAGAAACATGTTTCCATCGATTCCGTCAAGGATTTTCTCGAACTGACCCTGATCAAAATGAAAGCAAAAACATCCGGGCTCTTTATGATCGGCGGGGGAGTGCCCAAAAACTTCGTTCAGGACACGGTCATCTGCGCGGAGGTGCTCGGGAAAGAGGTTCCCATGCATAAATATGCTGTTCAGATCACCGTTGCCGATTCACGTGATGGTGCCTGTTCCAGTTCCACACTGAAAGAGGCCTCCTCCTGGGGGAAAGTTGACACCGTTTATGAAAAGATGGTCTATGCTGAAGCCACCTCAGTTCTGCCGTTGATTGTCAGCTATGTTTACCACAAAGGCGACTGGAAGAAGCGGAAAAAGTATGAGTGGGCGAAGATCTATAAGTAGCGTTCTGAAGTCAGAGGTCAGAGATCGGAAGATAGAAGATAGAAGATAGAAGATTAATTTTTACTCACCAGTTCACCAGCTAATTGCGGTACTTCAGCCATTTCCACAGTTCCTTGTAGGTAACCTTCTTTCCGTACATCAGGATTCCTGTCCGGTATATTTTTGCAGCCATCCACGTCGTTCCGAGAAATCCGGCAACAAGCAAGGTCATGGAAAGGATGATCTGAAAATAGGGCACACCGAATGGGATCCGGATCATCATGATAACAGGAGATGTGAAGGGGAAAATCGAAAACCAGAATGCAACCGGGCCATTAGGTTCCTGAATCACAAACTGAGCCATTACAATCGACAAAATCAGGGGCACTGTAAGCGGCACCATGAATTGCTGTGTATCCGCCTCGCTGTCGACGGCTGATCCGACAGCTGCAAAAAGAGCGGCATAAAGAAGGTATCCAAACAGGAAAAAGAAGAGGAACATCCCGATCATAACGGGGAAATCGATGGATTCGATAGCAGCAATCACCTCATTTGTCTGTTCTGATGTAACTTTGGTTGAATCCGCGGCGTTTGGCAGCTGCATCGCTGTCATTCCGTTTGTCCTCGATTTCATTAATTGTTCGGCGGTATGGCCTGTTTTATTCTTCGAGGAAAAAGACGATGTTGCAATGGTCACAATGGTACCGGTGAGGATAACCCACAACAGGAACTGGGTCAGTCCGACCAACCCGATACCCGCGATCTTTCCCATCATCAGCTGGAACGGTTTGACGGAGGATATGATCACTTCAATGATGCGGTTTGTCTTTTCTTCAATCACCCCGCGCATCACCTGGGAACCGAAAAGGAAAATAAAGAAGTAGATAAGGATTCCGCTGAACATCCCCAGGACCATGCTCACTTCAGGGTAACTTTTTTCCTCTTTCCCTTCATCCCCAATCTTGATTGTGCTTATATCAACACTGGCTTTTATGGAACGAAGGATGTCATCGGTTGTGAGTTTTGCGTCCTCCGACAGTTTCAGATCTCTGATCTTGGCTTCCAGCTTTAACTCCTCCACCCGTTTTCCCATTACATTTTTGATGTAACTCTTCACATTCATGTTAACCTGGCTCTTGGAATAAAGTATGGCCGAGCTGGGAAGCGATAATTCTGTTTTTGGGATGTAGAGCAGGGCATAATCGCCGCTTTTGGTGAAGGAGGATTTTGCCGAGCCGATATCGCTGACAAGGTAATGGAATTTGATGCTCTCAGAGTCTTTGAATTTTCCGTAGAAAAAACCGGTCTCATCAATCACAGATACCGATTTTATTTCGTTTGTCATCGTTGCGATGTATACCGGTACAATCATAATGGCAGCCATCAGCAATGGTCCGAGAATTGTCATAACAATAAAGGACCTTTTTCTGACGCGGGTCAGGTATTCTCTTCGGATGATCAGGAGGATCTTATTCATATCTTTTCGCTTGAAGAAGTGGAAGGATCGGGATGCTGACTGGTAACAGTCCGGATGAATATATCGTTCATACTTGGAATGATCTCGTTGACGGAATGTATCATTACATGAGGGATTACCTGGCGGATGAGATCATTGGGAGTTGCTTCAGCCGGGATGCGGATCCTCGCTTTGAGATGCTCATTCACAGGGTTGAGTTCCAGGCATTCAAAGGAGGAGGGCAGGAAAGTGCGCAAGTCGCCGTCAAATTTTGAAAACTGTACTTCGAAGGTGTTTGTTTTGTAAGTCTTTTTGATCTCCCACACATTTCCTTCGAGTATCTTGCGGGCATTGTTGATCAATGCGATATTGTCGCAGAGCTCTTCAACAGAAGCCATGTTGTGCGTTGAAAAGATGATGGTGGATCCTTTTTTCTGAAGCTGCAGGATCTCTTCTTTGAGAAGGTTGACGTTGATCGGGTCAAAACCGCTGAATGGCTCATCAAAGATCAGCATCGTGGGTTCATGGATGATGGTGACGATGAACTGAACCTTCTGCTGCATTCCTTTTGAAAGTTCTTCAACCTTTCGGTTCCACCATGAGGTAATCTCAAATTTTTCGAACCAGTACTTCAGTTTGGTTAGGGCATCATGCCGGCTCAGCCCTTTCAGCTGGGTGAGGTAAAGCGCCTGTTCCCCGATTTTCATCTTCTTGTATAGTCCTCGCTCTTCGGGAAGGTAGCCGATGCTGAAGATATCGGAAGGTGTCATGGGGTTGCCCCTGAAGTAAAGTTCACCTTCATCAGGTGCCAGGATCCGGTTCACAATCCGGATAAAAGTTGTTTTTCCGGCGCCATTGGGTCCAAGAAGCCCGAAGATACTCCCTTCAGGCACATTGATATCGACCCTGTCCAGGGCTTTGTGTTGGGCAAATGTCTTAGTGACATTTTTAGCAATAAAGAGATCCATCGGGGTCAGTCTTATGATGAAATGGAAAGGGTATTATTCGAAAATATCTTTCATCCGTGAAAAAATGTTTTTGTCACGAGCAGAAGGATTCGGCTTGAAATTCGGTGAATTGCCCAGTTTTTCCAGGGTCGCTTTTTCTTCTTTTGAGAGGTTACGGGGAATCCATACATGAATGGTGATCAGCAGGTCACCTTTGCCTTCCCACTGATTTACATTGGCCAGTCCTTTCCCTTTTAACCGGAGTACTTTTCCGCTTTGCGTTCCGGGTTCAATTTTGATTTTTGCCTTGCCATCGATCGTGGGGATCTCCGCCGAGGTTCCGAGTGCGGCCTCGGTTATTGTAATATAATGTTCATAATGAAGGTTGTCCCCGTCTCTTATCAGGTCGGGATGTGCAATCTCCTCAATTTGTACGAATAGGTCGCCCGGTACCCCGCTGCGGGCAGCTGCATTACCTTTCCCGTTTACAGAGAGCTGCATGCCTTCTGCAACGCCGGCAGGGATCCGGATACTGATCACCTCTTCTCCTTTAACGATACCGTTTCCGGCACAACTCTGACATTTATCGGTGATGATCTGTCCTTCGCCTCCGCATTGCGGGCAGGGAGAGGAAGTTTGCATCTGCCCAAGGAAGGTGCTTGTAACACGGGTGACAGTACCACTTCCGTGGCAGGTTGAACAGGTCTGGTAGGCACTTCCGCCTTTGGCACCTGTTCCTTTACAGGTAGTGCACTGGATGTATTTGTTGACCTTGATCTTTTTTTCAACGCCATGCGCGATCTCATCCAGCGTAAGTCTTACTTTTACCCGCAGGTTGGAACCCCGGTTCACGGCTCTTCTTCCACGACCGCCACCTCCGAACATGGAACCAAATGAATCATCAAAGCCGCCTCCTCCGAAAATATCCCCGAAGTGACGGAATATATCATCCATGCTCATGCTGCCGCTGAAGCCGCCGCCAAAGCCTGAGGCATTATTTCCCATTCCGGCATGCCCGAACTGGTCATACCGTTTCCGTTTCTCGGCATCGCTGAGCACCTCATAGGCTTCAGCAGCTTCCTTGAATTTTTCTTCGGCAGCTTTGTTGTCAGGATTTTTATCCGGATGATATTTCAATGCCTGCTGACGATAAGCTTTTTTGATCTCTTCAGGAGTGGCATTTCTGGAGACTTCCAGTATTTCGTAATAATCACGTTTGGACATCAGGTAATAGGTTCAAGGTATTAGGTTCAGGTTTCTGGTTTGGATGTCTATTTTCTCTATACTCTATTAACCATTCACCATTCACTTATCACTTTGTTAATTTCCAACCACCACTTTCGCATAACGGATCACCGTCCCGTTAAGGAGGTAGCCGTTCTGGATCACATCAACTACCTTGCCTTTGAGTTCAGGTTTGGGTGCCGGAATATTTGTCAGGGCCTCGTGGTAGTCGGTGTTAAATTCTTCCCCAGTTGCCTTCATCCGTTCCAGGCCCTGCTGTGAAAGAATATTTTTCAGTTTCCCATAAATGAGGTTGATCCCGTCGAGCATGGGATTCTCTTTTTCTTCACTGGTATCCATGGCACTTAGTGCCCTTTCGAAATCGTCAAGAACCGGTAACAGGGCAGTAATGAGATCAGAAGCAGCTGTTTTGCTAAGCTCGATCCGCTCTTTTAACGACCGTTTCCTGTAATTGTCAAATTCAGAGTACAACCGGAGATACTTGTCATTCCATTGGGCGACTTCCTGTTCCATTTCCTCCACCTTGTCCTCTTTTCTGTGTTTTGATCTGAGCGTTTTTTCTTTTTTATGATCCGGGTGTTCCAGGGTTGATTCAGCAGAGGATTCTTTTTCAGGATCCAGTACAGTATCTTCCGGGTTTTCGTTGGTTTCTTTTTCTTTCCGGTTTTGAATGATCTCTTCGTTTTGATTGTTCAGTTCTTCCATTGTCATAAATTCTTCAACGTCAAAAGTCTGTTATTTTTGATTTGTCCTCTCCCATCAAAAAACCTGCCATGGAATTTCAGGACAAAATGGCAGGATCATATACGCTGGATGTCGGCGCCAAGGTTTCTCAGGCGGAGATCGATCTCCTGGTATCCCCGGTCGATCTGTTCAATGTTGTCGATGATGCTTGTCCCTTCAGCCGATAAAGCGGCAATGAGAAGAGCAACACCGGCCCGGATATCAGGTGAGGACATGCGGAGGCCGCGCAAGGGATATTGCCGGTCGAGGCCGATGACGGTTGCCCTGTGAGGATCGCAAAGGATGATCTTGGCTCCCATGTCGATCAGTTTATCGACAAAGAAAAGACGGCTTTCAAACATTTTCTGGTGGATCAGGACGCTGCCCCGGGCCTGTGTCGCAACAACCAGCACGATGCTGATCAGGTCAGGCGTAAATCCCGGCCACGGTGCATCGGCAATCGTCATGATGGATCCGTCCATAAAGGTTTCAAGTTCATAAACCTCTTTTTGGGGAATGAAGATATCGTCGCCCTGACGTATGATATCGATACCAAGCCGGCGGAATACATCGGGGATGAGTCCCAGTTGCTGGTAATTCACATTCTTGATGGTAATTGCAGAACGTGTCATTGCTGCAAGGCCGATGAAACTGCCAACTTCGATCATGTCTGACAAAAGGGTATGCTCACAGCCTTTGAGACTTGTGACTCCTTCAATGGTCAGCAGGTTGGATCCGATGCCCTGAATTTTTGCGCCCATGCTCGAAAGCATGGTGCAGAGCTGAAAAAGGTAAGGCTCGCAGGCAGCATTGAATATCGTGCTGGTTCCTTTTGCCAGGACTGCTGCCATGACAATGTTGGCAGTGCCGGTGACGGATGCTTCATCCAGCAGCATATAACTGCCTTTCAGCTCTTTTGCTTCGATGGTGAAAAGCTGATCGGTATGATTGTAGGTAAATTCGGCACCCAGTTTCTGGAGGCCAAAAAAATGCGTATCAAGTCGCCTACGACCGATTTTGTCACCTCCCGGAGCATGAACGATCCCTCGTCCGAAACGTGCCAGCATCGGGCCGAGGATCATAATGGACCCGCGAAGGGCTCCGACTTTTTCCTTAAAATCAGGTGTGGAAAGATATTCCAGATCGATGTCGGAGGCTTCAAATGTATAGGAAGAGGTACCGGTTGCCGATACGTTAACCCCCAGTGATTGTAACAGTTCAATCAGTTTCAGGACATCACGGATCGCAGGTACATTGTGCAGGGTGATTTTTTCTTTGGTCAGGAGGCAGGCGCAGATGACCTGCAAAGCTTCATTTTTAGCCCCCTGAGGGAGAATTTCTCCCTGCAGCTGCTTTCCCCCCTTGATCTTGAATGAACTCATTGCGGTTTTTTTCTTCCTCTCTGGTTGTTGTTCTTGCCTGTATTTTTCGGTCTGAAAGGCTTGTGCGGCTTGTTGCGGGCCAGAAGATCGCTTGTTGTGGTCAGCTTGATGTCCTCATTCAGCTTAAGTTGTCCTTTTGATAACACCTTCAGATGCTCTTCAATCAGATCATCGGATACCGAATCACGGTTCCAGTTCAGGTATGATTTTTTTAAGTGGATCGCAATGGTCTTGACCAGGGCATCTTTTTCAGGACCCTCAGGGTATGCTGTTGCCTTTTCAATGATCATGGCAATGTTCTTCCCGTAGTGTTTGAATTCAATCTCTTTATCGTGGTATGATATCCTTGCAGGCTTTGTGCTGATGTTGAGCGGGGGAGGGGGAGGGTAGGGAGCGTCAACATCGATCTTGAAATCGGAGATGATATAAAGATGGTCCCAGAGTTTGTGTTTGTAATCCACGGTATCTTTTGCCTGGGGATGCATCTGCGCCATCACGTTGATGATGATCTTGGCTGCTTTCAGCCGCTGGTCCCTGTCTTCGATCGTGCAGGCATACTGGATCATCTCCTGGATGTTCCGGCCATATTCAGGTACGATCAGGGGTTTACGGGTGGTGTTGTATTCCATATTCATGATAAGAGACTTTTTGCAAATATAGGTATAATTAGGAAATAGCGAAGTAGCGAAGTTGCGAAATGGCGAAATTGCTGTCAGGCGGACGGGTTGGACAGGTTTGACGAGCGGACAGGAGGGCAGGAGGACAAGTCAGCTTATGAGTTGTTGAGCTGATGAGTTTTAAACCGCGTAGCGGTAAAATTATTCTAGCAGAGAATGATTAAATAGCTTAAAAATCCCCATAGGGGTGACATTATATTAGATGAGGTTTTAAAGTTAAATCGTTTTTCGTGTCAACAAAAGAAAGGATTGGAATGGGGAAACTGCCAGATCTTTTCAGGAATGCAGCGATGAACCGCGAGATCACATTTTACAATAACACCGATCAGGGACGAAAGACTTCGATCCGGAACGTATTTGATGGCGGATCTACAGGACTGGCCGTGATGTTGGTGAATTTAGCCTCCACGATATCCGTTGCGCTGACACGTGAGTATGCAATCAAGATCCCATCGGACAAAGCATCAAGGGGATTGAAAAGGACAGCAGCACCTATGGTTGATCCAGTAACAGTAAAAGTTTCAACCCTGGAGGCCCCGGCTCCAATACTGGGAATATCCCGGATAATGCTGGTCCCGATCAACTGGGAGATTGATCCTCCATTGATAGTGATACCGGACTTTGCCTGAATAATTCCTTCGGACTCAATACCCCCGTCTTTATTGATAGTCAGGGCTTTTTTTGCTCCTTTGTTCTGGGTATAGAATACGATGGATCCCACTTCTGAGGCATCGGTAACGTCCTCGACGTTGAATGTCATCTGCCCGTAATTGATAAGTGCATGGGCGCTGTTTTCGTGGTAGAAGGTTATATTTGACATATCCGCGCTTGGGCTGACATCATTCTGGCGCTGAAGCCTGATCATGTCCTGGGTTCCTACGGCATCCATGGCAATATGCAAGGGAGTTGAAGGTGTAAAAACATTTATGGTATTTACCCCAATGCCTAGCCGGCCATTCACGGACATTGTCTGAGGCGATGAACCAAAATCACCAAGGATCAGGGGTTTAGTTGTACCTGAATTTGCAATGTATAATTTGTTGCTTCCGGTTTCATTAAGCCCTGCCTGGTAGCCGATAAAAATGTTATTATTTCCGGATAGATTGGCATAACCTGCACTATCCCCTATAAATGTATTTCTTGAACCGCTAAAGTTTAAATTTCCGGCATACGACCCCAATGCGGTATTTGAACTCCCGGAAGTATTCGTAAATAATGCCTTGGTACCGATTCCAGTGCTATATGTGCCGGTAGAATTATGCATCATTGCATAACTGCCAAACGCACTGTTGTTATTACCTGATACACATTCTGACATAGTCTGGAAACCAACAGCGCTGTTGTAACTGCCGGTTGTGTTGTTTTGGAGGGTAATATGTCCTAAAGAACTATTACCCGCTCCAGTTGTGTTTTTATAAAGGGATTGAAATCCAATTACGTTATTATTGGATCCTCCGGTTGCATTTTTCATCGACTGGTAACCGATTGCTGTACTATACCCACCCCCGTCAACGGAGAACATTGCCTGGTAACCAATAGCCACATCATAGGGGCCATATGTATTTGAATAAAGGGCTTGGCTGCCAATACCAATATTTCCTTGCACATTTGTATTTGAATAAAGGGCCTGATAACCAAACGCACAATTATCATAAAAGTTTGTGGAGTAGAGCGACTGGTAACCAAAGGCCGTGTTCCGGTATCCGGTTGTGTTGTTGAAAAGTGAACGGTAGCCTGTGGCGGTATTGTTATATCCAGTGGTATTGGCGTTTAATGCATCATGACCAATTGCGGTGTTTTGAATTCCATTGGTGGTTCAGGTTGGCTGATTATTCTGAAGAGCTCCGTTTCCGATGGCCAAATTGAATCCATTCCAGGCCGTTCCTCCATTATTAAAAGATTGGGAACTCAATGCATTGTATCCGATAGCGATATTATTACCGCCATTCGTGTTAACTTTACCGGCGCCCCATCCCAGAAATGAATTATTGACTGCTGTGTTCACATTGCCGGCCTGATAGCCAAAGAGTGTGCTGTTGGTCGATGACAGCCGGCCAGCATTCTGGTTGTTCACTTTAAAGACCAGATCCTTGTCATCAGTGGTTCCGAGAAAATTTGTAGGAGGGTTCATACCGCTGTTTCCGGTTGTCGACCATCCCGTTGCCGGAGTCAGCTGAATTTGCCAGGCATTGATGCTCCCTCCCATGTATATAAAATAGGAATGGAAGTCAGTGTCGTAAACCAGCAATCCGTCAACTGCGGTTATTGCATTCCGCTCGGTTGTTGTCATTCGGGGAGCCAGAAACCCTTTGGTGGTACTGGAAACATCCAGCATGGCAGCACTGTTTGGGGGGCTGGCATCCAGGTTAATGGCCACCTGTGCAATTCCGTTCGTCGTGGCAATAAAAAGCAATACCAGAAAAAATCCTAGTTTCTTCATGAGTCGGGGGTTGAAATAAATAAAAATGAAAAAAGAATACAGCTGTAATCCGGTGCAAAAGTATAAAAAATTGAGATGATATTACAAAGGAGTGCTAAACAATTTTCAGCCGGGCAAAACGAAGCAAGAGCTGTTTCTGTCCGATACCCGGGAAGAAGACCGTTGCTTTTATGTTGGGCCCGGTTCCTTCCATGCTGATTACTTTTCCTTTTCCAAACCTTTCGTGTTCAACATCCATTCCTGCCTGAATGTCATTGCCGGATGCGTTCACCGGTGAAGGGCCTGACGGCAGGTTGCTGAGCTTGTGGAAGTTTTTAAGGTTCACCGGCTTTTGCCTGACCGGAGGTTTCCCCGCCAGGATACCTGAGAAATTATCATCGCTGAAAAAACCAGCCTGCCGGCCTGCTGGTTTCTGTAGTGTATCAATATGCTTTTCCGGTATTTCCTGGAGGAACCGGCTGGGTTCGTTGGATGTCAGGTTTCCCCAGCGATACCTGTTCTCAGCATAACTGAGCGTCAGTTTTTGCCGGGCACGGGTAATGGCAACATAGAACAACCTTCGTTCCTCCTCCAGGTCGGCTCTTGAGGACATCGACTGAACAGATGGGAAAAGGTTTTCTTCCATTCCCACAACATAAATATATGGGAATTCCAGGCCTTTGGCGGCATGAATGGTCATCAGCGTAACGCGGTCCTGGTTTTCGCTGTCTGTTGTATCCTGATCCGTAAGGAGGGCGATATCCTGCATGAAATGCGCCAGGGTTCTTCCCCCGTCACCAACAGGCTGGCGTGGAATACCATCATCGGCCGGCAACCCGTTAACCGGGTCAGGTTCAGCGGCAGTTTCAACCTGCTTCTCGGTAAATTCCTTGATGGCATTCAGGAGCTCTTCTA
The DNA here is from genome assembly GCA_026391795.1 of Bacteroidota bacterium. Classification (GTDB taxonomy): domain Bacteria; phylum Bacteroidota; class Bacteroidia; order Bacteroidales; family FEN-979; genus FEN-979. The sequence goes on from JAPLDI010000047.1 coordinate 65,435, forward strand.
TATTTTCAAACCTGCTGACTCCTTCGGGGGTTTTATCTTCATACATCTCTTTTAGCAAACCGCTTGACGTGGCAATGTGTTTAGCCAGGTCAAATGCAGGCTTCGTTTTCAGGAGGATGGAGAAACTCCGGATCATCGTGATGAATGCGGTGAGCTTCGTCAGGGTACCTTCGGTCAGGTGAACAGGGCAGGTGGCGGGATCTTCCAGGATTTCATAGATGCTCTTTTTGTATTCATCGGAAGCTACGATCAGTTTTTCCACAGTCGTTTTCCCGATTCCCCGGGCAGGATAATTGATGACACGAAGAAGGGCATCTTCATCTTTCGGATTTACAACCAGCCGGAAATAGGCAAGGAGGTCTTTGATCTCCTTGCGCTGGTAAAACGATTGTCCTCCATAGATCCGGCAAGGGATGTTCATCCGCCGCAAGGCATCCTCGATCGATCTCGACTGGGCATTTGTACGGTAGAGGATGGCAAAGGCAGTATTGGCCAGCTGGTTGTTCATCTTGTTTTCAAAGATCGACTGGGCGACCAGGTTGCTCTCTTCCCCATCCGTGGAGGAACGGATCAGGGTGATCTTTGCACCCTCGTCGTTATCGGTCCAGATCTCTTTGAATATCTGCTGTTTGTTATTGCTTATGAGGCTGTTGGCAGCAGCCACGATGGTTTTGGTGGAGCGGTAGTTCTGCTCGAGTTTAAAAATGTTCAGGTCGGGATAATCACTTTTGAAATTCAGGATATTCTGGATGTTGGCGCCACGGAAGGCATAGATACTCTGGGCATCATCACCGACAACACAAATGTTTTCGTTATTTGCGGCAAGCTTCTTTACAATGAGGTATTGTGCATAATTGGTATCCTGGTATTCATCCACAAGGATATAATGAAATTTCTGCTGATACTTGTAGAGTACATCCGGGAAATCGCGCAGGAGGATGTTCATGTTGAAGAGCAGGTCATCGAAATCCATGGCGGAAGCCCTCACCAGGCGAGACTGGTACTGCAGATACAGCTGTCCGACAAACGGCTTTCCGGAGCTTGCATCATATTCTCTCAGTTCAGGCGATTCATTGTATTCAGGAGCAGAGATCAGGCTTGTTTTGGCGGCGGATATCCGGTGAAGAACATACCCGGGAGCATAAAGCTTATCATCTAAATTGTTCTCCTTGATAAGGGAGCGGATCACCCTTTTTGAATCTTCAGTGTCGTAAATGGTGAAATTGGAAGGGAAGCCGAGCCGGTGTCCGTCAATGCGAAGGACCCGTGCAAAAATGGAATGAAAGGTTCCCATCCAGACATTTTGTGCATCAGAACTGCCAACAAGTTCGATAATCCGGTTCTTCATCTCACGGGCCGCCTTATTGGTAAAGGTCAGCGCGAGAATATGAAAGGAATCGACACCCAGGTTGAGCAGATGAGCGACACGATATGTCAGAACACGCGTCTTTCCCGAACCTGCCCCGGCGATCACCAGCGCCGGTCCGCCGGTACATTCAACAGCTTTGCGCTGCTCTTCATTCAGTTCTTTCAGAAGTTCGATCACGACTTATTTTTACAGCCGCCAAAAGTACGATTAAGAGGAATAGGAAAATTAATTGTGGAAAAGTATTTGCGGGCACAACCCTTATTAGATGGATTGGTGTCTGAAAATTCCTGTATGTTTGCAGGATAATACAATGAAAAGATGAAGATCCCGGTCTTTCAGCTGATCAACCTTGGAATTATTCTGGTTGCATTGGCTTTTCTTGTCAGGTATGCGTGGGAGATTTTTTTCGGGAAGGGTTACTTTCCGGTTGAATGGGAAGATGCAATGAAATCGGGCCGTATCAGCAGGAAACTCCGAACGCTTGAGAAGAACTATCCCGATAAGGTCAGGTTCTTCAACTGGTGGTTTCAGATTGAGCGTCTAAAAAAGGAGAGCATCCCCGGAGGTTTTGCCGAATTGGGCGTTTATAAAGGCGAGAGTGCTGCCATCCTTCACCATATGGATCCCGAAAGGATAATTCACCTGTTTGATACTTTTACCGGCTTCCCCCCGCGCGATCTGGTTCAGGAGACGGGTGAAGCTGCAACCTACACCCCCGACCGGTTTTCAGATACTCAAATTCCTGAGGTCCTCAAAAAGATCTCCGGGAACAGGAATCTTTTCCTGCATCCCGGGTATTTCCCGGATACCGCAGAACCGGTTGGGAATGAGTTCTTTTCTTTGGTTAATCTTGATGCCGACTTATATCAGCCCACCCGGGCTGCTCTGGAATTTTTCTATCCGCGACTTTCCCCCGGCGGTGTCATCTTCATTCATGATTACAATTATAAATGGGAAGGAATAAAAAAGGCTGTGGACGAATTTTCCGGAAAAATCCCTGAATGCCCTGTACTGGTGCCCGATATGGATGGAACCTGCATGATCATCAAAAACAAGAAGTTTTAATTAATCCACATCTTCAGAATCCTGCTAATTCTTCCATCTATTCTCCACGGTTCTTCCAATGGTGATCCAATGTTCTTCCAATGTTCCTCCAATATCGTCCAATGGAAACCTGTTTTTTTATTTCATTATTGGACGCCATTGGATCACCATTGGATCACCATTGGAAGAACGTCGAAGGTAGCTTTCAGGGTGAAATGAAAAAAACAGCTCATTTCCGATGCTATCATGGAGTTATCATGGAGCTCTCCCGAAGGAAGCTCGAAGCAATGATGATGGGGGAGACATTGTATCCTCAGAGGCCTGCACGCTCACGGACTGCCGGTCTGAAACATGCTCTTCACCGTCTCCTTATCCCTAATCCCCAATCTCTTATCCCATATCCCCAAAAATAATTGATTATTAATTTGGTGAATTCAAAATAAGTTGTACTTTTGCACCCTCAAAAAAGCGATAGCGCCTTTTTGAAGGGATTATAAAGGAAATACTAGGGAACCTGATAAATTAAGACACTAATAGGTTTCGACCGGACAACGCCAAATATGTCCGGATACCCACTCTGGCGGTTTGTCTTAGGATATTCATCCTTCCTTGAATTTCTTTGCTTTGTCCCCAAAAATTTAATGTAACTGTGAAATCTGAAAATATTTTCCAAAATATTTTTCGGATTCGATTAATTTATACCTTTGCACTCCCCAAAAAAGGGGGTTTTGTCAACTATAATCAGTAAAATATGCCTACAATAAATCAATTGGTTCGCAAGGGAAGAACAAAGCTGACCGATAAAAGCAAGTCGCCGGCACTGGATTCCTGTCCGCAGCGCAGGGGTGTTTGCGTGAGGGTTTATACCACCACACCGAAGAAACCGAATTCGGCCATGCGGAAAGTAGCCAGGGTTCGTCTGACCAACGGAAAAGAAGTAAATGCTTACATTCCCGGTGAAGGCCACAACCTGCAGGAACACTCGATCGTGATGATCCGTGGAGGCAGGGTGAAAGATCTTCCCGGTGTAAGGTACCATATCATCCGGGGTGCACTTGATACTTCCGGTGTGGAAGGCAGAAGGCAGAGGAGATCAAAATACGGAGCCAAGAGGCCGAAAGAAAAGAAAGCATAATTGAATTCATTGCGGGGCGATCCAGGGGATGGCCCTTCCGCATATAAACGAATAATCCGAATACCAACAATATGAGAAAAGCAAAGCCCAAGAAAAGAGCGATACTTCCGGATCCCAAATACGGTGATACTCTCGTCACAAAGTTTGTGAACAATCTCATGGAACAGGGAAAGAAAAACATTGCTTATGATGTTTTCTATGAGGCGATCGATATTGTTTCTGAAAAAACAAAAGAAGAAGGTCTCGAAGTCTGGAAGAAAGCACTTGCAAATGTCACTCCTTCAGTGGAAGTAAGAAGCCGCCGGATTGGTGGAGCTACTTTTCAGATCCCCTCCGAGATTCGCCCGGGCAGAAAAATGTCAATCGGAATGAAAGCACTTGTTTCTTTTTCCCGGAAACGTCATGAAAAGAGCATGGGACAGAAACTGGCTGCTGAAATCGTAGCTGCCTATAAAGAAGAAGGCGCTGCTTATAAGAGAAAAGAAGATACACACAGGATGGCCGAAGCCAACAAGGCTTTCTCCCATTTCAGATTTTAACAACCGACCCGGAACACAGGATACGAAAACAGGAATGTCAGAGAATTTAACAAATATTCGCAACATCGGCATTATGGCGCACATCGACGCGGGTAAGACCACGACGACGGAGCGTATCCTGTATTATACCGGCATCAATTATAAGTTAGGAGAAGTTCACGAAGGAACTGCCACCATGGACTGGATGGTCCAGGAGCAGGAACGGGGCATTACGATCACATCTGCCGCCACTACCGTTTACTGGGACTTCCGCGATCAGAAGTATCGCATCAACATCATCGATACCCCCGGGCATGTCGATTTCACCATTGAAGTAGAACGCTCATTGAGAGTTCTGGATGGTGCCATCGCTATTTTCTGCGCAGTGGGCGGTGTCGAACCTCAAAGCGAAACCGTCTGGAAACAGGCAAATAAATACAATGTCCCCCGTATCAGTTTCATCAATAAGATGGATCGTACAGGAGCTGATTTCTTCAGGGTGGTCACCCAGATCAAGGAAAAACTTGGCGCCAACCCAATTCCTGTCCAGATCCCGATCGGGGCAGAGGAGGGTTTTACCGGCGTAGTTGACCTTGTTTCAAATAAGGCCTTTGTTTGGGAAGATGATACCCTTGGGAAACAATACCACGAAGTTCCTGTTCCCGAAGACCTGAAAGAAACAGTTAAGGAATTCCGTACCCGACTGATCGAAGGAACTGCGGAAGAGAGTGATCACCTCCTGGAGAAATACCTGGAAAATCCCGATTCCATCAGTGAAGATGAGATCATTGCCTCCCTTCGCAGGGCAACTATTGAAAACCGTATTACACCGGTGATCTGCGGTGCTGCCTTTAAAAATAAAGGAGTACAGCTTCTGATCGATGCCATTGTAAAATACCTTCCTTCGCCCCTGGATCGCGCAGCTGTCAAAGGGATTAACCCCTTCACCGAAAAAGAGGAATTCCGCAAGCCGGATCCAAACGAACCCTTTACTGCCATTGCATTTAAAATAGCCACTGACCCGTTTATGGGCAGGATTGCTTATTTCAGAGTTTACAGCGGAGCACTCGAAGCGGGCAGCACAGTCCTGAATTCCAATACCGACAAAAAGGAGCGGATCATGCGGCTGATGCTGATGCATGCCAACAAACAGAATCCCATCAAACGGATTGAAGCCGGTGAAATCGGCGCAGCCGTGGGACTCAAAAATATTCATACCGGTGATACTTTGTGCGATGTAAAACATCCGATCATTCTGGAAACAATGGCTTTTCCTGAACCGGTAATCAACATGGCCGTGGAGCCCAGGACACAGGATGACGTTGAAAAACTGATGGTTGCCCTCGCAAAACTGGAAGAGGAAGATCCCACATTCAAGGTAAAGGTCGATAATGAAACCGGTCAGACGCTGATCAGCGGAATGGGCGAACTCCACCTGGATATCATTGCCGACAGGCTGAAACGCGAATTCAATATCGAGGTTAGCCGCGGAAATCCGCAGGTCGCCTATAAAGAGGCGATCCTCAATACAGTTCTTCATCACGAAGTTTATAAGAAACAAACCGGAGGCAAAGGAAAGTTTGCAGACCTGGTCATTGAAATTTCCCCGGCTGACAAATGTGTAAAAGGTCTTCAGTTTATCAATGATATTCGTGGAGGAAACATCCCGAAGGAATTTATTCCCTCGATCGAAAAGGGAATTAAGTCAGCCATGATGAATGGCCCCATCATCGGTTACCCGATGGAAAGCATCAAAGTCAGGCTGATTGACGGTTCCTTTCACAGTGTTGATTCCGATGCACTTGCATTCCAGATCGCTGCCGGGATCGCCTTCCGTGAAGCCTGCAAGAAAGCCAAGGCAACCTTGCTTGAACCCATCATGCGTTTTGAGATCATCACTCCGAGCCTTTACATGGGTGACGTTACGAGTGACCTGAATAAACGCCGCGGACAGGTAGAAGAAGTGCAGTCGCGTATTGCCGATCAGGTGATTCATGGGAAAGTACCTTTATCGGAGATGTTCGGGTATGTGACTAACCTGCGCAGTGTTTCTTCGGGAAGGGCTACATGTATGCTGGAGTTTTCGCATTTTGGTGCGATTCCCCAGGAGATCATGAATGATGTTTTGTATAAGATACGGGGATATGTTCCCGCATATTGATAAAAAGAAAGAACTATTGTAGACGCCAGAGTCGTTTCAACAAAAACAAAAAAAAGTGAGCCAAAGAATCAGAATAAAATTGAAGTCATACGATTACAGCCTGGTTGATAAATCAGCTGAAAAGATCGTGAAGACTGTAAAAGCCACGGGTGCTGTTGTGAGCGGACCGATCCCCTTGCCGACGGATAAAAAGATCTTTACGGTACTGAGGTCGACCTTCGTGAACAAGAAATCACGGGACCAGTTCCAGCTTTGTTCCTACAAGCGGCTGCTGGATATATACAGCACCACATCAAAGACCATTGATGCTTTGATGAAACTCGAACTTCCGAGTGGTGTTGAGGTTGAAATCAAGGTTTGATCGTTACTTTTCATTGAACTGAAAAAAAAGAAGAAATGTCTGGATTAATAGGAAAAAAAATTGGGATGACCAGCATTTATGATGCGAATGGGAAGAATATTCCATGTACGGTCATAGAAGCAGGTCCTTGTATTGTAACCCAGGTCCGATCAAAGGATAAGGAAGGTTATGATTCAATTCAGCTTGCCTTTGAAGATAAAAAGGAAAAGCATACCAGCAAGGCGCTCATGGGCCATTTTGCAAAGGCAGGAATCACCCCGAAAAAGGTAGTTGCTGAATTCACCCGTTTTGAAGTCGGCCACATGAAGCAATTCGGTGATATTCTTAAAGTAGATATTTTCGAAGAAGGAGAATACATCGATGTTGTAGGGATTTCAAAAGGAAAAGGATTCCAGGGCGTAGTGAAACGGCATCATTTCAGCGGCGTTGGCGGTGCCACGCATGGCCAGCACAACCGTCTGAGAGCTCCCGGTTCAGTGGGTGCGTCTTCCTGGCCTTCACGGGTTTTTCCCGGATTGAGGATGGCAGGCAGAATGGGCGGCGACCGCGTGAAGGTTATCAACCTTCAGATTTTGAAGATCATTTTAGATAAGAATCTGGTATTGGTCAAAGGAGCAGTACCGGGATCCAATGGTTCATATGTAATTATTGAGAGATGGAAGTAGCAGTTTATAACCTATCAGGAGCAAAAACTGACCGCAAGATCAAACTGGACGATGCCATATTTGGTATTGAACCGAACGATCATGCCATATACCTGGATGTAAAACAGTTTATGGCAAACAGGCGGCAGGGAACCCACAGCTCGAAAGAGAAATCGCAGCTGACTGGCAGTACCCGGAAGCTGAAGAAGCAAAAAGGGACTGGCGGAGCCCGTGCAGGCAGTATTAAAAGCCCTTTGTTCAAGGGTGGAGCAAGGGTTTTCGGCCCTCATCCCAGGGACTACGATTTCAAACTCAACAAGAAGTTGAAGAAACTTGCCCGGAAATCAGCTTTAAGCTATAAGATAAAAGATGAGAGCATCATGGTGGTGGAGGATTTCACATTTGAAACCCCCAAGACCAAGAATTTTACCGAGCTGCTTAAGAATTTCAAAAATGAAGGCAAGAAAATGTTGCTTGTCACAAGCAGTGTTGACATGAATCTCATCCTGTCGTGCCGTAACCTGGCAAAGGTAAAAGTGATCCAGGCATCCGACCTCAACACGTATGAGATCCTGGATGCAGGGCGCCTGCTGCTTACGGAAAGCTCGGTCAAGGAAATTGAAAATATTCATGCCAATTGATTTCGCAAGAACCACATTAAAAAGCATACGCAATGAATGTTATATTAAAGCCGATCATTACCGAAAAGATGACCCAGATGGGCGAGAAGCTCAACCGTTATGGGTTCAAGGTAGACAAGCGGGCGAATAAGCTTCAGATCCGGAAAGCGATCAAGGATATCTACGGAGTGGAGGTTGCTGATATCAATACCATGGTTTATCGTGGTAAGAGCAAGACCCGGTATTCAAAAAGCGGGTTTATCAGCGGCAAGTCCAACAATTACAAGAAAGCCATTGTTACATTGGCAAAAGGTGAAACTATTGATTTTTACAGCAATATTTAAATAAATGGCGCTTAAGAAATTTAACCCAACAACCCCCGGTCAGCGCTTCAAACTGATCAGCGCGTTTGACGAAATCACAACTTCAACGCCTGAGAAGAGCTTACTGCTTCCCCATAAGAAGAGTGGTGGTAGAAACAGCGAAGGTAAAATGACCATGCGGTACCTCGGTGGTGGTCATAAACAGATGTACAGAATCATCGACTTCAAACGCGATAAGGAAACGATTCCCGCCGTGGTGAAAACCATTGAATACGACCCTGGCAGAACGGCCCGGATCGCGCTGGTTTGCTATAACGATGGCGAGAAGCGTTACATTATTGCTCCCCACGGACTGAAGGTGGGACAAACGGTGATTTCCGGAAAAGGAAGTTCCCCTGAGATCGGGAATACACTTTATCTCAGCGAGATTCCCTTCGGTACGATCATCCACAATGTGGAACTTCGTCCCGGCCAGGGAGCCAAGCTGGTGAGAAGTGCCGGTTCCTACGCTCAGCTTATGTCGAGGGACGGCAAGTTTGCCATCATCAAGATGCCTTCGGGCGAAACCCGTATGATCCTGCAGGCCTGCAAAGCCACGATCGGAATGGTTTCTAACCAGGACCATCAGCTGGAATCCTCCGGTAAAGCCGGTAGAAGCAGGTGGCTCGGAAGAAGGCCGCGCGTTCGCGGTGTCGCTATGAACCCGGTTGACCATCCCATGGGCGGTGGTGAAGGAAGGGCTTCCGGCGGACATCCGAGGTCAAGGAAAGGTACTCCTGCAAAGGGTTATAAGACCCGCAGCAAGAAGAAGAGTACGAACAAGTACATCGTTGAAAAAAGGAAAAAATAATCATAACAACAACAGGATATGAGCCGATCGCTTAAAAAAGGTCCTTTCATCAATACCAAACTGGAGAAGAAAATCCTGGATGCAGGGGATTCAAAGAAAAAGAGTGTCATTAAAACCTGGTCAAGGGGTTCGATGATCTCTCCGGATTTCGTAGGACAAACCATTGCAGTTTACAACGGCAATAAATTCATCCCGGTCTATGTAACCGAAAATATGGTTGGACACAAACTGGGAGAATTCGCACCCACACGCATTTTCAGGGGGCATGCCGGAAACAAGGATAAAGGTAAGAAATAAGAATAATTTCAAGATATCATGGGCGTAAAAAGTAAAAACAGAGCGGAGAAGCGTAAAGAGGAAAAAAAGTCTCTTTCTTACGCAAAGTTGAATAACTGTCCCACCTCACCGCGTAAGATGAGGTTGATTGCAGATCTGATCAGGGGGAAGAAAGTAGAACTGGCACTTGTCATGCTGAAGAATTCACCTCAGGTTTCAAGTGACCGTCTGTATACCTTGCTGAAATCGGCCATCGCAAACTGGCAGGCCAAGAATGAAGGTGTAAGACTGGAAGACAGCGATCTTTTTATCAAGGAGATTTCCGTGGACAGCGGCCGGGTGCTGAAACGTATCCGTACAGCTCCCCAGGGTCGTGCACACCGGATCAAGAAACGCTCCAATCATGTTACGCTGGTCGTTGACAGCCGCAACAAACCTTCTTCAGAAGTTGAAGAAACGACAATAGAAACAAAAGAATAAGATCGAACTGGTACAATAAAATGTTTTGTTAATGGGACAAAAAACTAATCCAATCGCAAACAGGTTAGGGATCATCCGCGGATGGGATTCCAATTGGTACGGCGGAAAGAACTTCGCAACCAAACTCGTTGAGGATGATAATATCCGGAAATACCTGAATGCCCGTTTATCGAAGGCAGGAATTGCCAAGATCGTTATTGAAAGGACACTGAAACTTGTTACGGTGACAATTCATACGGCACGCCCGGGGATCATCATCGGAAAAGGCGGACAGGAAGTGGATAAGCTGAAGGAAGAATTGAAGAAGATCACCAAGAAGGAGATCCAGATCAATATCTCCGAGATCAAGCGTCCGGAACTGGATGCCGTGATTGTTGCAAGTACCGTGACGAGCCAGATCGAAGGACGTATTTCATACCGCAGGGCAATCAAGACATCCATTGCATCGGCCATGCGTATCGGTGCTGAAGGGATCAAGATCCAGATCTCCGGCCGTTTGGGCGGTGCTGAAATGGCACGCAGGGAGCAGTATAAGGACGGAAGAATTCCTTTGCACACGTTCCGCGCAGATATCGACTATGCCACCAGCGAGGCGCATACCACTTACGGAAGGATCGGAATCAAGGTGTGGATCTGCAAAGGCGAGATTTACGGACGTCCTGACCTGACACCGGCAGCGGCCAGCACGAAGCTGAAACCTTCATCGGAACATCCGCACAAAGGCGGAGAAAGAGATCGTGACCGCGATCGTGACCGCGACAGAAGAAACAAACCAAGAGCTAGAAAGTAATCGAATACCCAATAACTTAATAATTCTCAGATAATGTTACAGCCTAAGAAGACCAAGTACAGGAAGCAGCAGAAAGGAAAGATGAAAGGCAACGCACAGCGTGGCCATCAGCTGGCATTCGGCTCCTTTGGGATAAAGACCCTGGATGAAGCCTGGCTTACCGGACGGCAGATTGAAGCTGCACGTCAGGCCATCACCCGTTGCATGAAACGTGAAGGCCAGCTGTGGATCCGTATTTTCCCGGACAAACCGGTTACAAAGAAGCCTGCTGAAGTCCGTATGGGTAAAGGAAAAGGCGCACCCGAATATTTTGTAGCCAGGGTCACCCCCGGCCGGATTTTGTTCGAGATCGAAGGTGTCAACCTTGCCATTGCAAAAGAAGCATTGCGCCTGGGTGCACAGAAGTTGCCTGTAATGACGAAAATGGTTACGCGGAAGGATTATGTGGATGAAGCCATTTAATTCAGCGGTATAACATAGTATGAATCTCCTTTTCAAAGAAAAATGGAACAAAAAGTAATCAGAGAACTAACGACCGGTGAAATCATCGAGCGTCTGGATGAGGAAAAGAAACAACTGACGAAACTGAAGTTGAACCATGCTGTTTCACCTCTTGAAAATCCAAATAAGATCAAGGCCTATCGCAGAACCATCGCGCGCCTGGAGACAGAACTGAGAAGAAGGATTCTGAAGGGTGAGAACATAACCAAACGGATAGTATAATTCACTTTTGAAGAGACGGAAACAAGGGGTCTCTAACAAGAAGAAGAAAAAATGGAAAACAGAAAACTTAGAAAGGAAAAAGCCGGTATCGTTGTCAGCAATAAAATGGATAAATCCATTGTTGTTGAAGTCGAACGGAAAGTTAAGCATCCGAAATACGGAAAATTCGTGAAAAAGAGTTCCCGTTTTGTGGTGCACGATGAAGCGAATGAGTGCAGCGAAGGCGATAAAGTTCGGATTGCAGAAACCCGTCCGCTGAGTAAGAACAAATGTTGGAGACTTGTCGAAATATTAGAAAAGGTTAAATAGCCATGATACAACAAGAATCAAGACTAACGGTTGCAGATAACAGTGGCGCAAAGGAAGTCCTTTGCATCAGGGTCCTTGGTGGGACGGGAAAACGTTATGCATCCATCGGCGACAAAATCGTCGTGACTGTAAAAAATGCCCTTCCCTCGGGGAATATAAAAAAGGGAACGGTGTCAAAAGCTGTTGTTGTGAGAACCAAAAAGGAGATCCGCCGTCAGGATGGGTCCTATATCCGGTTCGACGACAATGCTGTTGTACTGTTGAATGCTGCCGGCGAAATGATCGGCACCCGTATCTTCGGACCTGTAGCCCGGGAGTTGAGGGAAAAACAATTCATGAAAATTATTTCATTGGCACCGGAAGTGCTTTAAGTACATATTTTCAACCATGCAAACGAAGTTACATATCAAGAAAGGCGACACGGTAATGGTTATTACCGGGAATTCCAAGGGCCAACAGGGTAAAGTGCTGAAGGTGGATGTTGCAAAAAGCAAAGCCATCGTTGAGGGAATCAACATGGTTTCCAAACACACCAAGCCCAATGCAAAAAGCCCGCAGGGCGGGATCTTAAAAAAAGAAGCCCTGGTGCATATTTCCAATCTGATGGTCATCGATTCCACCGGGAAACCGACTAGAACCGGAAGAAGAATCGACAGCAAAAAAAATATGTCGGTACGTTATTCTAAAAAATCAGGGGAGGTAATAAAATAATGGCTTACATACCGAGATTAAGAGAAAAGTACGAGAAAGAGGTCGTTCCCGCCTTGATGGCTCAGTTCAATTACAAAAGCCCGATGCAGGTTCCCAGGATCCTGAAGGTTTGTATCAACCAGGGACTCGGCGTTGCTATCACGGACAAGAAATTTATTGATACCGGCATCAACGAAATGACGATGATTGCCGGCCAGAAAGCAGTAGCAACCAAATCGAAAAAGGACATCTCCAATTTCAAACTCAGAAAAGGGATGCCGATCGGGGTCAGGGTCACGTTACGCGGTAACGGGATGTATGAATTCCTGGATCGTCTGATATCGGTCTCCATTCCCCGTATACGGGACTTCCGCGGGATCGGGGATAAGGGGTTTGACGGACGCGGAAATTATACATTCGGAATTTCCGAACAGATCATTTTCCCCGAAATTGATATCGATAAGATCGCCAAAATAAATGGAATGGATATCACTTTCGTAACTACCGCAAGGACCGACCGGGAAGCTCATGCCTTATTAAAAGAATTCGGATTACCCTTTAAAACAAAATAATTTATGGCAAAAGAATCAATCAAAGCCAGAGAAAGAAAAAGAGAAAAACTGGTAGAAAAGTTTGCAGAGAAAAGGAAAGCACTGAAAGCAGCCGGCGATTATACAGGCCTTCAGAAGCTTCCGAAAAATGCATCGCCGGTTCGGCTGCACAACCGTTGTAAACTGACGGGCCGCCCGAAAGGTTACATGCGGATCTTCGGTGTTTCCCGTATCAACTTCAGGGAAATGGCCGTGAAGGGGCTGATCCCCGGTGTGAAAAAAGCCAGCTGGTAGAATAAGGCAGCAAGCCTTTAAAAAGAAGTCACAAACAAACAGATAAGATAGATCATGGTTACGGATCCAATTGCAGATTATTTAACAAGAGTCAGGAATGCCATCATGGCAAACCACCGGATCGTTGAAGTTCCTTCTTCAAAGATGAAGAAAGAGATGACGAAGATCCTGTTCGAAAAAGGATATATCCTGAATTACAAATTTGAAGATGAAACCAAACCGGGAATGATAAAGATTGCCCTGAAGTACCATCCGGTTTCAAAGTTATCGGCGATCAATTCCCTGGTCAGGATCAGCAAACCCGGTCTTCGAAAGTATGTTGACGCAGATCACCTGCCAAGGGTACTGAACGGACTTGGGATCGCGATCATATCTACTTCTCAGGGTGTGATGACGGACAAGGAAGCCAAGGTGAAGAAAATTGGCGGTGAAGTTTTATGTTTTATCAGTTAATTGAAGAGGAGACCTTTAAAATGTCAAGAATAGGAAAATTACCGATCCCAATACCTGCCGGTGTAACCATTACGGTTTCTCCCGAGAACCTGGTAACGGTAAAAGGAAAACTTGGTGAACTTTATCAGCAGGTTGATCCCAAAATTACCATTGTAGTTGAAGGTACAGATCTCATTGTCAAGCGGAATTCAGAAGCCCAGGACGACCGTGCCAAGCATGGCCTTTACCGTTCTCTTCTTTCCAACATGGTGAAAGGAGTAAATGAAGGGTACACCATCACACAGGAACTTGTCGGTGTGGGTTACAAGGCCTCGGCCAAAGACCAGCTCCTGGAGCTCTCCCTGGGGTATTCTCATAACATCGTTCTCGAACTTCCGAAAGAAGTGAAAGTAGAGACGACCGCTGAAAGAGGAAAGAATAATATGATCATCCTGAAATCGAACGATAAGCAACTGATCGGACAGGTAGCCGCAAAGATCCGGTCACTGCGAAAACCTGAACCCTACAAGGGAAAAGGGATTCGTTTCCTGGGTGAAGAAATTAAGAAAAAGGCTGGTAAATCAGCTTCCAGCCAGTAATGTTTTGAAAATCTTCGTTAAAACTAGAATAGAATGGCAATTAAAAGTAATAAGGAATTCAGAAGGTTCAGGATCAAGAAACGCGTCCGCAAGGTCGTCGAAGGGACTCCTGACAGGCCTCGGTTAAGTGTCTTCAGAAGCAACAAGGAGATCTATGTTCAGTTGATCGATGATCTTTCGGGCAAGACCCTGGTTGCCGCTTCTTCCATGTCGAAGGATTTTGCAGATAAAAAGATCCCGCATTCGGAAAAAGCCAGGCTCGTAGGTAAACTCATCGCTGAAAGGGCCATCCAGGCCGGTATCAGTGCTGTTGTTTTTGATCGTAATGGATATTTGTATCATGGAAGGGTCAAGTCGCTGGCAGATGCTGCCAGAGAAGCAGGCCTGAAATTCTAAAAACAGTATGAGCAACGTTAACGTAAAAAGAGTAAAATCAAGCGA
>JAPLDI010000009.1 GCA_026391795.1 Bacteroidota bacterium
CAAAATCATCGTTTGGCCCGCCGCCACCCGAGATGCTTCCTCCGGCTGAGACGACCCAGACATAACCAGTCATAGCAGGATCGGTAGTATAGGTGATCGTACTGCCGATACATAAGCTGTTTGAACCGACCAGTCCGGGTAGCGGTAGAAGGCTCACATTAATGTTATAGACGGTGGGAGCCACCGGGTTACATCCATTGGCATCTGTATAGGTTACCGAAACGGTTTGTGCGCCACTCCCGGTCCATTTGACACTGACTGTTTTGGTTCCCCAACCTGACATGATTGACCCACCTGCTGATACAGTCCAGGTGTAGTTTGTCATACCTGCTTCGGTCGCGTAAACGGTTGTTGAATTCAGGCAGACCGACTGGGGCCCGGTAATAGCGGGTGAAGGCAAAGGATAAACGGTCACTACGAAATAGGCCGTATCGCCTTCGCATCCGCTGACTTTGGCTGCAACGTGATAGGTGACATTTTCGGGAGTCAGGCCTGAATTAAACAGGATCTGGTTTATTGCCGGTCCTGAAGTGGAAGAAAATCCGGTTACATTGGGTGAACCTGATGTGGCAACCCAGCTAAAAGTTGCGGGTGACGGGGTGGATTGCAGTACAATATTCGGCGATTGTCCTGAACAGACGGATGATGTCAGGGGAGTATTTGTGATTACAGGTTTTGCCAGCACAGTAACAAGGATTGAATCCCTGGCAGAGGCTGAACAACCGTCGAGGATATCCACATAATATACATTAACTCCGACAGGCGGTGTCACTGTGGTCTGAAAAGTGGTTATCCCGTTACTCCAAAGATAACTGTACGGGGCTTGCCCACCTCCGGCCTGAGCGGTAAGGATTACCGATTTCCCCTGGCAGATCGAGGTATCAATTCCGACATTGGCGGTTAGTGTAAAATTGTCCTGAATTAAAATCGTATCATGGTAAGTCGTGCCTCCGCCGCAGTTCAGCATAGGAATATTCAATATGGCCGTTTCAGTTCCTTCAGGAATATTATCCATAAAGGGGTTAATTACCAGGTTTATGCTGTCCATTCCGGCAGGAACTACAACATAGTCAGGTATTAACGTATAATCTACACCGTTGGTGGCGGTCCCGGTAATCGTATAGCGAATGGTGTCGTTTGTGGGGGCAGCTGCCGGAAGATGAAATGTTATGGTAGCGTCACTGCAGCCTTCAACGGATAACTGACCCAGCCCCGGAAAGTCGTATTTGTTCTGAACAACAAATCCGCTGGCAGTAAAACTGTTTTCCTCAAGGAAAACGCCGGAGTCAAATGCCCAGTCACCTGCATCAGCAACTGCGATTTTGATGTGGTATGTCTGGCATGCCTGGACGATGTGCCATGCAGTAAAAACATAGGATAATCCATCATATTGATAATAAAGACCTCCATCCGGATTCACCCACATGTCGAAGGGGCTGGTGCAGAGGTGGTTAATGGTGACATAGTCGCCAAACAACGATCCGGGCATGACAGCGATGTCGACACTGTTTTTTGAAAAAGTACCGTTGATCCCGGGTCCGCTTAAAAAGAAGCCAAAGGAGTCGTTGTACTGGTTGCAGTATTCCATAAACTCTTCCGACCCGAATACATACCTGAATCTCAGGGTATCTGCAACAGGAACAAAATCAAATTCCAGAACGGCTGCATCGTGAGTTGTTGCACTGGCGATGATATCCAGGTCGGGATCCCCTCCACCTGCAGGGATGCTTCCTGTAAATCCAGGTGTATTATTCGGCCCGATCGCACCTGCCGCAGTTCCACTTGATAAGATCAGACCGCCACTGAGCTTTAATTGGGTATAAGCAGCATCGAACGCATTAAAAGAACCAATCTGGTTGGATGTAATGGTTGTTGAAGAAGCATTGAAAGTAACGTTGGAAATGGTGACACCCTGACCGACAAGCTTTGCCTGAACAAGCTGGTACGGTGTCATGTTCAGGGCAGCACCCTGTTTAACGGTAAGCTGTGCAAACCCTGGATGGCTTCCGGTGAATGACAACAGAAGAAGTAAAGTACTATATTTTAGTTTCATTCGTATATCTCAGACACGTTACTTTAGTTAAGTTGCCTCAGCGTACAAAGATAATAGATTTGAGCGGGAGCGGAACAATTTGAACAGTTAATGGTGAATAGTGAGTGGTGAATGGACCATTGCATAAGATACAGATGACTTTTTTTAACAGGAATGACACGTTGTTTAATTTACAATAATCCGGTTGGTGGAGTTATGGCATGAATTGCAATTTCCGTTTGTTGTGGATGATTGCATGGAACGGACCTCCCCCGAAGAACTTTTTACTTCCGGGTAAAGACCAGTTCCGAAACGGAAGGAGTTGGATGTATAAAAATTGCTTTTACCGTCAACCGGAAGGGTCAGAATTAAGTTTCCTGTTCCTCCGGATCCACTGAATAAATAAATCGTAGAATTTGGGTTCAGGCTGGCAGAGTCGGGTTTGAATACGGTTCCGGCAACTGTCCACCAGTATCTGTTTTCCCCTCCCGGATTATGGCAATTCATACAGGCAGATCCTACATTATGACTGCCGGTATCGTTGTAAGAAGATGTTTTCGATCCGCTCCCTGCTTTGTTTTTTTTACAGGAATAAAAAACTACAGAAGAAAACAGAAGGAAAAAAATCAGAAATGAAGTCCTCTTACTCATAAGGGTAAAGAAAAATCCAATCCGGACAGGTTGAAAAAATAATACTCGCCAACTCACCAACTCACCAACTCATCATCTCATCAGCTAATCCTTAATGCAACGTATCGAAAATGCGTTGGATCGGTTGCCGGGATAGGATGAAACACTGGGGTTGAATGTGTTCATTGCATGAGCCCAGGCCTTTTGGGTGCCATGAATGGACGATGACCAGTAGAAGGTTGCGAAGGTTGAAAAGTTCCAGTTGGCATTGTCAAACCTTACTCCGTCGAGGAAGGCATTGAACCCCGAATAGCCTGAATATTTCAGGGGGCTCCCTGCAAAACCGTTGCTGGTATAGAAGTTGAAAAGGGTTGTCCAGTCACTCTCTGCCGGAATATGCCAGCCGGGGGGGCAGATGCCCTGAACGGCAGCTGAATTTTCAAACCGCATCAGTTCATCCCACTGGTAAAGCCCTCCCATGGAAGTGCAATTTGCGCCGTTATCGGTAAAGCAATATTTTTCAACCACACAGTTATCCCGCTGCATGGAAGTGGATGGGATCTGGATCCCGTAATCGAGATTTTTGGCCATCCAGCATTGGGTTCCCAGTTTTACTGTCGGGTATTGTTTGTTATCCCTGATATCGGTGAGGATATTGTTGCAGGCAAAAAGCACTGCCCCGACGACGGAAATATTTTGGGTTGCACTGGCGCTGCATCCCCATGTATTGGAATAGAGATAATTGATTGCAAAATTGCCCGGGCCTGAAAGTCCCGGGAAGAAGCTTCCTGCATTGACCCCGGTGCCCGAATACGTCCCGCCCAGGGGTTGTCCGCCCCGGAGGATGAAGGGCTTTGCATCGGTTGTCGTAATGGTGTAGTTGCAGGCCATATCCAGTGTGGTTACCGGGACGGGGCTCACATTGACGATCACATGACTATCTGTACCCGGACAGGAATTGGCTGTGGGGAAAACATCATAATTGACGGTTTCAAGGTACGGACCTGTGTTGATCAGAGGCTGGGAGATTGTATTCCCGACGCCGGGGCTGTACCCTCCCACAAATCCTGAACTTCCGGCTGCTGTCCAGTTGAACGTCGTATTTGCAACGTGAGAGAGGAGCGAGATGCCTGTGGGACTGCCTGAGCAGAGCGATTGTCCGTTGGGGTTAAAGTAAACATCGGCCACGGGGTAAACCATGACAAGATAATGTGCCACGGGTCCGTCGCAGCCGTTCAGGCTGGGTGTAACGGCATAGTCAACGGATTCAATGTTAAACCCTGTATTGACCAGCTGGTCGGCAATGTTGAAACCTCCCCCTGCAAGGAACCCGGAGACGA